>JAKSPC010000030.1 GCA_024405155.1 Lachnospiraceae bacterium | reverse complement strand
AGTGCGAAGCGGCGCAGATGCGGAATGCAGTTTCCCAGACGGACACGCACAGCGATGCCGGAGGCGGAGGTGTGCGGACCCGCGTGACTTACGCTGCCAAGGAACCAAGCTGCACAGCGATGCCGGCGGCACAAAAAGATCCCCGGCGGTCTGACCGTCGGGGATCTATGGTGTTGATTTGCGTTCCGCCGGAATGCTTATTCCGTCTTTGCGGCTTCCGCCTTTTCCTTTGCCTTTGCGGCAGCGGCTTCGGCTGCTTCCGCAGCTCTCTGCGCCGCGATGGCGGCATTGCGGTTCATGATGACCTTGCGGGGGCACTTTGCGGCGCAGGCACCGCAGCCGGTGCACTTTTCGTAGTCGATCTCGGCCACGTTGCCGTTCATGTGGATGGCATCAAACTGGCACTGCTTGGTGCAAAGGGTGCAGCCGATGCAGCCTTTCTTGCAGACGGCCATAACTTCCTTGCCGCGGGCCTGGCTGGAGCAGACCACGCGGACGTCGCTCTTTGCGGGAACCAGGGTGATGATGTGCTGCGGGCATTCCTTTACGCAGGCGGCGCAGGCGGTGCACTTGGACTCGTCTACCTTGGCGATGCCGTTTACGATGTGCATGGCATCGAATTTGCAGACTGCCACGCAGGCACCGTGGCCCATGCAGCCGAAACCGCAGCCTTTGTCATCGGCACCGGGCACCACGGTAAGCGCGGTGCAGCTCTCAATGCCGGTGTAGTTGTATCTCTTGACGGTGTTCACGCAGTCACCGGTGCAGCGTACGAATGCCACGTACTTCTCGCCGGCTTCCGCCTTCACGCCCATGACCGCGGCGATCTTTTCCGCCACGGGCTGCTGCCCTACCGGGCAGGAGTTCACGGGAGCTTTTCCCTCATTGATGGCCTTTGCCAGGCCGTCGCAGCCGGGGTATCCGCAGCCGCCGCAGTTGTTGCCGGGCAGACACTCACGGATCTTTGCTTCTCTCTCATCCACGGTGACTTTGAACTTTTCGCCGAAGACACCAAGGCCAACGCCTACGATGATACCTGTCACTGCCACCACTGCGGCAGCGATGATGATAGCTGTTACGTTCATGCGGTCACCTCCTTACATCATTCCGGAGAATCCGAAGAACGCGATGGACATGAGCGCTGCCGTTACCAGCACGATGGGCATTCCCTTGAAGGAATGGGGAACGTCGTTGCCTTCCATGTGTTCGCGGATACCCGCCAGAAGAATGATGGCGATGCAATAGCCGAGGGCCGTTGCAAAACCGTTGACTACGGATTCTACGAAGTTGTAGTTGTTCTGCGCGTTGGTCAGGGCCACACCCAGCACGGCGCAGTTGGTGGTGATGAGGGGAAGGTACACGCCCAGGGCGTTATACAGTCCCACCATGCACTTGTGCATGAACATTTCCACGATCTGCACCAGAGCGGCAATGACTACGATGAAGACGATGGTCTTAAGGTAGGTGATGCCAAGCGGCGTCAGCACGTAGTTGTAAATAAGAGATGCCACGGCCGAAGCCAGGGTGATGACGAAAACCACCGCCCCGCCCATGCCGGCAGAGGTCTTTACGTCCGTGGATACGCCCACGAAGGAGCAGATGCCTAAGAACTGGCTCAGTACTACGTTGGAAACGAGACATGAGCTGACTGCAATAATGATCAATTTACCCATTTGTCTGCCTCCTTAATTAAACGATGCTTTGTTGGCCTGGCTTCCCAGACGGCACATGGTGCAGTTTCCGTCACACATCACGTGATCGGGATCCTTCGCGTCGCCGTTGGTGGCGCAGGGCATCTTCAGCTTGTTCTGCAGCGCGGTGAGCATGGCGTATACCAAAAACGCGCCGGGGGCAAGGATGAAGATGGATACGGGAGTGAAGCCTTCCGGCATCACCTGATAGCCAAAGATGGTACCGGCACCCAGGAGCTCACGGAAACTTCCGATCAGCACCAGTGCCACGGTAAATCCCAGTCCCATGCCCAGTCCGTCGAAGGCGGAAGTGAGGGGATCGTTCTTTAAAGCAAATGCCTCGGCACGGCCCAGGATGATGCAGTTCACCACGATCAGCGGGATGAAGATGCCCAGGGACGCGTAAAGGTTCGGAACGAAGGCTTCCATCAGCATGTCACATACGGTGACCAGAGAGGCTACGACCACGATCTCTGCGGGAAGACGGACCTTGTCCGGAATGATGTTCCTCAATGCGGAGATCAGGATGTTCGAAAGGATGAGCACTGCCGTTGCCGCAAGTCCCATGCCGATGCCGTTGGTGGCCGACGTGGTGACTGCCAGCGTGGGGCAGGTTCCCAGTACCAGTACGAAAAGAGGATTTTCTTTCCATACGCCGTTATAAATTCTCTCAAGATATTTATTCTTTTTCATATGGCCCTCCTTCCCTTACTGTGTGATCTCCACGCACTTCGCAGCAAAGAAGATGGCTGCATTCAGCGCGTGTGTCACGGCGCGGGATGTCTTGGTGGCGCCGGAGATGGCCTGCACCTGCAGGTCGTTTGCCGTACCGGTCTTGATGACTTCCAGCTCTTCGCCGCCGGCTCTCTTTCCCGGGAACTGATCCCGGAACAGGGGCTCTTTCGCCTTCATGCCAAGGCCGGGCGTTTCATTTAAGGTAAGGAAGCCCACGCCGGTCACGCGGTATTTTTCCAGATCGATGCCTGCCGAAATGGAGACCGCGCCGCCGTAACCTTCTTTGGAAGTGGCATTCACGATAAGGCCGATGACTTTGCCGTTTGCGTCATACGCCTTTAAGGCGCTGTCCACGGTGATCTTCTCTCCGAAGGTATTTTCGATCAGAAGTTTCGATACTTCCACCGCGTTTACCATTTCGCTTTCATCGCTGAAAGAGGCGGCTTCCGGGAATACTTCCTTGTAGGTATTCTGCGCTGCCTGTGCGCGCTGTTCTTTGATGAGGGGATCCGTGACCTCATGGGTGGCGCCGAGGGCAAAGCCGGCCACCAGGGTGATGAGGCAGAGGATCAGGGCGTCTCTAAAGATTCTCTTCATGTTCATTTCGCCTTCCTCCCTCCTTTGCCGAATGCCTTCGGGATGGTGTACTTCTCAATGAGCGGTACCACCAGGTTCCCCAGGATGATCGCGTAGGAAACGCCTTCCGGTGCGCCGCCGAACAGACGGAACAAGCCGGTGAGGATGCCCAGGAACGCGGCATAGATGAACTGACCTTTTACGGTGATGGGGCTGGTGGCGTAATCCGTTGCCATAAAGAAGGCGCCGAAAATGAGACCGCCGGACAGCACCTGATATGCCACCTGGTAAAGGTCATGATAACCGAAGATGTAGATGAATACGGCAAAGACGCCGATGTAGACCACCGGGATCCGCCAGTTGATCACCTTGGTGAAAAGCAGGTACGCGCCGCCCACCAGAAGGGCCAGGGCACTGACTTCACCGATGGTGCCGGGGATGTTGCCCAGGAAAAGATCCAGAAGGCCGTAGCGGAACATATCGCCGGACTTTGCCATGGCAAGGGGCGTTGCGCCGGTCATGGCGTCAAAGCCGATCTTTGCGCAGGAGAAGTCGTTCATGAGTCCCGCAAAGGAAATGAGCAGGAAGCATCTTGCCGCAAGGGCGGGGTTCATGAAGTTCTGGCCGATGCCGCCGTAGAGCTGCTTTACCACGATGATGGCGAAGACAGCGCCCAGAGCCGGGATCCACAGCGGGATCTCCGGGGGCATGTTGAGTGCCAGGATGATGCCCGTTACCACCGCGGAAAGATCCTGCACGGTCTGGGGCTTTTTCATGAGAAGGTTCCACAGATACTCGGAAAGCACCGCGAAACCGACGGTCACTACGATGATCAGAAGCGAACGGAGACCGAAACGGTACACCGAGATCGCCATGGCCGGGAGCATGGCCAGGATCACGTCCAGCATGATGGCTTTCGTGTCCGTCTTGCTCCTGAAATGAGGCGAGGATGAGATATTGCGCAATCCTTCCATATCACTTCTCCTCCTTCTTGTTTTCTGCCTGTGCCTTTGCCTCGGCAGCCTGTGCTTCACGCTGCTTTGCTTCGGCAGCTCTGATGCGTCTCTGCTCCGCCACTTTCTTCCTCATGACCTTGAAGCTCTGGGTGAGAGGTCTTCTTGCCGGGCAGATGTAGCTGCAGGAGCCGCATTCCACGCACTCCATGCCTTCCAGCTTTTCGAATTTTTCCAGGTCACGGTTCTCGGCCGCTTTTGCTAGCAGCGTGGGGACCAGGAATTCCGGACACACCTCCACGCAGCGGCCGCAGCGGATGCAGGCCGTGGTGGGATTTTCGGAAACTTCGTCATATAAGAATGCCAGAAGGGCGGACGAGGGTTTCGTTACCGGAATGGACAGACTGAACAGCGCCTGCCCCATCATGGGGCCGCCGCAGATATATTTGGCAGGGGTAATGCCTTCCTTTATGCCGCCCACGGCTTCCAGGATCCTGTCATAAGATGCGCCGAGGCGTACCCTTACGTTGCAGGGTTCTTTTACGGCGTCACCGGAAATGGTGATCACCTTTTCCATCAGCGGGATACCGTTCACCACGGCGTCATAAATGGCTGCCAGCGTTGCCACGTTGTTGACGATGCAGCCCGCGTCTGCGGGAAGCACGCCGGAGTTGATGGTCCTTCCGGTCACGGCATAGATGAGCTGACGCTCGCCGCCTTCCGGATACTTGGTCTTAAGCTCCACCACTTCCACGTTGGGCTCGTGGGCGCAGATCTCTTTTACCGCCTTGATGGCTTCCGGCTTGTTGTTTTCGATGGCAATGATGCCCTTTGCCTGCGGGAAGATCTGCAGGCAGACCTTCATGCCGCCCAGGAGCTTTTCGGGCTCTTCCAGCATGAGACGGTAGTCCGAAGTAAGCATGGGCTCACACTCACTGCCGTTGGCGATGATGTAGTCCACTTTCTCCGGAAATCTGGGCGAGAGCTTCACATGCGTGGGGAAACCGGCGCCGCCGATACCCACGATGCCCGCTTTCTTTACGATGTCGATGATCTCTTCACCGGAAAGTTTCGTGTAATCGCGCTTTTCACCCACACCTTCCGCGGTCTCATACAGCCCGTCGCTTTCCACAACGATGCAGGGTGAATCCAGGCCGTTTGCCGTCATTCGCGGTTCGATGGCTTTGACGGTACCCGAAACGGAGGAAAGCACGTTTGCAGAAACGAAGCCGCCTGCTTCCGCGATGATCTGACCGGCTTTTACGTGATCACCGGCCGCAACGACAGGTTTTGCCGGAGCGCCGATGCCCTGGGAGAGCGGGAAGAAGAAATTGCCTTCAAAATCCAGCTTGCGGATCGCACTTCCTTCGGCCAGTTCCTTTCCTTCATAAGGATGTGTACCGCCTTTGAACGTTGCAAGGCTCATACAATATATACCCCCTGAATAATAATCAAAAATCCGGCGGGCAAAAACCCACCGGATACGATTTTATCATACTATCCAAAATTTTAACAGTTGCTTTTTTGTACGAAATCCGCGTACTTTTTTTGTTTTTTATTCCGCGTACTTTACTTTGAGTGCGCCCATATTCACTTCCGCCCGGAAGGAATTGGCGGCATCTATGTTTTCATTCGTGTAGTTTCCTGGCTCCCCTATCATATAGGTAATGAGCAAAAAAAGGAATCGACGGAGGTCATTCCCCGGCTGCAACAAGCTGGCGGGCGTTGCTCAAAGTGGATTGTTCCTATCCTGAAGCACAAGCCCTTTGGGCATATAACGCTCCTTCAGCATAAGGATGTGATTTATAAAGGCGTTATCCCTCTTTTCGTGTACATGACCACTCTCTCCGAAAAAGTCCCTTGTGAACGAAAAGCCGCCTTCCCCTCGTCTTGAACGACATGATCTTCTGCACATGTACACGGAATCGGCGGTCCTGGTCGTTTCCGATCACATGGCGCCTCTCATTCTACTGAACGCTGCTCTTGGTTTTTGATTCAAAACAGCCTTAAGTCTCGAAAATTGACAAAGCTTCTCGGAGGTTGGTACACCAAAACGCGGGCCACTGCCGTATTCGCTCACATACCGCTTTTTCACAGCCCGGATCATGTGCAGCTTTTTGCCGAAAGATTCGTTTTCGTTCACTCAAAACCGGCATGTGAGCCGGTGAGCGGTTTAAGCCGCATCCGGCTCACATAAATGCTCAGGAAATTTTTGCCGATTTGGACCTCTGGGGCGTTTGCCCCCTCTCCGGCCCACATCGTCTCCGAAAACCATGCTGAAATCGTCTCAAAATAGTTTACATAACTTTCTGCATGTGAACCTGGTGACGTCAAACCTCGCCTGCGGCTCACATCGCAGTTTTTTGACTTTTTCAGCGTGTGAGCCGGAACAGCCTTAATGCGCTCAGCGGCTCACATCGTAGGTTTTGTTTACAGCTCACGCGCTTGCGGCGGCGGGCGGCTGCTATGTGAGAGCGCCGCCCTGCCCCGCCTGCGCATCCGATGGACTGCCAATACACAAAAACGCCCCGGCGGATCGCCGGGGTGTTGTATTCTTTTATGCCACGCTGCTCTGATCCTGCCTGGAGTTTACGTCAGCTCCGCTTTTCCGGTGTAGAGCTCGTAGTAGCGGCCGCCGAGCTTTAGGAGATCGTCGTGGGTGCCGCGCTCTATGATCTCGCCCTTTTCTAGCACCATGATGGCGTTGGCATCACGGACGGTGGAAAGACGGTGGGCGATGACGAAGGTGGTACGGTCCTGCATGAGGGCCGCCATGCCCTTGTCGATCTGTTTCTCGGTCCTGGTATCAACGGAGGAGGTTGCCTCGTCAAGGACCAGTACGGGGGCTTTCGAAATGGCCGCCCGGGCAATGTTCAGAAGCTGCCGCTGGCCCTGGGACAGGTTGGCACCGTCGCCTTCGATCATGGTATCATAGCCGTCGGGGAGTTTTTTGATGAAGGAATGGGCGCTGGCCATCTTTGCGGCCTCCACCACTTCCTCATCGGTGGCATCCAGACGGCCGTAGCGGATGTTTTCCCGCACGGTACCGGTAAACAGGTGGGTATCCTGCAGCACCACGGCGATGTTGCGGCGAAGCTCGTCCATCTTATAGTGGCGGATGTCCACACCGTCGATGGTGATGGAGCCTTCGTTGATATCATAGAACCTGTTCAGAAGGTTGGTGACGGTGGTCTTTCCGGCGCCGGTGGATCCCACGAAAGCGATCTTCTGGCCGGGATGCGCGTACAGGTTGATGTCCTTCAGCACCGTCTTTTCGGGCTTGTAGCCGAAATACACGCCCTCGAACTTCACGTCGCCCTTCATGGGAGCGGGCACGTAGGCGTCCGGATCGTCTGCAGGCTCAGGCTCCTCATCGATGACTGCAAAAACACGCTCCGCGCCGGCAAGGGCCGAAAGCACTGCCGTGGCCTGCTGGGCCAGTTCGCTCACCGGACGGGAGAACTGACGGGTATAGTTTAAGAACACCGTCATGCCGCCGATGTCGAAGCCCCGCATGACACAGAGCAGACCTGCCACCACGGAGGTGGCGGTGTAGATCACCTGGTTTGAGAAGTTGGAAAGCGGTCCCATTTCTCCGCCGAAGAACTGCGCATTCATCTGGTTTTTCTTCAGCTTCTCATTCAGGATGTCGAACTCTTCTACCGAGATGTCCTCGTGATTGAACACCTTGATGACCTTCTGTCCGGTGATGGATTCCTCAATGTAGCCGTTCAGTGCACCCAGAGACGACTGCTGGAGGCTGAAATACTTTGCGGATTTCATGCTGATGCGGCTCACGCCGAACAGCATGAGCGGGATCAGCACTACCGTCACCAGAGTAAGGACCCAGTTGGTGTAGACCATCAGGATGAAGGTGCCGATAAGGGTCAGCGTGGAAGTGAACAGCGTGATGAGGGTGGAACCGATCATCATGCCGATGTTGTCCACGTCGTTGGTGTAGCGGCTCATCATGTCGCCGCGGGAATGACTGTCGTAATAGCGCACGGGCAGTTTCTGCATGGCCTGGTGCAGGTCCTCACGGATGCGGCGCAGGGAATTCTGGCCGGCCACGTTGAGGAGTTTCATCTGCAGATAGCTGGTCAGCACGGAGATGCCGAAAAGTGCCAGCATGAAAAGCACTGCCTTCAAAAGTCCCGCCGGGTCTCCTCTGGAACCGTCCACCGGCACGATGTAGGTATTGATGATGGGGCGGATGATGTAGGATGCCGCCATGGTGAGCAGCGTGGAAATGATGGAGCAGGCCACCGCGCAGAAGATCCTTACCTTTTCCGCCGCGATGTATTTCCACAGGCGGAGGATGGTCTTTTTGGTGTTCCTGCTGCCTTTTGCCGCATTCCGGTCCATGGCCGCGCGGGCGCCCCGGTTACCCGGGCCGTGACCGCCGGCTGCCGCCACAAGTTTGCCGTAACGCCTCTCCAGAGAGGCTTCCATGATCTGTCTTCTTGTCATCACTTTGCCTCCTCTTCTTTTGAAACCTGGGAATAATAAATCTCCTGATACTCCTGACAGCGCTTCAGAAGCTCGTCATGGGTACCGATATCGGCGATCTTTCCGTCTTCCAGCACCATGATGCGGTCCGCATCTTTCACGGAACCGATCCGCTGGGCGATGATCAGCTTGGTGGTATCTTTCAGCGTGGTGGCGAAGGCCTCACGGATGCGGGCCTCGGTGGCCGTATCCACGGCGGAGGTGGAGTCATCCAGAATGAGGATCTTCGGCTTTGAGATGAGGGCTCTCGCGATGCAGAGCCTCTGCTTCTGACCGCCGGACACGTTGGTGCCGCCCTGCTCGATCATGTAGTCGTACTGTCCGCCGAAACTGTCGATGAACTGGGAAGCCTGTGCGGAATCCGCCGCCTGCTTTATTTCCTCGTCGGTGGCGTTCTCATTGCCCCAGCGCAGGTTTTCGGCAACGGTGCCGCTGAAAAGCGTGTTGTTCTGCAGCACCATGCTGACGCCGTCACGCAGGTTCTTCAAGGTATAGTTCTTTACGTTCTCGCCGTCCACCAGCACTTCGCCGGAGGTGGCGTCGTAAAGCCTGGGGATCAGCTGCACGAGCGTGGTCTTTCCGCAGCCAGTGGAACCCAGGATGCCCAGGGTCTCGCCGCTCTTTACGGTAAAGCTGATATTCTCCAGCACTTCCACCAGGGCGCCGTCCTTTTTGGAGGCTTTGGCGATGCCGGTCTGCTCGTCACGCTCGGACTTGCGGGGATAGGAGAAACACACGTTCTTAAACTCGATGGCACCGGAATTCACCTTACGGTCGGGATCGGCCGCGGGAAGGTCCGCGATATCCGGAACGGTATCCAGAAGCTCCGACGTTCTGTTAAGAGACGCCAGCGCACGGGAGGACTGGAGGAAAATGATGCCCAGGAACATGAAGGATGCCAGGATCTGGGTCACGTAGGTGATGAAGGCGGTAAGATCGCCCACCTGCATGCGGCCCTCGATGATGGCGTTGCCGCCGAACCACACCACGGCGCAGCTGGTAAGGTTCATGATGATGGTCATGACGGGCATGATCTTGATGACGGTATTTAACGCGTCGATGCTCCGCTCACGAAGGTCGGCGTTCTTCTTCCCGAATTTTTCCTCTTCAAAATCTTCACGGACGAAGGATTTGATGACGCGGACGTTGGTGAGGCCTTCCTTCACGGTATTATTGAGGCCGTCCACGGCGGTCTGCATGCGCTGGAACCGGGGGAAACCGGCTTTTAAGACAAGCACGATGCTCACCACCAGCACGGGAAGGGCCACCAGCAGCACCAGTGCCAGTTTCTTATTGATGGAGACGGCCATGATGATGCCGCCGATCATGAGACCGGGGCTTCTGAGAGCCATCTTTAACGCCATGTTTAAGAAGTTCTGGATCTGCTGGATGTCATTGGTAAGTCTGGTCACCAGAGAACCGGTGGAATAATCGTCGATATTGGCGAAGGAGAAGGTCTGCACCTTCTTGTACAGGTCGGTCCTCAGATCGGCCGCAAAGCCCACCGAGGCTTTTACCGAGAACCAGTTGCCCAGAGTGCCGCCGATGATCATGAGGATGCAGGCAGCCAGCATCACGCCGCCGATCTTTAAGATATAGGCGGTGTCGTGGTTGGCCACGCCGTTGTTGATGATCATGGACATCAGCTTGGGGAGCCAGATCTCGCCGAACACTTCGGAGAGCATCATGATGGGGCCCAGAATAAAGGCCGCCTTGTACTTTTTGATGTACTTGGAATAACGTTTCATGAAATCCTTTCAGTAACTATTCGGCAGAATTGACCTTTCGGGCGGAAAAGGGAATGTATTCCCTTTTCTGAACGGAAAGGGCAATGCTGCGATTAGCAGACGGCAGCACATGAGCAAGGAGGCGGAGCCGGATTGCGAATGCTCTGCCGGATGCCGAATAGTTTTCAATGCGAATTTGTGCCGAAGCACAATTTTATATTATACCGCAAACAGATTCAAAAGGGAAGCCGCGCGGAACTTTACGGGGACCTCACGGTTCATGAGATGCTTTACCGCGTCCGAAAATTCCGCCGAAGAAAGAACCGGCCGTACCATTTCCGCGTCGAACAGCCTGGACAGGGGGGAAGCCAGCGTGTATTTCCACAGAGCTTCCGCGGATGCGTCGTCAGTGCCGGAAGCTTCCGTATACAGGCCTTCATGGACCAGCATGCGCAGTTCGAACATGCGGCGGATGGTTTCCGGGGAAAGCTCTTTTTTCCGAAGGGCGGTGAGTGCCAGGAACAGGAGGTTGAGCATCTGCTTCGCGTCCTCTTCCGCCATGCCTTCGGTGCCGAAGTAGTCCGCCAGTTCCAGAAAGTACATGCCGTAAAACGCCGTCTCCGGATCCGTGGAGATCTCGTCGAAGGCGTCCATGACGCTGATGCCGTGGATGCTTTTCGCCCCTCTGCCCTCTCCCAGGGTGAATTCCGCCGCGGTCATGGGGCGCACGGCGCCGATGATCTTTGAGGTCTGTTTTGCCGCACCGGAAGCAAAGACCGTGATCTTTCCCAGGGTATCCGAGAGGATCACGATCCGTTTGCCGTACTCTCCCTGAGGGACGCACGCAAGGACTATGCCTTTTACGAGTATTTCTGAATTCATGCAGTAAAAAAATCACAGAACAGAACAGCTGCGAACATGCAAGCACATTGCGGAGGTTTTTCAGATTTTCAAGGTTTCCAAGCCTGCAAAGCAGGGTCCACGAGCGAATGCGAGATGGCACCCCTGCGAAGGCGCAGGAAAGCTTAGAAAATCAAAAACCGGAGCAACCGTGCGCGCATGTCGCAACTGTACTGTTCTCCATTATTTTATTGTATACCCGTACGACCTCATGAAGGTCTCGTTATCACGCCAGTTTTTGCGCACTTTCACGAAGAGTTTCAGGTTCACCCGGGCGCCCAGCTGGTCTTCGATCTCTGCTCTGGCGGCGGTGCCGATCTCTTTGATCATGGCGCCTCCCTTGCCGATGATGATGCCTTTGTGACTGTCCCGCTCGCAGATGATGTCCGCTTCGATGTCGTAAAGGCCGCCGCGGCGCTCGCTGAATTTGTTGATGACTACCGCTATGCCATGGGGGATCTCGTCTTTGATGAGACGAAGTGTCTGTTCCCGGATGAGTTCTTCCGATATGGTGCGCAGCGGGATCTGTGTTACGGTCTCTTCGTCATAGTACATGGGGCCTTCGGGGAGATGGCGGAAAATGGTGTCTAAAAGTTCGTCCAGGTTGGTGCCTTCGGCAGCGCTTACGCAGACGATCTCCGTAAAGTCCGCTTTTTCCCTGTAGGCGGCCATGCATTTGGTGATGTCTTCCTTATTCTTCAGGGTGTCGGTCTTGTTGATGATGAGGATCACCGGGCGGCCCGCCTTATTGGCGGTCTTTAATAGCTGCGCGATGCGCTCTTCGCCGGCGCCGATGTAGGTGACAGGCTCCACCAGCCAGCAGATCACGTCACAGTCTCCGAAGGCGGATTCCGCCACGGTGTCCATGTACTGGCCCAGTTTGTTTTTGGCCTTGTGGATGCCGGGGGTGTCCACGAAGATGATCTGACCCCGCTCGTCCGTGTAGACGGTCTCGATGCGGTTCCTGGTGGTCTGGGGGCGGTTGGAGGTGATGGCGATCTTCTGCCCGATGAGAGCGTTCATGAGGGTGCTCTTGCCAACGTTCGGGCGCCCAACTAAACTTACGTATCCTGATTTCATAGTAATTCCTTTCATCCACCCGCGCGCCGCACATCCATGTTCCCGCTTCCGCGGCTGCGTGCACATGTCTGCACGGCGCGGGTGGATTGCGAGCTGTGCGTGCTTTGTGAAGCGTGTTAGCGGAACAAACACGCACCGAAGCATGGTACCGCCCGCGCCTTCAAGTCAAAACTTCGATGTATACCGGATGCTTTCGTTTCCGTTGGCGTAGGCCGCCACGCCGTAGGCGGCTTTCAGGGCGGCGAGGCCGTCGGGGTTCAGGACGGCGCCGAAGGCTCCGTTGTGGTCCCGGCAGAAGGTAAGGTACACCTGTTTTCCGCCCACGTTGTAGTAGCCGTCTTTGTATCGGAGGCTGCCGAAGTATCCCTTATGCTCCTGCTCCAGCGAATAGCAGTTGCCGGTGGCGTCCATCAGCAGGCCGTCGGAGGCCATGGTGCCGTCCGCTTTCAGCAGATACCACACGTTGTTTCCGTTGGCTGTGACGGCGTCATCGCAGAGCCATGCGTTTTTCACGATCTGCCCGTTTTTGTCCACCACTTTCCAGATGCCGTTCTGCTGCACCCAGAATTTCGAGTATGCCAGCCCGTTTGTTGTTACGGTGCCGCCGCCTCCGCCGTAGTAAGGACCGGGAGCAGGTCCGGGCGGTACGGGCTTTTCGGTGTCGCCGGGGTTTTTGATAGTCGCAAGGCCCAGTTCCTTAAGATCCTGACGGCAGAAGATCAGCCGTCCCTCTTCTTCCGAGCCATTCCTGGTCTCTGCCAGCACGTAATAGACACCGTCTGTCGCCGCCACAGCAAAGGTAAGAAGTTTGGCGGAGTCCACACGGCGGGGAAGGGC
This sequence comes from Lachnospiraceae bacterium, assembly GCA_024405155.1. GTDB lineage: Bacteria > Bacillota > Clostridia > Lachnospirales > Lachnospiraceae > Avilachnospira. Next base: position 10,598 of record JAKSPC010000030.1, on the reverse strand, counting down.
CGTTACCGTGCCCGCATCGGAAAGTCCCTTCAGCAGGTAGGTGTCGTTTCCCGCAGTGTTCTGGATGCCGGTGGTGAGCAGCGCATCTTTTAAGGGCGCCGAGAAATAGCAAAGCGTTTGGGACTCCTTCTCCCGGATCTCGCCGGTATAGGTGTATTCCTCGTCTTTCAGCTGGTCCGCGCTGATGTCTTTTTCCGTCACCGTACAGCGGAACAGGCCGTTCTTCCTGACGCCGCACATCTGTACTCCTCCCTCCAGCAGGAAGGTCCCGTCTTCCTGATACAAAAAGTCGCCCATGAGCGCGGTGTCCTGCTGCACAAAGCCTGCTTTGCGGACAAGCTTTCCGCTGCCGTCGATTTCAAAAAGTGCCGCTTCCGTCGAAAAACCGCCGGCACCATCATCGGCCGTACGGAGGAATGCCAGTTTTTCTCCCAGAGATACCACGCCCAGATTCACAGCCTTTTGTTCGTAGTTTTCAGGAGCTGCAGGAATGGACGTTACAACACCCGTCTCCGGATCCAGCTCACAGATGTAAGTGACGTATGTCTGTGTGACGGGTTCCCGGTAATCCGCGGTGAAGATCACCTTTCCCCTGTACGCGGTGGGCATGGACTGCATTTCTTCTTCCAGGTCCTCATTTCCCAGGAAGGCTGGGGTGACAGCGGTATTATTTACTCTCGTGAAGGCGCCGCCTTTTCTGATATCCCGGCTCCACACCACCAGGCCGTTTTCCGAAAGTGCCTGATCGTTCATGGATTCCAGCAGATAGAGTTTTCCGTTTAAAGGAACCATGCCGAGGAACGCTCCGCCGGCCATGGCAGGATCCGTGCCGGAAATGTCCACGCGCTCCATCAGATCCGCGGAGAGACTTCCCGTGTCGATAAAAAGGAACTGACGGACGATCTTTTCCCGATCTTTTGACGATACCATGCGGATGGCGTATTCCTTAGCGCCCTGATCGGCATTTCCCATGTCGAAAACTGCCGTTTTCCCGTCTTCCGACCAGGTGACGTTGGTGATCTTCGTGTTGTCCAGCATCACGTACCAGCCTTCCGCGCCTGCCTTTTCGGCATCCGGGAAGAAATAGCCGGACAGAGTGAGAAGCCCCGTCTCCCCGTCGAAGGAAGCCTCCTGGATCACGGGAACGTAGTTCTGTTCCATGGCGCTTACCAGGTTTGCGTACCCGCCGGTACGGTTTTTGTTTTTGTCCTCCTGATTCTTAAAGGGCACGGCAGATCCCAGGATGCGGGCCTGCAGTTCTTTTGCTCTGTTTTTGGTGGGTACGCGGGCGAATCTTCCCGCCAGCACCGCCGCTTCACCGGCCACGGCAGGACATGCCATGGAGGTTCCGCTCATGGTGCGGTATGCGCTTACATGATCGGTGATCAGGAAATCATCGAAGGCGGCAAATCCGGGATCCACGTAATCGTAGCCCTGATGCTCTTCATCATAATGCAGCAGATACATACGGATCTGCAGGTATTCCGGGATGGTCCTTAATGGCACGGAAACGGAAATGGGCTTTCCGTAAGCCACGTAGTAGCCCTGTCCGTAAAGCTCTTCCTCCTCTCCCGCCGCATCAACGGCAGTGACGGAAAGGATGACTCTGTCGAAATTGGGGTCAAGTCCCGGCTTCCAGCGGCCCGCAGTGAGCCGGAAGCCGAAAAACAGTCCGTCTTCCGGTGACAGATCCGCTTCCGAAAAGTCCACGGTAAGATCTGCAAAAGGCGATTCGTCTTCGGGCACGGAGCTCTTTGTCACCAGATGGGTGTGATCACTGTCGATGGCGCCGATCTCTGCGGTGGACGCCGTGGCAAGGCTTGCGCCGGCAAACACGAACGCGTTTTCCCGGGCCTCGTCGTGGTCCTCCAGCCGGGTGATGGTCATTTCTTTTACGGGAGCCGTGTAGGATTTCCAGGTGGTCCCGTCCGTTACCGGGGCGTAGTTTTCGGGATCGGTGGGATCCACGGTGCCGCTGTACTCGGCAATGGAGGAAAAGATCTCCTGCCCCGGCGCAGAGACGTGAGTGGTCTTTACGCCGAAATTCGTGAAGGAGGAAAGGTCTCCCTCCGCATTGTGGGAGTCCACGATCACCGTGTAGGGATCGGAAACGAAGCCGGACACGGTATCGGTGCCCACGTCAAGATCCAGGGATTCGTTTCCCGAGGCAAACACGGTAAGTGTTCCCATTCTTCCCAGTTCCAGAATGACCCTTTCATAGGCGGATCCTCTGTAGGCGCCGCCCCAGGAGTTGCTGGTCACGGCCACGTTGACGCCGTTTTCCACTGCCTTTTTCACGCAGGCAAATCCGGTCAGGGCGTCGGAATCCGAGAACCCCTCCTGACCGCCTAGGCGGACGGCCATGATCTTTACGTTATTGGCGATGCCGTAGATGCCGCCGTCCTTCCAGGAGGCGCCGATGATGCCGGCACAGTGGGTTCCGTGGCCATAGGTATCATAGGGATCGGTGGGGTCGCCTTCACCTCTTGCGATGGCGTTGGCGTTCCAGCCGTATTCACCGCAGCCAAGCGTTTTCTGCAGATCTTCCGGGCAGTTCCATAATACGGGAGCGATCTCCGGGTTGTTGTAATCCACGCCGGTATCCAGAATGGCCACCACGATCTGATCTTCGTCATACCCGGAAGTCTCCGGATTCACGGGAGCGTTCACCCGCGGGTCTTCCCAGATGGGTGTGCCTTCTTCGCCCATGCCGTAGGCGCTGCTGCCATTATAGGCCCACTGCTCTTTCCAGGCGGAAGGGGAAGCAACAAACCGGGAGCTGTCTCCCGGGAAGGCAAGTTCGTTTTCATCAAAGTCCGCAAAATCGTGATGGCGGTCCGGCTCCGCAAATTCCACGTGAGGAAGGGTGCAGAGGAAATCGATGGCCTCCTGCTCCTTTCCTTCTTCCGTATGCAGCAGAAGGATCTCCGAGGGCTTTTCGGCTTCTCCCGAAGCTCTGAGGAGCGTTTCCGCGGCTTCTTCCGCCGTGACGCCTCCTGACGCTGCCGCCGCTTCCTTTGCCGTCAGCGAGCATGTATACAGGGATACGGCTTCCTTTGCCGCAGCCACGTCTGTGCCGGATGCGCCCAGAAGCAGCGCGTCGGTGCTTTCTGCCGCCGCCATGTCTTCGGCAAGCGTCGCTGCACCGCCTGCCACGCAGACGATCACCTCGCCAGGGACGAAGTCTTCTGTCTCTTCATATACGAATGTGTCTTCCGGGACAGACGTCTCCGGGAGCAGGCCCCGGGAAGCCCCGTAGACAGGACAGGCGCACACCGTCATGGTGCACGCCAGCAGAAGTGCAAGATACTCTTTGAATTTTTTCATGATGCCTCTCTCTTTTCCTTTGATCATACCTTGAAACGATATCCCACGCCCCAGATGGTCTCGATGTACTGGGGATTGGAGGTATCCGCCTCTATCTTTTCGCGGATCTTTTTTACGTATACGGTAACGGAGGAGGTGTCCCCCATGGGATCCATGCCCCATACGCTGCGGAACAGTTCGTCCTTCGTGTATACATGGTTGGGATGCTCTGCCAGAAACAGGAGCAGATCGAATTCTTTTCCCGTGAGGATCTTTTCCTCTCCGTCCACGAACACCCGGCGGGCCGCCTTGTCAAGCTTCAGACCCCGGATCTCGATCACGTTCTTTAACGCGTTTTTGTCGGTGGTGAGCCGCTCGTAGCCGGCGATGTGGGCCTTTACCCGGGCCACCAGTTCCGAGGGGGAGAAGGGCTTTGTGATGTAGTCGTCCGCGCCCAGGCCCAGACCCAGGATCTTGTCCACGTCTTCCTTTCTGGCCGTTACCATCATGATGGGGACGTTGGTCTTTTCCCTCAGCTTTTTCAGAACCTCGAAACCGTCCATGCCGGGAAGCATCACGTCCAGCAGTATGAGGTCGTAGGGCGTTTCGTCCACTTTCTGAAGGCCCGCCGGACCATCCGCGGCGATGTCCGCCTCGAAATCCGATACTTCCAGGTAATCCCGTTCCAGCTCCGCTATGGTGATGTCATCTTCTATGATAAGGATCTTCTTGCTCATTTTTCTTCTTCCTCGTATTTCCTTATGATGAAATGCTGGGCAAGACCTTCGCCCAGATCGCCGGTGGCCCAGATGGTGCCGCCGTGATCCTCAATGATCTTTTTGGCTACGGAAAGACCGATGCCGCTGCCGCCGGGAGCGCTCCTGCCGGAATCCACCCGGTAGAACCGGTCGTACAGGCGGGAAAGGTTCTGCTTTTCCACACCCCGGCCGTTGTCGGCGATCTCACACTCGATAACATCGCCTTCGTCCTTCACGGTAAGGGTCACTTTGCCGTCGGGCTTGTCCATGTACTTCACGGAGTTGCCCACGATGTTGTTGATGATGCGCTTTATCTGTTCCGGATCCGCAATGATGAGCTCGTCCCCGGTAAGGTCCGTTTCGTAGGAAAAATCCATGTTTTTGCCGGAAAGATCGTCGCTGATCTCCGCAGCGCAGTCATCAAAGAAGGTCTTCGCGCTTATTTTGCTGAAATGATAGGGGATCCGGTTGGTGTCCACCTTTGCGTAGAAGGAAAGCTCGTCGATGAGGTTTCCCATTTCCACTGCCTTGGTGTTGATGGTGCGCAGGTACCGTTCCTCTTTTTCCGGCGTGGCGGCAATGCCGTCCAGGATGCCTTCCGAATAGCCCCGGATGGTGGTGATGGGCGTGCGCAGGTCGTGAGCGATGTTTCGGATGAGCTCCCGGGACTCCGTTTCGGCCCGCAGCTTATCTTCCTGAGAAGACTGGAGCCGTTCCCGCATTTCATCAAAATCACGCACCAGATCACCGATCTCGGAGGTGACCTCGGTCTTCAGTTCAAAGTCCAGATCGCCGTCCCGGATCTTTTTGGCGCCCCGGCGCAGCTCGCTTAAGGGCTTTACGATATCGGTGTAGGCGGCATAAAAAACGATAGCTGCCACGATCAGGATCGCCGTCAGCGAAGCCCTGAACGTAAGTCTGCCCGTGCTGGTAAGAAAGACGAGGGAAATGCTCGTCACCACCACGAGACAGAATATGGCAGCTATGCGTGCAAATAGTTTCATTCAGTTATGCTCAGAAATCAAACTTGTCTGCGAAGTAGGCGTCCAGATCTGCGATCTTTACTCTCTCCTGCTCCATGGAATCACGGTGACGGATGGTCACGGTACCGAAGTTTTCGCTGGTCTCGTCATCGGTATCGAAGTCGTAGGTGATGCAGAACGGCGTTCCGATCTCATCCTGACGGCGATATCTCTTGCCGATGGATCCGCGGTCATCGAATTCGCAGTAGTACTTGTTCACCAGCTTTTCGTAAAGCTTTTCGGCGCCCTCGTTCAGCTTCTTGGAAAGCGGAAGTACGGCGATCTTTACGGGTGCCAGAGCGGGATGGAAGTGCATGACGGTACGAACGTCGCCGCCCTCCAGTTCTTCCTGATCGTATGCGGCGCACAGGAAGGCAAGTACTACGCGGTCGGCGCCCAGTGAGGGCTCTACCACGTAGGGCACATACTTTTCACCGGTCTCGTCGTCCATGTAGGTAAGGTCTTCTCTGGACAGGTTCTGGTGCTGGGTCAGATCGTAGTCGGTACGGTCTGCAATGCCCCACAGCTCGCCCCATCCGAAGGGGAACATGAACTCCAGGTCCGTGGTGGCCTTGGAATAGAAGCAAAGCTCCTCCGGGCTGTGGTCACGGGCGCGGAGGTCTTCCGGCTTGATGCCAAGCTTGGTGAGCCAGTCGATGCAGTACTGTCTCCAGTAGGTGAACCACTCCAGATCGGTACCGGGCTTGCAGAAGAACTCCAGTTCCATCTGCTCGAACTCACGGGTACGGAAGGTGAAGTTGCCGGGAGTGATCTCGTTACGGAAGGACTTTCCGATCTGGCCGATGCCGAAGGGAAGTTTTCTTCTGGAGGTACGCTGTACGTTCTTGAAGTTTACGAAGATGCCCTGCGCGGTCTCCGGACGGAGATATACGGTGTTTTTCGCATCTTCGGTAACGCCCTGGAAGGTCTTGAACATAAGGTTGAAGGAACGGATGTCGGTCCAGTCGGAAGCGCCGCAGGTGGGGCAGACGATCTTGTTTTCGCGGATGAACTGCATCATCTGCTCCTGGCTCATGGCGTCTGCGCTGCCGCCGGGGATCTCTTTTCCGTTTTCAGCGCACCAGTCTTCGATGAGCTTGTCGGCACGGAAACGCTCGTGGCACTGCTTGCAGTCCATGAGGGGATCCGAGAAACCTGCCAGATGGCCGGATGCCACCCAGGTCTGAGGGTTCATGAGGATGGCGCAATCCACGCCGACATTGTACCTGGATGCCTGCACGAATTTGAGCCACCAGGCCTTCTTTACGTTGTTCTTTAATTCAACGCCCAGATTGCCGTAGTCCCAGGTGTTGGCAAGTCCGCCGTAGATCTCTGAACCGGGATATATGAATCCTCTGGTCTTGCAGAGTGCAACAATGTCATCAAGTTTGATCTTTGATCTGTCCATTTTGAACCTCTTTCCGATTTTATTGTGGTAAAAGCGGGCATAGTGCCCGGATTTTTACATACTTACAGTACATGTGGCATTATACCGCAGCGGGCAAGCCGTGGCAAGAACAAAACGACAATAAAAACGGCACGGGCGGTACTGATACACTTCCCCAACTTACAAGGCATACACAAAATACGTGCGATAATGTTAAAAACTAATGGCATCGAAATCGGCGTTTTCCTTCGTTTTCGATGCCATTTTCTGTTTTCAAACTTTTTCCGGAAACCGGTGGCTTAACAGACGGCCGTTACTGCGCGGCGGGGCCTTCGCCCACCACGGATTCTCCGTTCATGATCTCCACCATTTCGCGGATCATTTCTTCGTCTTTCAGGCGGAATTTTACTTCCACGCGGCGGCTGGCGGCGGCGTCCACGGAGCCGTCCTCCTTAAGGATGGGGTCGGACCAGCTGCGGCCGTTGGTGGTCAGAAACATCTGCAGGGTATCCCGCTCGTCCTTGTTCAGGAACTTGTTTTTTTCGTCCAGGCAGTATTCCGCCACGGAAAAGGCCCGCTTCTGGGACAGTTCCAGGTTCACCAGATACGTTCCCGTGGTATCCGTATGGCCTTCGATGACGATCTCCGAAATGTAGGGCCGATATTCCGGGCTCAGCAGGATGTGGATGTACCGGGGGAAGAAGTCTCCCAGAAAATCCTTTCCCGTATCCTTGAGGTCCGCCTTGTTGTAGGCGAAAAGGATGGTGGAGTCCATGCTGATGGCGCCGGTCTTCTGGTCCACTTCGATGTCCAGGTCACTGCCTTCGAACTCCTTTTTGATGGCTTCCACCAGCTCCACTCTCACGCCGATGATCTTGTCCAGCTGTTCCTGCTGGGAAAGCATGATGCCCTCGAATTCATCCAGGAGCTTTTCCTGCTCGTCCAGCTTTTTCTGCTGCAGATCAAGTTTTGCAGCCTGTTCCGCCAGCTTCCCTTCCTGCTCCGTGAGCATGAGCTGCTGAGCGTTCAGCTTGGCGCCCTGCTCGTCCACCAGAAGGCGCTCGTTTTCCAGTTCCTCGCTGCGGATGACGAGCTCCTGCTCTTTTCCGGCCAGCTGTTCCTGTTTTTCATCGTACAGGATGTTGGAATGAAGGACCGTCACCGCAATGACCAGCACGAAACACAGAAGCAGGCCGGCCATCATGTCGGAGTACGAGAGCCAGTAGTTCTGCTCTTCGTCCTGTTTTCTTTCTTTTTTCGCTCGGTTTCTGATCATCAGATTCTTCTCCTGCTCTTTGAAAATCTCTCGACTTCTTCTTTCAGGCTGTCAACGGACTGGGCTGCTGCGGCGCAGGCATCCACTACCGCCTGCATGTCGTTCACCCATTCCTTTTTCATAAGGAGGTTGTTTTCGGTCTGCATCTGCAGGCTGGTGAGCTCTTTCTGCATTTCCTCGTTGACGTCGCTTACCTGTTTGTAGAATTTCTGCATCTCTTCCACGCTCATCTGCTGCATGCGGTACTGATCGTCCACGGTCTTCGCGGTCTTCGTGAAGGCGTCATTCAGTGAGCGGTTCATTTCGGCAGTAAACTCGTTTACGATACGGCGCAGCGCGTCTTTCTGTTCCTCCGTGGCAACGGCCTCGAAATCGCTGATGAGCTTGCCCAGTTTTTCGAAGTTGGGATCCATCTGGGCGGCGATCTCTTTGGACATGCGCTCGCCCATGGTGTTGAAGGCGGCAAGCTGCTGCTCGTTCACCTCGATGAGACGGTTCATGGCGTCGTCTTCGGTGTCCGGGATCACGTACTTGCGCCAGGCAGCGGTGAATTCCTTGACGGATTCTTCGGCATCATAAATGCGGCGCTTGTAGACGTAGTTGAATACCAGCGAGAAGATCATGCCGTAGATGGAAGTGTGGAATGCCACTTTGATGCCGTCCATGAGGGGCGCGATGCTGCCGGTGATCTGTGCCGTGGAACCGGTGTTGAAGTTCTGAAGTCCCAGGGAAAGTCCGATGAAGGTGCCCAGGATGCCCAGGCCGGTAAGGGCGCCTGCCACCTGGTTCAGCTGGTTCCTGTGAAGGACGGTGTCCACCAGATCACCGTTGATGTAGTTTTCGATGGTGGTCTTGCAGTAAGGCTTTCCGGAAGCGGCGATGCGCTTCAGTTCAAAGACGTAGTCCTGGTAAAGAGTCTTTAACCGGGGATCGGTGAAAGGGCCGTCCTCCTGGGCGGAATACTGATCCCACAGGTAGTCGTGGGAGTTCAGCGCGTCGCTTTTGATTTTTGCCGTCATCCGGTCCAGGTCGGCGGTGAGATCGTCCGTAGGCCTGAACTTTCCCAGGTCACAGCTTAGGAAGATGGCCGCCACGATGACGAACATGCCCACGTTCACCAGAAGATTGGCCATGCCCTCTTTCTGACCGCCTGTCATGTTCAGGGCGAGACAGAGTCCCACCATGGCAGCAAATACCAATGCCAAAAGCCACTCGTACCACTTTCTGTTTTTCATATCTGCAAAGTCTCCTTTGTTTCTCCGTCAGAACGGTATGTGTTGACAGATGTGCTTTCGGGGAGAGTTCCCCGCAAGGTTATTGTATCATACGGATGACCGCTTCTTTCATTACTTTTCTATGATTATTTGTGAAGGATTCGTGAACGAAAAGCCGGCAGGTGACATGGTCCCGCCTTGACACCCTGACCATTATGGTCTAAAGTCTTGCCAAAAGAGAGAAGGAAAAGGGAAACCATGTATCTTTTTATCGTACGCCACGGAGAACCCGATTACGAAAATGACTGCCTGACGGAAACAGGAAAGCGCGAAGCGTTTCTGACAGCAGAACGTCTCATGATCGACAGGATCGATGAGATCCACGCGTCACCTCTCGGCCGGGCACAGGAGACCGCTTCGTACCTTGCAGAAAAAACCGGACTTCCGATCCTCACAGAACCCTGGGCCTCTGAACTGGATCATACCACGCAGAGCGCCATGTTCACGGGAGAGCCGATCGGGATCGGGATCTTTCCTTCTACCTATCTGGAAGCCCCGGAACATAGGAAGATGACCACAGAAGAAGCCCTTGCAAAGCTGCCCGGTCTCTGTGACACCGGCTTTCCCCGGAAGTACAGGGAACTCTGTTCAGGTCTTGACGATCTTCTTTTCCGGTGCGGTTATCAGAGGACACCGGAGGGATTCTACTTTCCTCTTGCTCCCAGCGGAAAACACATTGCTCTTTACTGTCACGGTGCCATGATCCGTTCCCTCCTTGGCCATCTTTTCAATATTCCGTACCCTTTCCTGGGTTCTTCCTTCCATGAGAACCACTGCGGTGTGACGATCCTGCGGTTCGATTCCGATACCGGATCTTCCTTTGTCCCGAAACTTCTTGCCTTCGGGGACATCGGACATCTGTATCAGGATGGAAATTGTCCGTGCTTTTATCTTGACGGCGATCCGTTTTAGACCGGATAAGAAAGACAAAGAAAAAGCGGCTCCAATCAAGGGTTTCCTCGATTGGAGCCGTTTTTCTGCGGTTAACAGGACTTGAACCTGCACGGTTGCCCACTGGAACCTAAATCCAGCGCGTCTGCCAATTCCGCCATAACCGCGGGGTGCAGAAAGGATCGAAGCGCCCTTCGGGCGTTTCGTCCACGCTGTCTCTGCTTGACTGCGCCCGAAGGGCTTGTCTTGCAGACAGCGTTGGACAGAGCCGGCGGGACTCGAACCCACGAATGAGAGGATCAAAACCTCTTGCCTTACCGCTTGGCGACGGCTCTTTACTTTAATGAAAAATGAAGCCGTCGCCATAAGGCGACGGCCAAGGGTGGGTAGAGGGATTCGAACCCTCGACCTTCAGAACCACAATCTGACGCGCTAACCAACTGTGCTACACCCACCATGCCAAACGACCCAGAAGGGATTCGAACCCCCGACCCTGCGCTTAGAAGGCGCATGCTCTATCCAGCTGAGCTACTGAGTCACTGAGTCATAAATTTGACGCTTAAATATAGTACGCAATTTATTTACGAATGTCAACCCCCTTTTCCACGAAGAACGATCTTTTTTTGTTACCTTCACTTGCAAAACTAAATTCCACCCCAGAAAACGAAAAAGTGGATTTTACTT
>JAKSPC010000003.1 GCA_024405155.1 Lachnospiraceae bacterium | reverse complement strand
GGATAAAAGACGGTGACGTTGTGGGATTCCGCATCTTTTAAGAGTTCCTGGGACCGGGAGTCCGTGATCAGGATATCGATATTCCCCAGTGTGGAAAATGTATAAGGAAGATTTGTCCCGACTTTGTCATGATCCAGAAGCATGACGGTAAGCCGGGACTTATTAATGATCCGTTTTTTCAGCTGTGATTCGTTGATGGAACCACAGGTGAAACCGGAATAGGCGGAGTAACCGGAAGTTGCCATGATGGCTACTTCCACGTTCAGATCCTCCAGCATATCCAGAGACTGTGTACCGGAACAGGAGAGGGTCACGGGGTCCAGCTGACCGCCCAGAAGCGTAACGGAACAGTTGGCCCGATGCGCCAGTTCCACGGCCACGTTGGCGGCGGAAGTGATGATGGTATAGCGCTCGTCGGGCAGAAATCCCGTCATGGTATAAATGGTGGATCCGGCATCGAAAAAGTAGCTGCGGCCGGTCTTTATCACGGCGGAGGCGATCTTGGAGATCTCCTCCTTGGCAGCGGTGGACTGCTTCATGCGGAAATTGAAATTGTGCTCCCTCTGTTTCGGCGTATGCCCGGCATAGGCGGCTCCGCCCCAGATCCTGCGGATGTGGCCCTCTGACTCGATCTTTTCCAGATCTCTCCAGATGGTCATGTCGGAATAATCCGGATACATCGCTTTGATCTCGGCGTTTTTTACTTCTCCGTTCCTGGCGATGAACTCAAGGATCTTTGTCTGTCTTTCGTTCAGCATCACAGTTCCTCTTTATTACTGAAAAAGCGTTTCCGCAGCGTCAAAAAGCTTCTGGTATCTTTCGTAGGCGGCGTCATAAGTCTCCCGCATGGAAGGATCGGGGGTGATGGTGTCAATGACGGGATTCAGCCCCTGCGCTTCCTCCACGCTTTTTTTGTCCCCGGATCCGCAGGCGGCCAGGATCGCTGCACCGAGAGAACCGCATTCTTCTTCACGGGGCTTTACCAGTGTCACATCGGAGATATCGGCAATGATCTGGTTCCAGAAACGGTCCTTGGAACCGCCGCCGAAAAACTGCATTTTCGAAACATTCACTCCCAGATCTCTTAACATATCCAGATTTTCACGGATCATGTTTCCGATACTTTCCAGTGTGGCCCGTACCAGCGCCTTGCGGTCGGTACCGATCTCCAGGCCGAAGAAGATGCCTTTGGACTGCGGGAGGTTCCTGGGGCGGGTGCTGCCGGCAAAATGAGGAAGCAGCGTAACGCCGCCCGCGCCTGCGGGAACATCCTCAGCCATGCGGCAGAGCTCGGTGTATACGTCTTTTCCGGCCTTTTTGCATTCCGCGGCATACTCCGTAAAGATCGTATCCTTCAGCCACTTGAACACGACTCCGGCTGTATTGGCAAAGGGGAGAAGGACGTACTGTCCTTTTTTGTATCCTCTGTATACGGTCATGGCATCATCGGAAAAAGCGCTTTCTTCGGAGATCTCGGCCGTCATGGTCATGCAGGTGCCGATGGTGGCGGTGACGATGTCTTTTTTTAAGCCCCCGCCGCCGATGGCAGCGGCGATCTGATCCATGGCTCCGGTCACAACACACGCGGTCTTCGGAATGCCTGTCTCGCAGGCAGCCTCTGCAGTGACGTCCCCGACCTTTTTACCGCATTCCAGAGCTTCGGGAAGCTTTTCTTCATCAAGTCCCAGTTTCATAAGGAGTTCGCTCCAGTACTGATCTTTGCGGATATCGAACCAGCCGGTGGATGTGAGCAGGGATCTTTCGCTGACCATTCTTCCGGTCAGCCGATAGATCAGGTAATCTTCAAGAAGCAGGAACTTGTCTGTTTTACTGTAGATTCCGGGAGCTTCCTCTTTGAACCACAGAAGTTTTGCAACAGGAGAGTACCCGTTCATTTCGGTAAGCCCTGTCGTTTTGAACAGTGCTTTCTCTCCCATGCCGAAAAGGACACGGCTGACTTCTTCTCCCTGTTTTTCTGCACGGTCATCCAGCCATACCACAGCATTGTGGAGAACTTTTCCGTCCCGGTCAACGGGGATCATGGTCTCGCCCTGGGTGGTAAGACAGACGGCTCTGATATCGGAAAGATCATGTTTTGTTCCGATTTTTGCCACGGCTTTTTTCATGGTCTCCCAGTAAGTGTCAGGCACCAGTTCCACTTTTTCGCCTTCGGTAATGAGATCGTACTCAATGCCGATCTTTTCCAGCATGGAGAGTGACTCATCAAACAGGCAGGTCTTGATGGCGGTGGTACCGACGTCGAATGTCAGATATTTTCCCATAGGATTACCTCGCTTTCTTTGCGGGTCCGGAAGAATCCCGGATCATCAGTTCTGTTTTGTATTTCTTTTCCACGGGAACGGTGTTTCCCGTGGCCAGCATGGCAAGGAGCGTTTCCGCGGCATCCCGTCCCATCTGTTCTTTTGGATGGATGAGAGAGCTAAGCTGCGGATCACAGGCGGTTGCCAGATAGGTGTCGTCAAAACCGATCACGGAGACGTCCCCCGGAACATCGTATCCTTCTTTTTTCAGGGCCATGATGCAGCGAAGGGCTGCGTTGTCATTGTAGGCAAAGATCCCGGTGACGCCGTCTTTCACGGCTCTGAGCATTTCTGCTTCCCACTCGTTTTTGCATGAGATCTCCAGGGGAACTTCCATCTGATATCTGGAAGCTCCGTCCGCGAATCCCCGGAAACGGAGCCGGGAATCACGGTGGGTCTCGAAATTCAGAAAAGCGCATTTTTTATGCCCGTAGGCAGCCAGATGTTCCGCGGCCCGCATGCCGCCTGCGATCTCATCTAAAGTAAAGCAGGAGACATCCACGTCATTGAGACGTCCGTCCAGGATGATGACGGGGATCCCGGATCCGGAAAGATCCCGCATGATGCCGGTGATCTGTTCGCTTACCTCTTCGCTCAGGCATTCGTCCGTGCACTGTACGATGACGCCGGAAGTGTTTTTCGGCGATACGTTTTCCAGAAGCGCAAAAAGCGTCCTGTCGTCGTCACGGGTATCGCTGATCAGAAAGTTGGAATTGGAGCGGGAGAGCACTTCCGAGATGCCCCGTACGTAATAAGGGATGAAATAGGTGTCCGTCATGTTTAAGAACACCTGCACGTTAAGGCTTCCGCGACCTTTACCCTCCGCGCAGAACGTTCCCTTTCCCTGAGATTTTTTGAGAAGACCTTCCGATACCAGAAGCTGCAGGGCGTTTCTGACGGTCAGTCTTCCCACGCCGTATTCCTTAAGCATTTCCGATTCGCTCATCAGCTTCTGACCGGGAAGGATCTCACCGTCTTTTATCTGGCGGCGGATCTCATCAGCCAGCTGCCGGTAGAGCGGTTTCTGGTTGTTCTTATCAAATATTACCTGATCCATACAGCTTGTCCTAACTTATTCGCATATGTTGTGAGCCCTTCTGCAAAAAACATATGAACAATATGAACAAAAAAACAATACGCAAATTGGTGCTTTTGCAGAAGATGACAGGAATGCTTGATTTTACGGCCGTTCAGGAGGATAATGTGCCTCGTAATCAAATCCTGCAGAATTGTTTACTTATTCTAACATATCTGTAAACAAGCTGCAACAAAAACATGGAGGAAACATTATGAAGAAGGTTCTTTCTATTGTCCTCGCTGTTGCCATGGTTCTTGGCCTCTGCCTCGTTGGTACAGGCTGCGCCAAGAAGGAAGAAGAGAAGAAGCTGACCATCTGGATCAACGGAAACGATTCTTACATTGCACCGGCAGAACAGGAAAAATCACAGGATCAGTGGTACATTTCCCAGGCTATCAAACGTTTCGAGGAAGCAAACCCCGGCGTCAAGGTAGAACTGATCGTACAGGCTGATACCGAAGCAGCTCACCAGCAGTTCAAGGCAGACGCTCTTGCCAATACTGCTCCTGACATCGCCAACCTCTGGACCGGTCAGAACATCTATGCTCTGGAAGATGTTCTTCTTGACATCACCAGCATGGTTCCCCAGTCCGATAAGGACAACATCTCCGGATGGGACGCTGTGACCAGCCCCAAGACAGGCGCTATCCTTGGTTACCCCACAGCTGATAACCAGGTATGCTATTTCCTGTACAACCGTCAGATCATCAATGACTGCGGTCTTGACTTCGACAACAATCCGCCGAAGACCACCGAAGAGTTTGATGCTGCTATGCAGATCATCAAGGACAAAGGCTATCAGCCTCTTGCACAGGATGAAGGATTCCCCTGGTTCGGATGCTACATCGGTGCATACTGGTGGGTATCCTGCTCCACTTATCCGACCATCATCTCTGACTGCGAAGGAACCACCAAGTTCGTTGACGACGAAGGTCTGAAGAAAGCATACAGCTACTACAAGTCCACCTTCGATAACGGTTACCTGAATGCCGACGCTCTTACCTGCGCAGACTCTTTCAACAAGTTCTGCCAGGGCAAGGTTGCCATGATGCCTCAGGAGTCTTCCGTTGTACAGGACGCAGAAGCAGCTCTCGGCGCAGAGAACGTTGGCCTTCTGATGCCTCCGGATCTTCCCGGTTCTGTGATCACCGGCAAGACCATCGGCGGCCCCGGTCAGTGCTTCGTTATCTCCAAGCAGACGAAGAACCCCGAGCTTGCTCTCAAGTTCGTTCAGTTCATGGATTCCAAGGATGAGATGCTGAACTTCCTGAAGGTACAGCCCAAGGTTCCCACCAGAAAAGACATCACTGCAGCAGATCTCGGCTACGCAGCAGGTTCCAACCAGGCTAAGCTCGTTGAGATGTCCGCAAATACCATCTACTGGGTAGATAACTCACTGTATCCGTCAGTATCCGGTGACTTCTACGCACTTCTTCCCTCAGTACTTGCAGGCAAGATGACAGTAGAGGAATTCGCAGCACAGCTCGATACCGACGTTGCAAATGCAAAATAAATTGCGCCTTCATGACGCATAAGTAATACAAGTCCCGGGTGGATTGCGAGCGTGAGTGCTTTGCCGCGAGTTTCGCAGCGAAGCGAGAACTGTTTTAGAATGCTGTAGGATTGCAGAGTCGCTCGTGACGAATGCAAGCCGTTACAGCATCTACCCCGTGTGGGAAGCGGCAAACACTCACCGAAGCATGGTACCGCCCGGGACTGTTTATATGTAGGAGACACTTATGAGCAAAAAAGGTGCATTCGGCGCCCTTTCGCCGCAGGAACTGAAAAAAGCGAAGATCGCGTATCTTTGCGTCCTTCCTGCACTTCTTGTCCTGGTACTGGTCAGGGCATATCCGATCATTGTAGTATTTTTGAAAAGCTTTACCAACTGGGACGGCCTGTTTGCCAATGACTTTGTCGGTCTTGACAACTACAAGCTCCTGTTTGGCTCCGGCATGTTCTGGAATCTGTTCCGGAACAACATGTATCTGCTGCTTTCCGTGCCGCTTCAGGTCATCATCGGTCTGATCGTGGCCGTGCTTCTTTATGAGCATGTGCCCGGCTGGAAGGCATTCCGCGCCATTTACTACGTTCCGCAGATCATTTCCCTGGTAATTCTCGGTTACCTTTTCAAGACCATGTTCGGTCTGGAAGGACCTTTGAATCAGGTGCTTCGTTCCGCAGGACTGGAGAATCTGGCAGTGGACTGGCTCTTAAACCGTGAAACGGCACTCCCTGTCATGGTATTCTGCGTGACCTGGTATTCCATCGGCTGGCAGACCATCGTTATCCTGGGCGGCATGTCGTCCATCGATACCAGCGTGTTTGAGGCAGCCCGTCTGGACGGCGCAAATTTCTGGCAGAGAACTTTTAAGATCGTACTTCCTATGATCGTCAGCATCATTACGTACTGCGTGGTCATGGCGGTGATCTGGACTTTCACCAGTCTGTTCCCGCTCATTTATTCCATGACGGACGGCGGTCCCGGTTTCGAGACCATGACGCTGGATTATTTCATTTATAACAAAGCGTTCCAGAGAGGAAATCAGCTGGGCTATGCCTGCTCGGCATCCGTTGTTCTTCTGATCATCGTGCTGATCATTACGGCGATCGAGATGAGGATATCCGATGCGGCAGAGGAAAAGTGGGGGTAAGGCTATGCAGGAAAAATCATTGGGATATCGCATCGGCAGAGTACTCATTTTCCTGGTGCTGTTTATTCTGGCCGTATCGTTCGTTTATCCGATCCTATTCATGTTCATCAACTCCTTAAAGACACTGAAGGAGTATTATTACAGTCCCTTTACGCTGCCGGATCTTTCCAATCTGCAGTGGTCCAACTTCGGCAACATGATCAGCCAGTTCAAGATCCTGGGACTCTTAAAGAACAGCTTTATCGTTTCGTTCTTTACGGTAGTGGGTCTGATCGGTCTTGGCACTCTTGCCAGCTACGCCTTTGCGAAGATCAAATTCCCCGGTTCCCGGGGACTGTATCTGGCTTTCCTGGTCACTCTGTTCGTTCCCGCGCAGGTCACCATGATCCCCATGTACATCAATTTCGCAAAGATCGGTCTGGTCAACAACTGGCTGGGCGTCGTTATTGCCAACTGGGCCATGTTTTTACCGGAGACCATCATGCTGATGACGGCAAATTTCAAAGGGATCCCGGATGAGATCATTGAGGCGGCCACCATTGACGGCTGCGGTTTCTTCGGAAGGCTTTGGAACGTGGTCATTCCCATGGGTTGGCCCGCCATTTCCCTGACCATCATTTTCTTCTTTATCAATTCCTGGAACGATCTGTTCACTCCCATGATCATGCTCAAATCCATGGACAAGAGAACGGTCATGGTGGCTTTAAACAGCCTGGTAGGACAGTTTACCGGAAATCCGCCGTATCAGTTTGCAGGACTGGTACTGGCCGCATTGCCTGCGCTTCTCGTTTACATCTTCCTGCAGAAGAGTATCGTAAACGGAATGAGCATGGGCGCAATCAAGTAAAGAGGTACTTCCATGAAAACAGAAAAGACAAAAGTTATCGTTATCAGTGTAGGCGATGCACAGTATCCGCAGGATAAGCTGGGCGCAGCCATCGACAGTGTGAGAAAAGCCGTCAGGAGCATTCCGCTGGCTGAGGTGGTTTATGAAGGTTCCATCATGGAGGACGTATCCGCTGACAAAGTGGCAAACGACGTAAAGGATCTGGTGTTTGATGCCATTATCGTGAACTATGTGTCCTGGCACATCACTCCCTACGTCATGCGCACGCTGATCAATTATAAGGACAAGCCCGTACTGGTATGGGGCATCGGCGGCTATTACGATGAGAGCGGAAAGCTCTATGCACCGGCAGCCACCGCCGGTACCACTGCCATTATTCCGGCTTTAAAGGAAATGGGATTCAAGTGGATGCTGGTCAATGAGAAGCCCGGCGAGGAGAGAAGAGTGGCAGACGTGGAACGGTTCATCCGCGTGGCCGGCGCCGTAAAAGCCGTGCGCAAAAGCCGCATCGGTCTCTTCGGCTATGCCGACATGGGACTTTACAGCTGCGCTTATAACAAGACTCTTGCTTATTCAAAGCTGGGTGTGGACATCGAAGATTACAATGAACTGGATACCCCGGTCAAAATGGCTTCCTTCCCCGATGATCTGGTAAAGAAGACCATGAAGGAGATCCTGGCAGAGTCAAAGCAGTTCAACGAGATCCCCGAAAAGACACTGGAGCAGGTGACAAGGCTGTATCTCATGATGAAGGAGAAGAGAGATGACCGCCATCTGGACGCCGTTTCCATCAAGTGCGTGTACGGCGTGACTCAGCTGGGCTTCAATCCCTGCCTGGCACAGACACTGCTTGCCGATAAGGATACGGCTGTTATCTGTGAATGCGATGCCTACGGCATGCTCACCGGTATCATCATGCAGTCCGTCACCGGAAAACAGTCCGGTTTCGTGGAGCACTATGAAGTATTTGACGATTCCGTTCTGGTAGGTGTCTGCGGATTCATTCCCAGAGATTTCATCGAAGGGGACTTTACCATCCGCGCCGCAAACCTGGGCGAATTCAACTACGGCATTTCCAACGTGTCAAAGATGAAGACCGGCGAAGTGACCTATGCAAGACTGTACGAGACAAACGGAGAGTATAAACTGTTCCTGAACAAGGGTGAGGCTCTTCCCAATCCCAAGTGGACCGAGGCCGGCTGGTGCGAGCCCACACCGGACTTCCCCTCCGTACTCTTAAAGCCCGGCATGGACATGCAGCACTATCAGGAGACCGTCCCCGGCCAGCACATCATCATCGTATATGGTGACTACGTAAAAGACCTGGAACTCTTCTGCAGATTCATGGGGATCGAGGTAGTCAGATAATTCTCAGTGCGGGTGGATTGCGAGCGGAGAGTTGTGGTAGATTATAATGCGCAGGGTACCGCCGGCGCTGTAAAAAAGTTATAAATTCTGCTTGCATTTATAGAGAGTATCTGCTATCATATCACTTGCGTCATTTTGAAGACAAATCAGATTATTTGAGTAAGGAGGTGCGAGTCATGGCAAAATGTTCTGTTTGTGGAAAGTCCGCACACTTTGGTAATAAGGTTTCTCATTCACACAGAAGATCCAACAAGATGTGGAAGCCCAACGTTAAGAAAGTAAACGTTGCTACCGAGGCTGGAAACAAGAGGATCTATGTATGCACGTCCTGCCTGCGTTCAGGTAACGTACAGAGAGCTGAGATCAAGACCGCTGCTGTTGAGGTGGCTGACTGATCCCTGTTTCATGAGTTGATGAAAGCCGTTCTTCGGAACGGCTTTTTTTCGTGTTTCCAAATGAAAAAGAGTATGGTATAATCTATCTGTCTTAATGTGTTCAAACGAAACTGGAGACTGACATGAAAGAGAATAAAAAATCAAAAAAATCCGTTGCTCTGGAAAATGACGGCATCGGTGAGACCAGTATATCCATAGAGGCGATCAAACAGATGGCCGGTTCTGTTGCCATGGAATGTTTTGGCATCGTAGGGATGGCGTCCGTAGGCGTGAAGGACGGCCTGGTACGCCTGCTGAAAAGAGATTCCATGACGAAAGGTGTGGAGATCGAGATCACGGAGGGCGAGATCTATGTGTCCTTCCACGTGGTCGTGGCATATGGTGTAAGCATCATAGCCGTTTCCACGAACCTCATTGAAAACGTAAGCTATAAACTGGAAGAATACACCGGAATGAAGGTCCGCCATGTGGCGATCTATGTTGAAGGCGTACGGCCGGTGGATTAAGGAGGAGAGCTCTCATGCAGGAACAGAAGATGAGCACGGCTCTTCTCAGAAAGTGTTTTCTGGCAGCCGCGGCTAATGTGGAAAAGAACAAGGAGACGATCAATGAGCTGAACGTCTTTCCCGTGCCCGACGGTGATACCGGTACCAATGTGGCAATGACTCTGATGTCGGCCGTCAATGACGTGAATGACGCGCCCGATAACATGGAGGAAGTACTGAAAGCCATGAGCACCGGCGCACTGAAAGGCGCCAGGGGAAATTCCGGAGTTATTTTCTCCCAGCTGATCCGCGGCTTTACAAAAGCGATCCGGGAAGCCGGTGATATCACACCGGAGATCCTTGCGGCTGCATTCAAACATGCTGCGGAAACGGCTTACAAAGCAGTCATGAAACCGAAGGAAGGAACGATCCTGACAGTTGCCAAGGGAATGAGCGACAAGATCACAGAGCTCCTTCCGGAGTACAGGGATGATCTGAACGGACTTGTCATGAAGGTCATCGAATACGGAGACGAAGTACTGGCAAAGACGCCGGAAATGCTTCCGGTGCTGAAAGAAGCCGGCGTGGTGGATTCCGGCGGCATGGCGCTGATGGTTGCCATGAAGGGCATCGCCTCCATTCTTACGGGAAAGGAAGCGGAGGTCTTTGACAACGTCTCTCTGCCTGCAAAGAAACAGGAGACGAAGGAGCGCCATCTTTCCACGGACGACATTAAATTCGGATACTGCACGGAGTGTATCATTCTTCTTTCGGAGAATACCCCGTCAGATAAAGTTCCGGAACTGAAGAGCTTTCTGGAGACTCTGGGCGATTCCATCGTTTGTGTAGAAGATGACGGTGTGGTAAAAGTGCATGTACATACCGACCATCCGGGCAGGGTTTTTGAAAAGTGCCTGGAGCTGGGTGAACTTTCCCGCATCAAGGTGGACAACCTGAGAGAGGAACACAGAGAGGTGCTGGCAAAGGAGCAGCAGAAGCCTTTAAAGGAACTGGCTGTAGTTGCGGTATGCGCCGGCTCCGGCCTGGCAGAGATCTTCAGGCTTCTGGGTGCCGATTACGTGGTGGAAGGCGGACAGACCATGAATCCGTCCATTCAGGATATCCTGAATGCCGCACAAAAGGCACATGCAAAGAAAGTCATCGTACTTCCCAATAATAAAAACATCATCCTGGCGTCCAGCCAGGCGGAAAAGAATACGGACGGAAGGTTCGCGATCATTACGGTTCCTTCCAAAACGATCCTGCAGGGCGTTACTGCCATGATGAGTTATGATCCCGAGGCGGATGCCGCTTCCAATGCGCAGGCCATGACGGAAAGCCTCTCCGCCGTAAAGAGCGGTGAGGTAACTTACGCTGTGAGAAATACTTCCGTAGACGGCTTTGAGATCAAAAAGGACGACGTCATGGGAATCGGCGATCACGGCATTCTGGCTGTGGGGAACGACATCAACGAAGTGTCGGAACAGATGATCGAAAAGATGGTGGATGATACCACCTCTCTGATCACTGTCTATGCCGGAGAGGACGTTTCCGACGAAATGGCGGAGGAACTGAGAGAGTCATTGACGGCAAAATTTGAAAAGCCTGATATCGATATTCAGAGAGGAGAGCAGCCGGTATACTATTACCTGGTGAGCGTGGAGTAATTCGTTGAAATTAACGGACATCAAAGGAATCGGAGAGAAAACTGCCGGGGCAATGGGTCGCCTCGGCATTTTCGATGGGGATGACCTGATCCATACCTATCCGCGGACGTACGAGACTTATGAGGCTCCCATGCCCATATATTCTCTGAAGCCCGGCACCATGGGCGTGGTGGCGGGGACGCTTGCGAAAGACGCGGTGCTGAACCGTTTTCACGGACTTACCATCGTAAATGTCTACCTTTCCGACATGACGGGCAGACTGCAGATCTCCTGGTTCAATCTTCCCTACATTAAAAATTATCTGAAAGCCGGCAGCAGTTACGTATTCCGCGGAAGGATCTACGAGAAGAACGGCAGACTGGTGATGAACCAGCCCAAGATGTATTCTCCCGCAGACTACAGGGAAAAGTTTGAGGGGCATCTGATCCCCGTATATCCTCTGGGAAAAGGCGTGACCAACACGGTGATGGTGAAATGCGTAGGGGAAGCGCTGAAAGAGATCCCGGATGATGATTTTTTAGAGGAAGACATCCTTGCTCCGTTGGCCCTCATGAAGGAAAAGGAAGCGCTGATCCGTGTCCATTTCCCCAGAAACAGAGAGGAACTGACGGCGGCAAGAAAGAGGCTTTCCTTCAATGACTTCCTTCTGTTTCTTCTGGCGGGAAAGGAACTGAGGGACGCTGCCAAAAAGACGGCTTCCGATTTCCGGTGCAGGCCGGATTTCCGGATGCTGGGCTTCATTGCCGAGCTTCCCTTTGAACTGACGAAAGCCCAGGCAGATGCCTATAAAGCGGCAGCCCGCGACATGTCTTCCGGGAACGTGATGAACCGACTGGTGGAAGGGGACGTGGGTTCCGGAAAGACCATCGTAGCGGTCCTTGCCATGATGTATGCCGCCTTCAACGGTTATCAGGCTGCCATGATGGCGCCTACGGAGGTGCTGGCCCGGCAGCATGCGGAGACCATACAGAAGTTCTTTGCGGAAGGAAACATTGATCTCACGGTAACGCTCCTTACCGGTTCCATGACGGCTGCGGAAAAGAAAAACGCCTATGAAGCCATTCGGGATCACCGGGTGGATATCGTCATCGGCACCCATGCGCTGTTCCAGGAAAAAGTGGAATATGACAGGCTGGGACTGGTGGTGACGGATGAACAGCACCGGTTCGGCGTGGGACAGAGAGAAGCACTCTCCAAAAAGGGAGGCATGCCCCATGTGCTCATCATGAGTGCAACGCCCATTCCCCGTACACTTGCCATCATGCTGTACGGCGATCTGGACATCTCCATCATCGATGTGCTGCCATCCGGCAGAGTGCCCATAAAAAATTGTGTGGTCGATCCCGGATACCGGGGACGCGCCTATAAATTCATTCTGGATGAAGTGAAGAAAGGCCGTCAGGCCTATGTGATCTGCCCCGCCATCGAAAAAGATCCGGAAGATGAAATGACCGGCGGCAGTGATCTGGAAAACGTACTCGACTATACGGATTCTCTCAGAAAGATCATGCCGGAAAACGTGACCGTGGCTTCGCTCCACGGTCGGATGAAAGCGCAGGAAAAAGATGACGTGATGACTGCCTTCAAGGAAGGAAACGTGCAGATCCTCGTTTCCACCACAGTGGTGGAAGTGGGGGTGGACGTACCCAATGCCACGGTGATGATGATCGAGAACGCGGAACGTTTCGGCCTGGCACAGCTGCATCAGCTGCGGGGCAGAGTGGGAAGAGGTACCGAGCAGTCCTACTGCATTATGGTGAATACTTCGGATTCCGAAAAGGCGGCAGAACGTCTGGACATTCTCAACAAGTCCAACGACGGATTCCACATCGCCGAGGAAGACTTAAGGATGAGAGGCCCCGGGGATCTGTTCGGCGTCAGGCAGTCCGGAGAGATGCTTTTTGATCTGGCGGACATTTACAGTGACGCCGATATGCTGAAACTGGCAAAGGAAGTGACCGGGAAACTTTCGGAAGAGGATCCCGGGCTTAAGGATCCCGGACACGCAAAGATCCGTGCGCGTCTTGATAAGTACATGGATCGAAGGTATACTGTATAATATGAGAGTAATCGCAGGAACGGCAAGGTCCGTGCCGCTTCACGCTCCCAAGGGAACGGATGTGAGGCCGACCACCGACAAGATCAAAGAAACACTTTTCAACATGCTTCAGTACGATGTGCCCGGAGCCGTGTTTGTGGACTGCTTTGCGGGTTCCGGCGCCATAGGGATCGAAGCGCTTTCCCGGGGAGCCGAGAAAGCCGTTTTCGTGGACCATAACCGGGATGCCGTCGCCTGCATAGAGGAGAACTTAAAGCGCTGTCATCTGGAGGAAAACGCACAGATACTGAAGATGGAGTCCGCCGCATCGCTTCCCTCCATCAGAAGGGCTATTTCCGATGACCTGGATACGGTGTATTTTATGGATCCTCCCTATGATAAGGGGCTTGAACTTACACTCATCCGGATGCTTACGGACAATGCCATGATCCGCCCCGGAGATCTGCTGGTACTGGAAACGTCCCTGGAGGAAGAAGGCATCAGAGAATTGCCCGATTTTCTTAAGAACTGCGGTCTTGAAATCACGAAAGATAAGCGATATAAAAATCAAAGACACGTATTTATCAGGAAAGTGAGGCCCGAAGCATGAAAACGGCGATCTATCCGGGAAGCTTTGACCCGGTGACGTACGGACATCTGGACATCATCGAACGAAGTTCCAAGCTGTTTGACCGCCTGGTGATCGGCGTTCTGCTGAACGTTCAGAAAGTGCCCATGTTTACCCTGGAAGAACGGGTGGAAATGATAAAAAAAGAAACGGCACATCTTCCCAATGTGGAAGTAAAGGATTTTTCCGGGCTGACTGTTGATTTCGCCCGGGAAAACGGAGCAGGCTTCATGGTAAGGGGACTCAGGGCCGTGACGGATTTTGAATATGAATTGCAGCTGAGTCATACCAACCGGGAACTTGCGCCTGACGTGGATACGGTATTTCTGACCACCGGACTGAAATACGGGTACATCAGTTCCAGCGTGACCAAGGAGATCGCATACTTCGGCGGTGACATAACCAAATTTGTACCGCCTGCCGTGGAAGAACGGATCAAAGAAAAACTTGCTGACGGAGGAAAGAAAAGTGAGCAGAATTGAACAGATCATCGATGAACTTCAGGATTACGTGGATGGCTGCAAGTATCAGCCGTTTTCCAGCACCAATATTCTGGTGAATAAAGAGGAAATGGAAGAATTTATCGCGGAACTGAAGCTTCGCGTTCCGGATGAGATCAAGAAATATCAGAAGATCGTGGGGCAGCAGGACGCCATCCTTCAGGACGCCAGAGCACAGGCCCAGAACATGATCTCCGATGCCAAGAACCAGATCGACGTACTGGTAAGTGACCAGGAAGTCATGCAGGAAGCTTATCGGAAAGCCAACGAGATCGTGGAAAGTGCAAGACAGCAGGCAGAGACCATTATCCGCAATGCAGAGGCTTCTTCCCGCAGCATGCAGGAGGGCGCCGTGGATTATACCGACCGGCTCCTTTCCGGCGTTCAGGATCTGGTGGCAAAAGCACTGGAAGAGGGCGAGAGGAATTACAAGGAGAGCAGCGAGACCTATCGCATGATCTATGAGACACTGGCAGCAAACCGTGCGGAACTTTCCGGCGGCAATTCCGCGCAGGATGCGTGATTTCCGCGAACTTCCCATAAAGGGAGCGATCTTTGACTTCGACGGCACGCTGGTGGACAGCATGTACATGTGGAAGGAGATCGATCGGGAATATCTGAAAAAATACGGTCACGAGATGACCGATGACCTGCAGCAGGCCATTGAAGGAATGAGTCAGGATGAAATGTCCGAGTATTTCCGGAGCCGTTACCACATCCCACGGACGAACCGGGAGATGCAGGAAGAATGGTTCGAGATGGCACGATACAAGTATCTCCATGAAGTACAGCTGAAACCGGGTGTCAGGGAGATGCTCCTGTATCTGGAAAAATGTCAGATCCCCATGGCGGTGGCTACCAGTTTCGTGAACGAGATCATGGAGCCTTGTCTTGCAAGGCTTGGTATCAGGGACCTGTTTGGTGCAATCGTCACCACCCAGGATGCCGGGTGCGGAAAAGAAAGTCCTGCCGTGTTCCTGAAGGCGGCGGAAATGATCGGCGCCGAGCCGTCTCAGTGTGTGGTGTTTGAGGATCTTCCGGTGGGGCTCCGGTCGGCGAAGAACGTGGGGATGACTACCGTTGCGGTCTTCGACGCCTATTCCGAAGACAGGGAAGAAGAAAAAAGAAAATACGCCGATTATTCCGTAAAGACAATGGATGAGCTTCTGTAATGCTGAATGTCAGGATCCGGAAAAATGATGCCGGTCAGCGGTTGGATAAGTTTATCGGAAGGGTGCTGAAAAAAGCACCCTTAAGCTTTATTTACAAGGCACTTCGCAATAAGGACATCCGGCTCAACGGCGGGAAAGCCACGGGAAAGGAGATCCTTACGGAAGGAGACGAACTGCTTTTTCGTTTTCCCGATGCCAGACTTTCCGATCTGCTGGGAGAAGAAGGACCGCAGAAACAGACGGCCCCTGCGATACGACTTTCCGACTACTGCACCATTGTCTACGAGGATGACCAGATGATCATCGCCGATAAAAAAGCGGGTGTCTTGAGTCAGAGATCGGAGGCGGGCGAAACTTCGCTCAATGAGGCGCTGCTTTCTTATTGCGGCGGCGGGGACGGCAGATATACTCCCTCCGTATGCAACAGGATCGACAGGAATACCACGGGCCTGGTGGCATTCGCAAAGACTTATGCGGCGGCCAGGATGCTGTCCGATGCTTTCAGGGACCGGAACTCCAGAAAGTACTATCTGGCGGCTGTGATCGGTGATGTCCGCGGAAAATTCAGGGAGAAGGCTTTCCTTGAAAAAGATTCTTCCGAAAACATGGTGACCGTCGGCAAGGACGGATGCGAGATCGAGACTGCCTGGGAAGACGCAGCCCACGCGCAGATCGGAGGCCGGCCGGTAACGCTTCTTGTGGTGGAACTGATCACAGGGAAGACCCATCAGATCAGGGCCCATCTGGCGGCAAAAGGTACTCCCGTGATCGGAGACCCCAAATATGGCGGAAAAATGCCGGGATTTCCCCGCCAGATGCTGCACTCCTATATGCTGATCCTTCCTGACGGCAGAAGTTTTCGCGCGTCCATGCCCCGTCAGATGCGCCGGTTATTTAAAGACTTTAACGAAATAGGCGTGGTCGGAGGAACGCACCAGGCCTGATAGTTCCAGATAACACAAATGAGAGATCACATCCCGGATGGGGATGTCTGTTCTGAGGGAAATATCCTCGGTATGCAGCGGGTCGGGACCCATGGCATCGAGGATCTTTTTTTGTTCCGGCGAAAGCGAACCGGGGTCCGGTGCGGCAGGCCCGGCTTTCCTGCCGCCGGCAATGCCGAAATGTGTCAGAATGTCGTCGGGACAGGTAAGGACCATGGCGCCGTCACGGATCAGCTGATTGCAGCCGGCCCCCAGCGGATCCGTGATCCGGCCGGGCAGGGCAAAAATATCCTTTCCCTGGGAAAGGGCATCGCCCACCGTGATGGAGGTGCCGCTCTTTATCTTCGCTTCGATGACGATAAGAACGTCTCCCAGTGCCGCGATCAGCCGGTTCCTTGCGATAAAGTGCCAGGAAATGGCCTGCGTTCCGGGAGCATATTCAGAGATGACTCCGCCATTTCCCTCACACATCTTTTCATAAATGCTGCGGCTCTCCCCGGGGTAACAGATATCCACGCCGCTGCCAAGAACGGCATAACTGTCATGACCGGACAGAAGAGCACCATAAGATGCGGCAGAATCAATGCCCAGCGCCATACCGCTCACCACCTGCAGACCGGCGGATGCCAGTTCCGCAGAAAAAAACCGGGCAATGCTCCTGCCGTATTCACTGCAGTTTCTGGCACCGATCACGGAAACGGAAGGAATGTCATCGGCAGGCAGCTTTCCCTTTACATAAAGGCAGACAGGGGGATCCTCCAGTACGGAGAACCTGCCGGGCATCTCCGCATCCTCAAAGGTGATCATGCGGATGCCGTCGTCGTTCATGCGGTCAAAACGGGCGGACATTTCGGAAAGAAAAGCGGTATCACGGCTCCTTCGCCCGAAAGCTCCCCGGTAAGTACGGTCACGTGACGGATCGATGATACCTGCTTTCACGTATTCTTCCTCGCTTACCAGAAGTGCTTCTGTAAAAGAACCTACGTAATCGTACATGCGGCGGATCCTTGCAGGGCTCAGGTTTTCAATGGCGCTCAACTGAAACAATGCTCTTTTTTCTTTTTCTTCCATCAGATCTCCCTTCCTCCGACTGCTGTCGAAAACAGCCGGTCTTCAATACTTCGTAATTCCACGGCTTCCAGCAGATGTTCCTTTTCGATAGAGGGACAGTCTGTCATGTCGGCAATGGTACGCGCGACTTTGAGTACTTTGTGATATGTCCTTCCGGAAAGCCCTCTTTTGGCGTAGATCTCCTTCATCAGTGCTTCTTCCGCTTTTCCCAGCACACAATATTTTTCGATCTCACGAACGCCCATGCGGGAGTTGTACAGGATCCCCGGATCGTCGCGAAAACGTTCTCTCTGAATGTCAAACACGTGTATTACCCGGGCTTTGATGCTGACAGAAGATTCGGCGGGGCCGGCATCTTTTTTCAGGAATTCTTCGTACGAGATCGGACTGGCTTCCGCACAGATGTCGATCCTCTCCAGGAGCGGCTTTGAAAGCCTGCCGTTATAAGCGCGGATCTGTGCCGGCGAACAGCTGCATTTTTTCCGGTCCGGATAAAAACCGCAGGCACAGTTGTTCATGGCTGCCACCAGCTGGAAGTCCGCGGGATAGGTATAGCTTCCCTTCATGCGGCTTACCGTGATCTTTCGCTCTTCCATGGGCTGGCGCATGGTCTCCAGAACTGCTCTGGGAAAGAGAGGCAGCTCATCCAGAAATAGGATGCCGGAGGAGGCCAGAGACATTTCTCCGGGCATCACGTTGGGCCCGCCGCCGGCAAAAGCGGCCGGACTGATGCCGTGATGAGGTTTTCTTAAAGGGCGCTTGGAAAGCAGGGCGCTCCCCTTTGGCAGAAGACCGCATATGCTGTACATTTTGGACAGTTCAATGTCTTCCTCTCTGGTAAGATCCGGCATGATGGTGGGCATGCGCGTGGCGATCATGGTCTTTCCGGTGCCGGCGGGACCGGAGAAAAGAATGTTGTGCCTGCCGGACACGGCGATCTCGGCAGCACGTTTTAAATAGCCCTGTCCGTGGATGTCGGAAAAATCCGCCCCGCCTTTTCCAGCGGGGGCGTCACCGGGAAAGCCGGGAGATGGCTGAAAGACAAAGGAAGAACGGTCCTCTGAAAGGAGGGATATGACGTCCGTCAGATGGCGCATGGCGTGGATCTTCATGCCGGGAACCAGGGAAGCCTCCGGGGCGTTGTCAATGGGGACTGCCAGTTCAGAAATGCCGGCCTGGCTGATGGTGAAGCTTAACGGCAGGATGCCGCGTATGGGCTTTATGGTGCCGTCCAGTCCCAGCTCGCCGAAAAAAGCCATGGTGCGCGCCTTTTTTGCGGCCGCGGCAGGCAGAACTTCCAGAGCGGACAGAACGGATACGGCAATGGGAAGATCCCAGTAGGTACCGTCTTTCCGGATATCAGAAGGTGACAGGTTGGTGGTCACTTTCCTGGGGGCGGGTTCATATCCGCAGTTTTTGAGAGCGTTCCATACCCGAAACTGCGCCTCCTTCGTTTCCGGAGACAGGGCACCGGTCAGTGAAAAGCCCGGCAGACCGCTGGCCACGTTTGTCTCCACGTCTGCCAGGTATCCCTCGATTCCTAAAAGACCCGCACATTTGATTTTTGCAAACAAGATGCATCCTCCTTTTTGGGCAAAAGAAACACCGCTTTCTTCGGATAGCCAAAGAAAGCGGTGCTGTCGTCCACCGTTTTTATTTCTTTTACGTTACCATCGGAACGGAAGAATGTCAATGGTGCAAAAAATTGACTTTATGTGCGATAGGGGGTATAACATACTGGTTGTCAATTTTATTCCGGGGGAATAGTTATGAAGAAAGAAGAATTCAGCTATCCGTCTTCCGACGGAAAGACCGCGATCCATGCCATCCGCTGGATCCCCGAAGAAGGGCCGAAGGCAGTCCTCCAGATCGTGCACGGCATGACGGAGTATGTGGACCGGTATGACAGATTCGCCCGTTTTCTCGCAGACAACGGCTTTCTGGTGGTGGGAAACGATCATCTG
Organism: Lachnospiraceae bacterium; assembly: GCA_024405155.1. GTDB lineage: Bacteria > Bacillota > Clostridia > Lachnospirales > Lachnospiraceae > Avilachnospira. Next base: position 93,636 of record JAKSPC010000003.1, on the reverse strand, counting down.
GGCCATGGGCAAAGCGTGACCGCAGAAGACCGGCTCGGCTTTTTTGCGGAGGAAGACGGCAACAAAAAGGTGCTTTCCGACATTCACAGGCTGCACGAGATCACGGCAGCCGCTTATCCGGACAAACCTTATTTCATGCTGGGGCACAGCATGGGGTCTTTTCTCTGCAGACAGTATGCCGCAGAACACGGAAACACGCTTTCCGGTGCCATTATCATGGGTACCGGCATGCAGCCGGCGGCAGTGACTGCTTTCGGCAAGGAATTATGCAGGCTGATCGCCGGCAGAAAAGGCTGGGATCACAGAAGCGGCATGGTGGACAGGATCGCAACTGGTTCCTACAATAAAAAATTTGAAGGAAATACAGGATACGAGTGGCTTTCCACGGACCGGGAACACGTGGCGAAGTATGCGAAGGATCCGCTGTGTACCTACATGTTTACGGTAAACGGATACTATAACATGTTTGATTCCATTTACAAGCTTGCCGGGAAAAGCTATGTGGAAGGTATGCCGAAGGATCTGCCCGTTCTTTTCGTGTCCGGTGCAGATGACCCCGTAGGCGACTACGGAAAAGCAGTACAGAAAGTGTATGACAGTTTTCGTAAAATGGGCATGAAGGACGTGGCGCTGATCCTTTACCCCGGTGACCGTCATGAGATCCTTTCCGAAAAGGATAAAGAGACCGTGGACAGAGACATCCTTTCCTGGATGAACGCCAGAATGTGAGGCAGAAATAATTGGTATCCGTTTTATTGAATTTAGGTATTGCCCTTCTGGCCGGGCTGTTAATGACCAGAGTCTTGAAGAAGTGGAACATGCCGGACGTTACGGCGTTTCTTTTGGCGGGAGTGCTGATCGGTCCGTTTTTCCTGGGAAGACTGGGGAGCGGAGATCTGGGACTTTCCAGCTATGATGAAGTCTCCAAATACGATGTGATAAATACCCTGGCCATGGGTTTCATAGCCTTTTCCATCGGCAGCGAGTTTAAGGTCAGTGAGCTTAAGTCCACGGGGAAGAAGGCAGTGGTCATCGGCATATTTCAGGCACTGACGGCAACGGTGTTCGTCGACGCGGCGCTTTTGGGCTTTCATTTCCTGAGGCCGGACATCCTTACCATTCCCCAGGCGATCACCCTGGGAGCCATCGCTTCCGCCACGGCACCCGCGGCCACGCTGATGGTGGTGAGACAGTATAAGGCCAAGGGTGAACTGACGGATCTTTTGCTTCCCATCGTTGCATTGGACGATGCCGTGGGCCTTGTCGTGTTTGCCATTTCCTTCGGCATTGCCAAGGTTCTGGTAAGCGGTCAGGTAAGCATTGCCGCCGTGGCCCTGGATCCTCTCATTGAGATCGCCTGTTCCCTGGCGCTGGGCACGTTTCTGGCATTTGTGCTTACCAAACTGGAGAAACTGTTCAATTCCAATACGAACCGTCTTTCCATGACCATTGCGTTTATTACGCTTACCGTGGCGCTTACATCACTTGAATTCCGCCTGGGTCCGGTGACCGTCGGATTTTCCTCTCTGCTCACCTGCATGATGCTGGGTACGGTATTCTGCAATTACTGCCCCCTGTCAGACGATATTATGCAGAGAGCGGAAAAGTGGTCCAGCCCGGTGCTGGCGCTGTTCTTCGTCTTAAGCGGTTCCGCTCTCCGTCTGGAGGTGTTCGGAAATGCCGTGCTGGTCCTGGTGGGAGTGATCTATATCATTTTCCGTTCTTTGGGAAAGTACCTGGGAGCCAGGTATTCGGCCAGAATGACCGGATGCTCACAGAAAGTCGTGGACAATCTGGGGATCACACTTCTGCCGCAGGCAGGCGTTGCCCTTGGCATGTGTGTAACGGCGCAGAGTCTGGGAGAGCAGGGACAGCTCATCCGCAGCATTATACTGTTTTCCGTACTGATCTATGAACTGGTGGGACCCGTCATGACACGAGAAGCACTTAAGAGAGCCGGAGAGATCAGTGAGATGCCTGTGGAAGTAAAGGAAAGAAGACAGAGAAAGCTGGCGGAAGCCGGAAAGTCAGACAGAAAAAAAGGTTAACAGCACAGGATGAACTCCACGGCCATCTGCGGCGTCATGTCGCCGGTCTTTACCTTGAATTCCGTTTCCGTGCAGAGGCGGACCATAGACAGCATCTGAGAGGCAGAAATGCCTCTCGATTTTTCGCGAAGCTTCCGAAGCTGCCAGTCCTTAATGTTCAGATTGGAAAGGATCTGGGCGTCGGAGAGCCGGTTTGCCTCCATGTCTTTGATCATATATACCTGATTGAACTGACGGTTCAGAAGATAAAGGACCTTGAGCGGCTCCACCCTGATGGAGAGCATGTCCTCAAACAGAGAGAGGGCAGCGGAAGTGTTTCCGGACAGTTTCAGGTCCGCCATGTCGAATACTTTGTCGGTGACGGTACGGGAGGCTGCCTCATATACGTGAGAAAGCGTGATCTTTCCGCCGGAAAAGGCGATCAGCTTGTCAAGCTCCGTTTTCAGGTTCCACATGTCAAACCCGGCAAGAGACAGCAGCTCGTCCAGGGCACGCTTTTCCATGGATGCCCCTTCCTGTTTCACATACGCCGCCGCCCATTCCCTGATGTCGCCTTTGGCTTCTTTGGCATCTTTCCAGTTTTTCAGGCTTTCTGCCGTGCGGAATTCAAAAACATCGCCGTGTTCCCGGATGTATTTAAGCCCCGGATTTGCCTTGTCCGCGTTCTGTTCAGTAAAGATCACGACACAGGTATCCGGAACGCTCTGCAGGAATTCGAGGAACTCGTCCTGTTCGCCGGTGCCTTTGAAAAATCCGGTGTCGTCCAGCCAGAGGGACCGGACTTCACTGAAAAATGGCACAGTGGCAGAAAGGGAAGACACTTCCTGAAGATCAGTGTCTTTTCCGCTGAAGAAATTGTGGTCAGGACCGCCTTCGGTACCAAGGAGAGAGAGCAGGTCTTTCCGCTTTTGCGTTTTCTTGAGTTCTTCGTCGCCGTATATCAGGTTGAGATTCTTTAAAATCATGGTATCATTGTACCAAAACCGCTTAAAAAGTCAATTTTTTTGCTTGACGATACGGAGGTAAAAGTGTATCATACATTCGTATGTTTACACCGAGCTGTCCGTGTCCGGATTAGTGGAAACTACATACTAATTGAAGAAGGAGGTGTATACAGATGGCAAACATTAAATCCGCAAAGAAGAGGATTCTCGTTTCTGAGACCCGCGCAGAGAGAAACAAGGCGATCAGATCCAAGGTAAAGACTTTTGTAAAGAAGGTTCAGGCTGCAGTAGAATCCGGCGATAAGGCACTTGCAGAGGAAGCACTCAAGGCAGCTGTTTCCGAGATCGAGAAGGCTACATCAAAGGGCGTTTATCATGACAACACTGCTTCCAGAAAGGTTTCAAGACTTTCCAAGGCAGTTGCAGCTATGAAATAATTATGATATAGCTAAATCAGACCCCGGCTAACCCACCGGGGTCGATTTTTTTAACATAATCGGCAAGAAGAATGTACGATCAGTCGAAAATCAGAAATTTCAGCATCATAGCGCATATCGACCATGGCAAGTCCACGCTGGCAGACCGCATCATTGAGATGACCGGTCTTCTTACCAAACGGGAAATGCAGGAACAGGTCCTGGACAATATGGACCTGGAAAGGGAGAGAGGGATCACCATAAAGGCACAGACGGTGCGCACCGTATACAGGGCCGATGACGGTGAGGAATATGTTTTCAACCTGATCGACACTCCCGGTCACGTGGACTTCAACTATGAAGTATCCAGGAGTCTGGCTGCCTGCGACGGCGCCCTTCTGGTGGTGGATGCCGCACAGGGCATTGAGGCCCAGACCCTTGCCAATACCTATCTGGCGCTGGATCACGATCTGGAGATCTGCCCGGTGATCAATAAGATCGATCTTCCTTCCGCGGATCCGGATAAGGTGGTGCAGGAGATCGAGGACATCATCGGCATCGAGGCGCAGGACGCTCCCAGGATCTCCGCGAAAACGGGACAGAACGTGAAGGACGTTCTGGAAATGATCGTAAAAAGGATCCCGGCACCTGCCGGTTCCCCGGATGCTCCCTTGCGGGCACTGATCTTCGATTCCGTTTATGATCCCTACAAGGGCGTCATCGTTTTCTGCCGCATCAAGGAAGGAACGGTACGAAAGGGGATGCCCATCCGCATGATGGCATCCGGCGCGGAGTATGAAGTCACGGAACTTGGCTGCATGGGGCCCGGTACCTTCGTTCCCGGTACGGAACTTCTGGCCGGTGAAGTGGGCTATCTCTGTGCCAGCATCAAGAACATATCCACCACACGGGTAGGCGACACCGTTACCGGTGTGGAGGATCCTGCAGCAGAACCTCTTCCGGGTTACAAAAAGGTCATGCCCATGGTGTACTGCGGCATGTATCCTCAGGATAACGCCAAATATCCGGAGCTGAGAGACGCACTGGAAAAGATGAAACTGAACGATGCCTCCCTTTTCTATGAGCCGGAGACTTCCATCGCTCTGGGATTCGGTTTCCGCTGCGGTTTTCTGGGACTTCTGCATCTGGACATTATCGAAGAAAGACTGGAACGGGAGTTCAATCTGGATCTGGTGACCACGGCTCCCTCCGTTATTTATAAAGTACATACCATCGCCGGAGAGTGCATCGATCTGACAAATCCCACCAATCTTCCGGACAAGTCTCTGATCGAATACATGGAAGAGCCCATCGTCAATGCCGAGATCATGGTCTCCACCGAATATGTGGGCTCCATCATGAAACTGTGCCAGGACCGCAGAGGCGTCTACAACGGCATGGAATATCTGGAAGAGACAAGAGCGCTCCTGCACTATGAACTGCCTTTGAACGAGATCATTTACGATTTCTTTGATGCTCTCAAATCCAGGAGCCGCGGCTATGCTTCCTTTGATTATGAACTGAAGGGATACCGCCAGAGCAAACTGGTGAAACTGGACATCCTGGTGAATCACGAAGAGGTGGATGCGCTTTCGTTCATCGTCTTTGCGGACTCCGCGTACGAGCGGGGAAGAAAAATGTGCGAAAAGCTGAAGGAAGAGATCCCCAGGCAGCAGTTTGAGATCCCCATTCAGGCGGCAGTGGACGGAAAGATCGTGGCCAGGGAGACGGTCAAGGCACTGAGGAAAGACGTACTGGCCAAATGCTACGGCGGGGACATTTCCCGTAAGAAAAAACTTCTGGAAAAGCAGAAGGAAGGAAAGAAACGGATGCGTACGTTCGGAAACGTGGATATTCCGCAGTCCGCATTCATGGCAGTCCTTAAACTGGATGAAGAATAAAGGAGAACAGATCGAAATGGTCACACATGTGGTAGCGTGGAACTTTAAGCCGGAAGTAAAAGAGGAAGACAAGAAGGCGCTGAAGGCAGACATGAAAAAAAATCTGGAAGCACTCGTGGGAAAGGTTCCGGGCCTTCTTACCGTGACGTTTCATGAGGAGCCGCTTCCCGGTTCCAACAGGGAGATGTGTCTCGTTACGACGCACGAGGAGGCAGCGGACATTGCCGTGTACGCAAAACATCCGGCACACGTATGCGTTGCGGATACTTTTGTACGGCCGTATACCGCAGACAGGACATGCGTGAATTTCTAAAGGGGGCAGAAGATGGAAAACACAGAAAAAAAAGAGCCGATCATTAAAGTCGTGGATCTGAAGAAGCACTATGTGGGCGGCAAGATCAAAGCGCTGGACGGGATCTCCACAGAGATCTACAAAGGAGACATGATGGTGGTCATCGGTCCTTCCGGTTCCGGAAAGTCCACGTTTCTTCGCTCTCTGAACCTGATGGAGTTCCCCACCAGCGGACAGATCTGGTTTGACGGCGTGGATATCACGGCAAAGACCATGAAGGACGAGAACGGAAAGACCGTTCCCATGGACCTGGATAAACACCGTCAGAGAATGGGAATGGTATTCCAGCACTTCAACCTGTTTCCGCACATGACGATCATGGAAAACATGACGCTGGCGCCCATCCGCGTAAAGCATATGTCAAAAGCCGAAGCGGAAGAGAAGGCGTTAAAACTTCTTGAAAGAGTGGGGCTTAAGGACAGGGCAGGTGCCTATCCCGTACAGCTTTCCGGCGGACAGAAGCAGAGAGTTGCCATTGTAAGAGCGCTTATGATGGAACCGGAAGTCATGCTGTTCGATGAGCCTACCTCCGCTCTGGATCCCGAAATGGTAGGTGAGGTACTGGACGTTATGAAAGAACTGGCCAGGGCAGACATGACCATGGTAGTGGTGACCCACGAGATGGGATTTGCCAAGGAAGTGGGAGAGAGAGTCCTTTTCATGGCTGACGGAAAGCTGGTGGAAGAAGGAACACCGGATGAAATCTTCAATCATCCGAAGAGCCCCAGACTCAAGGAGTTTCTGGCAAAAGTTCTTGTATAATGAGTTTGTCCGTTTCGGGCGCTGCCTTTTGCAGCGCCTTTTTTACGCTTCTCTTACAATGTGATGAAACACCTTGTCCGGCATTCCGGTGTGTGTTATGGTTAGAAACATGAGAAAGAAATACATGAAAATTCCGACAAGACTTCTGGCGGGGGCAGTCGTTCTGACCCTGTTTTTATGTCTGTTTTCCGGTGCGGCGCTTGCCGGGCCTGCTGCGGACTATAGCAAAGCTGCCATACAGCCGCTTACTGTGGACGAAGGGGCGGGGCTTTGCGGAGGAATGATCTGCTTTTTAAAGAACGAGGCCTCCAATATGCAGCAGCTTTCCGGTGTGGTCAGAAGCGCCGACGGAAAAGTGGTGGTCATCGACGGCGGCGCAGAGGATGACGCAGCGCATCTTCTCCGCGTGATAAAGGAATGCGGCGGGACCGTGGATGCCTGGCTCGTTACCCATGCGCACAACGATCACGTGGGCGGTCTGTATATGATCCTTAAGGATCACAGAAACGATATAGACATAAGAAATATTTACTACTGTTTCCCGGAACGGGAGTGGTACCTGCAGGTGGACCCCTTCCGCACGGAAATGGTAGACCGACTTACGGAACAACTGGCATCATTTCCGCAGGAAAGACAGCATAAAACGCTTGCCGCGGGAGACGTGATCCCGGTTTCCGAACATCTTTCCATTCGGGTGCTCAACGGACCTCAGAAATCCTATGACAATTTTGCCATCAACAGTTCCAGTATAATGTATGACATTACGATAGAAGGAAAACATCTGGTGATTCTGGGCGATATGGGCGAGGCCGTGGGAAACGACCTGATGTCCCGGGGAGTACTTGACGGGATCGTATGCGATTACCTGCAGCTGGCTCATCACGGACAGGGAGGCGTAGGGCAGGCATTCTATCAGAGATGCGCTCCCGTAAACTGTATCTGGAGCACTCCGCATTGGCTGTTTGAGGCCGGGAGAGACAATCGTCTGGGTTACCAGACCTGGCGTACAAAAGAGTGGATCAGCGGACTGGATGTGAAGAAAAACTACTGTACGGCTTACGGCGACGTGGTGATCAGGTGACGGATATGGCTTTGACGGTAAAAAAAACGGTCGTAGGACCGCTGGAAGAAAACTGTTATATCGTATATGAAGAAAACGGGCACGGGGAATGCTTTCTGGTGGATCCCGGCGCCTCGGGAAACATGATCCTGAGGCAGTTGGAAAGCCTGCATCTCACGCCCGCAGCCTGCCTTCTCACTCACGGACACTTTGATCATATCATGGCGGTGGAATGGATCCGGAAGCAGTACCCGGAAATGACGGTCATTGCGCTGGAGAAGGAACGCGAGGTGCTGGAAGATCCGGAAAAGAGTCTCTTAAGGGCATTCGGGGGAAATTTCCCCACGGAAAACATCCGCTTTGTCGCGGATGGCACGGCGCTCTCTCCGGCAAAGATCCCGGTAAAAGTCGTGGCGACCCCGGGGCATACCGTGGGCAGTACCTGTTATTATCTGGAAGGACAGTGCATCCTGTTCTCCGGAGATACGCTGTTTCTGGAAGGCGCCGGAAGGACGGACCTTCCCACGGGAAGCACGGCGTCGATCATTTCCAGTATCAAAGAGAAGCTGATGACATTGCCGGACGATACGAAAGTATATCCGGGGCATGGTGACGAGACTACGATCGCCCATGAGAAAAAATACAATTACATGGTGGTGATGGGATGAAAAACAAGCAGATCAGTCTGATCCTGGCTCTTCTCCTGGCAGCTGCCTGGCCCATGCTTTCTCTGGCCGCACAGGCAACAGGACAGGGGACAAAATACGCTGCAGCGGAAACTCCCGGCAGCGCGGCGGGGCCCGATACCGGCACGGCGGCAAAATGCTTCACGGATGCCGGCGGCAATACGTATTATGTGTTCGACGGAAAGAAGTATGCGGTGGAAAGTTATTGGGGACAGCACTATCTTACCGGTTTTTCGGCAGGTGAGACGGGAAGCAGGAAAACGGCAAGCGGTGCCGAAGTTCGCCAGAATTATACCGCTGCTTCCACCAGAGCCAATCTTGGAAAAGTGATCCTCGTAAGAGGGGTGGGCTGCAGCGGAGAAGGCGCAGACTTTTCCCGTTATGACGGAGTCTACAAATGTCAGGACACGGGCGGGGCGGCCGTGGAATACGGAACGGCAAATACCGGAAACGTACCTGTAGTGGATCTTTATTTTGAGGACGTCAGGGATGCCTACAAAGTAACGGATCACGGCTGGATCACGGCGGATATCTATATTCTGAAAGAAATCGACTGAAAGCATGAAAGAGCTTGAAATATATATTCATATTCCGTTCTGTGCAAGGAAGTGCAATTACTGCGACTTCCTTTCATTTCCTTCCGGAGGGATGCCCCAGCGTGCGTATGTGGACCGGTTGAAGGAAGAGATCATGAACGCCTCCGTTTTATTTCCGGAGCATGAAGTGACGTCCGTTTTTATCGGCGGAGGGACGCCTTCGGTCCTGGAAGCGGATCTGATCGCAGAACTCATGGACTGCATGCGGGAAAACTACCGGATGACAAGTGAAGCTGAGATCACCATCGAGGTGAACCCCGGTTCCACCCTCCGGCACAAATTTGCCAGATACCGGGAGGCGGGGATCAACCGTTTGAGCATCGGGCTTCAGTCCGCAGACAACGGAGAACTGAAAGTTCTGGGAAGGATCCACACCTTTGAAGAATTCCTGAAATGTTATCAGGGAGCCCGCATGGAAGGCTTTGACAACATAAATGTGGATCTCATCAACTGTTTCCCCACCCAGACGGCCGCAAGCTGGAAAAAGACGCTGAAAAACGTTCTCATGCTGAAGCCGGAACATGTTTCCGTTTATAATCTGCAGCTGGAGGAGGGAACGCCCTTCTGTGATCTGGTGGCAAGGGGAGAGCTTTCTCTGCCGTCGGAGGAGGAAGCTGCCGCCATGGACGCCGTGACAAAGGAACTGATGACCGCATACAAGTTCCTCCGCTATGAGATCTCCAATTATGCGAGGGAAGGAAAGGAATGCCGGCACAATAAAGGATACTGGACGGGAAAAGATTACATCGGCTTCGGACTGGGATCGTCATCCTATGTAAACGGCACGCGATTCAAGAATACCACAGTCTTCGAAGACTACCTGAAGACGGGATTCACGGAACTTTCCTGGGAAGAGTACGTGAAAGGAAAGCAGAGCGTGGAGACGCTCCCGGAACGGGAAAAGATGCGGGAATTCATGATCCTGGGACTGAGGCTTACAAAAGGCGTGGGCAGTATCGACTTTTACAGAAGGTTCGGTCTGCAGCTGGATGACGTCTATGGAAACATAATTGACAGGTATACGGCCAGAGGGCTTCTGGAGCGTGACGGCTATGACGTGAGACTCACGGAAAGAGGGATGGAACTTGCCAATACGGTAATGAGCGAATTCTGACAAACTTTTTATAAAACCGCTTGACAATTGTCAGGCGGTATTATATTATATGCTTGTTAGCAGTCAACAGCACAGAGTGCTAACAAACAGAAAGGAGGCCGAACATGGAGCTTGATGAGAGAAAATACATTATACTGAAGTCGATCATCAAAAACTACCTGGATACCGGGGAACCGGTAGGATCCAGGACCATCTCGAAACTCAGCGATCTGAATTTAAGTTCGGCAACGATCCGAAATGAAATGAGCGATCTGGAGGAGATGGGGTATCTGGAACAGCCTCACACTTCTGCCGGAAGGATCCCTACGGATAAAGGATACCGTTTTTACGTAGACACCATCCGTTCGGATTCCAGACAGAAGGTAAGAGATGTCAGCGACCTGATGATCCGCAGAGTGGACCGCATGGAAAAGATCTTCACGGATCTGGTAAAAGCGCTGGCGAGGAATACGGATTATGCGGCACTGATCAGCGGACCGACCATTGAAAATAACAAGATCAAATACATTCAGCTCTCCGTGCCGGAAAAAGGAAAACTTCTTCTGATCCTCGTTCTTGACGGCAACGTCATTAAGAATGAAGTGATCAGCATCCCGGAGGATCTGGACCAGGAGACCGTAAGGAACCTTGATATCATGCTGAACAACCATCTGGCGGGATTAAGCCTTGACCAGATCACCACAAAACTGGTGACGGAAATGATGGTGCAGGCGGGAGATCATAAAGAATCCGTAAAAGCTGTGATCGATGCCGTGGTGGAACTGATCGAAAGTGATTCGGAAGGCGGAGAGGTATTTACCTCCGGCGCAAAGAACATTTTCAAGTATCCGGAACTGTCTGACGCACAGAGGGCAACGGAACTCATCACCGCGTTTGAGGAAAAAGAAGAACTGAAACGTCTGGTCAGAGAAGTGAGAGACTTCTGTGACGATGAAGAAGACGAAAGGGAGAAAAACGAGGTCCGTGTGTATTTCGGCGGGGAAGGTCCCGTTAAGAATATGCAGAACTGTTCTCTGGTAACGGCAAGATACGAGATCGGAGAAGGCATGCGCGGCGTGATCGGCGTTATCGGCCCCAAGCGCATGGATTATGAGAAGGTCATGGAGACCATGGAGAACTTCAAGGAACAGCTTGATCGCGCTTTCCGCGATTTCTGAAATAGCATCACGGAGGTGAAACAAATTTGAGCAAACATAAGAAACACTTTGAACCGGACGCGGAAAAAGATCTGCGTAAGGACGAAGCGGAAGAGGAACTGAAAGAAGAGATCCCGGAGGAAGAAGAGATCTCAGAAGAAACGGAACAGGAAAACGAAGCTGACGAAAAAGATCTGAAGATCGCAGAACTGGATGACAAGTTCAAAAGATTATTCGCTGAGTTCGACAACTTCCGGAAAAGAAGCGAGACCGAAAAGGCCGGAAGGTTTGCGGACGGCGAGAAGACGGTGCTTCTGAAGATCCTTCCTCTTATCGATAACTTCGAAAGAGCTCTGGCAAACGTTCCCGGGGAACTGGCCGGAAATGCCTATGTAGAGGGCATGGAAAAGATCTACAGATCCTTCATGGATCTCATGAAGGAACTGGGCGTCACGCCTATTGAAGCGGTGGGACAGCCCTTTGATGCAAACCTTCACAATGCGGTGATGCATGTGGAGGATGAGGAACAGCCGGAGAACACGGTGGTGGAGGAATTCCAGAAAGGCTACCTGTTCGGAGACAAAGTACTCAGATACAGTATGGTAAAAGTAGCAAATTAAGCTGAAAAACAGCAGGCGAATACAGGAGGAAACAAATATGAGCAAGATCATTGGTATCGATTTAGGAACAACTAACAGCTGCGTGGCAGTAATGGAAGGTGGAAAGCCCACCGTTATCCCCAATGCCGAAGGACAGAGGACCACTCCTTCCGTAGTGGCATTTACAAAGACCGGTGAGCGCCTGGTAGGTGATCCCGCAAAGCGTCAGGCCATCACCAACCCCGACAGGACCATCTCTTCCATCAAGAGATACATGGGTTCCGATCACAAGGTGACCATTGACGGCAAGTCCTATACTCCCCAGGAGATCTCCGCTATGATCCTTCAAAAGCTGAAGACCGATGCGGAAAGCTACCTTGGCGAGAAGGTAACGGAAGCCGTTATCACCGTACCCGCATATTTCAATGACGCACAGCGTCAGGCAACCAAGGACGCCGGCAAGATCGCAGGTCTTGACGTAAAGCGTATCATCAACGAGCCCACGGCAGCAGCTCTTGCATATGGCCTTGAGGATGAGAAGGAGCAGAAGGTCATGGTATACGACCTGGGCGGCGGCACCTTTGATGTATCCATCATCGACATCGGTGACGGCGTGGTAGAAGTACTTGCCACCAACGGTGATACCCATCTTGGCGGCGACGACTACGACAATGCGGTCATGAACTGGCTGGTGAGCGAATTCAAGGCACAGGAAGGCATCGACCTTTCCACTGACAAGATGGCAATGCAGAGACTGAAAGAAGCAGCCGAGAAGGCAAAGAAAGAGCTTTCTGCAGCTACCACCACCAACATCAACCTTCCCTTCATCACTGCAAATCAGGATGGACCGAAGCACCTGGACATGAACCTTACCAGAGCAAAGTTCGACGAGCTCACCGCTTCTCTTACCCAGAGAACGGACCTTCCGGTACAGAATGCCATGAAGGATGCAGGCGTTACCAGCGCTGACCTGGGAAAGGTGCTCCTGGTAGGCGGCTCCACCAGAATGATCTGCGCACAGGAAGAAGTAAAGAAACTGACCGGCAAGGAGCCGTCAAAGACTCTGAATCCGGATGAGTGTGTGGCCATCGGTGCGGCAATTCAGGGCGGCAAGCTGGCCGGTGATGCCGGTGCCGGCGATGTCCTCCTTCTGGATGTAACACCTCTTACCCTTTCCATTGAGACTCTGGGCGGCGTGGCTACTCCTCTCATCAAGAGAAACACCACCATCCCCACCAGTGCACAGCAGGTATTCTCCACTGCAGCTGACAACCAGACCGCAGTTGACATCCATATCGTGCAGGGCGAGAGAGAGTTCGCAAGAGACAACAAGACTCTGGGACAGTTCCGTCTGGACGGCATTGCACCCGCTCCCCGCGGGATCCCGCAGATCGAAGTCAAGTTCGATATCGATGCCAATGGTATCGTAAACGTAACTGCAAAGGATCTGGGCACCGGCAAGGATGCACACATCACCATCACTTCCGGTTCCAACATGAGCCAGGATGACATCGATAAGGCAGTGCGTGAGGCGCAGCAGTTCGAGGCGGAAGACAAGAAGAAGAAAGAGGCCATCGACGCCAGAAACGAAGCGGATTCCTTCTGCTTCCAGACCGAGAAGGCATTAAAGGAAGTGGGCGACAAGGTATCCGAATCCGAAAAGGCTCAGGTACAGGCAGATGTGGACGCTCTGAAGGAAGCTCTGAAGGACGTTCCGGCAGACGGCACCGCATCCGAAGATCAGATGAACAAGGTGAAGGAACTCAAGGAGAAGCTTATGAACTCCGCACAGAGCGTATTCACCAAGATGTACGAGCAGGCTCAGCAGGCGCAGGGCGCAGCCGGACAGGCAGGCCCCGGTCCCGACATGGGCGGCAGCGCACAGACCGGAGAACCCGGTGACAACGTAGTCGACGGAGACTATAAAGAAGTCTAATAGACTGAAAATCTAAACCAGCGCGGGCGGTACCATGCTTCGGTGCGTGTTTGCAGCTTCAAACAGTTCTCGCTTCGCTGCGAAACTCGCTGCAAAGCACGCACGACTCGCAATCCACCCGCGCTGTCTGTGGAGTTTTTGAATATATGGCAGACAAGAGAGATTATTACGAAGTCCTCGGCGTAGCAAAAGACGCTGATGAGGCTACGATCAAAAAAGCATACAGACAGCTGGCGAAAAAATATCACCCCGATGCCAACCCCGGCAACAAGGAGGCCGAAGCAAAATTCAAAGAGGCAGGCGAAGCCTATGCCGTCCTTTCCGATGCAGAAAAAAGGGCAGCATACGACCGTTACGGCCATGCGGCTTTTGACGCCAATTCGGCTGCCGGCCAGGCATCCGGCTTCGGCGGATTCGATTTCGGCGGAATGGACTTCAGTGACATCTTTTCCGATCTGTTCGGCGGTGGCGGCGGTTTCGGAGGTTTCGGCGGCTTCGGCGGCAGAGGCGGATACTCGTCCTATGACGGATACAGCCAGAACACAGCCAGAAGAGGAAGCGATGTGGGCACCACGGTCAGAGTGGGCTTCAAGGAAGCGATCTTCGGCTGCGAAAAAGAGATCGAAACGGATTACCGTGACGCCTGTACAAAATGCGGCGGAAGCGGTGCCAAGCCGGGTACCAGTCCGGTGACCTGTGCAAAGTGCGGCGGCCGCGGAAAAGTGAGCGTAGTGCAGAACAATCCGTTCTTCGGTCAGATGCAGACCGTTACCGTGTGCCCCGATTGTCAGGGGGCCGGCAAGGTCATTAAGGAAAAATGTCCCGACTGCCGGGGAACCGGATACACCAAGATGCGCAAGCGCTTTAAGGTGACCATTCCTGCAGGCATTGACGACGGACAGGCAGTAAGGCTTTCCGGAGCGGGCGAGCCGGGACTTAACGGCGGCCCCAGAGGGGATCTTCTGGTGGAAGTGGATGTTTCCATGGATCCCAAATTCAAACGCCAGGGAAACACCATCTTCTCCACCGTATCCGTTCCCTATGCCAAGATGGCGCTGGGCGGACCGTTACATATCGAGACCGTGGACGGCAAGGTGGAATACCAGGTGAAACCGGGAACGCCTACCGATACCAAGATCCGCTTAAAGGGGAAAGGCGTCCCGTATCTGAACAACAAAAACGTTCGCGGCGACCAGTACGTAACACTGATGGTGAAAGTGCCCACCGCGCTGACACCGGCGCAGAAGGAAGCTCTGAAGGCTTATGCTGAAAGCTGCGGGGAAGACCCGTCAAAGCCGTAACTCAAGAAGCATTGGATTTACCCGTCCGTTTGTTGTAGAATAGCAGCAAACGGACATCTTGTTTTTGGACAAGAATTTGAAATCGGGGATCAGAATCAAGTAGAACGGAAGACTTGCCAATTCACTTTATTACTGGTAGAATACTATAAAAAGAATCAAAAATAATCAATAGATCAATATAAAAATCAGAATAAATCAAAAAACAGAATTGAAATCAAAAAAAATCAGGCTTATTAGGAAGGATGGATGACTGTGCATATCAGTCCGTTTACGACGACTCCGGGTATTGCCGGAAAAGCATATATCAATACGGGAATAGCAGACGAGATCATTGCAAATTTTGACAGCCCGTATTCAACACAGTATGTTTATAAAATTCTTGGTTTGAGGGGGTCCGGGAAATCTGTCGAGTATAAAAAAGTACTGGATCATTTTTCATCTGAAGAAGGGTGGAAGGTTTATTCTCTGCCGGCAGGCGGGTCTCCTGTGGACACGCTGATTTCAGCTCTTAGTCGGGAGATGGGGGAGGCTGCATTCCTTGAAAAGAGAGAATCGGCTACACACAGAGAACTGGATGGTGGAATTGAATTCGTAAAAGGATCGGTTTCGTCTTCTGAAACGAAAAAGACAGAAAGAAATCCGGCGTATTATGACAAAACAGATGAATTGCGTTACATGTGTGAGGCGGTCACCCGGGCGGGGAATACAATACTGATCGGTATCGACGATATTGCAGCAACCGCAGGCATGATCGAGTTTTTGAGTGTGATCGGATCTTTTTTACTGAACCAGAATATAAATATGCGTATTATTGCCACCGGGCTGGAGAAGAATATTGAGGAGTTTACGAAAGTTCCGCATTTGTCATTTTTCGCCCGGCCGAAAGCACTGATTGCCTCACCGTTAAATGTACACGAAATCAGATACATGTATGAAAAACTTCTTGAAGTTTCTGAAGAAGAAGCAGAAAAGCTGGCCCGTATCACCGGCGGATATGCCTGGGGCTACCAGCTTTTGGGAGACGAGTATTTCACAAAAAAAGAAACAGATTCTCTGGATACTGTTTTGAATTCTTTCGATCGTCGTATGGCGCCCACATATGATCTCCTGTGGAATTCATTGACTGTTGCGGAAAAAGAGTTTGTGAAAACGGTCCTTGCGTCAGAAACAGGGAACCGGGCTGAACTGGAGCAGAAAATCAGGGGATACAGTCAACACCGCGAAAATCTGAAGAAGAAGCATATTCTTGATACATCAGAGACAGGAAGCGTGAAGATCACTCTTCCGAGATTGCGGGAATATATTGAAAAAATGCAATAGGAGTATAGATTATGAAATTAGGTATCGTAGGACTTCCCAATGTGGGAAAATCCACACTTTTCAATTCACTGACAAAGGCGGGAGCGGAGAGCGCCAACTATCCCTTCTGCACCATTGACCCCAACGTGGGCATCGTAGCCGTGCCGGACAAACGTCTGGATCTTCTGACGGATCTTTACAAGTCTCAGAAGACCACACCGGCAGTGATCGAATTCGTTGACATTGCAGGCCTTGTGAAGGGCGCATCCAAGGGAGAAGGACTGGGGAACCAGTTCCTGGGCAACATCCGTGAGTGCGATGCCATCGTACACGTGGTACGCTGCTTTGAAGATTCCAATATCATTCACGTGGACGGTTCCGTGGATCCCATCCGTGACATCGAGACCATCAATCTGGAACTGATCTTTTCAGATCTGGAGATCCTGGAAAAGAGGATCGCCAAAACGACCAAGCTGGCCATGAACGACAAGGAAGCTAAGGCACAGCTGGTGATCCTGAAAAAATTCCAGGAAGCGCTTCTTTCCGGAAAAATGGCTTCCTCTGTGGAGATCGAAGATGAGGAAGATAAGAAATTCGTGGATTCTCTGTTCCTGCTTACCACAAAGCCCATGATCTTTGCGGCCAACGTGGCGGAAGAGGATCTGGCAGATGACGGCGCTTCCAATCCGTATGTACAGAAGGTCAGGGAGTTCGCAAAAGAAAACGGCAACGGCGTGTTCGTGATCTCGGCCCGCATCGAGGAGGAGATCTCGGAACTGGATGACGAGGAAAAGGCGGAATACCTGGAGACCCTGGGGATCAAAGAATCCGGACTGGACAAACTGATCGCCGCTTCCTACGACCTGCTGGGCCTGATGAGCTTTCTTACCGCCGGCGAAAAAGAGACCCGTGCCTGGACTATCAAAAAAGGTACCAAGGCGCCCCAGGCTGCCGGCAAGATCCATTCGGATTTTGAGCGGGGATTCATCAAGGCGGAAGTCATCAACTACAGGGATCTGCTGGACTGCGGCTCTCTGGCGGCGGCAAAGGAAAAGGGTCTGGTAAGGATCGAAGGAAAGGAGTACGTTGTGAAGGACGGTGATACCATCATCTTCCGGTTCAACGTATAAGAGACATGTCATCATATAACGGAGCCGATATCATTTTTCCGCATCTGGGGATCGTGATCCCGAAGATCCGCGATCACATCACGGTCTTCGGTTTTGATATCATGTTTTACGGTATCGTCATCGGTCTTGGCTTTCTCATTGGCATGCTTATTGTTACAGCAGATGCAAAGAGGAGAGGGCAGGATCCGGACGCTTACTGGGACATGTTCATCTACGGGATCATTGCTGCTGTGATAGGCGCAAGGCTCTATTATGTGGCGTTCAGATGGGATAACTATAAGAACGATCCGGTTCAGATCCTGAATATCCGCGGCGGTGGTCTTGCCATTTACGGCGGCATCATCGGCGGCGCACTGGCGATCATCATTTACTGTAAGATAAAAAAGAAGAATTTTCTGGAAATGCTGGACTCCGTGGTGCTGGGACTGTGGTTCGGGCAGGCGCTGGGCAGATGGGGGAATTTCTTTAACTGCGAGGCTTTCGGAGAGTACACCGATACGCTGTTGGCAATGCGCATGAAAGAAAGCCTGGTGAATCCTTCTGCGATCACTGAAAAAATGAAACTTCACATGATCACGGATGCCGGGATAAATTACATTCAGGTACACCCCACGTTTCTTTATGAGTCTCTGTGGAACCTGGCATCCCTGGGGATCGGTCTGTGGTACGGAAGGAAAGTGCAGAAGTTCAAGGGTGAGATCTTCTATCTGTATCTGGCGCTTTACGGGATCGGAAGGACGTGGATCGAAGGACTCCGTACGGACTCCCTGTACATTGCCGGAACGGGTCTGCGCGTTTCCCAGTGTCTGTCGGCACTGCTGGCGGTCTTCGGTATTACAATGATCCTGGTGAAACGGATACAGCTGAAAAAAGCCGGGGAAACACAGAAAGCTATCGAATAAGATTGTTTTAAAAAAAATACAAGGATTCCAACAGGTTTGGCAAAGCTGAGCCTGTTTTTTTATTGACTTTGATGAAATATCGAGTAAAATATAAGCAAGAAGTGGCAGAAAGTGTCAAATAGTGTCAGAAAGTGGCAGAATTTCAATGTTGACCGGTGAGTACAATCACACAATGGACGCAAAGGGCAGGGTGACGATCCCGGCCAGATTCCGCGAGGAACTGGGCGCGTCCTTTACGGTGACCAGAGGCTTTGAAGGGTGCCTGACCGCCTACCCCGCGGAACGCTGGGCACGGATCCGGAAGAACCTGGAATCCTTAAGCCTCACAAACACTGCCGGAAGAAAGCTTTCCCGGCTGTTTCTGGGAAACGCCATTGAATGCGAAGTTGATCAGATGGGAAGGATCCTGATCCCGAATCCTCTGCGGAATGCGGCAGACCTCAAAAAGGACATCGTGTTCACGGGACTTGGTGACAGGGTGGAGATCTGGGACAAGGAAGCCTGGGATGCAGTCAACGGAAAGGATGCTCTGGAAAACATGACGCCGGAGGAGCTTTCCAAACTGGAGGAGCTGGAACTGTAATGGCACAGGAATTCAGGCATCTTTCAGTACTTCCGGAAGAGGTGATCGAAGGTCTTAAAATCGATCCTTCCGGTATTTACGTGGACGGAACGCTGGGCGGCGGAGGACATGCCTTCCTGGTGGCGGAAAAGCTTTCCCGGGGCGGCAAGCTTATAGGGATAGACAGAGACGCGGAGGCCATCGAAGCAGCCGCAAAACGGCTTGAGCCCTTTATGGACCGGGTGACGATCGTTAAGGGCAACTATGAAAATACGAAACAGATCCTTTCGGATCTGGGGATCGATAAAGTAAACGGGATCCTTTTGGATCTGGGTGTATCTTCCTATCAGTTCGACAACAAAGACCGGGGGTTCTCCTACAGAGAGGACGCACCGCTGGACATGCGGATGGACCGGTCCGATGTGATGACGGCCTACGACGTGGTGAACACTTACAGCGAAAATGAGCTGTGCCGCATCCTGAAAGACTACGGGGAGGAAAAATTCGCAAAAAACATTGCGGCAAGGATCGTGAAAAACAGGGAGATCGCTCCCATCCGGACCACATTTGAACTGACAGAGACGATCAAGGCATCCATTCCCGCAAGATTCCGGGAAACGGGAGGACATCCTTCCAAGAAGACGTTTCAGGCCATCCGTATAGAAGTTAACCGGGAACTGGACATTCTGAAAAATGTGATCGGTGACCTGATCGACCTGCTGGCACCGGGCGGGAGACTGTGCATCATCAGTTTTCACAGCCTGGAAGACAGGATCGTAAAGCAGGCGTTCAAGGAAGCTGAGGACCCCTGCATCTGCCCGCCGGATTTTCCGGTCTGCGTTTGCGGCAGAAAGAGCAAGGGGAGCGTTGTTACCAGGAAACCGGTAACGGCGGGGGAAGAGGAACTGGGAAACAACCAGAGAGCACACAGCGCGAAGCTGAGAATATTTGAGAAGACAGAAGCATGAGAACAAGGACTGCAGGAGCAATTGCATATCGCGAAAGAACTTCTTACATCACGGAAGGAAACACCGTTCGTGTGGTACGCCGTGAAACGGATCCCTTTTATGAGAGAGACCTTACAAGAAAGGCTGCTCTTCAGAACCGGAATTTCCGCCAGGAGGCCGATGCCAGGGCCGACAGAAGAAGAGCTTCCGTCAGCATGGAACTGCCGTCCCTTCTGGTGCTGGTCGCGGCTGTTATCGTTGTGGTCGCCATTCTGATGAGCTTTTTAAGCCTCAGGTCTTCCGTAGACATGCATCTTTCGTCGATCCGGAAAATGGAGACGACGCTGGAGGCTTTGAAAAACGAGAACGACGCACTGGAACAGAGCATCGATACTTCTGTTGATCTGGCTTATGTGTATAACACGGCAGTGGGAAAACTGGGCATGGTGCATGCCGGCCAGGAAAACGTGGTGACTTATGAAAAGACAGAAAGTGAATATGTAAGGCAGTATGAACGGATCCCGGAACTCTGATCAGGAAAAAAGAAAAACCGGGCCTGTTTCTGAAAAGCGTCTTCTGATATCGCTTTCCGTATTTGCCGTGCTGCTGATGGCTCTGTTGGCGCACGTTTTTTTTATTCAGAGGAATAAAGAGGAAGATTACAATAAGATCGTACTTACCCAGCGCCAGTCGGAGTATTCCTCCAAAACGCTGCCGGCACGACGGGGAGATATCTTTGACAGGAACGGAAACCGGCTGGCGACAAGTGAGAAAGTGTACATCCTTATCGTAGACCCGGCACAGATGATCGAAGCCGAGAACAGGACAAAGGACGGAAACCGATCACGGAACGTGGTGGAGCCTACCATTCAGGCGGTTTCGGAATATTTCGGAACAGACAGCGGCGAGCTGCGGCAGCTGATCACCGGGAACGAATCCTCGCCATATATACGGTTCAAAAAGGACATCACTTATGACGAAAAGCAGGGATTCCTGGATTATCAGGAAAAAAAGAACGCCGAGTTTGCCATGAGTGAAGACGCCCAGGTGAAGAAACAGAAGATCTACGGCATCTGGTTCGAGGACAACTATAAGAGGAACTATCCGTACAACGCCCTTGCCTGCAGCGTCATCGGATTCGCCGATGCTTCCGGGGTAAATGGCGTCGGCGGCGTGGAACAGTACTACAACAGCGTGCTTTCCGGCGTGAACGGCAGGGAATACGGCTATCTGAACGATGATGCGGATCTTGAAAAAGTGGTGAAATCCGCCGAAAACGGCAACAGCCTGATCCTTACCATCGATGCGTCTATCCAGCAGGCTGTGGAAAAATATCTGAAAGAGTGGAAAGAGGGCGAGATCGGTTCCAAATCGGCCGCCTGCGTGGTGATGGATCCGAACAACGGTGAGATCCTGGCCATGGCAGGTACAAACAGTTTTGATCTGAACGACCCTTCCACCACGGGTGACTTTACCGATGAGGAGATCTATCAGCTGGGACTGACCGCCGCTGTCAGTGACTATAAGTCGAAAAATCCCGGGACGGAAACGCCGACAAAGGAACAGATCCCCGGGTTGTATACGGGAGAGGAGATCCGGAAACTGGGATCCACGGCAGCAATGAATCTGAACTGGCGCAATCTGTGCGTCAGCGATACCTATGAGCCGGGATCCACGCAGAAGATATTCACGGTGGCAGGTGCCATGGAAGAGGGCATCATTTCCCGAAACGATACGTACAACTGCGAAGGACACGTGGAACTTTCCGATGGTGTAAATACCTGGAGAATAAACTGTGTGAACAGAAACGGCCACGGTCTTCTGGACGTGACCGGCGGCATCACCAATTCCTGCAATGTGGTCATGATGAACATCGCCTTTGCCGAAGGGGCAAAAAACTTCGTAAAATACGAAAAGACTTTCGGCTTCGGGGAGTATACCGGCATCGATCTTCCCGCGGAAGCAGATACTTCTGCTCTTGGGTTTGCAGATGACAATATCGGACGGACACAGCTGGCGACAAACTCTTTCGGACAGAACTTCAACTGCACTATGGTCCAGATGGCGGCTGCTTATGCCTCCGTTGCCAACGGCGGTCATTATTATCAGCCCCACGTGGTGAAACAGATCGTATCTCCCGACGGAGCTCTGGTAAAGGAAAACGATCCGGTACTGGTCAGAGAAACGGTATCCGCCAATACCTGCGATTATCTGAAGGAAGCTTTGTTTGCCACAGTGGAAACAGGAACCGGAAAGGCTGCCGCTGTAGAGGGTTACCATATCGGCGGAAAAACGGGAACAGCACAGAAACTGCCCAGAAGCGCTCAGACATACGTCGTATCCTTCTGCGGTTTTGCGCCTGTGGAAGATCCGAAGCTTTTGTGCTATGTGATCGTGGACGAACCGCTGCTTCCCGGTGAAGAGGCAGCACATTCTTCCTTTGCTTCCCAGATCTTTTCCAAGGTCATGGCGGAAGCGCTGCCTGCGGTGAATCTTTATCCCGAGGGTACCACGGCTTCTGAATACAGAGCTGCGGAATATCAGATCGAAGAGCCGGCTACGGAAGAATTCATACAGGGAGAAAACAACGGCGGAGAACTGCCGGATACGTTTAATGGAGAAGAAAGATGATGCAGCAGATAACACAGACGGAGATCATTACATTGTTCATGGTGACAGTAGTTGCCTTTGTTCTGGTGCTTCTTGCGGCGCCTTCTTTCATTGAAGCCGTAAGGAGGGCAAAGTTCGGTCAGGAAGTGAGGGACGACGGGCCGCAGGCACACCTTTCCAAGCAGGGCACGCCTACCATGGGCGGTGCAGTGATCGTGATCGGTTTTGTGGGGGCAGTCATCATCGGATGGATCCGTGAAAGACAGATCTCCGTACAGATCCTGCAGATCCTCCTGCTGACGCTGGGATTTGGTCTGGCAGGTTTTCTGGATGATCTTCTGAAGATCAGGAGACATAACAGTAAAGGCCTGAGCCCCGCACGCAAACTTTTCCTTCAGCTGATCGCCGCGCTGGTCTTTGCGGTCTGGACCTACTATGCGCCTGCAGAAGGGGTGACACCCGGAAAGATCCTGATCCCGTTTACCGGCCTTGGCGAAAACGCTGCAGGGATCACGCTTCCTGTATGGCTGTATGTTCCCTTTGTAGTCCTTGCGGCACTCGGTACCGATAACGGGACCAATTTCACAGACGGGCTGGACGGACTTCTGTCTTCCGTAACCATCCCCGTCGCATTGTTTTTCATGCTGGCAGGCGCTCTCGTATCCGGGACGTTTGGAATATCGATCACCTCGGCTGCCATGATCGGCGCACTGATGGGCTTTTTGTTTTTCAATGCCTATCCTGCAAAAGTATTCATGGGGGATACGGGTTCCCTTGCTATCGGTGGTTTTGTTGCCGCAGCGGCTGTTGTCTCCGGTTGTGAGCTGTACATTCTTATCGTAGGCTTCATATATCTGGCAGAAGTCCTTTCCGTGATCATTCAGGTATCCTATTTTAAAGCCACCCACGGAAAGCGGATCTTCAAAATGGCACCGATCCATCACCACTTTGAAATGTGCGGAAATTCGGAGACCAGGATCGTAACGGCATTTACCATCATTTCGGCACTTCTTGCCGCACTGGGGATCATTGGAATATGGGCATGAATGACAGTAAAAAAGTATTTATCGCAGGAACGGGAAAGAGCGGGATCGCAGCGGCAAAGCTGGTGACCGCCCTTGGCGGAACTGCGCTTCTTTATAACAGTGATCCGGAAACCGACAGGGAAAAGGTACTTTCCGAATTCGCTGACGGGACCCGGGTGGATCTGATCACTGGGACCTTATACCCCGGACACCTGCGCGGGTGTTCCCTGGCGTGCATAAGCCCGGGGATCCCTCTTTCTTCCGAATGCGTCCAGGCAGTACAGAAGTCGGGTGTACCCATGATAGGGGAACTGGAACTTGGTTACCAGGCTGCGAAGGGAAAGATGGCGGCCATTACCGGTACCAACGGGAAGACTACCACCACATCGCTGGTGGGAGAACTGCTCCGTCACGCTTATGCAGACGTGAAAGTGGCGGGAAACATAGGGACGCCTTATACCGAAGTGGCTCTCCTTACCACGGAAGCCTCCGCTTCCGTGATAGAAGTGAGTTCTTTCATGCTGGAGACCATTGCGGATTTTCATCCGAATGTCAGTGCCATTCTGAACATTACTCCGGATCATCTTGACCGGCACGGAAGTATGGCTGGATACGTGGAATGCAAAAAGCAGATCATCAGAAATCAGACGGAGGATGATACGGTCGTACTGAATTATGATGACAGTGTTTTAAGAACATTCGGCGAAAGCGGTATCAGACCGCACGTGGTGTGGTTCTCTTCTCAGTGTGAACCGGAAGGAGAGGCCGTTTTCACAAAAGACGGAAAGATCTTTGTGAAGGAAAACGGGATCGTGACGGAATTGATCAACGTTTCCGAGCTTAAGATCATTGGACGTCATAATTATGAAAATTCCTGTGCTGCAGCGGCCATCGCCCTTAAGATGGGCGTGAGCAGGGAAGGTATCTGCGAAGGCCTCCGCGAGTTCAGGGCAGTTCCCCACAGGATCGAATTCGTGAGGGAAAGATGTAAAGTAAAGTACTATAACGATTCCAAGGGGACCAATCCCGATGCGGCGATCCAGGCGCTCCTGGCCATGCCGGGACCCACAGTGCTTATCGGAGGAGGCTATGACAAAGGACTGGCGTTTGACGATTGGGTCAAACTGTTCAGGGAGAAGGTAAAATGCCTTATCCTGATGGGCGCCACCAGAAACAAGATCCTGGAATGCTGCCGTAAGTACGGATTCAAGGACGTGGTATTTGCGGATGACATGGAAGAGGCGGTCAATACGGCAGCTTCCTATGCGGATGAGGGGGATTACGTGCTGCTGTCGCCTGCCTGTGCCAGTTGGGACATGTTCCAAAGTTTTGAGGAACGAGGAGATATCTTCAAGAAGAGTGTAATGGAGCTTTGATATGACATATTCACAGTCAGCTGTCAGAAAAAGAAATATCGAACAGGAAGAACCAAGGTCCGGTAAAAAAGCGGATATCATTCCCGTAAGAAGTATGTATGATTACACGCTTCTGTTTCTTGTGATCTTTCTGTTTTCCCTGGGACTTTTATTCATTTATTCCGGTTCCCAGTATTCCGCTGCCATGGAACTGAATGACGGCAGCTATTATTTCAAGCGTCAGCTGATCATTGGCGGCGGCGGTCTGCTTGGTGCCATCGTCATGTCAAAGCTTCCCTACAGACTTCTGAAAAAGGGGTATGTTCCCTGGCTTATCTGGCTGGGCTCTGTGATACTCCTGGCACTTACGCTGTTCCTGGGATTGTCCTCTCACGGAAAAACACGCTGGATCTCCATTGCCGGCGTTTCTTTTCAGCCGGCCGAACTTGCCAAGATAGGAATCATCGTTTTTGAGGCCTTTTTATGCGATGCACTGAAGAAGGAGATCAGACATCCGAAAGCGTTCTGGTTCGCGGCAGCCATGGGAGCGGTTCCGACGCTCCTTATCCTGACGCAGAACATCAGTTCCGCATTCATCGTCATGAGTATCGTTATCGTAATGCTGTATGTGGCGACGGGAAAAAAATTCCTGCTGGGCATTTCGGCCATGGGGGTCGGCGGGATCCTTGCTGCAAAGCCTCTTGTGAGGAAGTACCTTATTGATAACAGCATTATCAAGCGCCCTGAAAAATACTGGATGAGAAGAGTCTACGGATGGGCACTCCCGGAAGTGTTTGCCGACGATGCCTATCAGACGCAGCAGGGACTCTACGCCATCGGTTCCGGCGGCATAACGGGAAGAGGACTGGGAGAAAGCATTCAGAAGTTCGGAAAGATCCCGGAAGTACAGAATGATATGATCTTTTCCGTGGTGTGTGAAGAGTTTGGCTTTATCGGAGCGGCAGCTCTGGTGATCCTTTATCTGTTCCTTCTGTACCGTATCATGCTGGTGGCCAAAAACGCGAAAGACCGCTTTGGTTCGATGATATGTGTGGGTGTTATGGCACACATTGCTGTCCAGGTGATCCTGAACATATCCGTGGTCACCGGAGTGATCCCCAATACCGGCGTCACGCTTCCGTTCGTCAGTTACGGCGGAACGGCCGTTTTGTTTACCATGCTGGAAATGGGACTTGTGCTCAGTGTATCCAATGCGGCAGGGTACGAAAGGTAAGGAGGGACACACACGGAAGGCGAAGAAAGAAAGCCGAACACCCTGCTTCTTATTGCAGTCACAGTGATCCTTGTCGTTATGATAGGGATTTCTTTGCTTTTTATCTTTCGTGTAAGATCCATAGATGTAAAGGGCAATAAAGCCTATTCAAAAGAAGAGATCATATCCATGGTGTTTCCCGGGGAAAGCGACAGGAGCCTTTTTATGATCCTTTACCGGGAAAAGACGGGAAAACACAAAGCTTTTCCTTTCATCATCTCGTATCAGGTGCATCTTACGGGAACTGACAGCTGTGAGGTGATCGTTTACGAGAAAAAGCCCATCGGTTACGTGTCTTACATGGGAAGCAGGATGTATTTCGACAAGGACGGGATCGTGATCGAATCCACCGGGGAAGAGCTGGACGGAGTGCCCGAGATCACGGGGCTCAGATTCGGAAAGATCGTGCTTGACCGGAAGCTGGAAGTGGCCGGCAGTGCCGTATTTGAGAAGATCCTGAACATTTCGTCGCAGATGGATGCCTATCAGATACCGCTCAGGGCAATAAACATCGACGAAACGGGAAACGTCACTCTGACACTTTCCGGGGGAGTCCGGGTGAAACTGGGGAATGACGATACGTTTCCGGAGAAGCTTTCCCTGCTGAATGACGTGTACGATAAGCTGAAGGATAGAAAGGGAACAGCCGATCTTTCGGGGTACAGCGATCTGCATTCGGACGGCTTTTCTTTCGTGCCGGACGAATAGTTTAAGAAAATCTAAAAGTTCTGCAAAGTGCTTGAAAACATGGCGCTATGCGTATATATTTATATACTAGAATAATTGTGTGAGGTTTAAGCATATGCTTGAAATTAAAATACCTGAGTCCGATTCGGCAGCAAGGATCCTCGTGGTAGGTGTCGGCGGTGCCGGAAACAATGCCATTAACAGAATGGTGGATTCCAACGTGGCCGGAGTGGAACTTATCGGTGTGAATACCGATAAGCAGGCTCTCCAGCACTGTAAGGCTCCTTCGGCGATCCAGATCGGTGAAAAGCTCACCAAAGGTCTTGGCGCAGGCGCACGGCCGGAGATCGGCGAAAAGGCTGCGGAAGAGAGTCTGGATGAGATCAATCAGGCCTTCAAAGGTGCCGACATGGTATTTGTTACCTGCGGCATGGGCGGCGGTACCGGTACAGGAGCTGCACCCGTCGTGGCAAAGGCAGCCAAAGATCAGGGCATTCTGACTGTGGGTATCGTAACAAAGCCTTTCCGCTTCGAAGCAAAACAGCGCATGAGGAATGCGGAGGAAGGCATTGAGAACCTGAAGGCAAATGTGGACTCACTGATCGTGATCCCCAACGACAAACTTCTGGAACTGGTAGACAGACGCACCACCATGCCTGAGGCGCTGAAGAAGGCAGACGAAGTTCTCCTTCAGGCAGTGACGGGAATTACTGATCTGATCAATCTTCCCGCCCTCATCAATCTGGACTTTGCAGACATTCAGACAGTCATGAAGGACAAGGGCGTGGCTCATATCGGTATCGGCCGGGCAAAGGGTGACGACAAGGCTCTTGAAGCCGTGAAGCAGGCAGTGGCATCACCGCTCCTGGAGACTTCCATCGAGGGCGCTTCCGATGTCATCATCAATGTTTCCGGTGACATCTCACTGCTTGAGGCAAATGAGGCCGCTTCCTACGTGGAAGAGCTTGCCGGTGAGGATGCCAATGTGATCTTCGGTGTCATGTATGATGACAAGGCTCAGGATGAATGTACCATTACCGTGATCGCCACGGGCATCGATACCCCCCGCAGCCAGGCAATGAAGTCCATGTTCGGCACATCGCCTTTCGGAGCAAAGGGAGTGCAGAATCAGAAGTCAGCTGCCGGCGGATATACTACCCAGGCGGGAATAGCGGCAAGAGTGGCCGGTGACCAGCCG
This sequence comes from Lachnospiraceae bacterium, assembly GCA_024405155.1. Classification (GTDB taxonomy): domain Bacteria; phylum Bacillota; class Clostridia; order Lachnospirales; family Lachnospiraceae; genus Avilachnospira. The sequence goes on along the minus strand of JAKSPC010000003.1, from coordinate 65,797 downwards.
GAGATCAAGCTGGGGTTCGGCTTTGGACAGCCCAGACAGCAGGAAGAAGCGGAACCGGCGGGAGCGCCGGAGCAGGAAGAAGCCCCGGTATTCAGACCACAGAACAGAGACGGAGAGATCAAGATACCCGATTTCCTGAGAAACCGCAAATAAGATGATAAACTCTTATAAGCCCGCCAGATCGGCGGGCTTGTAGTATCTATGGACCAATGGATAACGGAGAACCCTGATGAGAAAGATCGTACTGAAGTTTCCGAACGCAACTTCCAAAAATGCGATACACGAATACCTGAAGGAAAAACTGGAACTTCCGGAATATTGCGGAACCAGTCTGGATGCCCTGTATGATTGCCTGACGGATCTTTGCGAACCCACGGCAGTCGGTGTATTTCTGCCCGTGAGCGACAACGATGAACTGGATATTGAACTGATGTGTTACCTGGAAAAGGTGAAGAATGTTTTTCTCAGGGCAGAGCGTGACAATTCTTCCTGTCTTGCCGTGTTTTCAGATGAAGACGTATGGTCTGAGGAAGAGGGCGGGCAGTACGCGGAGGAGGATCCCGATGAGGTACTGTCCAGGTTTTTTGAATCACTGGATCCCCTGAATCAGAAGAAATGACGGATCATCTGAAAAAAGAGTGGTATCTGTACACCAAGAGAGCCGATTTCCAAAAGATCGGGGAACGCTTCGGGATCGAGCCCGTGGCGGCAAGGGTCCTGAGAAACCGGGATCTCATTACCGAGGAACAGATCGATCGTTTCCTGAATGCCGGCGCAGAGGATCTTTACGATGCGGCAATGCTTCCTGACGGGGAAAAAAGTGCGAAGATCCTTTCGGAAAAGATCAGGAGCAAAAAAAAGATCCGTATCGTCGGAGACTATGACGCGGATGGGGTCTGTGCCTCTTACGTGCTATGGGACGCACTTTTGTCTCTGGGGGCTGACTGCAGCATAGCCATCCCCGACAGGATCCGGGATGGATACGGCATCAACAGCGCCATCGTTTCCGCTGCCGTAAAGGACGGTGTGGATACGATCATTACCTGTGACAACGGCATCAGTGCCTGTGAGGAACTTAAAGCCGCAGCGGATGCAGGTCTCACGGTGATCATAACGGATCACCACGAGATCCGGAAAGGTGCGGACGGGAAAGAGATCCTGCCGCCTGCGGCGGGTATCGTCAACGTCTGCAGGGAAGATTCCGCATATCCGGAAAAGGAGCTCTGCGGAACCGTAACGGCGTGGAAATTTGTTTCTCTTTTGTTCCGGGAGTTCGGTCGGGATCCGGAAGAATATCTGAAGTATCTGGAATTTGCAGCCCTGGCAACGATCTGCGACTGCATAGACCTTAAGGGAGAGAACCGTATCATTGCAAAAGAAGGGCTCAGGGTGCTGTCCGCGGGCGGTGTCAATACGGGCATGAAAGCGCTGATCCGGTGTACGGGCCTTACCGGGAAAAAAGTCACCTGCTACGGTGCCGGATTCGTTCTGGGTCCCTGCATCAATGCGGGAGGAAGAATGGAAACGGCGGAACGGGCGTTTTCGCTTTTTGCCTCCCCGGATGCGCAGACGGCATCGGAGCGCGCGGCATATCTGGTGGGGCTCAATGAATCCAGAAAAGAGCTGACGGCAAAAGGGACGGAAGCGGCTGTTGCCGTTGTGGAAAAAGAAAAACAGCAGAAAAAGGTGCTGGTCGTCAGTCTCAGAGACCTGCACGAATCTCTGGCCGGGATCGTGGCGGGGAGACTTAAGGAATACTATGGAAGGCCGGCTTTCGTTTTTACTGCTTCCGACCGGGAAGGGATATGGAAGGGAAGCGGCAGGAGCGTGGAAGCTTATAACATGTTTGAGGAATTGGCAAAAGCGGGAGATCTGCTGCAGAAATTCGGAGGGCATCCCATGGCGGCAGGGCTTTCTGTCAGGGAAGAGGATATCCCTCTTCTGGAAGAAAGACTGAACACACAGACGGCTCTGACAGACGACGATCTGAAAACGAAGGTCTGGATCGACAGTGAACTTCCCTTTTCCCGGATCTCGGAAAAACTGGTGGGGGACCTGGAAAAACTGGAACCTTTCGGAGGCGGAAATGAGAAACCGCGGTTTGCGCTCAGGAACGTGCATCCGGCAAATTTCCGTGTGATGGGGCGGACAAGGAATGCGCTTCGCATGGATCTTTATGCGGAAGACGGGATCGTGCTTCCGGGCATCATGTTCGGAGATGCGGACGCTTTGAAAAAAGAGCTGGAAACAAGAGACAGGATAAGCATTCTGTTTTACCCGGTGATCAACGAGTGGAACGGGTACAGAACGCTTAATGTACAGATAGAAGACTACAGATAAGGAGAAGCAGCATGAGTATTTTTGATGATTGGAAGGCATACCGGGATAAGAAGCAGTCTCATTGGACGGAGAAGTGCAAAGTTTTCGATGAGGCCGCCATGAAGGAGACCATAAAGAAGAACGCGGCCGAGCACGATCTGCCCCAGACCATGAAGGCAGTGGAGTTTGCCCGGATCCTGCACGGTACGCAGTGGAGAAAAACGGACGCGGAATCCGTGGCCTATATCAATCATCCCTATACACTTGCCTGCCATGCTTTAGCCATGAAGCTTTATGACGACGATCTCATCGCTTCAGCGCTTCTGCATGACGTGGTGGAAGACTGCATCGCCGATGTTTGTGATCTTCCGGCAGGAGAAAAGGTAAAGCACACCGTGGAACTGGTGACATTCGATGAATCAAACGGAGCAACCAGGGCGATCGCAAAGAAAAAATATTTTGAAGCGATCTACGGAGATGCCTATGCCATGATGGTAAAGATCCTGGACCGCTGCCACAACATTTCCTGCATGGCATTCGGCTTCCGAAAGACGAAGATCATAAGCTACATCAACGAGACGGAAACGTACATTTATCCCATGTATGAGCAGATCGCCAAGCTGAAACCTGAGTGGAAAGAGGCTGTATGGCTCATTCAGTATCAGACGGTAAGCATGGTGGAATCCGCAAAGAGGTTCGTATGAGGAAAGGAAGTAAAATGAAGAGATCCATGAAACTGGCGGCAGTCATTACCGGTCTTCTGGCAGGTATGATCCTTACCGCATGTGCAGCAAAGGCACCGCAGGAAAATGCAGAAACAGCGGAACCGGAGTCCGCATCGGTAACGGCTCCCTGGTTCGAGCTTTCAGGTGAAGGAGAAGTACTCACGGTCCGGCTGGATTCCAACCCCACTACCGGATATTCCTGGAATTATCAGATCTCCGACGAAGAGATCCTGGAGCATCTTACGGACGAACTGGTGCTTCCGGAAGCAAAAGAAGGATTCGCAGGTGCCGGCGGCACCTGGTGCGCCAGCTTCAAGCCTTCCTTCCAAAAGGACGGTGACGTGACACTTACACTGAATTACGCGCGTCCCTGGGAGGCCCAGCCCATCTTTATCAAGACGCTTTCTCTTTCGGTAAAGGAGAAAAAGATCACGGTAAATGATTTCAGTGAGATGGAAAAGAATCCGACCATGCTTGCCGACGGACAGTATGAGGCAGAGCTGAATGCGGACAGCATGAATAAAGACGGAGACATTATCACGGCGGAACTGACGGAAAAAAAGCCGGTGATCCTTACCGACGAAGAAGTGAAAGCACTGAAGGTGGGAGACACCATCGACCTTTCCGCGTATGCGCTCTCGCCAATGAACGTAACGAAGATGGAGAAACTGAACGAGAACGCCATTGAGATCAACGACTACGCCACGCTGAAAAAAGACGGGAACCTGGGGGGATGGAAGATCGCGGTCGAAAATGACGATCTCATTTCCTATCCGGTGTCCCTGGGGCAGGCGACCTTCGACCAGAATACGGTATTCAACGATGAATTGTCAAAGATCGCTTACGGGGATGCAAACAGATTCCGGGACATTTACGACTGTGTTCAGAACTATCAGTGGGTAAATGCGGTCATTACCATGAAAGGCGGACATGCGGACGAGGTAAAAGTGCTTTACCATCCCTGAGGCAGATCGCCGTTTTCATCAAAAGGAAGATAAGCAGGATCGGAGGTCTTTGTAAGACCTTCGATCTTTTTGATCTCTTCCAGATAACTTTCGGAGAGCATGATCTCGGAAAGGTGCAGAGTGTCGTGGATACGAACGATCCGGGGATCTTTCTTGTCGATCTCATTGCAGCACTTTACCACCACTTTGATGGCATCCTCATCGGATTCCATGATGAGGGGAATGCGGTTCTTCCACAGCGCTGTTGAAGTGACGGAATTGATATACATGGCTTCCAGATCCATTTTTTTAAAGGCGCGTTCGGTGGTGGCGTCGGCGATGCCGATGCCGTAGCCGTTTCCGTTTGTTTCTTCGGTAAGATCCAGAATGCAGATATTCTGGGACCTGAGGCCATACTGTTCTCCGGAGTCGCCGAAAGGACCGGCAATGTTGGGATCGGAACCGGTACCGCTTATGTTCTTTCCGATCTTGTCAATGATAAGGACGTCACAGGAGTCCACCAGAATGCGCGGCATGAGTCCCTTTGCATGGATGAGAAGAGCGGGCTCCTTCACAGGGATCTCTTCGGCCGGAACGGCGACGATGTCAGCGGTCTCGTCGAAAGCGTTTTCCAGAATGGCAACGCCGAAAATGACCGGGGAATTCTTAAGGATCACTTCTCCGAACAACTTTACGTTCTTTGCCATGTTCTGGAAGCCGGCTTCATGGCAGCGGTCGGCTCCGTACTGCTTGCCCAGACCGATGGCCATCATTTTCATCATGCCGGACTCGCAGTCGCCTTTGAAGGACGTGTGGGGCTTCACCCGGTTGGAAACAATGATCCCGTCGGCTTCATAGGCGTTTTTATCCATGTATACATCCAGACCTTCCGCATTTTTTCCTACGAAAACGGTCTCCATGGAACTTCGGATCTCACAGCCCAGATATTCTTCGGTCACGCCGTAGTGAGCGATGACTTCCTTCTGCCCTTCAGCGGTGGCGCCGCCGTGACTTCCCATGGCGGGAACGACAAAGGGAACGGCTCCCCGTTCCTTTACGAAGTCACAGATGCTTTTTGTGATGATGTCAATGTTCCGGATGCCGCGGGAACCGCAGGTGACTGCAATGTGCATGCCGGGCTTGATGCGGCATGCGATCGCGTCATCGGAAAGGACCCGGGAGACGGTCCCGGGGATCTGATCCCGTTCGATCTTTTCGGACGCGAATTCCTGGGAACAGGTGAACATGCGGGGCAGGTAGGTATCGTGAATGAGTTCAGAGATATGTTTTCTTTCCATGACGGCCTCCATAAGTACAAAAAAGGCACCGTCCATAGACAGTGCCCTGTGACGCGCCAGAGAGGGATCGAACCCCCAACCTTTCGGTCCGTAGCCGAACGCTCTATCCAATTGAGCTACTAGCGCACTACGCTTTTTGAGCGCAAACTGTATTATAGCAAATCACGGAGGAAAGTCAACCTTCCATTGAAAATATGTGTGAGAAAATCTACACAAGATTTTAGGAAAGTGGTAAAATCATTTCATGAGGCTGGATAAGTATCTGGCGGATGCCGGGATCGGCACCCGATCGGAAGTAAAAAAACTGATCTATTGGAAAAAAGTGACGGTAAACGGCGAAACGGTGGACGATCCCGCGTACCGTCTTTCGGAAACGTCTTTGGTCTGTTTCAAGGGGGAACCGGTACAGTACAGTGAATTCGAGTACTGGATGCTGAACAAGCCTTCCGGTGTTGTGAGTGAATCCCGCAAAAATTCTCTGAAGCGGGGAGAGAAGATCCCGGAAGGAGAGGAAAGGACTGTAGTGGATCTGATCCGGGGGTCCGGAAAGAAGGACCTGTTTCCGGCGGGCCGGCTGGATAAGGATACGGAAGGCCTCCTTCTCATCACGAATGACGGAAAACTTTCCCACCGGCTGCTGTCTCCGGCAAAACACGTGGAAAAGACGTATTATGCCGAGCTGTCCGGACCTCTTACAGAAGAAGCAGCCGAAAGGCTGGAGGCGGGGGCGGATATCGGGGACGAAAGACCCACAAGGCCCTGCCGGATCGACCGTATCCGGAAGAATGCAGTACACATCACGATCACGGAGGGAAGGTACCACCAGATCAAGCGGATGTTTGAAACGGAAGGCCTTACGGTAACATATCTCAGGCGCATCACCTTCGGACCGCTTTCCCTGGATGAAACATTGAAGCCCGGAGAGAGCAGGATGCTTACCGGGGAGGAAGTAAGATCACTGACAGAGGAACAAGGAAATGGCAAATGATTATTTGATCCGCGCTACGGCGGAAAACGGATCCGTAAGAGCTTTTGCGGCGGTCACCACGGAAACCGTGGAGACGGCAAGACAGGCACACAATACTTCCCCGGTGGCAACGGCCGCGCTGGGAAGGCTGATGACGGGCGCAGTGATGATGGGCGCCGACATGAAGGACGACAGAGATCTTCTGACTGTAAAGATCGGCTGCAGCGGCCCCATTCAGGGGCTGGTGGTAACGGCAGACAGAAACGGCCACGTGAAAGGATATGCACAGAACCCTTCCGTCATGCTGCCTCCCAATGAACTGGGAAAGCTGGACGTGGGCGGCGCGCTGGACACGGGCGTGCTTACGGTGATCAAGGATATCGGATTAAAGGAGCCCTATGTGGGAGACACCATTCTGGTATCCGGGGAGATCGCGGAAGATCTGACATACTATTACGCAACCAGCGAACAGATCCCCTCCAGTGTGGCACTTGGTGTCCTTATGAACAAGGAAAACACCGTCCGTCAGGCAGGCGGATACATGGTGCAGCTTATGCCGGGCTGCCCGGAGGAAGTTGCCGAAAAGCTGGAAAAAAAGATCCGGGAAGCGGGACCGGTAACGGGAATGCTGGACAAAGGCATGTCGCCGGAACAGATCCTTGCCGTCATCCTTTCCGGCATGAAGCCGGACATCAAACCCGGAAAGACCCCGGTGGAGTTTCGCTGCAGCTGCAGCCGCGAGAAAGTGGAACAGGCGATCATCAGCCTGGGCGTGGGCGAGATCCGGTCCATGATCGGAGAGGGGAAACCGGCGGAGCTTTCCTGCAGTTTCTGCGGAAAGAAGTATCAGTTCGACACGGATGAGCTGAGAAAGCTCATGAAACAGGCAAAATAAGAGGAGGGAACGAAAGATGGCATACGCGGATGAAGTATTCAAAAAAATGTGCCGGGATATCATTGATAACGGTACGGATACATCCGGTGAAAAAGTAAGACCTCACTGGGAAGACGGAACTCCTGCCTATACGGTAAAGAAATTCTGCGTGGTGAACCGCTATGACTTGAGAAAAGAGTTTCCTATTCTTACCTTACGTAGGACGGCACTCAAATCCGCCACGGATGAACTGCTGTGGATCTGGCAGAAAAAGTCCAATAACATTAAAGACCTGAACTCTCATATCTGGGACGAGTGGGCGGATGAGAACGGAAGCATCGGCAAGGCCTACGGATATCAGATGCAGGTAAAGCATCAGTACAAAGAAGGCATGTTCGACATGGTGGACCGGGTGATCTGGGATCTGAAAAACAACCCCTACAGCCGCCGCATCATGACCAACATCTACAATTTCCAGGACCTTCATGAAATGAACCTGTATCCCTGCGCCTACAGCATGACATTTAACTGTACCAGGGACAACGAGTCCGGAAAGCTGGTCCTGAACACTATCCTGAACCAGCGTTCCCAGGATGTGCTGGCAGCCAATAACTGGAACGTGGTGCAGTATTCCGTACTGACCCACATGATGGCACAGTGCTGCGGCATGATCCCGGGAGAGTTCGTACATGTGATCGCCGACTGTCATATCTATGACCGCCATATCCCCATCATTGAGGAGCTTATTCAGAGGGAGCCCTATCCGGCGCCCACGTTCTGGCTCAATCCGGAAAAAAAGAACTTCTATGACTTCACGCCGGATGACGTGAAAGTGGAGAATTATCAGTACGGCGAACAGATCAAAAACATCCCCATCGCCATCTAAGGAGAAATGTGATGAAGGAAATCGTCAACGTCAATGAAAAGTGGGGCATCGGTGCAAAGGGAGACCTTCTCTGCACCATCCCGGCAGATATGAAGTTTTTCCGGGAGACCACCAAAGGGAAAGTGGTCATCATGGGACTCAATACCTTAAAGTCCCTGCCCGGGATGAAGCCGTTAAAGGGCCGGTACAACGTGATACTTGCGGAAAAGCTGGAGATGATCCCGGAGGAATCCATAAATGCCTGTGACTGTTACCTCAATGATCTGTCCGGGGCCGCGGATGCGGAATTGTTCCATACCCCGGGAGCAACGGTAATGATCGCCGTGACGGATCTGTTTGAGCTGGTGGACATTGTCACCATCTTTCCGCAGGACGACGTATATGTGTGCGGCGGCGCTTCCGTCTACAAACAGCTTCTTCCCTACTGTGACACCTGCCTGGTCACGAAAAATGACTGCAAAACGGAGCCGGAAGTATTCTTCCCCAATCTGGACGAGGATCCCGCCTGGGAGATGACGGAAGAAGGAGAAGAACAGGAATACGAAGGGATCCATTTCCGCTATACCACATACAGAAGAATTTTTACCTGATGAAAACGATCCGTCTGGAGACAGTGGACTCCACGAATACTTTCGCCAAACGATATCTCAAAGAGAACAGCCTCCCTTCTTGCGAAGACGGGAGGCTTGTCGTTATTGCAAGAGAGCAGACTGCCGGAAGAGGAAGGATCGGGAAAACGTTTTCCTCCCTCAAAGATAACGGTCTGTACATGACGCTCGTCCTTCCCGTGGGAAAAAGACCGGAGGAGTGCCTGCTCCTTACGCCGGCGGCGGCGGAGGCCGTGTGGGAAGTGCTTGCGGAAGCCGGATGCGGAGACCTGGGGATCAAATGGGTGAATGACATCCTTGACCGGGATCTGAGAAAAGTATGCGGGATCCTGACGGAAGCGGTGACGGATATCGAGAGCGGGATCATGACACATGCGGTGATCGGCGTAGGCGTAAATGTCCGTACGGATCTGAGCCGGCTTCCGGGATCGCTTCAGAATATCGCGGGTACCGTATCACCGTCGTGTTCACCGGAAGAACTGGCAGGACGGATCGCGGAACGGATCACTGCCTGTGCGGGTGACGTTCTGGGGAACGGAAAGCAGCGGATCCTGACCGCTTACGAAGAGCACATGATCCTTACCGGAAGGATCGTGACCTGGGAACAGGACGGAAAGACACTTTCCGGTACCGTACAGGGGATCACGCCCGAAGCGCATCTTCTGGTCATGACGGCGGAGGGGATCCGGGAACTGGACAGCGGAATGGTGTCGATCGCATATAGACAGGACACCAAAGAGAACGTATAATAAGAACGTGACTTGCCGATATCCGGAAAGGGTATCGGAATGAAAAAAAGACCAAAGATGTTGCTGGCGGCAGCAGGCGTAATTGCCTCTGCTGCTTTTTATGTGCTTTCGGGAGACGGCATGTCTGCAAAAGGAAGCACTCTGTCGGAAGATCCGGGGGAGACCTTCGTTTCAGAACGGGAAGAGGAGACGTTTTCCGAAATTCAGAAAGAGGAGCTCCGTTCCATTTTGAAAGAATGCGTTGCGGAAGCACTGAAGGAAGAGGTTTCCGATACGGTGCGGGAAGTGCTTTCCGTGCAGGTGGAAGAGATGGTGGAAAACGGAACGCTGTCGGACGGGCTTAAAAACTGTGCAGAAAAGGAAGCGGGGCTCGTCAATGTGAACACGGCAGGAATGGAGGAACTGAAATCGCTGCCCGGGATCGGAGACGTGAAGGCGGAAAGCATCATACGTTTCCGCGAGGAAAACGGCGCTTTTGCCGCGGCGGAAGACCTGATCGCGGTGGACGGGATATCGGCGGGACTTCTGGAAAAGATACGTCCGTATATAACTGTTTAACATTCGTCCGTGTTGTGGTATAATGCACTCTGTATATCTATGTACTTGAGGAGGCACATGATGAACGAGAATTTAAGCACGGGAAGCAGCATCAATGTATCGGAAGATGCCATTGCTGCCATAGCCGCGCTGGCGGCCACCGACATTGAAGGCGTGGCAAGCATGGCCGGGAATCTGACGAATGCCATTATTGCAAAGCTGGGAGTAAAAAACCTTTCCAAGGGGGTAAGGATCTCACTGGACGGGTCGAACGTATCTGTGTATCTTTCCCTGAATGTGGATTTCGGAGCGAATGTTCCCGAAGTTTCGGCAAAGGTCAGAGATAAGGTGAAGAGTCAGGTGGAAAACATGACCGGACTTACCGTGACGGAAGTGGACGTGCACATCCACAGAGTTGATACAAGCAAATTTTAAGAGGCAGAGAAATGACAAGACGTGAACTGAGAGAACAGATTTTCCTGATACTTTTCAGCCTGGGCTTTCACGAGGGGGAGGATCCCCGTGATCTGGTGATCCGGTATCTGGATGAGACCTGTGAGAAAAAAGTCACTGACTTTGAAAGAGCCGAGATCCTGAAAAAATCACTGGAGATCATCGAAAAGAAAGAAGAACTGGACAAAGCCATTGATTCCGTATCCCAGGGGTGGAGGATCGACCGCATGGGAAAGGCGGAACTGAATCTTCTGCGACTTGCGCTCTATGAAATGAGATATCTGGATGACGTCCCCGTAAAGGTGGCTATCAATGAAGCCGTGGATCTCTCCAAGGAATACGGCGGTGACGAAGCTCCTGCATTTGTGAACGGGATCCTGGCAAAGCTCGCTTAAATAAAGAAAGAGGCATAAAAGTGCCGGGGATCTATTCCGTAACACAGATCAATACATACATTCGGAATCTCTTTTCCAGGGATTATTCTCTCCGCGACGTGACGATCCGGGGAGAAGTGTCAAACTGCAAATACCACACGTCGGGACATATTTACTTCACGCTGAAAGATCAGTCATCGGCTATCAGCTGCGTGCTGTTTCAGACGTACCGGCAGAGTCTTTCTTTCCGGCTCTCCGACGGGATGGAGATCGACGCTTCCGGTCAGGTATCCGTTTATGAAAGATCCGGGTCTTATCAGCTGTACGTAAGAGAGGCAAAGCTTTCGGGACAGGGAGAACTTTACGAGCGTTTTCTAAGGCTTAAGTCCGACCTGGAGGAACGGGGCTTCTTTGATCCGGGATACAAAAAGAAGATCCCGCAGTTTGCGGGGAAAGTAGGCATCGTCACCTCTGATACGGGGGCTGCCATCCGGGATATCGTGAACGTTTCCACCAGAAGGAATCCGTACGTGAAGCTCTTTCTGATGCCGGCGCTGGTACAGGGGGAATATGCTGCCGCAGACCTTGCCGATGCCATCCGCAGGCTGGACAAAATGGGGATGGACGTGATGATCGTAGGCAGAGGCGGCGGTTCCATAGAAGATCTTTGGCCGTTCAATGAAGAGATCGTGGCGGAAGCGATCTTTGACTGCAGAACGCCTGTCATTTCCGCCGTGGGTCACGAAACGGACTTTACCATTGCCGATTTCGTGGCCGATCTGAGAGCGCCTACGCCTTCTGCCGCGGCGGAGCTGGCGAATTTTGACTATATGGCATTCTGCGAACAGCTTTCCCACGAGAAAAGCAGAATGGACTCGCTGATGAACTACCGGCTCTCCCGTGAAAAGGAAAGAGCACAGGCGTTCAAAGGGCGGCTTTCGGCTCTGCACCCGGCGGAACAGATGCGTCGGATGCAGGAAAGACTTTCCGACAGCAGAAAGCGCATGGACTATCTGATGAAAGGGAAAGCGGAGCGAAGCCGGATGATCCTGAAAACGGAAGCCGGAAGGCTGGATGCCTTAAGCCCGTTAAAGAAGCTTACGGGAGGCTTTGGCTACGTGACGGTAGAGGGAAGAGCGGTAACGGGAACAGATCTGGTAAAGGAAAACGATCTGCTCACCACACGGCTTTCGGACGGCATCATTGAAAGCAGAGTCATAAGAGCGGAGCATGGAAAAAGATGAAAATAGAAGAGAATTTTGAGAAGATAGAAAAGGTCATTGCCGAGCTGGAATCTCCGGAGACCGGTCTGGAAAGATCGTTCGAGCTGTATGAGCAGGGAATGAAACTTTTAAAGGAAGCGGAAGACGGGATATCCCGGGTAGAGGAAAAGCTCACCGTACTTTCCCGCGAGAGAGAAGGAAACAGTGATGGAATTTAAAGAGAAACTGAATCTGTATACGAATTTTGCCAATAACACGGTATGTTCCTATCTTCCTTTGGAGGAAGGCTATCACCGGACCATTCTGGAAGCCATGAACTATTCCGTGATCAACGGCGGCAAGAGGCTCCGCCCCATGATGATGATGGCGGCGTTCGAGCTGATCCGGAAAAAGAGAAACGCCGAAATTCCCCCCATCGTGTCAGACGGGACGGAAGTGGATTTCGCTCACGGAAAACTGCTTTCCGATGACGATGTGAAAGTCATCGGTCCTTTCATGGCCGCCATGGAGATGATCCATTCCTCCAGTCTGGTGCACGATGATCTTCCCTGCATGGACAACGATACGCTGCGCAGGGGAAAACTTTCCACCTGGGCAAAGTTCGGGGAGGACATGGGAACTCTGGCAGGGGATGCGCTGATGCTGTATTCTTTTGAAACGGCAGCAAAGAGCACGGCCAGGTCCGATGCGGTCCTGAAAGCAATTCGGGTACTGGCGGAAAAATCAGGCGTCAGCGGGATGGTAGGCGGACAGACGGTGGATGTGGAACTGACCGGAAAGAAACCTTCCCGGAAACAGCTGGAATTCATCTACAGGAATAAAACAGGCGCCCTCATTGAAGCTTCTTTCATGATCGGTGCCATTCTGGCAGGAGCCGCGGCGGATGAGGTGGAAACGCTGAAAGAGGCGGCACTGAACATCGGCATGGCATTCCAGATCCGGGATGATATTCTGGACGTGACCAGTACCAATGAGGAACTGGGCAAGAACGTGGGTTCCGACGCGGAAGAGGGAAAAGTCACCTGGCTCACGTATTTCGGTCTGGAACAGTCGGAAGAAGACGTGAAGGAATACACGGAAAAAGCCGTTGAAGATGTCAGAAAACTGGGCGGGCACGAGTTTCTGGAGGAACTCCTGCGTTACCTGGTGGACAGGAAAAACTGAGGGAATACAACTTGAGTCTTTTGGACAAGCTGGATCTGCCGACGGATCTGAAAAAGCTTTCTTATGAGGAACTTTCGGAGCTTTCGTCGGAGATCAGAGATCTGATCATTAAAACTACATCGGAAACGGGCGGGCATCTGGCCTCCAATCTGGGCGTGGTGGAACTGACCATCGCTCTGTTTCGGGTCCTGGATCCCCCTGAAGACAAGATCATATGGGACGTGGGACATCAGGCATACACGCACAAGATCCTTTCCGGCAGGAAAGATGCATTTTCCACGATCCGTCAGATGGGCGGGCTTTCCGGGTTTCCCAAGACTGCGGAGAGTCCTTATGATGCGTTTGATACAGGACACAGTTCCACCTCCATTTCGGCAGGGCTGGGGCTGGCCCAGGCAAGAGATATCATGGGGGCGGAACATACGGTGGTGTCCGTCATCGGTGACGGTGCTCTGACAGGAGGCATGGCCTATGAGGCGCTGAACAACGCTTCCCGGATGAAAAAGAATTTCATCATCGTGCTGAATGACAACAACATGTCCATTTCCTCCAACGTCGGCGGCGTGTCCAATTATCTGAACGGCCTCCGGACGGCGTCCGGATATGCGGCGCTGAAAAAAAGCGTGGAATCACGGCTCCTGTCCCTGCCGGGCATCGGCAGCAACGTGGCAAAAAGAGTAAAGCGGGCAAAAGATTCCATCAAGCAGCTGGTGATCCCGGGCATGTTCTTTGAAGACATGGGGATCACGTATCTGGGGCCGGTGGACGGACATGACATCAGAGCACTGGAAAAAGCGATCCGCGCAGCCAAAAAAGTGGATCATGCGGTACTTCTGCACGTGATCACAAAAAAGGGAAAGGGTTACGGACCGGCAGAAGCGCATCCGGAAAAATTTCACGGCGTAGAACCCTTTGAACCGGAGACCGGGAACAAGAAACGACCGGGAACGGGAAAGACATACGGGGAGCATTTTTCCGACACTCTGGTGCGGCTTGCCGCTTCTGACAGCCGGATCACGGCAGTGACGGCGGCCATGGCGGACGGAACGGGGCTCGGAAAGTTTTCTCAGATGTTTCCGGATCGCTTCTTTGACGTGGGGATCGCGGAGGCTCATGCCGTAACAAGCGCGGCAGGCATGGCGGCGGGGGGACTGAGACCGGTGGTGGCGGTGTATTCCTCTTTTTTACAAAGAGGATTTGACCAGATCATACACGATGTCTGCCTGCAGGATCTGCCAGTAGTATTTGCCGTGGACCGGGCAGGGATCGTTGGTTCCGACGGGGAGACGCATCAGGGGATCTTTGACGTATCCTATCTTTCCATGATCCCCGGAATGACGGTCATGGCGCCGAAAAACGGCAGAGAACTGGAGCAGATGCTGGAGTTTGCCTTCCGGCTCGGCCATCCGGCGGCAATACGCTACCCCAGAGGCATTGCCTACGAGGGCCTTTCGGGATCTGACGCTCCCATAGAATACGGAAAGAGCGAAATGATCCATCAGGGAAAAGGAACGGCACTGTTTGCCCTGGGATCCATGGTGAGCACGGCGGTCCATATCCGGGAAAAACTGCTCGCGTCGGGGACCGACTGTACCCTGGTAAACGCCAGGTTCGCAAAGCCTCTGGATGAGGAAATGATCCGGCACCTGTGTCTTACCCATGAGCACCTGGTGATCCTGGAGGAAAGCGTGGAAAACGGCGGGATAGGGCTTCGCGCATGCCGGATAGCGGCAGAAGCTTCTGCGGAGTGCAGGGTGAAGACCGTATCACTGCCCGACGCTTATGTGGAGCATGGTGACATAGACAGCCTCAGAAAAATGCTGGGGATCGATTCAGGAAGCATAATAGAGAGTATCCGTGGAGAATAAAACAGAAAAAAAGAGAATAGATGTACTGATGACGGAAAGAGGTCTTGCGGAAAGCAGGGAAAAGGCCAAGGCCATCATTATGAGCGGCATCGTTTACGTAAACGGTCAGAAGGAAGACAAAGCAGGGACCACATTTCCGGACGATCTGACCACCAGGATCGAAGTGCGGGGCGCATCGCTCCGATACGTTTCCCGGGGCGGGCTGAAACTGGAAAAGGCAATGAAAGAATTTCCCATTGACCTTCAAGGAAAGATCTGCATGGATATCGGCGCGTCCACCGGCGGCTTTACCGACTGTATGCTGCAGAACGGAGCAAAAAAAGTGTTTGCCGTAGACGTGGGACACGGTCAGCTGGCGTGGAAACTGAGGAACGACGAACGGGTGGTATGCATGGAAAAAATGAACATCCGTTACATCGCACCGGAGGATATCGGCGGGGAAAAGCTGGATTTTGCTTCGGTAGACGTTTCGTTTATCAGTCTTTCCAAGGTGCTTCCGCCTGTGTGGCCGCTTTTGAAGGAAGGTGCCGAAATGGTGTGCCTCATCAAGCCGCAGTTTGAAGCGGGGCGCGAGGAAGTCGGGAAAAAAGGCGTGGTGAGGGACAGAAAGGTCCATGAAGAAGTGATCCTCAGAACGGCAGACTTTGTAAAAGAAACGGGATTCGTGATCCGGGGGCTTACGTACAGTCCCATCCGCGGTCCCGAGGGAAATATTGAATACCTGATCTGGATCCGGAGACCTGACGGAAAGGAAACAGACGGGGGAATAGAAGTGACCGGGGAGCGCGTGGCGGAACTGGTTGCGGAAAGCCACGAGAAAGCGGAGTAGGAGAACATATGAAGCCTGACAGAAAAGAAATGATCCTGGAGATCATCAACAAGTACAACATTTCCAATCAGGAAGAACTGAGAGCAAAGCTCCTGGACGAAGGTTATGACGTGACCCAGGGGACCGTTTCCAAGGACATGCGTGCGCTGATGCTCACCAAAGTGCAGGGAAATGACGGAAAGCTTTATTACAAGGCTGTGTCCTCTGCCGTGGACCTTTCCAGGAAATACCAGAACATTCTCCGTGACGGTTTTATCAGAATGACGACGTCGGGCAACATTATCGTGGTCCGTACCGTAGCCGGTATGGCCATGGCCGTGGGCGCCGCGCTGGATGCCATGGAGATCCCGGGGATCGCCGGCTGCATTGCCGGTGACGATACGGTATTCGCAGCTGTCTGCGACGGCGCGGATGTAACAAAAACGATTCGATCCATGGAAAAGCTTTTTGAGGATACGAGGAACAGATAATGCTTCTGGAGTTACATGTCAAAGACATAGCGCTGATCAGAGAAGCGACCGTGGAATTCAAAAACGGCCTCAATATCATGACGGGCGAGACCGGTGCCGGAAAATCCGTGATCATCGGATCCTGCATGCTGGCACTGGGCGGGAAAGCCAGACCGGATATCGTAAGGGACGGTGCGGAAAGTGCCTATGTGGAGCTGGTGTTCTCCGTGGAGAAGGAATCGGAGTCCTATTTCCGCGATCTGGGCATAGATCCGGAAGACGGCATTATCGTCATGAGCAGAAAGATCGCATCCGGCAGGAGCGTGAGCCGTATCAACGGAGAGACCGTCAGCCTGAAGACACTTCGTGACGCAGCGGCGCGTCTTATTGATATTTATGGCCAGAATGAATATCATACGCTGATGGATACAGAAAACCATCTGGCGATCCTGGATGCTTTTCTGGGAAGCACCGTCGCAGCGGAAAAAGCGGACGTAAAGGCTGCTTACGACCGGTACTGCAATGCGGAAAAAGTTCTGGCATCCTTTGATCTGGATGAGGAAAAAAAGGCCCGCGAGATCGAACTTGCGGAATATGAGATCGCAGAGATCGAAGAAGCCGGACTGGTTCCCGGAGAGGAAGAGGAGCTGGCGGCGGAGTACAAAAAGCTGAACAATTCCAGAAATATCATAGAGTACATGGATCGGGCATACGGGGCGCTGACGGCGGATGCCGCCGGTGAGGCGCTGTCCATGCTGGAATCCGCCATGCGATATGACCCGGAACTGTCCGGGATCCGTGACGAACTGTATGACGCACAGACGATCTTAAGTGATGCTCTGAGGGAGATCTCCTCCTATGTGTCCTCCTGCGATCTTTCCGAAGAAAAGCTCAGGGAAACGGAGAAACGTTTGGATCTCATCCGTACGCTGGAGACGAAGTACGGAAAGACAGTGGACGACGTCATCGGTTACGGGAAAAAGAAAGAGGAACGTCTGGGTCTGCTTAGGGACTATGATGAGAACAGGAAAACCGCAGAGGCGGAGCTTGCGAAGGCAAGGGAAGAACTCTGCGGCGCGTGCGGACGTCTTTCCGAAAAGAGAAAGGAAGGCGCACTGATCCTTTGTGCAAAGATCCGCTCAGAACTTCTGGAACTGGGATTCGACTCCGTGACCATGGAACTGTCCTTCACGGAAAAGGAACCGCAGGAAAACGGGGCTGACAGGGTGTGTTTCCTCACGGCGCTGAACCCCGGTGAAAAGGCAAAGCCTCTTTCCGAAGTGGCTTCGGGAGGCGAACTCTCCAGAGTCATGCTGAGCATAAAGACGGTCCTTGCAAAGACCGATCAGATCCCCACACTGATCTTTGACGAGATCGATGCCGGGATCAGCGGCAGGACGGCACAGAAAGTGGCGGAAAAACTGGCTATCATAAGCACGGACCATCAGGTGATATGCATCACCCATCTGCCGCAGATCGCTGCCATGGCGGATACACATTATCTGATCAGCAAAGAAGAACTGGACGGGAGAAACGTCACAGGTATCCGGGAACTTTCCGGGGAAGAGCCGGTAAAAGAACTTTCCAGACTTCTGGGAGGCGCTGAGATCACAGAAAGCGTAATGGAAAACGCCGCCGAAATGAAGGCGCTGGCCGAACGGAAAAAAGAAGAGAAGAGAAGCAGTCTGCAATGAACGGGAAACGCCTGAAAAAGTGGATATCGTTCTTTCTTTGTCTTGCTTTTATGGCAGGGGCATGCTCCTGCAAGGGACTGGAAATGGAAAACAAGGCAGAGGAGGTCGAGGAGTATACAAAGTCCGAGGCGATGATCTTCCTGGCCAATGAAAGGAACCGGTATCAGAACAGTTACACGGGAAAGGTCTGGCAGGTAAAAACGGATGAGGACGAGACTTTTGACAAGCTCATGATCCGCAACGTGAAGGACTTTCTGGAAGAGGTCAAACTCCTCAACATGCTGGCGGAAGAACGGGGCGTGCAGCTTACAAGCCAGGAGAGAGAGTACGTCCGGCAGATGACAGACATATACTACGGCGGCCTTTCGGAGGCGGATCTTTCCTATATCGGGTGTACGAGGGAGGACGTACAGAAAATGTACACCCAGTACTATACGGCCTGCAAGATGACGGACATCGTGACCAATTCCGTGGGCAGTGACATCAGTGATTCCGAGGCAAAAGTCATCCGCATCATGCAGATCGGCACGGAGGATGTTAAGAAAGCAAAGGCGATACTGAAACGTATAAAGATCGACGGCGCGGGCTTCAATTCCATGGCCAGCCGGTATTCGGAACTGGACCAGATCGAGGTGGAACTCCGAAGAGGCGAGAAAAATGACCTCATCGAGAACACGGCATTCCATCTGGAAGAGGGGCAGGTGTCCAATATCCTTTTCGAAAACGGAATGTACTACATTATCAGATGCACGAACGGATACGACGAGGCGGCTACGAAACAGCGAAAGGAGCGGATCCTTACGGCCATGCAGTCCTTAAAATACAATGAGGTCATGGATCCGTACCGGGCACAGCATAACATCGTGTTTTTTGACAGGTTCTGGAACGAGGTGAACTTCAGGAACGGAGAAGGATCCACCGCGGAAAACTTTTTCGATGTCTATCACGCAAACAAGGGAGAATAAAATGGAAAACGGGATCAGTGAACTTAAGAAGAAGCTTTGCTATACTTCTGTACATATCGCGGCAGAGATGCCGGAGGACATTCGTGACGCCGAGGAATTCTGCGAGGATTACAAGGAGTTTCTGGATCTTTCCAAGACGGAACGTGAGACGGTGGCAACTGCGGAGCAGATCGCACAGGAGGCGGGATTCGTTCCCTTTGACCGTTTCGGGAAATATAAGGCCGGACAGAAGGTCTATTTTGTGAATCGCGAGAAGTCCCTGATCCTCGTTACGTTCGGAAAAAAACCGCTTGCAGAGGGTGTCCGGTTCGTGGTCGCCCACGGGGACTGCCCGAGACTGGATCTCAAGGCATCGCCCGTTTACGAGAAGGACGGAACGGCATTTCTGAAAACACATTATTACGGCGGTATCCGGAAATACCAGTGGACGACGGTACCGCTTTCGCTCCACGGCGTGGTGATCTTAAAGAACGGGAAAAAGGTCAGCGTTTGCATCGGTGAGAAAGATACGGATCCCAGATTCGTGATCTCAGACCTGCTTCCTCATCTTTCCATGGAACAGAATGAAAGAAAGCTGTCCGAGGGCGTGAAGGGTGAGGAGCTGAATATCGTTTTCGGGAACATTCCCTTTGGCGATGAGGATACAAAAGATCCGGTGAAGCTCTGTGTGCTCAATATCCTTTATGACAGGTACGGCATTACGGAAAAAGATCTTCTGACGGCGGAACTGGAGGCAGTCCCTGCAGTAAAGGCATGTGACATCGGTCTGGACCGGTCCATGATCGGCGGGTACGGCCAGGATGACCGTTCCTGCGTTTTTGCGTCCGTCAGTGCACAGGTTATGTTAAAGAAACCGGAACATACGGCTGTCACCGTGATTGCGGACAAGGAAGAGATTGGTTCCTGCGGCAATACCGGTATGGAATCTTTGTTCCTTTATGATTTCATGCAGGATCTGTGTGAAACGCAGAATGCAAAGGTCCGGGACGTTTACCGGAATTCCATCTGCCTTTCCGCAGACGTGGGCGGGGCATTCGATCCCACCTTCAGAAGCGCGTTTGAAGAGAATAATTCCGCGTTTCTCGGGCACGGACCCGTGATCCAGAAGTATACGGGAGCCCGGGGAAAATCGGGAGCCAGTGATGCTTCCGCCGAAACGTTTGCCGGGATCGTATCCGTCCTGGAAGAAAACGGGGTGATCTGGCAGACGGGAGAGCTGGGAAAAGTGGACGGAGGCGGCGGCGGTACCGTTGCCAAGTACATGGCCAACATGGACGTGGATACCATTGATATCGGCGTGCCGGTCCTTTCCATGCATGCGCCTTTCGAAGTCACCTCAAAACTTGACGTATATCATACGCACAAGGCGGTAAAGGCATTCCTGGAGAGCTGATGGCAAAGATATTTGCACAACACAAAGGAACGTTTCTTGTGGGAGCACTGCTGCTTCTTTCGGCAGTGCTTCTTTTCCTTTCTGTACGGCGAAGGCCGGGAACGATCCTTGTGATCACAAAGGACGGCGAGGAGATCGTTCGGGAAGAACTTAAGGAAGGACTTACCTTCCGTGTGGAAACGGATTCGGGATACAATCTTTTTGAAATAAAAAGAGGAGAACGGGGGGAACTTGGCATATGCTGCCGGGAAGCGGACTGTCCGGAACAGATCTGTGTAGAAAAGGGAACGGTCATTCTGGCGGATGATCCCATCGTCTGCCTGCCGCACCGGGTGACGGCAAGGCTGATCACAGGAAAATAAAAAAGAAAAGGCTGTTGATCACTCAACAGCCTTTTGTCTTAGTAGCGAGAGGGGGATTTGAACCCTCGACACTGCGGGTATGAACCGCATGCTCTAGCCAACTGAGCTATCTCGCCATATGGGGCCTACAGGGCTCGAACCTGTGACCCCCTGCTTGTAAGGCAGGTGCTCTCCCAGCTGAGCTAAGACCCCGTTCACTTAACGTGCCTGTGTAGTATAGTAAAATTGCCGCGGGTTGTCAAGCAGAAAGTGAAAAAATATCAAAATAACGTGACGGCCGTGAAAATAAAAAAAATTATGGATAACAGGAGCGGTTCCGTGATATAATCCATCATTGGAGGTTTGCGCCATGGCTAGGTATTTTATTGTCAATCCAAAATCCGGTTCCGGTCACGGACAGAAGATCTGGGATCGTACAGAAGAGTATCTGAAAAGCATTCATGCGGAATATGAAGTGTATTTTACTTCGGGTAAAGGCGACGCGGAACAGAAAGTTCGTGAGCTCACCGAAGGGAAACACTTTACCGACGGAAGCTCGCTGATCGTGATCGGCGGTGACGGTACGACCAACGAAGCAGTGAACGGACTGGATCTTGACAGCGGCATGCTGCTCGGATTTATCCCCGGAGGTTCCGGAAATGATCTTTCCCGTTCTCTGGGCGTGGAAAATAAAACGCTGGACCATACCATCAGCATGACAGAGGGGAAACGCATCCTGGAGCTTGACGTGGGCGTGATGACGCTTCCGGACGGCAGAAAGAGAAGGTTTGCCGTCAGTGCCGGCATCAGTTTCGACGCAGCCACCTGTGAGCACCTGGATCGTTCCCGTTTTAAGAAGCTTTGCGCCAATCTGGGAGCTGCGACGCTTTCCTACGGGATCATCGGCGTGATCGAATACCTGAAGACGAAACTTCTCCCCTGTACCGTTACAGATGACGGGGGAAAGGAACATTCTTTTGAACACACGTTTTTCGTTTCCGCTCACGTACATCCTTTTGAAGGCGGCGGTTTCAAATTCGCGCCGGCTGCCAAATGGAATGACGGAAAACTGGAGGTATGTGTGGCCCATGCGTCGCCCCGCATCAAACTGATCCCCGTGATCCTGGGCGGAAAGGGAGAAAAGGGTCTTCTGAAAGGGGAGACGGTGGAATTCTTCAGTACGACCCGGGCAAAAGTTTCCTTCCCGGAGGAACTGTTCGTGCATACGGACGGTGAGGTACTGGGAAAGTTTCGCAGCATTGAGACAGAGTGTCTCAAGGGAAAGTTAAGGATGATCATATGAGGATAGGTCACGGATATGATGTGCACAGGCTCGTGCCGGGCAGAAAACTGATCCTGGGAGGCGTGGACGTGCCTTTTGAAAAAGGGCTGGACGGACATTCGGACGCAGACGTCCTGACGCATGCCGTTATGGATGCCCTTCTGGGAGCGGCCGCGCTGGGGGATATCGGACTTCATTTCCCGGATAACGACGAGACTTATCTGGGGGCGGATTCCATAGAGCTTTTACGGAGAGTGGAGAATCTGTTGAGTGAACGATGTTACCGCATCGTGAACCTTGATGCCACCATCCTGTGCCAGAGGCCGAAACTGCGGCCTTACATAGAGGAAATGAGAAAAAATATCGCGGATGCCGCAGGCATCGATCCTTCTTTCGTCAGTGTGAAAGCTACAACGGAAGAGCATCTGGGCTTTACCGGGGACGGATCAGGGATCGCCGCGCATGCCGTATGTCTGATAGAGGAGAAATAAAATGAAGATTTTTGATACGATGCAGAGAAGAAAAGTGGAACTGGAGACGATCGAGCCCGGAAAGGTCAGGATGTACGTATGCGGACCTACCGTGTACAACCTGATCCATATCGGAAACGCAAGACCCATGATCGTTTTTGACGCGTTCCGGAGATACCTGGAGTATAAGGGATATGACGTGAATTACGTGTCCAACTTTACGGACGTGGATGATAAGATCATCAAGGCGGCCAACGAAGAGGGCGTGGATCCCGCCGTGATCTCCGAAAGATATATTGCGGAATGCAAAAAAGACATGTCCGACATGAACGTGAAGCCTGCCACCACCCATCCCCAGGCGACCAAAGAGATCGACGGCATGATCGAGATGATAAAGACGCTTATCGACAAGGGATTTGCCTATGTAGCGAAAGACGGCACCGTATACTTTGATGTATCAAAGGACAGAGAGTACGGAAAACTTTCCGGAAAAGATCTGGATGAAATGATGTCCGGCCTCAGGGATCTGAAGGTGACCGGCGAGGAACAGAAAGAGGATCCCAATGATTTCGTACTCTGGAAGCCTAAAAAGGAAGGAGAGCCCTCCTGGCCCTCACCCTGGTGCGACGGCAGACCGGGATGGCATATCGAGTGCTCGGTCATGAGCAAAAAGTATCTGGGTGAGACCATTGACATCCACGCCGGCGGCGAGGATCTGATCTTCCCTCATCATGAAAATGAGATCGCTCAGTCGGAATCTGCCAGCGGAAAGAAATTCTCCCGCTACTGGATGCACAACGGATTCTTAAACATCAACGGTCTCAAGATGAGCAAGTCACTGGGCAACTTCTTTACCGTACGTGACATTACCGCACAGTATGATCCCATGGTGCTCCGTCTGTTCATTTTAAGCGCACAGTACCGTCAGCCTCTGAACTTCTCGCGGGAAGTCATGGAACAGGCAAAGGCATCCTATGAGAGGATCTTAAACTGCACGGATAAGCTCAAGACCCTGAAAGAGACCGCAAAGGGCAGTGAGATGACGGAAGAAGAGAAGAAGAATACGGAGCTGGTAAAGGGATTTATTCAGAGCTTCGAAGAAGCCATGGAAGATGACAACAACACCGCCAATGCCTCCACGGCAGTCTATGAGATCGTGCGTATCGCCAATGCCACGACGGATGAAAACAGCACCAAAGCATACGTTGACTATGTGTATGACGTGATCAGGACTCTCTGCGACGGTGTTCTGGGTGTGATCTCCGAGAGAAAGACGGAAGACCTGGATGCGGAAGTGGAAGCACTGATCGCAGAGCGTACGGCTGCCAGAAAAGAAAAGAACTGGGCAAAGGCAGATGAGATCCGTGACAGACTCGGGGCCATGGGCATTATTCTGGAAGATACCAAAGAGGGCGTAAAGTGGAAGAAAGCCTGAAGGATGTAAACGCGCTGACGCTTGCCTATGTGGGAGATGCCGTATTTGAGCTGATGGTCCGCACTTATATGCTGGAACATGGTTCCGGGCGTGTGGAAAAGCTCCACAAAAAGGTGACGGACACCGTAAATGCCGGCCGGCAGTCACAGTTTGTGGCAAGGCTGGAACCTATTTTTACGGAAGAGGAGCTGGCTGTATTTCACCGAGGCAGGAATGCCAAGGCCATGACGGCGGCACGGCATCAGTCCATCCTGGATTACCGCAGGGCAACAGGGCTGGAAGCCGTCTTCGGATATCTGTATCTGAAGGGGGAATATGAAAGGATGAAAGAGCTTTTGCTGCTCTGTCTTTCCGATGAAGAAACTACTGAACATTCTGTGTAATGTATTGTTTGCGGCAGTCCAGTTCACCTGGGGACTGCCTCAGACTTTTTGTGGGCTGATCGTATTTCTTGTGTCACGCGGGAAAGCGGGACGGTATCGTCTGGCCGTTCACAAAGTCTGGGAAAAGGAAGAAGGGCTTTCCCTGGGACTTTTCATTTTTACACCGGCGGGCGCACCAAAAAGGATCCTGGACCATGAATACGGACATTCTCTGCAGTCTCTGATCCTGGGACCGCTGTATCTGCCGCTTGTTGGGTTTCCGTCTCTCATATGGTGCAAAAACAAAAAGCTGATTCAGTACAGGAAAAACAAGAAAAAAGACTACTTCGGCTTTTACACGGAAAGGACGGCAGACGCCCTGGGAAAGGCCAAAAAGGAAAACAAAAGCAATGAAATGGAAGAAGTACACCATACATACCACGGCTGAAGCCGAGGATCTTGTAAGTCTCATGCTGAATGAGCTTGGCGTGGGCGGCGTAGAGATCGATGACGGGATCATGCCGTCTGCGGAGGATATCGAAAAGCAGTTTATCGACATCCTTCCGGAAATGAGCGATCCGGACGGCAAGGCAGACGTGAGCTTTTATCTTCATCTGGAAGACCCGGAAGAAGGTCCCGGGAAGAAGGAGACCATGCAGGGCACCGTGGATGATTCCTATACGATCAACGACCGCATATGGACTATGGAAGAAGTAAGGAACCTTGAGGAAGAGATCCGGGAACGTCTCAAAGAAATGCGCGCCTTTGCCGATATCGGCGAAGGGACCATTGACACCGGAGAGACGGAGGAAACGGACTGGAGGGACAACTGGAAAGAATTCTTCCGGCCGATCCTTATCGGGAAGATCCTGATCATTCCCAGCTGGCTTTCTGTTCCGGAAGAATACGAAGCTTCCGTAAAGAGCGGTGAAATAAAGACTATCGTCATTGATCCCGGAACGGCATTCGGCACCGGAGCCCACGAGACCACAAAACTCTGCGTTCCGGCCATTGAAAAATTCAGTGAACCCGGTTCGAAAGTGCTTGATATCGGCACGGGAAGCGGTATACTCGCAATGGCAGCAAGCAGACTCGGCGCCGGAAAGGTCCTTGCCTTCGACGTGGATCCGGACTGCGAACCGGTGGTGAAAGAAAACTGCCTTCAGAACGCGATCGAAAACGTGAAGGCGTTTACAGCCAACATCCTCGGCGATGAAAAAGCGCTTCAGGCGGTGCGTGAGGAAGGACCGTTCGACATGGCTGTTGCCAATATCCTTGCTCCCGTGATCATTGCCCTTTCCGAAAAAGGGGTGGTGGACAGCCTGGTGAGGCCCGGCGGAGTGTTTATTACCTCCGGCATTCTGTCCGAATACGCGGCAGATGTAAAAAAAGCCATGGAAGAAAATGATTCCTGGCTGGTAAAGGATGTCACATCCCTTGGTGAGTGGGTGCAGATAACCGCCGAAAGAAAATAAGATGAGTGCAAAATCAGCAAACAAGAATTATACCAACATGACGGAAGGCCCCATCGCAAAAAACCTC
Organism: Lachnospiraceae bacterium; assembly: GCA_024405155.1. GTDB lineage: Bacteria > Bacillota > Clostridia > Lachnospirales > Lachnospiraceae > Avilachnospira. Next base: position 40,046 of record JAKSPC010000003.1, on the reverse strand, counting down.
CTTCTGTTTGGCATTCCCATGATGCTGGGGTCTTTGTTCCAGGATCTGTACAGCATGGTGGACATGACCATTGCCGGCTATACGCTGGGAGACAGCGCCATTGCCGCCATTTCTGCCACGGCTGCCGTGGTGAGTGCCATCAACTATGCCTCCCGTGGTTATATCATGGGAGACGCCATCCTGATCTCCAACGCCTTCGGAGAAGGCGATATGGAAAAGACGAAAAAGACTCTGATCGCCATGATCGAGATCTGCGCGGCGTATGCAGTCGTCTTTACCCTGGTCTTTCTTCTGGCGCTCGATCCGCTGATGCGGTTCGTCAATACGCCGGCAGATCTTTATGAAAACGCGAGAAGTTATGCGGTGATCATTATTCTGGGCCTTTCCTTCATGATCGCTTATAACGTGTTTGCCTGCGCGTTCAGGGCACTGGGGAATTCCAAAGTCCCGCTGTATTTCCTGATCTTCAGTTCCCTGTTAAATATCGTTCTGGACTATCTCTGCATCGTTGTTTTTAAACTCGGTGTGGCAGGTGCGGCTTATGCGACGATCTTTTCACAACTCATTTCCGCGATACTGTCCGGCATCTTTTTCTTCCGGATGTTCCCGGAGATGCGGTTCTCTCTTTCTGAATGCAGGGGCACCGGCACCATTATAAAGGACATGTTCCCGGTAGGCATTTCCGTAGCCATTACCAATTCCATCTTTGCCGTGGGATCCGTTTCCATCCAGGGTGCCATCAATTCCCTGGGATCCGATGCCATCATCGCCCAGGCTTCCGCACAGAAAGTCCGCATGTTCGCAACCATTCCTTCCGTGAATATTGCCAATACCGTGGCAACGTTTGCCGCACAGAACTATGGCGCAAGAAAGTATGACAGGATCACGAAAGGAATATGGACCGGCATCGGCCTGAGCGCTCTGTTCAACGTGTTCACTTACGCGGTGTGCTTTTTTTTCGGCGGAAAGATCGTACAGCTGATCACCAATACGGATAACGGCAGCGTGGTATTCATGGCGCAGACCATGCTGAATATCGAAGTGCTTTTCATCTGGGCACAGACCATGACCATGAGTTTCCGCATGAGCATCCAGAGCCTGAAGCGGAAGGTGATCCCCATGGTGGGGACCGGCGTGGAGCTGGTGATCCGCTGCGTGTTTGCTTTCGTGATCACACCCATGATCGGCTTCCGTGCCATTTCCTATGCGGAAGTCGCCTCCTGGCTGATCAGCGGCGCTGCCATGATGCTCTGCTATTACGTTCTCATAAACGGGATCAAAGCAGGAAAGTATAAGCATTTATAAAGGAGAGCAGCATGATACCGAATGATCCTTACATGCTTTTAAGCTGGCTCAACATGAAGCTGAGGGATGAATATGACAGTTTCGGGGAACTCTGCCGGAGTGAGAGCCTTGAGGCAGCAGAGATCACCAGGCTCATGGCTGACGCCGGGTACGTTTATGATGCGGAAAGAAATCGTTTTCGTTAAAAAACAAAAAATGCAAAAAAAAGTACTTGCAGTTTTTACGCCTCTGTGATACTATACAGAGGCTGCGCTGGAGTAGCTCAGATGGTAGAGCGCGTCATTGGTAATGACGAGGTCACGGGTCCGATTCCCGTCCCCAGCTTGGAAGGACCCTTTGAAGAAGGGGTCCTTTTTCTTTGCTTATATGAAGCTTGTTCAGTGACAGAACGGAAGGAACATATCGGGTGGTACGCCCATAGGAAGGTGACATTGCATGACAAACAATAAGATCATGACGGAAACAAAAGCCGCGAGAAAGGCGGATGACGTTGACGGATTTCTTGATAAATATCTCTGGGAGCCTGTGGCAATGGTGTTTTCGCGGATCTTCATCCGCCTGGGTATCGTGCCCAACGTGATCACGGTCCTTTCTCTGGTCATTGGCGTGACCGGAGGCATCCTTCTGGGAAGCGCTTCCCGGAAGCTTAACCTGCTGGGCATGGTGCTTCTGTTCTTTTCCGGGATCTTCGATACCTGCGACGGTCAGGTGGCAAGACTTACCAACAACAGGAGCCCTCTGGGAAGGTTCCTGGACGGAAGCTGCGATACGCTGGTTGATGTAGCTGCCTTTATCGCCATGGCGTGCCGGCTTTCCAAGGAATACATTCCCTTTACGAATACACCCTGGGGATGGGTGATCTTTCCCATCGTGATCTATTGCGGGATCTTCTGCGTAGGGCGCCAGTGTTCCATGGCAGATCATTACAGGAATCTTCATCTGTATTTTCTTAGAAATTCCTACGGAAGTGAACTGGACCGTTCGAAAAACGTGGCGGCGAAACTTAAAAAAAGAAAAGAAGAGGGAGCGCCGTTCTGGGAACTGTTTTATCTCTGGGCATACGGGACGTTTACCAGAGCACAGGAAGCCCAGTCTCCGAGGATGGAGAGGCTTCTGGATGCCATGGAGAAATGCGGGAAGGAACTGCCGGAAGGTCTCAGGGAAGACTATCTGAATGAAAGCGTAAAATATATCAAACTGGCACCGGCACTTACCTACAATATCCGCACCGTTGCTTTGTTTGTCTGCATTGCTCTGGGAAAATATTTCTGGTTCTTTTTGTTCCAGATGACGGTGGTGGAAGCGATCTGTTTCTACATGATAAACAGATATGAGAAGATCGCGGACGGATTGTATCAGAAGTATTTTTCAGAGAAAAAAGAAAAATAAGATTCAGGCCAGTACGATGCAGTCATACCGGATCGCCTTTCCCTCCAGGGAGTAGTCCGGTTTTCTCCCGGCCAGGAACGGCCCCTTAAGCGGCCGCTTGATCACGATCTTATGGGGATGAGCAAGAAGAGCTGCCGAAAGCAGTTCTTCCTCATCAGGACATGGTTTTTCCAGCTTCTGAAGGAGCTGGAATTTCTTTTTTATGAGCGCGCTCTTGTTTCTTTTCGGAAACATGGGATCCAGATAGATCACATCCGGTGCCTCGGAAAGCGCTTTCATGGCAGAGATGCTGTCTTCTTTATATAGGGTCATGCGGGAAACGGCTTCTGACAGTTCCGGAACGTCTTTTGCCCTGAAAAGCGCATCGGCAAGAAGGGCAGAGATCACGGGATCATATTCGTAAAGGAAGACCTGAAAACCTGCCGCGGAAAGCAGCAGAGAATCCTGACCGAATCCGGCCGTGGCGTCAAGGACCGTGGGATGTTCTTTTCCCCTGATCCTGGCGGCTTTTATCAGGAGTTCCTTTCCCAGAACTCCTTTTTTAATGCGGGGGATCATTTCGGAAAGATCCGCCGTCAGCGAAAGACCGTTTCCCAGAAGAGACAGACCGACCTCCGTCATTTTCAGAGAGAGGCCCTCCGGCAGCGGCTCTGTGATTGTTTTCGGATCATTCAGCATGGTCGGAACGTTTTCCTTCCCATCCTAAAAGGATGACAGACAGAAGGATGCACACGATGCCCACGGCGCTCCTTGCCGTGATCTGCTCGCCGAAGGCAAAGTACCCTACGATCACGCTGGTAAGAGGCTCAAAGGTGGAAAGCATTGCCGTGTTCTGTGCGCCGGCCCGGCGGGCCGCCTCCTGATACAGAAAACTGGCCGCGGCAGTGGCAATACCTAAAAGAAGCATAAAGATCCAGCCTTTCGCCGTACCGGGAAGGGAGACTTTTCCCATTGCCGCGGTCACGATAAAAATAAGGATCATGGCAAACAGGCATTTCCAGAAGGAAAGCTTGTAGGGATCCATGTCAAGAAGACCGGAAGATGTAAGATACACGGTATAGAAGGCATAAAGGATGCCGCTTGCCAGCGCGATCAGTATGCCCGGGATGCTGATGTCTCCGCCGGGGGTATAGAAGGCAACGATACCGGCCATGCAGAGGACACAGCAGATGAGCTTGTTTTTTGTGGGCTTTTCGATTTTGAAAAGGATACTTCCCAGGACGACGAAAACGGGGTAGACGAAGTGCAGCGTGGTGGCAAGTCCCGTGGCAAGATAATTGTACGAAGTATAGAGAAGGACAGGAACGAAGCCGAAACTGGCGCCGACCACCAGAAGCTTCGGCAGTTCTTCTTTCGATATGCCGATGGACCCTTCGGAGGTGAGCCGGTGAGCAATATAGAACACAAGGGTGCAGACCACGAATCTTAAGAAAGCGACGGTAAGAGAGTTGCTGCCGCTTTCGTAGATGGTCCTTGTGAGAAGCGGGACCAGCCCGTAAATGACGGCGGAAACGATGGCAATGATAAAACCGATGCTTTTTCTGTTCATGATGCATACCTCAGATTGCAATGATACTCAAAGTATAAGGATTTCGGCCTCGCATTGCAACCGCTTCAGACGGGAAAGTTTTTGACGACTGCCGCGTGCGCTTGTGATATACTCTAAGAAAACACAACGGTCCCGAAAAAAAGAGAGGTTGGGCATGGAACATATTCTGGAAGAATTCTACGAACTGGTACGGATCCCTTCTCCCTCGCTGGGAGAAAGAGAGATGGCGGACGCCCTGAAACAAAAGCTTGGGGAACTGGGCTTTTTTGTGACGGAAGACGATGTCGGGAAAAAAACGGGCGGAAATGCAGGCAACCTGTTTGCGCGGCTGCCGGCTTCCGACGGTGCGGCGGCGGCCCCCATACTGCTTTCGGCACACATGGACAGAGTCCCCGGCGGTGATGAGATCATCCCGCTCCTGGACGGAGACCTTATGGTGACCGACGGATCGACTATCCTGGCGGCCGATGACGTGGCGGGGATCTGCGCCATTCTGGATGGCGTTCGTGCGGTACTTGCCGAGGACCTTCCCCATCCGGAGATAGAGATCCTCTTTACCATCAGTGAGGAAGTGAAGCTTAAGGGCAGTCGGAATTTTGACTTTTCCAAAGTTCACGCGAAGGAAGCCTATTGCATGGATTCTTCGGGCCGGATCGGCAGGATCGTCACAGGCGCCCCGAAGATCGAAGAGCTTGTTTTTCGTGTACACGGTAAAAAAGCCCATGCGGGAAACGAACCGGAAAAGGGGCTCAATGCCTTAAAAGGTGCGGCAAACGTGCTCTGTGACATCCGGGAAGGCAGGCTGGACAATGAGACCACGGCCAACTGGTCCGTGATCACGGCAGGACAGGTGACGAATGTGGTCTGCGACCTTGCGGAAGTACATGGAGAAGTAAGGAGCCATTGCGACGAAAAAGTGAAGTCTTACGAAGAATATGTGAAAAAGCATCTCGCGGAAAAACTGAAAGACACGGGCCTTACCTTTGATTTCGAAGTGCGGCCGAACCATGGTTCCTTCCGCGTTTTTGAGGACGGCAGATGCCTTTTGCGTCTGAAAGAGGCTTTTGAAAAATGCGGTTTCCGATCAGAGACGGAGATCGGAGGCGGCGGCATGGATGCCAACCTGATAAACGAAAACGGGATCGAATGCGTGGGCGTGGCTGTCGGATATATGAAAAACCATACTACGGAAGAAATGCAGTACGTAAAGGATCTGATCAAAGCCGGTCAGCTGGTGAAGGAACTTGTTTCCTGCTGAGCAGGGCGGTCATCACGATTTCTGAGGTATCAGTTCCTTTACGAAAAGCGTTCCGCCGTTTACCGTAAAGCGCACGTCAAATCCGGCAAAATAAAAGCCGTATACCCTGTCGCTTTCCGGCTTTATGTCGAAACGGGGACGGGGATCTTCCTTTAGGATCTTAAGGAGGGCTGCTTTGCGGATCTCTGAAAGACTGCTCCTGCCTATGAGATCATTGGGATCCTCCACGGAAAGTTCCTCCCAGAGAACGTCATCCACGAATCCTCCTCTGGCATCCGGATGGGAATCCACAAAGGGAACGTAGGGCTTGATGTCATAGATCGGCGTGCCGTCTGCCATATCCACGCCGGAAACGGTAAGCAGAGGACCTTTCTCCGTATAGTCCACGGAAAGGAGCCTCACACTGGAGAGACCGATGCTGTTGGGATGGAAAGGAGATCTGGCGGCAAACACACCGGTGGAGAGCTTTCCGCCAAGCCGCGGCGGCCGGGTGGTCGCCTTGAAGCTGTCCCGGTGTTCCAGGGAAAAATCCCACAGAAGCCACAGGTAATCAAAGCCTTCCAGACCGCGTACGGCTTCCGGCTGAGCGAATTCCGGCTCAAAAGTGATGGTGCCCAAAAGCTCCGGGATCAGACACGCCTGGCGGGGAATGCCGAACTTTGAGGGAAAGTCTGTATGAATGTGTGCGATGGGACGTATTTCCATGGCGATTCTTTCCAATACTGAAATTTTGTGTTATTATACCATAGAAATTTTCAGGCGAGGTCAATTATGTATACGGAATTTACGATAGAGGGAAGAAATCCCGTGCTGGAAGCCCTGCGGAGCGGCAGAAGCGTAGACAAGGTGTTTCTTCTTGACGGTGCCCGTGACAATGCACTGGGAACGATCTTAAAAGAAGCGAAAGCGCATCCGGAATGCAAAATAAAGTTCGTGAAAAAGGAGCAGCTGGATGCCATGAGCGAAACGGGAAAGCATCAGGGTGCTGTCGCCGTCTGCGCCGCTTACGATTACGCAGAGGTGGAAGACATGCTGGAAGCGGCGGCACGAAAGAATGAGGCACCGTTTCTTATCCTTCTGGACGGTATTGAGGATCCGCACAATCTGGGCGCCATCATCCGTACGGCAAATCTTGCCGGTGCCCATGGCGTGGTGATCCGGGAGGACAGGGCAGTAAGCCTTACGGCAACTGTGGCAAAGGCAAGCGCCGGCGCCATCAATTATACGCCCGTTGCCAAGGTCACCAACATGACGGAGACCATCAAAAAACTGAAGGATGCCGGCATGTGGTTCGTATGTGCGGACATGGGCGGTGAGACCATGTACCGGCTGGATCTGACGGGGCCCATCGGACTGGTGATCGGCAATGAAGGAAAGGGCGTGTCCCAGCTGGTGAAAAAAAACTGCGACATGGTCGCCTCCATCCCCATGAAGGGAGATATCGATTCCCTGAATGCTTCGGTGGCGGCGGGAGTCCTTGCTTTTGAAATCGTACGGCAAAGACTTGCAGGAAAAAAGTAAAATTGTTATAATAAAGCATTATTTTATAAGGTCCGGGAAAGGCCGGCACGGAGGGATCTTCCATGGCAGAAGAAATGACAGCAAAAAACTTTATTGAACGTGAGATCGACAAGGATCTGGCAGAGGGTGTCTATGATCATGTACATACCCGTTTTCCTCCGGAGCCCAACGGTTACCTTCACATCGGACACGCCAAGGCTATCCTTACCAACTATGGCCTTGCACAGAAGTATAACGGAAAGTTCAATCTGCGATTCGATGACACCAATCCCATGAAGGAAAAGACGGAATTCGTCCAGTCCATCATTGCTGACGTAAAGTGGCTGGGAGCCGATTTTGAAGATCGTCTGTATTTTGCGTCGGATTATTTCGATGAGATGTACGAAAAAGCCATCCTTCTCATTAAGAAAGGAAAGGCCTACGTTTCCGATCTTTCCGCAGAGGAGATCACTGCCACCCGCGGTGATTTCGTGACCCCCGGAAAGGAAGACCCCGGCAGAAACAGGACCATTGAGGAAAACCTGGATCTGTTCCAGAGAATGAAGAACGGGGAATTTGAGGATGGCTCCAAGGTCCTGAGAGCGCGCATCGACATGGCGGCAGGCAATATCAACATGCGTGACCCGGTCGTATACCGTATCGCACGTCTGACCCATCATAACACCGGCGACAAGTGGTGCATCTATCCGCTCTATGACTTTGCACATCCCATTGAAGACGCCATCGAAGGCATCACGCATTCCTGCTGTACGCTGGAGTTTGAGGCACACAGGCCGCTTTACAACTGGTTCGTGACCGAGTGTGAGTATGAGAATCCGCCCCGTCAGATCGAATTTGCAAAGATGTATCTGACAAACGTGGTGACGGGCAAGAGATACATCAAGAAACTGGTGGAAGACGGCATCGTTGACGGCTGGGACGATCCCAGACTGGTCACTATCGCTGCCTTGAGAAGAAGAGGATACACCCCGGATTCCATCAAGAAGTTCGTGGAACTGGCCGGACTTTCCAAGGCGGATTCCAGCTGCGATCTGGACATGCTGGAATACTGCATCCGTGACGACCTGAAGCTGAAAGCCCCCAGACTCATGGCGGTGCTTCATCCCGTGAAACTCATTCTGGACAATTATCCGGAAGGACAGACCGAGGAAGTGGAGATCCCGCTCAATCTGGAAGTGCCGGAGATGGGGACCAGAAAGGTGACTTTCGGCCGGGAGCTTTACATCGAGCAGGAAGACTTCATGGAAGTGCCCGCACACAAATATTTCCGCATGTTCCCCGGCAACGAGGTCCGTCTCATGGGCGCCTATTATGCAAAGTGCACCGGATGTGAGAAAGATGCGGACGGAAACGTTACCGTGATCCACGCAGAGTATGATCCCACCCAGAAATCGGGGCAGGAGACCAGAAAAGTGAAAGGCACCATTCACTGGGTGTCAGCGGATGACTGTCTGGATGCCACGGTACGCCTTTACGAGAACCTGGTGGATGAGGAAAAGGGAAAGCTCAATGCGGACGGCACACTCAACCTGAACCCCAATTCCAGGACGATCCTTGAGCACTGCAAGCTGGAGTCTTCTCTGAAGGACGCGAAGCCTTTCGACAGTTTCCAGTTCGTGAGAAACGGATTCTTTAACGTGGACTGCCGTGATTCCGAAGACGGAAGACCGGTATTCAACCGGATCGTTGGTTTAAAGAGCTCATTTAAGCCTCAGGCGTAAGCAATGGAAGAAAAAAAGAATTACAACAATATACAGGAAGAACACAGAAAAGCCGGTATCGACACAGATATCGGTTCTTCTTTTGCGCTGGACAAAGACAAGATCAAGGCCATGTCCAACGGACTGGCGGAGCTTAAGCCGGATGCCGGTCCCGAGGAGCTTCATGAAGAACTGATCAGTAAATTCTCCGAAGATCACTCGCCGGAAGACGTGGGGGTGGTGGAAAAAGCCTACCGTTTCGCGGCAGAACATCACAAGGATCAGAAGAGAAGGTCAGGAGAACCGTATATCATCCATCCCCTTTGCGTGGCCATCATCCTGGTGGGCATGGGAATGGATACGCCCACCATCGTGGCGGCTCTGCTGCATGACGTGGTAGAGGATACCGGCGTGCAGCTTTCAGAGATCGAGCAGGAATTCGGACCGGAAGCGGCGCTTCTGGTGGACGGCGTCACCAAGCTGACCAACATAAACTACGATAAATCCAAGATCGAGATGCAGGCGGAGAACTTAAGGAAAATGTTCCTGGCCATGGCAAAGGACATCCGTGTTGTGATCGTGAAGCTGGCGGACCGTCTGCACAACTTAAGGACACTTCAGTATCAGTCGAGAGAAAAACAGATCGAAAAGGCAACGGAGACACTGGACATCTATTCCCCCATCGCTGACAGACTGGGTATCAGCAAGATGAAGGTGGAACTGGATGACCTTTCCTTAAAGTACCTGGAGCCGGAGATCTACGATCAGCTGGTGGAAAAGATCTCTTTAAAGCGCGAGGAAAGGGATGCGTTCATTACCGGGATCGTCCGTGAGGTATCTACGCACCTGAAAGAAGCGGGGATCAAGGCAACGGTAGTGGGAAGAGTGAAGCATTTCTTCTCCATCTACAAAAAGATGATCAAGCAGAACAAGAATCTGGATGAAATCTACGATCTGTTCGCTGTCCGTATCCTGGTGGATACCGTGAAGGACTGTTACGCGGCACTGGGCGTGATCCACGAGATGTATAAACCCATTCCCGGAAGATTCAAGGACTATATCGCCATGCCGAAGCCCAACCGGTATCAGTCACTGCATACCACGCTGATCGGCAAAGACGGAACTCCCTTTGAGATCCAGATCCGCACCTTTGAGATGCACATGACGGCGGAATATGGTATCGCGGCCCACTGGAACTATAAGGAGCACGGCTCCGAAAAAGCGGCGGACGGCAAAGAGCTGGAAAAGATGAACTGGCTCCGTCAGGTGCTGGAATTCAATCAGGATTCGGAATCCGGCACGGAGTTTCTGGACATGGTCAAATCCGACCTCAATCTGATGTCGGATGAAGTATACTGCTTTACGCCGAAAGGAGAAGTGAAACAGCTTCCCCTCGGTTCCACGCCCATTGATTTCGCCTACCTGGTGCATACCGCCGTGGGCAACCGCATGGTGGGAGCCAGGGTCAACGGAAAACTGGTCCCCATCGATTACGTGATCCAGAACGGCGATCAGGTAGATATCATTACCAGCCAGAACTCCAAGGGACCTTCCATGGACTGGCTCAACATCGTGAAGTCCACCCAGGCAAAGAACAAGATCAATGCCTGGTTCAAGACGGAACACAAGGAAGACAATATCATAAAGGGCCGGGATGCCGTGGCAAACTACTGCAAAACGAAGGCATACAATCAGCAGGAACTGATGAAGCCGGAGTACGTGGATGCCGTGCTCAAGAAATACGCGCTGAAGGACTGGGAAAGTGTCCTGGCGGCCATCGGACACGGCGCCCTCAAAGAGGGGCAGGTAGTGGCAAAGCTTCAGGAAGCCAAACGGAAAGACGACGCTGCCAATATGACGGATGAGGACATCATCCGCGAAGCCGTGGAGAAGGAAACTTCCGGACGAAGCCAGCGGAAGAATGCCGGCGGCGGGATCACCATCCGCGGGATCCGTGACGTTTCCGTTCATTATGCACACTGCTGCAACCCCGTACCCGGCGACGAGATCGTGGGATTCGTGACCAGGGGAAGAGGCGTGACCATCCACAGAACGGATTGCGTCAACATGATCGGTCTTCCGCCGGAAGAAAGGAACCGCCTCATTGAAGCGGAATGGGAGAGCACAGAGGAGACCGGCGGCAGCAGGTATTCTGCGTCCCTGAATCTTTACTGCAAAAACCGTATGGGCATGGTGGTCGACGTATCAAGGGTATTTACGGAAGAACAGATCGACATTACCTCCATCAGCGTAAAGAATGCCAGGAACGGCACCGGCACGCTGACCATCGATTTTGAAACCAAAGGAAAAGAGGAACTGAACCGGCTGATCGAGAAACTCCGGCAGATCCCCGGCGTGGTCGATGTGGAAAGGTCAGTGGGATGATCTATATCAGGAACAACGGATATCAGACATATGAACAGGATATCAGAGAGCTTCTGCAGGCTTTCTTTCCCGGTGAGGAACTGACCGGAGAAGAAGGCGCAGAGGCTTCTTTTGAAGTGGATGTTGACAGCCTCGTAACGGGGAGCGGAAAAAAATTATCCGGAATAAGATTTGAAGACAAGTCACTCATCAAAGAGATCCTGTATGATCACCTGGCGGCGCGTACGGGAAAACAGCTTCCCTGGGGCACGCTTACAGGCATAAAGCCCGTAAAGCTTGCCGCAAAGATCCTGAATACTGCGGGGCTGGCCGGAGAAACGGCACGTATCCTCGGAGAAAAATACAGACTCTCCGCCGAAAAGGCCCGGCTCTGCGCGGAACTTTCCGTAAGGGAAAAGGAACTTATGGAGAGGATCCCCGGGGACCGGTGGTATTCCCTGTACGCCGGGATCCCGTTCTGCCCCTCCAGATGCCTTTACTGCAGTTTTACCTCAAATCCCGTTTCCCTGTGGAGGGAACGGATCGGAGAGTACCTTTCCTGTGTGGAAAAGGAACTGGAAGCCGTTGCCAAAATGGCTTCGGGGAAGCTTCGCCCGGCCACGGTGTATGTGGGAGGCGGAACGCCGACGGCGCTGGAAGCAGAGGACCTGGATAAATTCCTTCGGCTGCTTGAAACATACATTGACATGGAAGGGGTCGAGTTTACGGTAGAATCCGGCAGACCTGACAGCATTACGCCGGAAAAGCTTTTGGTGATGAAAGATCTGGGCGTCCAGAGGATCAGCATCAATCCTCAGACCATGAATGACAAAACGCTTTCGCTGATCGGAAGGAGACACACGGCAGAAGATGTGGTCAGGGCTTTCCGGGAGGCGAGAGAAGCCGGCTTTGACAATATCAACATGGATTTGATCATGGGACTTCCCGGGGAAGACGCAGAGGATGTGAGAAAAACGCTTTCCGAAGTGGAGGATCTGCGGCCGGACAGTCTGACAGTGCATACCCTGGCTGTAAAAAGAGCCGCAAGACTGTCCACGGAACATGATCCCTGGACGGAATTTGACAGGGCAGAAGGGCAGCAGGCAGCGGAAATGGTCAGAATGGGGTCAGAGACTGCCGGGCGCCTGGGCATGGTCCCGTATTACCTGTACCGGCAGAAAAACATGGCGGGAAATCAGGACAACACCGGATATGCCGTTCCCGGAAAGGAATGTCTTTACAACATCATCATGATGGACGAGAAACAGCCTGTCATCGGCATCGGGGCGGGATCCACCACGAAATTCGGGGAAAAGCGCTTTGAAAACGTAAAGGACATTGGGAATTATCTGAGCCGCATCGATGAATTGGTCGAAAAAAGAAACACTTTCCTTGAGATACAAGGTTGTTTTCAGAGGAAAGATTTGTTATAATCACGTACAAAGGCATATATTGTGCCTGTTAATCGTGCAGCTTTTTTATTAACATATTTAGGAGGAATTATCCGATGGCAAAAAGAAAAATGATTACCATGGATGGTAACCAGGCTGCCGCACATGCTTCTTATGCATTTACAGAAGTAGCAGCTATGTTCCCCATCACCCCCTCATCCGTTATGCCGGAGTATACCGATGAGTGGGCTACTGACGGAAGACAGAATATTTTCGGTACTCCCGTACAGATCACTGAGATGCAGTCCGAAGCCGGCGCAGCAGGCGCTGTTCACGGTATGCTTTCAGCAGGTGCTCTTACCACGACCTATACCGCTTCCCAGGGTCTTCTTCTGATGATCCCCAACCTGTATAAGATCGCCGGCGAGCAGCTCCCCGGAGTATTCGATGTTTCCGCTCGTGCGGTTGCAACACACGCTCTTTCCATTTTCGGAGATCATTCCGATGTTTACGCATGCCGTCAGACCGGCTGCGCTATGCTTTGCTCATCCTCCGTACAGGAAGTCATGGACCTTACTCCCGTAGCACACTGTGCTGCCATCAAGGGCAAGGTTCCGTTCATCAACTTCTTTGACGGTTTCCGTACTTCTCACGAGATCCAGAAGATCGAAGCATGGGATTATGAAGACCTTAAGGAAATGGTAGACATGGACGCCGTTCAGGCTTTCCGTGATCACGCCCTTAACCCCAACCATCCCTGCCAGAGAGGTTCTGCGCAGAACCCCGATATTTTCTTCCAGGCACGTGAGGCATGCAACGGCGCTTACGACGCTCTTCCCGAGATCGTACAGAGCTACATGGACAAGGTCAACAAGAAGCTTGGCACCAAGTATAAACTCTTCAACTACTATGGCGCAAAGGATGCGGAAGTCGTTATCATCGCCATGGGTTCCGTAAACGAGACCATTCAGGAGACCGTTGATTACCTGATGAAGAAGGGCAAGAAGGTCGGCGTGATCAAGGTCCGCCTGTACAGACCTTTCTCCGCAAAGGCTCTCATCGCAGCTCTTCCCAAGACTGTGAAGAGGATCCAGGTCCTCGACAGGACCAAGGAGCCCGGCGCTCTCGGCGAGCCCCTGTGGCTTGACGTAGTGGCAGCTCTTAAGGATTCCAGGTTCAAGGATGTTCCGGTATTCTCCGGACGTTACGGCCTTGGTTCCAAGGATACCGCTCCCAACCAGATCGTTGCTGTATTCAACAACAAGACCAGGAAGCAGTTCACCATCGGTATCGAAGATGACGTGACCGGTCTTTCCCTGAAGCTTGGTCCGAACCTTGTTACCACTCCCGCAGGAACCACCAACTGCAAGTTCTGGGGCATCGGTGCCGACGGTACCGTAGGTGCAAACAAGAACTCCTGCAAGATCATCGGCGACAATACGAAGATGTATTCACAGGCATACTTCGACTATGACTCCAAGAAGTCAGGCGGCGTTACCATGTCTCACCTTCGTTTCGGTAAGGATCCCATCCATTCCACATATCTGATCACCACCGCAAACTTCGTGGCATGCCACAAGCCCGAGTACATCAGAAAGTACAACATGGTACAGGAACTGGTTCCCGGCGGAACATTCCTTCTTAACTGCCCGTGGGATGAAAAAGAGCTTGAGAAAAAGCTTCCCGGACAGGTAAAGAAGTACATCGCTGAAAATGACATTCAGTTCTACACCATCGACGCTGTAAAGCTTGGTATCGAGACCGGCATGGGCCCGACACGTATCAATACCATCCTTCAGTCCGCATTCTTCAAGCTTACCGGCATCATTCCGGAGAAGAAGGCTCTTGACCTCATGAAGGAAGCTGCAAAGAAGACCTACGGCCGCAAGGGCGAGGAAGTCGTTAAGACCAACTGGGCAGCTATCGATGCAGGTGCAAAGAACGTTGTTAAGGTAAAGGTTCCCGCTTCCTGGAAGAAGGCAAAGGACGAAGGTCTTGATTATCCGACCGCCAAGGGCAAGAGAAAGGACGTTGTTGATTTCGTTAACAACATCCAGTCCAAGGTAAATGCACAGGAAGGAAAGAACCTGCCTGTATCCGCATTCCTTGAGTATGTAGACGGTTCCACTCCCTCCGGTGCAGCAGCATTCGAGAAGAGAGGCATCGCCGTTAACGTTCCCGCATGGGATGCATCCAAGTGTATCGGATGTAACTTCTGTTCACTTGTCTGCCCGCATGCAGCAGTTCGCCCGGTAGCAATGACCGAAGCGGAAGCCAAGAAGGCACCCAAGGACATGCAGATCAAGGATCTTACCGGAATGCCCGGCATGAAGTTCGCCATCACCGTTTCCGCACTTGACTGTACCGGATGCGGCGCCTGCGCTAACGTATGTATCGCCAAGGAAAAGGCACTTACCATGGTTCCGCAGGCTGACGGTGCTTATCAGCAGGCTGGCTTTGACTATGCCGTAACTCTTCCCGAGAAGGCAGAAGTTATTGAGAAGTTCAAAGAGACCACCGTTAAGGGATCTCAGTTCAAGACTCCTCTGTTTGAGTTCTCAGGCGCATGCGCAGGCTGCGGCGAGACTCCGTACGCAAAGCTCATCACTCAGCTGTTTGGCGAGAGAATGTACATTGCAAACGCTACCGGCTGCTCCTCCATCTGGGGCAACTCATCACCGTCAACTCCTTACACCGTGAACGCAAAGGGACAGGGCCCCGCATGGTGCAACTCACTGTTCGAGGATAATGCAGAGTTCGGTTTCGGTATGTTCCTGGCTCAGGATGCACTTCGTCAGAGAATGAAGGGCAAGGTCGAAGAGATCGCTGCAAACGGCAAGAAGGAATCCGCAGTCAAGGCTGCACAGGCTTGGCTCGATACCTACAACGACGGCAAGGCAAACGGCGCTGCTACCGAGGCTCTGATCGCAGAACTGCAGAAGTGCAAGTGCGACTGCGCAAAGGAGATCCTTCCCTACAAGGATTACCTTTCCAAGAAGAGCAACTGGGTATTCGGCGGTGACGGATGGGCATATGATATCGGTTACGGCGGACTTGACCATGTGATCGCTTCCAAGAAGGATGTCAACATCATGGTATTCGATACCGAGGTTTACTCCAACACCGGCGGACAGTCCTCCAAGGCTACTCAGCCCGGCGCTGTTGCTCAGTTCGCAGCAGGCGGCAAGGAGGTCAAGAAGAAAGATCTTGCTTCCATGGCAATGTCTTACGGCTATGTATACGTAGCACAGATCGCTATGGGTGCTGATATGGCACAGGCTGTCAAGGCTATCGCTGAGGCAGAGGCATATCCCGGACCTTCACTTGTTATTGCATACGCTCCCTGCATCAACCATGGTATCCGCAAGGGCATGGGCAAGGCACAGGAAGAGGAGAAACTGGCAGTAGAGTGCGGTTACTGGTACAACTTCCGCTTCAATCCGCTGGCAAAGGATAAGTTCTCACTGGATTCCAAGGCTCCGAACTTCGATAAACACAACGAGTTCCTGAACGGTGAGGTACGTTATTCATCACTTGCTCTTAAGAACAAGGAAAGAGCAGCAATGCTTCAGGCACAGAACCTTGCTGATGCACAGGCAAGAAGAAAGTACCTGGAAGGTCTTGTAGAGCTTTACAAGGGTGAGGAATAATCAATTCAATCAATTGGGTCTTGGGAGCTTGCTCCCGAGACCCGGGTTTTCCGACAGGTGATCATGTCAGAATATATGGAAAAAGATTTTGAGGCCAGTATTGACCGGCTTCCGGAAGTCCTGGACTTCGTGGAAGAAGAGATGAATAAGGCCGGATGCCCCATGAAGGTCATCATGCAGGTGAATATTGCACTGGAAGAGATCTTCGTAAATGTGGCGCATTATGCGTATCCCGATGGTGTTGGTCCTGCCAGAGTAGGGATCGAGGCCGGCGATGGAAAAGTAAAGATCAGGATCGAGGATTCAGGTATCCCCTTTGATCCGCTGGAACGCTCCGATCCGGACGTGACTCTTTCAGCAGAGGACAGGGATATCGGCGGTCTGGGGATCTTTATGGTGAAACAATCCATGGACGAAGTTACCTATTCCTATGAAAACGGAAAAAATGTTTTAACGTTTGTCAAGTATTACTGACACGGATCAGATAATGACAGGAGGCCTATTATGGAGATCATTAAAACAAAAGAAGGCAGCAAGATGACGATCGCTCTGGAAGGAAGACTGGATACCACCACGGCTCCTTCTCTTGACGCTGTAGTCGGTTCAGAACTGGGAGATGTTACCGAGCTTGTATATGATTTCAACAAGCTTGAGTACGTATCTTCTGCAGGACTCAGAGTTCTTCTTCTTTCACAGAAGACCATGAACGCAAAGGGCGGCACCATGGTGATCAGGAACGTGAATTCCGACATCATGGAAGTATTTGAAATGACCGGCTTTTCCAGCGTTCTTACCATTGAGGAAAAAGAAGAGTAATAAGGGAAAAGATCAAAGCTGTTATGTAAAAAAGGCATCCTTGCGGATGCCTTTTTTGAATCTCTTTATTTTATTTTCTTCAACCGATCTTTCCGGTATAGCTGTAGTCGCCCCTCTGTCTGTTGAGAAGCTTCTGGATCCTTTCCGTACCAAGTGTCGCGGCCTGCATGGACACGTCATAGTTGAAGGAATTGATGATGGAGGCAAGATACTGGGAACAGTTGGCTTCCTCGTACCATTTCTTCGTATAGATCTCCATGGGCTTGTAATTCAGATTCGTAGTGATGATGGAGTCGATATAGCCTTTCTCGTAGAATTCATCAAACTTTTCGAAGCCGGCGGTAAACAGACCGAAGGTGCAGCACACGATGACCTTGGATGCTTTCCGCTCTTTCAGCTCCTTGGCGGTGTCAAGCATGGACTCGCCGGAGGAGATCATGTCATCAACGATAAGTGCCGTCTTACCTTCTACGGAATTGCCCAGGAATTCATGAGCTACGATGGGGTTGCGGCCGTTGACCACTTTGGAATAATCACGGCGCTTGTAGAACATGCCCATGTCCACGCCCAGGTTGTTGGCAAGGTACACGGATCTGTCCATGGCACCTTCATCCGGAGAGATCACCATCATGGTGTCCTTGTTGATCTCCATGTCGGGATATCTCTTAAGAAGCGTTTTTACAAAAGAGTATGTGGGCATGAAATTATCGAATCCGGAAAGCGGGATGGAGTTCTGTACACGGGGATCGTGGGCATCGAAGGTAATGATGTTCTTTACTCCCATGAGCTTCAGTTCCCGAAGAGCCATGGCGCAGTCCAGAGACTCACGTTTCGTTCTCTTGTGCTGTCTGGATTCATACAGGAAGGGCATGATCACGTTAACTCTGTGCGCCCTGGCCGCAGTGGCGCCGATGATGCGCTTTAAGTCCTGGTAGATGTCGTCGGGTGACATGTGATTCAGGAAGCCGTTTACGTTGTATGTGTTGGAGTAGTTGGTGATGTCCGCGATGACGAATTCATCCACGCCGCGTACGGAATCGGCAACGACGGCTTTTGCTTCACCGCTGCCGAATCTGGGACAGCTCAGATTCAGAAGAAAAGTATCAGGGCTGAAACCGCGCAATAGAAGAGAGTCACGCTGACTGTCATTCATGGAAGCATAGGCTTTACGCCGCATTTCCACAAGGGAAGCGTCTACTTCTTCCGCAAGAGACCGGGCGCTGACATGAGCGGCGATCTTCAAAGGTGCAGCCGGTACGTTCTGATTGGAATAGATATCTGCCATAACAAGCCCCTCTACTTTATATGTTAATGTTAGTTTAACATCATATGTTCGCTCTTTCAATTGCAAGTTATGAAAAAATTGTACTAAAGTATGTGCATTTATGGTAGAATCACAGTAATTCTATCAGGTAAGGTAATTATTGTATGAGTAAACCGATCGTAGCCATAGTAGGACGTGCAAACGTGGGAAAATCCACGTTATTCAACGCGCTTTGCGGGAAGGATCTGAGTATCGTAAAGGATACGCCGGGCGTGACCCGTGACAGGATCTATGCGGAGTGTGACTGGGAAGGCAGGGAATTTACCCTTGTTGATACCGGCGGCATTGAGCCGGATTCTTCTGACGTACTTTTGAAGCAGATGCGGGAACAGGCCCAGATCGCCATCGATACCGCGGATGTGATCATTTTTATGGTGGATATCAAAACAGGGCTTACGGACATGGATCATCAGGTGGCAGATATGCTGCGCCGTTCCGGAAAACCCGTGGTCGTCTGCGTCAACAAGGTGGATAACTACCTGAAACAGGTAAATGACGTATACGAGTTTTATAACCTGGGTCTTGGCGATCCCATGCCGGTGTCTTCCCAGGGAAAAACAGGCATCGGCGATATGCTGGACGAAGTGGTGAAGCACTTCCCGCCTGCAGGTGGGAGCTCGGAAGAGGATGATTCCGTGAAAGTGGCGATCGTAGGAAGGCCGAATGCAGGAAAATCTTCCATCGTGAACCGCCTCCTGGGAGAAGACCGGATGATCGTTTCCGATATTGCGGGAACCACCAGAGACGCTGTGGATTCCAAAGTGAAGTATCACGGGGAGTACTATACGTTCATCGATACAGCGGGGCTTCGCAGAAAGTCAAAGATCAAGGAAGAGATCGAACGGTTCTCCATTATCCGTGCTGTGGCAGCCATTGACAGAGCGGATATCGTGGTGCTTGTCATTGACGGGGCGGAAGGGATAGGAGAGCAGGACGCAAAGATCGCCGGCATCGCACACGACCGCGGCAAGGGAATGATCATTGTGGTCAACAAATGGGACGCTGTGCCGGATAAAGACGACAGGACCGTGAAGAAATTTACGGAAGAGATCCGCTCCAAGCTTCCTTTCATGCTGTACGCGGATATCCTGTTCGTATCGGCGCTTACCGGTCAGAGACTGGTAAAACTTTACGATGAGATCGACAAAGTGCGGCAGAGCCAGTGCCTCAGAGTGCAGACCGGCGTACTGAACGAGATCGTGGCAGAAGCAACGGCGCTGCAGCAGCCGCCCTCAGACAAAGGAAAGAGGCTCCGCATCTTCTATGTGACACAGGCGGGTGTAAAGCCTCCCACGTTCATTTTCTTCGTAAACGTGAAGGAACTGTTCCATTTCTCCTATCAGAGATACATCGAAAACAAGTTCCGGGAGGCCTATGGCTTTGCGGGTACGCCCATCCGGTTCATCATCCGTGAGCGGAAAGATAAGGATGAGACGATACTGGGGTAATATTGAACAAAATTCATAAAAATTTCTCGAAATGTTTGACAATCGGACCGATTAACGATATAATCGGTCCATTATTATTAGGGGGTATTTTTTCTATGGAAGAAAAAAGAGGTACCTGGGGCAGTAATATCGGCTTCCTGCTTGCAGCCATCGGTTCTGCGGTAGGCCTTGGAAATATCTGGGGTTTTCCGTACAAGATGGGTAAGTGCGGCGGATTTACTTTCCTCATTGTTTATGCAGGCCTTGCGATCCTGGTAGGTCTGGTCGTTATGGTTTCCGAGCTTGCCCTTGGTCGTAAGACCGGTAAGGGCGTCGTAGATGCCTACAGAAGCGTATCCAAGAAATTCAAATGGATCGGCTGGCTGGGTATCATTGCTCCGTTCCTCATCATGAGCTTCTATTCCGTACTTGGCGGCTACTGCATCCAGTACATGTCCCTGAACATGGCAGAGCTCGGCTTTGGCGTTCACAACTCCATGTTCGGCGATGTTTCCGGCGGCAGCACCTTTGGTGCCATGCTTACCTCTCCCTGGGGCTGCGTGATCTTTACCGCAGTATTCATGGTGATCTGCATGGTGATCGTTAAGGGCGGCGTTTCCGGCGGAATCGAGGAATTCAACAAGATCGGCATGCCCGCACTGTTCGTGATGCTCTGCATCATCATCGTTCGTGCACTTACCCTTCCCGGCGCTGAGGAAGGACTCAAGTTCATGTTCGTTCCCGGATATGCCGTAAAGGCAGGCTTCATCAAGGAAGCTCCCGATTTCATCTCCGTACTCGGTACGGCAGGCGGACAGATGTTCTTCTCGCTGTCACTGGCTATGGGTGCCATGGTCACCTACGGTTCCTACCTTGACAAGAAGGAGAACCTGATAAAGAACTCCGGCGTTATCGTTTTCTCCGATACTCTGGTAGCTCTGATGGCAGGTATCGCTGTTATTCCCGCAGCCGTGGCAAACGGCCTTTCCAAGGGCGTGGCAGTTTCAGACATCACTCTGAACGGTCCCAAGCTTCTGTTCGTAACTCTTCAGGACGTATTCGCAGAGATGGGTACCTTCGGACCGCTGTTCGGTGTTATCTTCTATGCTCTGGTTCTGATCGCCGCTATTTCTTCCGCTATTTCACTGATGGAAGTTATGGCTACCTTCTTCCTTGACAGAGCTGCAGAGAAGGGCAAGAAAGTAGACCGTACCAAGGTCACCCTCTGGGTATCCGTCGCTATCATGGCGGAAGCTTCTCTGGTTGCAGCATGCTGCCTTGGAAACACCGGCATTGCTCCTGCAAATCTGTTTGGCTGGATCGATACTCCTATCTATGCTACGTGGAATGACTGCTGGCTTGACTTCATGGACTTCTTCTCAGAAGGCGTTGCAATGCCTCTGGGCGCTATGCTCTGCGCTCTGTGCTTTGGCTGGGAACTTAAGCCGAAGTTCATCCTGGACGAAGTGCACGTAAGTGCAAAGCCCGGTTTCTTCGACATGTTCTATACCATCTGCATCAAGTTCATCGTTCCCGTTGCCATGGCATTCATCTTTGCCGGACAGCTCATCGATTTCCTTTCACCCGTGGACGGAAGCTACGATGTAAAGACGGTATGCTATGTGATCCCTGCTGTGATCCTTGCGATCTACTGGACCATTACCATCGTAACATCCAAGAAGGAAGCTTGATCATAACGAAATGAAATGTAAAAAAGGGCTGTCGGAAGACAGTCCTTTTTTTATGCCGTACTTGATCTGTGACTTATCCTTTGGGATCAGCCGGTATATCCTTCGTCCCGGATAAGGTCGCGGGAGAGAGCCGCATGGGATGCAAGAGAGTCGCAGCGTTCATTTTCCGGATGACCGTCGTGTCCCTTGACCCAGATGAAGTTTACTTTATGAGGCTCCAGATCTTTTAGGAGACGTTTCCAGAGATCGGTGTTCTTCACGGGACCCAGTCGTTCCCGTTTCCAGTCGTGCTTTACCCAGTTGGCCACCCAGCCCTGGTTGAAGGCATCGACCAGATATTTGGAATCTGAATACAGGTCGATCATGCAGGGACGATTGAGAGCTTCCAGGCCGGCAATGGCGGCCATCAGCTCCATACGGTTGTTGGTAGTCTTCATATAGCCCTGAGAAAGCTCTTTTTCGTGAAGCGTCCCTTCCTTATCTGTATACTGCAGTACAACGCCATATCCGCCGGGACCGTCGGGATTTCCTTTGGCAGCTCCGTCTGTAAAAATGCTGACTACGCCCATAATGAATTCCTTTCCTTTTTTATGAAAATATTGTATCATAAAACCCACTGAAAGAATATCCAATTCTTTAGCACTCAACTATTGACAGTGCTAACACAATACGATATAATGAAACCAGTCGGTCGGAAGGCCGCTTATTATTTCAAACAAAGTTTAGGAGGCTTTACAATATGAAGTTAGTACCTTTAGATGACAAAGTGGTCCTTAAGAAGCTTCAGGCAGAAGAGACTACTGCTTCCGGCATCGTTCTTACCGGACAGGATAAGGAAAAGCCGGCTCAGGGCGAAGTGATCGCAGCAGGCCCCGGCGGTATCGTTGACGGCAAGGAAGTGAAAATGCAGGTAAAACCCGGCGATAAAGTGGTTTATTCCAAATATGCAGGAACGGAAGTGGAACTGGACGGTGAGAAGTACCTTATCGTGAAGCAGTCTGACATTCTTGCAATTATCAAATAAGATCCGGAGGAATTAAAATATGGCAAAAGACATTAAATACGGAACCGAGGCCAGAAAGGCCCTGGAAGCAGGCGTTAACAAGCTTGCAGATACCGTCAGAGTAACTTTAGGCCCCAAGGGCAGAAACGTAGTTCTTGACAAGCAGTTCGGAACTCCTCTTATTACCAACGACGGCGTTACCATTGCCAAGGAAGTGGAGCTGGAAGACGCATTTGAAAACATGGGCGCACAGCTTGTGAGAGAAGTTGCCACAAAGACCAATGACGTGGCCGGCGACGGAACCACAACGGCAACGGTCCTTGCACAGGCAATGATC
Organism: Lachnospiraceae bacterium; assembly: GCA_024405155.1. Classification (GTDB taxonomy): domain Bacteria; phylum Bacillota; class Clostridia; order Lachnospirales; family Lachnospiraceae; genus Avilachnospira. Next base: position 17,321 of record JAKSPC010000003.1, on the reverse strand, counting down.
AACGAGGGAATGAAGAACCTGGCGGCAGGCGCCAACCCCATCGTAATGAGAAAGGGCATGAAGAAAGCTCTGGATGCAGCCGTACAGACCATTATCGGAGAAGCTCAGGTGGTATCCGATAAGGCGCAGATGGCACGTGTGGCAGCCATTTCCGCATCTGATGATGCCGTTGGTGAAATGGTAGCCGATGCCATGGAAAAAGTCTCCAAGGACGGCGTCATTACCATTGAAGAGTCCAAGACCATGAAGACAGAGCTTGACCTGGTAGAGGGCATGCAGTTTGACCGCGGCTATCTTTCCGCCTACATGTGCACTGATATGGAAAAGATGGAAGCCGTTCTGGACGATCCCTACATCCTCATTACGGATAAAAAGATCTCCAATATCCAGGATATCCTTCCTCTGCTTGAGAACATCGTAAAGATGGGCGCAAAGCTCCTCATTATCGCAGAGGATGTGGAAGGCGAGGCTCTTACCACACTGATCGTGAACTCCTTAAGAGGCACCTTCAAGGTAGTGGCAGTTAAGGCTCCCGGATTCGGCGACAGAAGAAAGGAAATGCTCAAGGATATCGCTGTTCTTACCGGCGGTACCGTGGTCTCCGAAGAGGTCGGTCTGGAACTTAAGGACGCTACTGTAGAAATGCTCGGACGCGCAAAGACCGCCAAGTCCACCAAGGACAACACGGTGATCGTGGACGGTATGGGCGACAGAAAGGTTATCGCAGACAGAGTGGGTCAGATCAAGGCACAGATCGCAGAGACCACTTCCGATTACGATAAGGAAAAGCTTCAGGAAAGACTTGCAAAGCTCGCAGGCGGCGTTGCCGTGATCAGAGTCGGCGCAGCAACCGAAACGGAAATGAAGGAAGCAAAGCTCCGCATGGAGGACGCTCTGAATGCCACCCGTGCAGCCGTAGAGGAAGGTATCGTTGCCGGCGGCGGAACGGCATACATCCACGCCACCAAGGCAGTGGAAGCTCTTCTTAAGAAGATGGAAGGCGATGAGAAGACCGGTGCGCAGATCGTTCTGAAGGCACTGGATGCTCCGCTCTATCGTATCGCTGAAAACGGCGGCCTTGACGGCAGCGTGATCGTTTCCAAGGTAAAGGAAGCAAAGAAGGGTGTCGGCTTCGACGCATACAATGAGAAATACGTTGACATGATCAAAGCAGGGATCATTGATCCCGCAAAGGTCACCCGCTCCGCCCTGGAGAACGCTGTATCCGTAGCCTCTACACTTCTTACTACGGAATCCGTGGTCGCAAAGATCAAGGAACCCGAGCCCCCTATGCCTGCAGGCGGCGCTCCCGGAATGTATTGATTTTAAACCAGAGACCGGTCGAAAGACCGGTCTTTTTTTCTTGACTTTACACCTTCAAAAACATAAAATGATAGAGTGATTTTTGGAGGCGAAAGATGAGACCACTGGTTTTTCAGACAGATTTCGGACTTGCGGACGGAGCAGTCAGTGCCATGTACGGCGTGGCCCTTGGTGTGGAACCTGATCTTCGCATTTTTGACATTACGCACGAGATCGAGCAGTTCAATATCTGGGAAGGCGCATACCGCCTTTTACAGACTGTTGATTACTGGCCTTCAGGTACGGTCTTCGTATCCGTGGTGGATCCCGGGGTAGGCGGAAGCAGAAGAAGCATCGTGGTAAGGATCCGCGGCGATAAGTACGTGGTGACACCGGATAACGGAACGCTTACGTTCCTGGCAAAAAGAGGCCTGATCGAAGAAGCGAGGGAACTGGACGAGTGCAAAAACCGGATCCGCGGTTCTGAAGAGTCCTTTACTTTTTACGGCAGGGATGTTTACGCATTTACCGGTGCGAAGCTGGCTTCAGAGAAACTTTCTTTTGAATTGATCGGAGAAAAAGTCCCTGCGGATTCCGTAGTGGTCCTTCCCACCTCGGATCCCTGTATCCAAGAGGATGGGAGCATTGAAGGGACCATCGACGTGCTGGACGTACGGTTCGGAAGTCTCTGGACAAATGTTCCGAAGGAAATGTTCAAGTCACTGGGCATCGGATTTGGGGAAAGGGTGGAAGTTACCGTTTCCACTGACAGGCGCATCGTATACAAGAATACCATGCAGTATGCAAGATCATTTGCAGACGTGTATACGGGAGAACCGCTGGTTTACATGAATTCTCTGGGATGCATTGCCGTGGCCATCAATAAAGGCTATTTCGCCAAGGCATACAATATAGGAATAGGTAACAACTGGCGCATCAGTTTTCAAAAAGTAAATCAATGGAGGTAGGTATGAAAAAGTTTTCAGTTAAGACAGTAGTCGCGATCGCTGTTGGTGCAGCACTGTTCTTCGTTTGCGGGCGCTTCATTGCGATCCCCAGCCCTGTACCCAACACCAGCATTACCATCCAGTACGGAGTTCTTGCTTTCGTGGCAGTTCTTTTCGGACCGGTCGCAGGACTTCTTGCAGGCTTCATCGGCCACGCGCTTGTTGACTTTGCGGCAGGCTGGGGCGTTTGGTGGAGCTGGGTCATTGCTTCCGGCGTTTTCGGACTTCTGATGGGTATTGCCACAAAGAAGATCGATCTGGAAGGCGGAGAGTTCGGCAAGGCAGAGATCATCCGCTTTAACGTTTCACAGCTTGTATGCCACATCATCTGCTGGGGTCTGGTCGCTCCCGTTCTGGATATCCTCATTTATCAGGAACCCGTGGAAAAACTTTTCGCACAAGGACTTGTTTCCGGTATCTCCAACGCAGTGACCACGGCCATTATCGGAACGCTGCTCTGCATCGCTTATGCAAAGGCAAAGCCGAAGGCAGGTTCTCTTAAGAAGGAAGATTAATGTCAGAAACATTGATACAATTCCGGAACTTTTCGTGGAAATATCAATCACAGGCTGAGCCCACACTGCGTGGGCTCAGTTTTGATGTAAAAAAAGGAGAGAAGGTCCTGATCTGCGGACCTTCGGGGTGCGGAAAAAGTACCATAGCCCATTGCATCAACGGGCTGATCCCGTTCTCATATCGCGGGGATATCTCCGGATCGCTTACCGTCTGCGGAAAAGAAACAAAGGACCTGAGCATTTTTGAGATGTCAAAAATGGTGGGTACTGTCCTTCAGGATTCCGACGGGCAGTTCGTGGGTCTTACCGTGGCGGAGGACATTGCTTTTGCCCTGGAGAATGACTGCGTACCGCAGTCGGATCTTATCCGGACAGTGAAAGAAACGGCTTCCATCGTATCCGTTTCAGATCATCTGAGGCATGCTCCCAATGAACTCTCCGGAGGACAGAAGCAGAGAGTCTCTCTGGCGGGAGTGATGGTGGATAACGTTCCCATCCTTCTGTTTGACGAGCCTTTGGCAAATCTGGACCCTGCAACCGGAAAAAGATCCATTGCGCTGATCGATGAGATCCAGAAAAAGACGGGGGCAACGGTGATCATCATCGAGCACCGTCTGGAAGACGTGCTGTGCCGCCCCGTGGACAGAGTGATCCTCATGTCGGAAGGCACCATCGCTGCCAACATGACTCCCGATGAGCTTCTTTCCACGGATCTTCTCCCGAAATACGGCATCCGGGAACCTTTATACCTTACGGCGCTGAAGTACGCCGGGATAAAGATCACGCCGGAAATGCACCCGGATTCCCTGGAACACATGGTACTTTCCGATGAGGATATCAAAAGAGTGAAGGATTGGTACGGAGCCGGCAGGGAAGAAGAGCTGCCTGCAGAAGGGGAACCGCTGCTGTCGGTGAAAAACGTATCTTTCACTTATGATAACGGTTTTCAGGCACTTAAAGACGTTTCCTTTGAAGTGAAGAAAGGGGAGATGATCTCCGTCGTGGGAACGAACGGCGCGGGAAAATCCACCCTGGCAAAGGTGATCTGCGGATTCCTGCGCCAACAGCAGGGAACGATCTTTACCCATGAGAATGACGGCGTGAGGGAAGAATGCGATCTGTCCGGGCTTTCCATCAAGGAGATCGCCGACCATATCGGATATGTGATGCAGAATCCCAACCAGATGATCTCCAAGGTGATGATCGCGGAAGAGGTAGCCCTGGGGCTTACAACGAGAAAAAAGCCCGAAGATGAGATCACAAAGAGCGTGGAGGATACTTTACGCATCTGCGGGCTGTATCCATTCCGCAAATGGCCCATTTCAGCCCTCAGCTTCGGTCAGAAAAAAAGGGTGACCATTGCGTCCATTCTGTCACTTGACCCGGAGGTCATTATACTGGATGAACCTACAGCCGGTCAGGACTACCGGCATTATACGGAGATCATGGAGTTCCTCAGGGAACTGAACGATCAGGGAGTAACGGTACTCATGATCACCCACGATATGCATCTGATGCTGGAATACTGCAGAAGAGCCATCGTGGTCACCGGAGGAAGGATCTGCGCGGATACCACACCGGCGGCGGTCCTTACGGATCCGGAACTGGTGGAAAAGGCAAGCTTAAAAGAGACCAGTCTGTATACGCTGGCGCTTCTTTGCGGCATTGATGACGGCAGAGCTTTCACGGAACATTTCATTTCCTGTGAGAGACAAAGGAGGGGCAAATGATCAACCTGTTCAATTACATTGACCGTCCGTCGCCCATCCATAAGCTTACAGGCGCCACGAAGCTGATCTGTACGGTGCTTTGGACCTTTGCCGCCATGGTGACTTATGATACCAGGCTTCTGATCCTTATGCCCGTTATATCGCTCCTTCTGTTCAGGGTCTCAAAAATCAGATTCCGCGACGTGAAAGTCATGCTCATTGCCACCTTTGCTTTCATGGTGCTCAACAATCTTACCGTATTTTTGTTTTCTCCCCAGCACGGGTGTACGATCTACGGAACGAAGCACGTGATCATCGGCGGCAATGCCAGATATGCGCTCACAGAAGAACAGCTGTTTTACCATTTTAATCTGATCCTCAAATATCTGTCTCAGATCCCCATGATCCTTCTGTTCATCACCACCACGGATCCCAGCGAGTTTGCCGCTTCCTTAAACAAGGTGGGCGTGAGCTACAAGATCTCCTATGCGGTGGCGCTTACCCTCCGGTATATCCCGGATATCCAGAGGGAATACGTGGATATCTCACAGGCCCAGCAGGCAAGAGGCATTGAAATGAGTAAAAAAGAGTCTCTGATCAATCGTCTGAGATCTGCTTCGACCATACTGATCCCGCTCATCATGTCATCCATGGACCGGATCGAGGTGATCTCCAATGCCATGGAGCTCAGAGGATTCGGAAAGAATAAAAAACGCACCTGGTACGTGGCCAGAAGATTCGTTAAATGGGATTATATCGCCATGGCGGGATGCGCGCTGCTTTTCCTGGTGTCGATCGCCGGCATTTTTATCAGCGGATCCAGATTTTACAATCCTTTTGTATGAAGGAATGGGATGATGATTGAAATCATACGGACGTTATGGTAAAATGATTCCGCAAAAATCCAAAGGGGTATATATACTATGTCAGGACATTCAAAATTTGCCAATATCAGAGCGAAAAAAGAAAAGAACGACGCTGCCAAGGGCAAGATCTACACCATCATCGGCCGTGAGATCGCCATTGCCGTAAAAGAGGGCGGCCCCGATCCCAACAATAACTTTAAACTGAAGTTTGCCATTCAGAAGGCAAAAGCCAACAATATGCCCAATGAGACCATTGAAAGAGGCATCAAGAAGGCAGCCGGCGGCGGTGACGACGTTACCTACCAGGTACTTCGTTATGAAGGTTACGGCCCCGGCGGGGTAGCCATCATTGTTGATACGCTTACCGACAATAAGAACAGAACGGCAGCCAACGTGAAGAACGCATTTACGAAAGGACAGGGATCCATCGGTGCGCAGAATTCCGTTTCGTTCATGTTTGATAAAAAGGGTCAGATCTTCGTGGACAAGGAAGAGTGCGACATGGATGCAGACGAGCTGATGATGCTTGTGCTGGATGCCGGCGCGGAAGATATGAAGGAAGATGAAGATTCTTTTGAGATCCTCACTGCACCCGAGGATTTCGATGCCGTGCATGAAGCGCTGGACAAGGCGAACGTTCCGCTTATTTCCGCAGAAGTTGCCATGATCCCGCAGAATACCGTTTCCGTAACGGATGAACAGTCTGTAAAGAACTTAAGACGTACGCTGGACATGCTGGACGAAGATGACGACGTACAGCAGTACTATACCAACTGGGAAGAGGAATAATTTGGCTTATGACGGTGTCGTGGTCGCGGCCACGGTCAGTGAACTGAAACAAAAGATCCTTAACGGAAGTATTAGTAAAGTGGCTCAGCCTGAAAAGGATGAGCTGCTTTTTACTCTGAAGGTAAACAGAAAGCCGGTCTACCTTCGCTTAAGTGCCAATGCTTCCGTTCCTTTCGTGTGCCTGGAGACAGAAAACACGCTTTCTCCCGTAACGGCACCGGGATTCTGCATGGCGCTCAGAAAACATATCGGCGGCGGAAGGATCGTGAAAGTGGAACAGGCACCCGGACTGGAGCGGATCATCATTTTTACCATTGAGCACATGGATGAAATGGGGGACCGGGGAGAAAAGAAGTTTGTCTGTGAACTTATGGGGCGCCACTCCAACATCATCCTTCTCGGAAAGGATGACGTCATCATTGACAGCATCAAGCATGTCTCCGCGCTTACAAGTTCGCTGCGGGAGGTGCTTCCCGGAAGGAAATATTTTATCCCCGTGACGACGCACAGGGGGCTGGGAAAGGTGATGGATGAGGAGATCGCCTTTCGTGCCGGGGTGGACACACGCATCCCTGCCGATGAGCTGACCGGTGAAGAACGGGAACGGCTGACGCAGGAACGGGAGCGGCTCATTTCGGATGCAGAGAAAGAAGTTTTCCAACCGAACATCGTCTATGAGAACAAAAGACCGGCAGAGTTTGCCGCTGTGCGGTTACGTTCCCTGGAAGGCGGAGCATTTACCGCAAGGTACTTTGACTCCATGTCCGAAGTCGTAAGGACGTTTTTTGAAAACAAGGCTGTGGAAAACCGGATCCGTGCGAAGTCCGAGGATATCCGGCTCACCTTAAAGAATCTGATCGAACGAAACGCAAGAAAGCTGGAACTTCAGGAAAAACAGCTGGCGGATACGGAAAAAAAGGAAAAGTACAGACTGTGGGGAGAACTCCTCAATGCTTTCGGATACGGTCAGGATGCGGGACAGACGGAATTTCGATGCACAAATTATTATGACGGCGATGCGCTGATCACGATCCCGCTGGATAAAGATCTGTCACCGCTTCAGAACGCGAAAAAATACTTTGACAGATATCAGAAACTGAAGCGTACCAGGGAAGCGCTGGAAAAACAGGTGGAAGAGACCGCATCTGCGCTTTATCAGCTGGAATCCATTCTTGGAGCGCTTTCTCTGTGTGAAAACGAGGCGGACTTAAGAAGCATCCGGGGCGAAATGGCCGCAGCCGGATTCATCCGGCGGAATGAAAAGCCGGAACGCGTCAGGAAAGAAGAAAAGAAAACGGCTCCTCTGCACTTTGTTTCTTCCGATGGACTGGATATCTACGTGGGGCGGAACAACGAACAGAACGAGGAACTGGATTTTCAGATGGCGGGCCCGGATGACTGGTGGTTCCATGCCAAAAAGATCCCCGGTTCTCATGTGATCGTAAAAACGGGTCCCGGAGAACTTCCCGACAGGACATGTATGGAAGCGGCGGCACTTGCCGCGGGGTATTCCCGGGCCGGAAAAGACGGCGGCAGGATAGAAGTGGATTACGTCCGCAGAAAAGAACTGAAAAAAGTCCCCGGCGCTCCGAAAGGATTTGTGGTATACCATACGAATTATTCCATTCTCGTTGAACCAAAACAGGTTTTGTGATATATTTTAAGTTAACTTATTATGCGAAGGAATGACCTATGAACCCTATCTGCAGCATGACCGGCTTCGGAAGAGCCGAAAAAGTAACGGAAGAGTATCGCCTTCAGGTGGAGATCAAATCGGTAAATCACCGGTATCTGGATCTCTCTGTTAAGATGCCCCGGAAATTCAACTGTCTGGAAGCACAGCTTCGCCAGATCCTGAAGGAATACATGGAACGGGGAAAGACTGATATCTACGTGTCCTATGAGGATTATTCCGAAGGAAGCAAGAAGCTTCTTTTCAACAAAGAGATCGCCGGCGAGTATCTGAAATACCTGCAGCAGATGGCAGAGGAATTCGGACTGAAGAACGAGATCTCGGCTTCGGTCCTGGGCAGGTTTCCCGAAGTGTTCTCCATGGAGGAATCCTCCGATGACGAAGGAAAGCTCCTTGCCATGCTGGAACCGGTAGCCAGAGAGGCTTTTGCCGATTTCCGCAGGGCACGGGAAGAAGAAGGAGAACGGCTCAGAGAAGACCTTCTGGGAAAACTGTCCGCCATGGAGGACTATGTAAGGATCATTGAGGGCCTGAGCCCGTCAGTGGTGGATACCTACCGTCAGAAACTGTACAGCAAACTGACGGAAACACTGAAGGAAACAGGACTTTCTGCAGATGAGGCGCGGATCGTTACGGAAGTGACCATCTATTCGGACAAAGTCTGCACGGATGAAGAAATGGTAAGATTGAAGAGCCACATCGCGTCCATGAAGCAGAAGCTTCAGAAAGGAGGCCCCTGCGGCAGGGAACTGGATTTCATTGCCCAGGAGATGAACCGGGAGGCAAACACCACGCTTTCCAAAGCAAACAGCCTTTCTGTTGCGGACACAGCCATTGCCCTGAAGACAGAGATCGAAAAAGTGAGAGAGCAGGTACAGAACATTGAGTAAGCACACGGGATTTGTAAAGGGAAAAGGACTTCTGGTGGTGCTTTCCGGTTTTTCCGGAGCAGGAAAGAGCACACTTACGAAAAAGCTTCTTGCAGAGTATGATTACGCCTACTCCGTGTCTGCCACCACCAGGAAACCGAGAGAGGGCGAAGTGGACGGAAAGGATTATTACTTTGTCGATCGGGAGACCTTTGAAAAGCTGATCGCAGAGGATGCTCTGCTGGAATATAACGAATACGTCGGCAACTTCTACGGAACGCCGAAGGAGCCGGTGCTTGGAAACCTGGAAAACGGCAAAGACGTGATCCTAGAGATCGACGTGAACGGCGCCCGCCAGATCAGGAAGCAGTATCCGGAAGCTGTCCTTATCTTCGTAACGGCACCTTCCGCCAGGGAACTGGCAGAACGCCTTTCGGGCCGCGGTACGGAATCCGTGGATGTGGTCATCAAGAGACTTACGCAGTCCATTAAAGAAAAAGACGATGCGCTGAGTTATGACTATCTCATTATCAACGACGATCTGGAGGAAACGGCAAAACACCTCAATTCGCTGATCCAGGATCAGCACATGCGCCTTTCCCAGCAGGGAAAGTATCTGGATGATTTTGTGAAGGAAATGAAAGACCTTCTGGCAAGCTTGAAATAAAGGATGGTATAAGGAAATGGCAATGTTAAGACCTACCTACATGGAACTCATGGACAAGGCAAACAAGGATGTGAAAGAAGGCGAAGAGCCTGTAGTAAAGAGCAGATACTCCATCGTGCTGGCGGCTGCAAAACGTGCCAGACAGATCATCGCCGGCGAACAGGAACGCATCGTAACGCCGGATATAAAGCCTCTTTCCCTGGCAGTGGAAGAACTTGACTCGGGAAAAGTGACGATCGAAAACGGCGGAAACGGAAATTGAGCAAAAAATTTCATCTGGTATCACTGGGATGTGACAAGAACCTGTCGGATTCGGAGAAAATGCTTCGAATGGCGGCAGACCGGGGATATGAGCTTACGGACGAGCCTTCGGAAGCCGACGTGATCCTGGTAAACACCTGTGCGTTTATTCTGGATGCGCAGGACGAGTCGGTGCAGACGATCCTGGAGATGGCAGAGGCCAAAAAACAGGCGGCCCAGCTGATCGTTGCCGGCTGCCTGGCGGAGCGATATAAGGACGAGATAAAAAAGGAGATCCCGGAGGTGACCCGTGTGATAACGAACGGAGAACTGCAGGATCGCCTTTTCGGTGAACATATAACCGACAGGATCGTGACCACGGGCGGACACTTCGCGTACTTAAAGATCGCGGAAGGCTGCGACAAGATGTGCACCTACTGCATCATACCGCACCTCAGAGGTCACTACCGTTCCGTTCCCATGGAAGATCTTGTGAAGGAAGCGGAAGCGCTTTCGGAACGCGGAGTGAAGGAGCTCATCCTTGTGGCGCAGGAGACTACCGTTTACGGAAAAGACCTGTACGGGAAAAAGTCGCTGACAGCACTTCTTAAGAAACTTTCCGGGATCGAAGGAATCCGATGGATCCGTGTGATGTACATGTATCCGGAAGAGATCACAGAAGAGCTCCTGGAGGCCATGGCTTCCCTTCCCAAGGTGTGTCACTATTTTGACATCCCCATTCAGCATGCTTCCGATCCCGTATTGAAAGCCATGGGCAGGAGGACTGACCGGGCAGAGCTGGAACGGGTGATCGCCGCCATCCGGAAAAAGATACCGGACGCTGTACTGAGGACCACTCTGATCAGCGGTTTTCCGGGGGAAACGGAGGAGGATCACAGAAACCTCCTGGATTTTGTTAAAAAAGCAAATTTCGACCGGCTGGGAGTGTTCTGTTATTCCCGGGAGGAGGGTACACCGGCGGCGGAAAGACCAGATCAGGTGGAAGAATCCGTAAAGCAGAAGAGGCGTGAGGAAATCATGCTTCTGCAGCAGAAAAATGCATTCCGGAAGGCAGCCGGACAAAAAGGCAGAGAGCTTTCCGTGATGGTGGAAGGCCGGCTCCCCGATGAGGAAGGAAACATTTACGTGGGGCGGACCTATATGGATGCTCCCGATGTGGACGGTTATCTCTATTTTGACGCGGGAGAGAAGGAATACATGACAGGAGACATGATCAGAGTGCTTGTCACAGGTTCCAATGAATATGATCTGATCGGAGAGGCAGAAGGCAAATGTTAAAGAAAATGAATCTTCCCAACAAACTGACCATGCTCAGGGTGATCCTCATCCCGTTTTTCGTAGCGGCCATGATGCTCTCTGTAAAGGGGGGACCTGCGGCGCCCTTAAGGGAAGCGGCAGATCACGGTTTCATCGTATGGAGATGGATCGCTTTTGCGATCTTTGCCATAGCGTCTTTTACGGATTTTCTTGACGGCAATATCGCAAGAAAGAGGAACCTTGTTACCAATTTCGGCAAGTTCACGGACCCGGTGGCGGATAAGCTGCTTGTATGCTCTGCGCTGATCCTGCTTACGGCGGAAGGAAGCCTTCCTGTATGGGTGGTGATCATCATCATTGCCAGGGAACTGATCATCGACGGTTTCCGTCTTGTGGCCTCCGACAACGGTGTGGTCATTGCCGCCAGCTACTGGGGCAAATTCAAGACGGTTTCCCAGATGACCCTCTGCATCGTGCTGATCCTTCCCACGCTTTCCGTAAAGCTGGGAAGCACGGTGGTGTGGATCCTCATCCTTCTGGCGACGGCACTTACGGTGATCTCGCTTGTGGATTATCTTGTGAAAAACAAGAATGTCATTCTGGAAGGCGGCATGTAAATGGCGGTGGTTCCGGGGATCTTAAAGGGGATCGGCATTGCGTTTCTGGTCATCCTTGCCGTTATCCTGGTCCTTGTGCTTCTTTTTCTGTTCGTACCGATCCGCTATCATCTGACGGAGAAGGGCGGAAGCTCGGAGACCTACAGGATCGAAAAGACGGATCCGCGCGGGGATCTTACGGTATCCTGGCTGCTTCATTTCCTGCATGTGACTGCCGGGGCAAGCTATCGGGAAAAGGCATTGTCTCTTAAGGTGACGGGAAGGATCCTGGGGATCCCTGTGCTGAAACGGGAAAAGGACATCGCTGTCCCGAAACAGCGGGAAGAAGCCGGGGAAGAGGATAAGAAAGAGGAAACGAAAAAGGAAGAAGAGCCCGGGAAAAAGGGATCGGATGCCTTGGAAGCGGTCAAATCGTTTTACAGCACATTGAAGGAAGACGGGACCGGATGCAGGAAGGAAAAAATCAAAAAGCATCTGGGCGGTATTCTGAAAAACATCCTTCCCAGGGAGGGAAACCAGAGGGTGTGGTTCGGTACGGGAGACCCCTTTCAGACGGCAGAGATCCTGGGGGCAGCCGCTTTCTTTTACCCCCTGTATAAAAATACCGTTGAGATCATTCCCGACATGCCGGGAAGCAGTCTCTATTCGGAAGGGGAGATCAAAGGACGGATCTTTCCGGGAAGTATCCTGTATCACGGCGCTGTCCTGTATTTTGACAAAGACGTAAAGAAGCTTCTTCATCGCATAAAGGAGAAAAAAGATGGAAAACTTTGAAATCAAAAAAGACAAGGAAGATCTGGGGATCACCATTGAAGCCATGTTCAAGGGAATGGACGGACTGCTCAATACCAAAACGGTGGTGGGGCAGGAGATCCATATCGGTGACATGACGGTACTTCCTCTTATTGAGGTGACCGCAGGCATGGCCAGCGGCGTTTTCGGAGAAAGCGCGGCAAAAAACGGTGCAGGCGCCATGGCCGCAAAAATGACGCCCGTAGCGCTGTTTATCATTCAGGATGGAAAGACGCGCCTGGTGAACATCCGGAATCAGGACGCTGTAACAAAGATCATCGATACTGCCTCTGACGCGATCCCGCAGCTTTTTGACAAGCTGCCCTTTCGCAGAGTCAAGAGCGAAGACGCCAAAAAAGCCAAAAAAGCAGTGGAAGAGCTTGGTGCATTTACTGAGGAGTATTAAAAAATGAACGTAGCTGTGATGGGCCACGGCACCGTGGGAAGGAGCGTAGTAAGGCTCCTGGAAAACGATCCGTCGATATGTGTAAAATATATTCTGGAGATCCCTGAAAAATGTACGGAAGAAAAAATGGTATCCGATCCGGAGATCATTTTTGCGGACGCCGGGATCGAAACGGTGGTGGATGCCCTTCCCGGCGTGCACCCCTCCTTTGAGCTGATACAGCGTGCGCTTTCTTGCGGAAAAAACGTGGTCACATCCAACAAGGCAGCTCTGGCAAATGATTTCAGGGCACTTCTGGATCTGACTTCGGAAAACGGACCGAAGATCTGGTGCGAAGCCACGTGCGGCGGCACGATCCCTGTGATAAAGGAAGCCGCAAGTCTTTCCGGGACCAATGAGATCACGCACTGCTACGGTATTATGAACGGAACCACCAACTTTATCCTGGATGTGATGAAGAAAGAGGGAAGAGAGTTTACGGATGTTCTTTTGGAAGCGCAGCGGCTGGGGTATGCGGAAGCGGATCCCACGGCGGACATCTGCGGCTTTGACGTAAAGAATAAGGTGATCCTTCTTTCTTCCATCTGCTACCACGGCATGGTCACAAAAGATTTTCCCGTGTTCGGCATTGAAAAGATCTCGAAGGAGATCCTTGACAGCCTGGCTGCGGAGGGAAAAACGGTAAAGCTGTTGGGCATTTCCGTAAGAAAAGAAAACAGGTATGCCATTGGCGTGGTTCCCGTGATCTTTGACGTTTCCTCCCTGGAAGCAAACGTTCCCAGAAACTTCAACATGTTCACCCTGGGCTGCACCAATGCCGGTGATGTGAAGCTGTACGGCCAGGGGGCAGGCGGGGATCCTACGGCAGACGCCGTCATTCGGGACCTTAAGGATGTGCAGGAAGGCAGTGGTTTTGGCAGAAGTTATTTTGACTGCGATCTCGTTTACGATCCCGGGCTTCTGAAAGGGGAAGGGATCATTGATAAAGAAAAAGTTTCGGGGACCCTGGAAGAACTTTCCGGGCTGGCATGCAGAAAAAATGCGTTTTTTGCGTTTCTTCCCGATTTTCTGAAATAAGGACAGGACATCATGATAAAGATCACAAAATTCGGAGGAAGTTCCGTAGCCAATGCGGAACAGTTTAAAAAAGTTAAGAATATTATCCAGGCAGATCCGGCCAGAAGATTCGTGGTGATCTCGGCTGCGGGAAAAGCGGGAGACGATAAAAACAAGATCACGGATCTTCTGTATCTGTGCAATGCTCATGTGGAGTATCACGTGGATTACATGTCCGTATTCGAAATGATCCGTGAGCGCTTTTTCCGGATCAAAAAAGACCTGGGACTTTCCACGCCCATAGAAGAGGAGCTGGAAAAGCTTTCCCGTGATCTTCCCGGGATCTCCGTGGACGAACTGGTGAGCCGCGGCGAGTATTTCACATCCCGCATGATGGCCGATTATCTGGGATTTCCTTTTGTGGACGCGAAAGATGTGATCCGGTTCAACTATGACGGTTCCGTCAATTTTGAAGAAACGGAAAAAAAGCTGAACGTGGCCATGCTTAAGTACGAAAGGTTCGTGATCCCCGGATTTTACGGTTCCATGCCTGACGGGTCAATACGGGTAATGTCCCGCGGCGGATCGGATATTACGGGATCCATCCTTGCCAAATGCCTGAAGGCGGACATTTATGAGAACTGGACAGACGTTTCCGGCTTCATGATGGCCGATCCCCGGATCGTGAAGGACCCGAAACAGATCGAGAAGATCACGTATGCGGAACTCAGGGAACTGTCCTACATGGGTGCCAGCGTACTTCATGAAGATGCGGTATTCCCGGTAAAGGAAGCCAACATCCCCATCAACGTGCTGAACACCAATAAGCCGGAAGACAAAGGCACTATCATTCTGGATACCATCGAGCCGTCTGACAGGGATCCCAGGGTGACGGGAATTGCCGGCAGAAAGGGATTCGCTGCTTTTGCTCTTTACAAGCAGCATATGGCGGATGACGCGGGCTTCCTGGCACGCGCTCTGAATGTATTTGTGAAACTCGGCATTACCGTGGAGCACATGCCCTCCGGGATAGACTCCGTATCCTTTGTAGTCAGAGAAAAAGAAACTGCCAACAGGGTATATGACGTGATCGCAGCCCTGCGGGAAGAATTAAAACCCGACGACGTGAAATTCATGGGAGATATCTCCCTGATCGCCGTTGTGGGACGCAACATGGCCACCCGTCCCGGAACTTCGGGAAAGATCTTTACTTCACTGGGCGCTGACAAGGTCAACGTAAAGATCATCATTCAGTCCTTTGATGAGATCAACATCCTGGTGGGCGTGGCGACCGAAGATTTTGAAAGAGCAATAAAGGCGATCTATCATAGTTTTGATTGAGGGAAACGGGATGATTGAAAAAAAGCCGGATAAGTACAAAAGGATAAGCTGGGAAGTATTCAAGGTGGCAGCGGGGGTCTGTCTCCTGGTGTTTCTTCTCATGAATTTTTCCATGGTGAAGGACGCTGTGGGAAAAGTCTTTACCGTGCTTACACCCATATGGATGGGAGTGATCCTGTGCTTTCTGGCGAATCCTCTTTACACCTGTCTGAGAAAGTTCTTTGAAAAAAAGACGGGAACATCCTGGGCAAAGGTGATCGCCACGGTCGTTACGACCATTGCCGTGGTCGCCGTGATCTACGGGCTGTTTGCCCTGATCCTTCCCCAGATATCGGATTCTGTCATGACGCTGATCCAGCAGGCTCCCGGATATTTTGAAAAACTCGGCGTTTTTCTGGAAGATTTCGGCATGAAGCATCCGGAATGGAAAGACACCATAGAAAAAGCTTATACATCGGTAACGGGATATCTGGAGAATTTTGTGGACACCGCAGTCGTTCCGAATCTGACCAGCATTGCCGCCTCCGTCTTTACTTCTGTAAAGAGTTTCGCGGTGCAGATGTATAATCTTTTGATCGGCATCGTGGCCATGGTATATCTGCTGAATGTGAAGGAGACGATCCTGCCGAAGCTGAAAAAGCTGCTGTTTGCTTTTCTGAAAAAAGAGACTGCAGAGACCTTCTGTGATGACATGAAGAAATTCGTGAAGATCTTCGGCGGATACATTGCGGGCAAGCTTCTGGATTCCCTGATCATCGGAGTCCTGTGTTTCATTTTCATGTCAGTTATGAAGATGCCGTATACGCTTCTGATCTCGGTGATCATCGGCGTGACGAACATCATTCCTTTCCTGGGACCGTTTATCGGCGCCATTCCGTCTTCTTTACTGATCATCCTCATTGATCCGAAGATGGGTCTGATCTTCATTGTTTTCATTCTGATCCTGCAGCAGCTGGACGGAAACGTGATCGGTCCCAAGATCCTGGGACAGTCCACAGGCGTTTCCAGTTTCTGGGTGCTGGTATCCGTCATTCTTTTCGGCGGACTTTTCGGCGCCGCGGGAATGGTATTTGCCATTCCGATCTGGGCGATCCTCACCGGTCTTATCAACAGGTATGCGGAAAAGCATCTCCTGCAGAAAGGACTGCCTTTGGAGGATTCTGCCTATGCCCCCGGAAAAAAAGTGGAAGCGGTAAGTAAGAGAGAAGCGGATGAAACCATTGAACAGTAAAACCGTGGGAAGGACTCTCATTATCATTACGGCCCTTTTGTGGGGGCTAGCCGGTGTATGTGTGAAGTCCATCACCTGGGGCCCGCTGGATATCGTGTGCATACGCAGCGTGGTATCCCTTATCATTCTGCTGATCGCAAAAGGTGATCTGAAGGTGAAGTTCACCAGAGCGAACCTTCTGTGCGGCGCCCTGATCACGGCGACAGGGATCCTGTATGTGGCGGCCATCAAACTGACAACGGCGGGAACTGCCATCATTCTTCAGTATGTTGCCCCCATTCTGGTATTCTGTTATGAGGTCATTTTTAAAGGGAGAAAGGCAAGAACGACTGAGATCGTACTGACCGGTCTGATCTTTTTCGGCGTTGTACTTTCGTTCGCGGATGATCTTGATCTGAGCCATGTGCTGGGAAATCTCCTGGCACTTCTTTCCGGATTCACCTTTGCCGGCGAGATCATCATCATGGGAGGGGAGGAGTCGGATTCCGTGGATGCCACGGTGTTCGGCAATTTCATGGCATTTGCCGTCTGCCTGCCGTTTTTTATTGCCCATGTTCCCGCATTATCCTTTGATGCAAAAAATCTGATATGGATCATGATCTTAAGCATCTTTCAGTATGGGATCGCCAATCTGCTGTATGCAAAGGGATGCAAACTCATTGATGATGTGGAATGCTCCCTTCTTCTTACTATAGAACCGATCTTTAATCCCATTCCCGTGGCCATCATCTGCGGAGAGCGGATGGGCAGGCTGTCGCTTCTTGGCGCAGCGGTGGTGATCATATCCATCACCATGTATACGCTGCTGCCGAAACTGCAGGACCATAAGTAGTAAACAACAATATAAACACCCCCGGGCGGTACCATGCGTGCAAACAAAAACTCTCAGGCGGTACCCTGCGCGGTGAGTGTTCGGGCCTTCGGGTGCAGCTATCGCTGCAAC
>JAKSPC010000029.1 GCA_024405155.1 Lachnospiraceae bacterium | reverse complement strand
GGGCACCCGAAGGGCTTCGGCCTTGACAGGCAGACTGCGGCAGGTAAAAGTCCACGAGCAAAACAAGGCTTCCCGGCTTCTGCTGACACGGAAGCACTCTCATAAATAAAAAGGGCCGCTGCTGGGATAACGGCGACGGCACCTGGACGGAAAACGGCGAAGTGCAGACAAAGCTCCTCATTGTCTATACGAAAGACCATATCGTTATGCTGAGCCGGCACAACATCCGCAAGTTTTGACGAGCTGAGAAACGGAACGACGCTTAGTCTGGACATTCCGCCGAAGACTTACGAGCTCAGTTTCAGGGGCCTTCAGAAAAATGCTGACGGCTACTATCGGTTTGACGATCTGATGGCGCGTTTCAACGAGACCTGCGCCATTCACGATTACTATTACGCTCTCTGCGAGGATGAGGCCGCGTAAGGAAACTTTCAGAGCATAATGCACCCATATACAAAAGGACGCCGCAAAAGCGTCCTTTTTTGTACGGTATCCCGTTGTTTCGGGGTCACTCCAGATTCAGTCTGTGCTCCAGGACGTACTTCTCAACGAAGTAGAAAACAAGTGTCGCCGCGGCTTCTCCCAGAATTATGATCAGCACAAGAAGGATGGATTCCGTCATATCCGGGCGGAACAGGGTGCTTCCTGCAGAGATCCTCATAATGCCCCTGCTGATGGCACCGGTGACGCCCCAGTCGGAGAGCTTTATGGGAACCAGCGTTCCCAGGGCGGACAGGCCGAAATAGATAATGAGCGCCCAGGCAGAGCGGTTCTTCTTTGCCAGATGGCCAAGGGAAATGGCCGCGTGGATCTCCGCATTAAAGAGTGCCGCGGTGAAAATAAACAGGATCACGCACTCCAGAAGGAAGAGCCAGAGTCCTCTCGGCGCGTGTGCCAGCAGATCCTCGGTAGTGATGGCCTGCCAGATCTTGCGGATCACATCCGCCATGTTTCCCGGATCCACAAAAGTGGCCATGAGAAAGATGCTGAGTACTGCGGTGATGCAGCTGATGGTCTCCATCAGAACCGCCACGATCCCCTTGGAGAGGATGAGGCTTGAGGTCTTTACCGGCAGGGAAAACATAAGGTATCCCCGGCTTCCTAAAAGGCCGTTATAAAATTCATCGCACACGTACATAACGGCCACGACCACAGCCGCACACATGAAACAGGAAAAAACGATGGTGGAAACGGTGCCGACCGCTGCGGCGTTTGGGGTGGCCGCCTTCCCCTGGCTTCCAAAAAGCCCCAATCCGGCTCTTCCCACCAGGATGCCCGTAATGACGGCAAGTCCCAGAAGTGCCGCCCACAGAAGACGGAATTTTTTCCAGCAGGAACGGAAATCATATTTAATAAGTTTTCCTAACATTTATCTCACCTCCCCGAACGGATCCAGACGGAACATCTGGCGGAACATTTCGTCCACGCTCTTTTCGTTCTGTTCCCGGATGTCGTCTACGCTTTCATGCAGCACGATCTTTCCGTGATTCATGAATACCGCCTCGTCCAGCACCTGCTCCACGTCCAGGATCAGGTGGGTGGAAATGAGGACAGAGCCCTTTTCATTGTAATTCGTCAGGATCGTTTTCAGGATGAACTCTCTTGCCGCCGGGTCCACGCCGGCGATGGGCTCGTCCAGAAGATACAACTTGGCGTTGCGGCTCATAGCAAGCATCAGCTGCATCTTTTCCTTGGTGCCCTTGGAAAGTGACTTGATGCGCTGACTGCGGGCAAGTCCCAGAGTCTTACACATTTCGTCGCTCTTTACATGATCAAAATCCGTGAAGAAATCCTTGAACATGTCTGTGATGTCTCCCACCGTCATCCAGTCCGCAAAGTACATGCAGTCCGGCAGGTAGCTCACCATGGCCTTGGTCTGCCAGCCCGGCGTCTGTCCGCAGACTTTGATTTCTCCGGCATCCGGCTGCAGAAGGCCTTCCGCCATTTTTAACAGTGTGGTCTTTCCGGCACCGTTGGGGCCCAGAAGACCGATGATCTTTCCTCTCCCGAGGGTCAGTTCCACGCCGTCCAGCGCAGTCACCTGGGAAAATCTTTTCACAAGGCCCCTGCACTCTAATAGTGCGTTGGCCTGAACATTGGTATTTTCCATTTCTAACCTCCGATATACGTTCTCAGCAGCTGATCCGCATCTTCCGCCGTAAAGCCCAGCGCCTTCATGCTTTCCAGATATTCTGCCGCCCGCTCTTTCGCGAGAGCCTTCTTTGTTGCGGCGATCACTTCCGCATCTTCCGTCACGGTCCTGCCGAAATTCCGGCTGGTGACCAGCAGTCCGTCCGCCTCCAGCTGCGACATGGCGCGCTGCATGGTATTGGGATTGACTTCCGCCTCCGCGGCCAGTTCCCTTACCGAGGGGAAATGTCCGCCGGCGGGATACTCTCCCGTCACGATGCGCTCCCTTAATCTTGCCGCCAGCTGTTTCCAGATGGGAAGTGAATTTTTCAGATAAAAATCCATTCCTGCTCCTTTCTTTCCCCAGGAATGCGGCCTTCGCGACGGCCCGCTTCCCCGGCAAAACAGTGTTGCACGTGTATTACTGTATTATCCGCTTAATACAGTAATACAAAAATCTCCGGTTGTCAATAGAAAAAAAGGGACCTCATCGAGATACCTTCCTGTTTCAGCGGCATGGCTCTTAGTGGCGGATATTATCTTTGTCTGACAGCCCCATCGACACTGCCTGTGGCTGCGCAAAGGATTCCTCCCGTAACAATGGTGGTGGTGGCGACGGTCATGCCTTTGATTCCGCCGTTGACCTTCTCCAGCTCTTCCTCGGAAAGCTTGCGGGCTTCCTCTTTTACTTCTTCAGTTGCTGCGGTTTTCTTTTCTTCTGACATTGTCGTGTCCTCCTCGTCATTTGCGGGACGCTTCCCGATAGTTTCTTTTCTGCGAGGGGAGATCTCCCCTGCGATTGTAGTATAACATACGCCTGCACATCGTTCATTATCATTTCCCGCGGATAGGCGGCGGCTATTTCGCGAAAGGCGCGAAATAAGGCTCAAAAACCGGCATGTGAGCCGTTGAGCGGTTTGAACCCTGTCCGGCTCACATAAATGCTCAGGAAATTTTTGCCGATTTGGACCTCTGGCGCCCTGCCCCCCTTTGCGGCTCACATTGCTTCTGAAAATCAAGCCGAAATTGTCGCAAAATAGTTTACATAACTTTCTGCATGTGAGCCTGACGGCTTCAAACCACGCCAGCGGCTCACATCGAAGTTTTTTGCCTTTTTCAGCGTGTGAGCCGGAACGGCCTTAATGCGCCCTCCGGCTCACATCGCTGTTTTCCTTTGACTGCTCATGTACCAGAACAGTCTTAACACACTCCCATGTACACATGACAGCTTTGAACCGGCTCATGCGCTTGCGGCGGCGGGCGGCTGCTATGTGAGAGCGCCGCCCTGCCCCCGCTGCGCGAAGTATGATCGGTACGGTGTGCACAAAAGCATGCGGCCCCGTGATTTTTTGAGAACAAAAAAGGGACCTCATCGAGATCCCTTAGGAAGCGAAGCGCTCACTCACGACTGAGAAGAATAGCCGTTCCAGTCTGTGACATTGAAGTTATCACCGCCATTGACCTGCGCAAGATTTTCTTCGGTCAGCTCACGTGCTTCCTTGACTTCCTCGGTTACTTCGTTTTTCTTTTCTTCTGACATAGCGCCTCCTCCAATCATCTATCAATACGCTGTTTATCGCTGGGTTCTATTACCTGGGGTTCCTGTACCACACCATCGACCGTCCATGCGCCATCTTTGTTCACTGTGTATCCGTCAGGCGTTACGCCATCGATCAGGCATTCCCCACGGCGTCCGTCAGCTGCTTCGCGGAAGTAGAAGAACTTATAGCTTCCGTTCCAGTAGATCATCTGCCAGCCGGTAAGCATCTTTCCGTTCCCGTCGAAGCGGAACCATGCGGGCTTGTTGTCGTTCCAGGGATTTGCGATATATCCCCAGGTATCCGTGAATTTCCGTGTGGTCGTATAAGTCCACGTGCCGTCGGCGTTTTGTGTCCATGTGCCGTTGGAAACGGGGGCTCCCTCTGTTCCCGTGAACAGCTTTTCTGCTGACGCCCCGCCGGTATGGAATACATGTTCCGTAGTGCCTGTTTTCACAGGTTTCGGGATATCGATCGCAGGCTTCGGGATATCGGCCGACTTTATGCCGTCTGTATTGCTCGAATACCCGGAAGCCTCCCCAAGCAGGAAAAACGGGGACAGGCCCAGGGTGCTTCGATTCACCGGGTATGATGTCAGATTGCCGTCAGAATAAATTGCTGCCGCAGATTCCATGACTCTTCTTGCCGGGCTTCTCAGCCAGGTCCACCGCGCCAGACCGGCTTCATCGAATACCTTATTCTGCGAATAGTTACTCGTGCATGTCCCCGCCTGTATCGCTTTCCTCCATGCATTCACGGTACCGATCGGTATGACCGCTGTTTATGTTTTGTATGATCTCCTTCCACGATTCGCATGCGATACAATGGCCGTGCGAATTGCTGTGTTTATCTTTCCCGTTCACGCTCAGACAGCTGGGATCGCTGCCTGCCGCGGGTCCGAACACGACGCCGCCATTTTGGGAAATATCCCATATGCAGACCATATATCCGTTTTCTTTGGAATAATCGGTCTTTTCATCGGAAGCGGCCAGCAGAAGCGCATCTCACCGGTGGTACCGCCCTCTTCCTCCGCGGACAAAGGCACCGCGTCGTTTGCGGAAATTTCTTCCGCAACTTCCGCCTGTATATCATTTTCCGCCTCTGACAAAATGCTTTCAGCCGCGAAAGATGTCACAGAGGTCATGAATACCATGACCGCCGCAAGCACAAATGCCAGTTTTTTCTTTGACATATCTCTATCACCTTTCATTTGATGCGATAAAGCGTACGTTTTCACCCAATTCCACGTCGCCGGGGGTGATAATTGCACCGCCATTGCTTTGCGCATGATTGTTTTCAAAAAACACTCCGCCGTCGTAGCTTTTCGAAGAGTCGTGAGTGCCGGGGAGCTCTATATTGCCTCCTGTCACCTGCGCAAGTTCCTTGTCCGTCAGCTTACGTGCTTCCTCTTTTGCTTCTTCCGTTGCTGCGGTTTTCTTTTCTTCTGACATTGACGTGTCCTCCTTGTTCTTTACGGGACAGCTCCCGATCGTTTCTTATCTGCGAGGGGAGATCTCCCCTGCGATTATACTATACCATATCCCGAACCACGGTTCATTATCAATTCCTGCGGATCGTCGACGGCTATTTTGCGAAATGCGCGGAATAGGCCGATATGCTGCTGCAGCGAAATAGAGAGCTCAATGAGGTTCCGGCTCTTCCGGCGCATCCTCCGCGGGAAGTTTGTGCCGCTCGTGAATGTAGCCGGCTATGAGCACAAGGCTGGTGATGGCCCAGCTGATGGGATAGCCCCAGAGAAGGAGCTGATAGTCATGATATCGGGCAAAGACCACGAAGATCCAGAAAAAGCGGAATCCCACGGCACCCACCAGAACGGTGATCATGGGGAAAATGCCGTTTCCCAGTCCCCGGATGGCGCCGCTCATGGTATTGAGGATCGCTGCCAGGAAATAGGTACAAATGAAAACATAAAGCCGGCGCATACCGATCTCCGCCACCTGAGGGTCCGTGGTATAGATGGAAAGCAGCTGCCGTCCGAACAGGGTATAGATCGCAGAACAGATGGCACAGATGATGAAAGCGCAGATCAGCGTGGACCAGATGATCCTGTTTAACCGGGAGTATTTCTTTGCTCCGTTGTTCTGACTGATAAACGTCACGACCGAATCTGTCACGGAACTGTAGGCAGTGG
Organism: Lachnospiraceae bacterium; assembly: GCA_024405155.1. Lineage (GTDB taxonomy): Bacteria > Bacillota > Clostridia > Lachnospirales > Lachnospiraceae > Avilachnospira. Next base: position 18,757 of record JAKSPC010000029.1, on the reverse strand, counting down.
AATAGAATCCCTCCAGATTGGCCGCTGCCGCGTTGGCTGCCATGGTGGCCGCGCCGAAAGAATTGACGGAGGACTGAATGATCACGTTGGAGACGTTAAAGAGCACGCTCTGGATGCCGGCAGGCACGCCGACTCTGGCGATCATGCGCACGGCCCGGGGATCAAAACCCAGCTTCGTAAGCTTCAGACAGGAGTCCTCCCGTATCAGTACGATCACCACCAGCACGGCGGAGATCATATTGGAGATATCGGTGGCAATGGCCACGCCCGCCACGCCCATGCCAAGGACAATGACAAAGAACAGATTCAGGCAGACATTCACCACACCTGCGATGAGCAGAAAGAAGAAAGGCCGTCTGGTATCGCCGATGGAACGAAGGATGGCAGAGCCGAAATTGTACAGAAGCACGAAGGGCATGGCGCAGAAATAGATGCGCAGGTAGGTGACGGACATGGGAAGGATGTCCTCCGGACTGCCCATGGCAGTGAGCATCGGCTTGCAGAGAAGTACGCCCGCAAAGATCAGAAAAACGCCTGCCGCAAGAGCGATCGTGACGGCGGTATTCACGGCCCGGGATACGTCATTGTACCGTTTCGCCGCATAATTCGTGGAAACGGTCACATTGACGCCCACGGACAAGGCAATAAAGAAATTGATCAGCAGATTCACCAGAGAACCGGTGGAGCCGACAGCCGCCAGTGCGTCCGCGCCCACAAAACGTCCCAGCACCACCACATCCGCCGCGTTGAAAGCCAGCTGAAGGATGCCGCTTAACGCAAGCGGCGCCGCAAAGCGGAGGATCTTCGGCAGGATGCTGCCGCAGGTCATGTCAATGCCGTGTTTGCTTTCCGCAGGTTTCTCTTCGATTTTTTCCGCCGTTTTCTCCATAATAGCTTCCGTGTTTTGATCATTCATACAGTTTCTTATAGGTTTCCCGGGCCACGCCCAGTTCTTCTTCGGCGGGGATCACAAACATTTTCACATCGCCCATGAAGGATATTTTTTCCATCACCCGGTTCCGGAGCGGCTCGCAGCTTTCCCCGGCGCCGCCGGTAAAGGCCACCGCGTCCAGGCCGCCCATCATTGCGGCAAAACGGCCGATGTAGCCGGTCACCTCTTTGCAGAAGATGTCGAAAGCAAGCTGCGCCCGGTGATTTCCCTGTGCCGCCGCCTCTAAAATATCCCGCAGGTCATTGCTCACGCCGGAAATGCCTAAAAGGCCGGATCTTTTCGCCAGCGTCTCTTCAATTTCATCATAGGGAAGGCCGGCGTACTGATTCATAAAAATGGGGATGAACGGGTCTACGTCGCCGCAGCGGTTGGACTGGGGCACGCCGCACTGCAGACTCATGCCGAAACTGGTGTCGAAGCATTTGCCGTCCACAATGGCGCTTATGGAGCTGCTGCCGCCCAGGTGACAGCTCACGGCCCTGTACTTTTCGCCCAGCGCTTCCGAAAGCTTTGACGCCACGTAGCCATGGGAGGCGCCGTGATAGCCGAACTTCCGCACGCCGTATTTTTCGTGCCACTCATAGGGCACGGGATAGATGTAGTTGACTTCCGGAATGGTCTGGTGGAAAGCGGTCTCAAAAACGCCCACCAGCGGAGTTTTCGGCATCAGTTTCTTAAAGACCCGGATGGATCTCAGATAGAAGGTGTTGTGCGCCGGGGCCACGGCCATGTATTCCTCCATGCCGCGGATCACTTCGTCGTCGATCACGTGTACGCCGTAGTGGTCTTTCGAAAGCACGGTCTTGAATCCCACGGCGTCGATCTGCGTGCCCTCGGGAAGAGAGTCCATAAATTCGCGGATCCCCGCTTCGTAGTCGGTGACCCGTTCTTTTTTTACTTTTAGGAGCATTTTCTCCCCGGGCATTTCATAGAGCTTGAATTTGAGGGAGGTGCTGCCGGTGTTGCATACGAGAATGTTCATGAATTTCCTTTCCAGCGTGTCAGAAGGATCGCCGCGGCACGCTTACGGCAGGGTGATGATGGTGGTAAGTTCGTTATACCAGGTCTTGCCGTTGGCGCGCTTGGTGTCTTCCAGAGAGTTCACCACCACGGAGCGCACGCGGCGCTTTTTGAGACCGTCGGCGGTATCCTCCGCCAGAGAACTCACGTCGTTTACGGTATAATGTCTGCCGTCCTTGTGGCCGATGTAGATCATCTCATGTCCGGGGAACTGAAGAATGGAACCGGGGGCTGCCCGATCCAGGGCGGCCTCCTTATTTTTTGCATCCATGCCGGTAAGGTCGATGACGGTGGCTTTCATTCTGCCCTGCCAGGTGGTATTCCGGGGCAGGATAAAACCGAAGCACAGGTAGATCTCACGGGCGAAACTGGAACAGTCCTGGGCGTTCATGCTGCCGCCCCAGCCGTAACGTTTGCCCACGCACTTGAATGCCAGATCAATGACATTTTTCTGCGTGTACCTGAGATACCCCACGCTCACGTCGGCGCCGAAAGGGATCAGCATCTTCTGCTTTTCGAAAAGTCCGTCCGCACCGCGGCCGGGGAAATACACCACATAATTGCACCAGTCCCAGCGGTTGTCCACGGTCTGCACCGGTTCGTCACAAAGCGCCAGCTTCACGCCCATTTCCAGGATCCGCTGAGAGTGGGCGCCCACATAACTTTCTTCCGTAATGACCTCAGGACCGGTGACCACGAGGAACTGCTCCGGATCTCTTGCCTCTTCCCACTCTGCCTTACTGTGGCACAGTACAAGATCGGCCGTGGGCATCCAGCCTTCGCAGCATTCCGTTTTCACATAGGTAAAGGCACCGTCGGCGGTGGAAAGATAAGCAGTCAGGGGCTCGTTCACCAGCACCGGAGCCAGCACCGTGTTGTCCCATTCGGGATCGGTGGGATCATCCGCCAGCCATTCGGGGTTGGGAATGGATTTTAAGGAACTTCTGTTGGTGCAGAAACCATAGCCGGTATTCATGACTTCCGCTGCCCGGGCGCCTGCGATATTGGCTCTGTAGCGGTCATAGAAAGAGGCAGGAAGGAGCTCCCCGTTCAAGTAGAGCTTTCCCGGGTTTTCAAAATTTGCAAGATTTGCCCGCATTTTTATGCCTTCAAAGGTTTCCGGCAGAGCGGAAAGATCGTTCATACAGCAGGCGGAATTGTGGATGTTGGCATCATTTTCGGCCCGGATCTCTGCAAGAGTCATGAGCGTCACATCGCTGCCCGGATAGCTGTCCCAGTAAGATGCCTGCATCATGGGAAGGGTGACGCCTGCCATACGTACGTTGTCGGGGACGCCCTTTTGCGCGGGGCCCATGGGATAAGTGGAGGCAAATGCCGGGAAGGCAGATGCGATAATGATCACTGCACAGATCAATAAGGATAAGAATCTTTTCATGTTGTTTTCCGGGAACCTCTTGTAGTTTATTGCCGCCTGCATGCATTGCGGATGACAAACGGATCTTTTGTATTATACCACATACCGGCAGTGACTAATAAAATCAAATTCGACTTTTGCAGGAGAAATTTCACCTTGCGGAGATGCCGTTTTTTTAAAAGCGTCGTATAATGGTTCAGGAAAATATCGTCTGACGGCAGAGCTGACCGAATGATATTCCACAAAAAGCAAGGAGCATTCAACATGAACATTCGCCTGATCGCCATGGATCTGGACGGCACTTTGAGTAATGACAAAAAGAAGATCACGCCTCTTACCAGAGAGGCGCTGATGGATGCGCAGAAAAAAGGCATCCGGCTGGTACTGGCATCCGCCCGTCCCGCGCCGGGGCTTTACAGAGAGGCAAACGCCCTCTCCGTCCGGGAATACGGCGGGATACTGATGAGCTATAACGGCGGCTGCATCACCGATGCGGCATCAGGTCGCGTGTTATATCGGACGGGGATCGAAACGGAAATTATGAGGGATGTGCTTCGGATGCTGAAAGAATTTCCGGTCACATCCATTCTGGATGACGGCGTACAGTTCTATGTGGAAGACAAAAACGGATTCAAAGTGGAATATGAGTGCCGGAATAACTGCATGGAATGCACAGAAGTGGATGATCTGGCAGAGTTTCTGAACTTTTCTCCGGTAAAAGTGTTGATGTCCGTGGATCCGGCGGTGATAAAGGATGTGCAGAAAGCCATCGCGGAAAAACTGCCGGAAGGCCTTTCCGTGGTACAGACCGCTCCCTTTTATCTGGAAGTGATCCCCCGCGAGATCAACAAAGGAGAAGGCTTAAAGAAAGTGTGCGAACTGCTGGGAGTGCCCGTGGAAGATACCATCGCCTTCGGAGATGCGGAAAACGACATCCCCATGCTGAAAGCCGCAGGCATCGGCGTGGCCATGGGGAATGCGGACGAGCGCACCAAAGCCGCCGCCGACTACGTCACTCGTTCGAATAACGAGGACGGCATCGCAGCCGCGCTGCAGCACTTTGCAAAATAAAAACGCAGGTGGATTGCGAAATATTATTTAGACGATGGCTGCAGCTCGGATGCGAGGGCAGCCCCGATGATCATGATAGTTCCCAGAATGCCCCACACAGTGATCTTCTCTCCCATCACGGCCACCGAAACGAAAACGGCCACTACGGGATCCATGTAGGACAGGATGGCTACGGTACGTGCCGGGATCTTTACGATGATGCTGAAATACCGGATGTAGACCGCCGCGGTAAATGCCACGCTTAACAGAAGAAGCAATGCAATACCCTTTGGCGTAAAGGAAAGTTCTGACACGTCGTATCTTAAAAATACATACGGCGTGGTAAGGATCCCCGCCACCAGAAGCTGTATGGCCGTCCTTACGATGGGATCGCCCTTCGGGTGTTTTTTATTGGTGAGGATGATGGCCGAATAACCCACCGCGCCGAGAAGCGCAAACAGAATGCCCTTGATATTGGAGGACAGATCTCCCGAGACACCGCCGGCATCCATAACGCCGGAAACAAAGACCATGCCGACAAAAGCGATCAGCGAACAGATAACGTGCTTTGCGGTAAACTTCTCCTTCAGAATAATGGGGGAGGCAAGGAACACGAAGATGGGCGTCATGTAGTAGCACACCGTTGCCGTGGCAATGGTGGTGTAATTATAAGCCTCAAAGAGCCCGATCCAGTCGACGGCCATGTAGAAACCGCAGAGAGCCATGGGGATGAATGCTTTTTTGACCTGTCTCCGGTCGAACTCGTGTCCGGAGATCACCAGGAAAAGCACCAGCACGATACCGGCGATCCAGCCGCGCAGACAGGCGATCACCGGTGACGGCAGACCGATGGCACGGACAATGGGACCCATGATGCCGAAGATCGCCATCACCAGAAGTAACTGAAGTTTTAATTTGAGCTGCGTATTTTTCATGATGTCTTCCCTCAGAACATTCGTTCGCAAAAACCATGTGTGTATTGTATCACAGAGCATGATTTTGTGATATAGTTATTTATGTTCCGCCGGATGTGAACTGCACCCGCAGAGCGGATCTGAAGAAAATCGTAATTTTGAAAGGAGCATGCGCATTTCCGGTCTCCGTTTTCCCGGGACCGGTGCGCGGTCATCATATGGATCTTTCATTTCTTGATGTTATTGACAGAGAAGCCGACGTGATAAACGGCGTTTCCGACTACGTGTGGGACAACCCCGAAACCGCCTTTACGGAATTCAAATCCGCCGCAAAGATCATGGAGGCTCTGAAGCAGGAAGGTTTTGCCGTGGAAAGCGGCCTGGCAGGGATCGAGACTGCCTTCAAGGGAACTTTCGGCCACGGGAAACCGGTGATCGGAGTGCTTGGCGAGTTTGATGCCCTCTCCGGCCTGGGCCAGGAATCCGGTGCCCTTACCTGCACGCCCAACGGCCAGCCCTGCGGGCACGGCTGCGGCCACAACCTGCTGGGAGCCGGCGCTCTGGGAGCTGCCATTGGTATCAAAAACTATCTGGAGACCACCGGTCACGAAGGCACGGTGATCTATTTCGGCTGCCCCGGCGAAGAAGGCGGCTCCGGCAAGGCATTCATGGCCAGGGAGCACGTGTTCGACGGCGTGGATGCCGCCCTTACCTGGCACCCGTCAGATAAGACCGAGGTCCGCTACCGCATGACACTTGCCAACTGCCAGGTGCTTTACAGATTCGACGGTCTGGCGGCACACGCCGGTGCCAAGCCCCATCTGGGACGCAGTGCCCTGGACGCGGTGGAACTGATGAACGTAGGCGCCAATTACCTGAGAGAGCACATCATTCAGGAAGCGAGACTGCATTACGCCATCACCAACGCCGGCGGCTACTCCCCCAATGTGGTGCAGGCGCATGCGGAAGTTTTGTATCTGATCCGCGCGCCCCGTTTCGACCAGGCAAAGGAGATCTACGAGCGGGTGAATGACATCGCCAAAGGCGCCGCTCTCATGACCGGCACGAAGTCGTCGTATGACTACATCAAAGGATGTTCCAACTGCGTACTGAATTCTGTTTTGCGGGATGTGGCCTGGGACAGCATGCATACTATCGGCGTTCCGGAGCCCACTGCGGAAGAAATGAAATTCTACGAGGCGCTCACGAAAAAGAGCCTGCAGGCGTATCCCCACGATGACGAGCATCCGCTGCACTGGGAGCTTAAGGAAAAGCCCATGACCATAAGCCGCGAGTACGGTTCCACCGACGTGGGCGACGTGAGCTGGAACTGCCCCACCGTGGAGATCGCGGCGGCTGTCGTACCTTTCGGCGCGCCGGGCCATTCCTGGGCATGGACCACCTGCGGAAAGCAGTCCTACGCCTACAAAGCGCTGGCTTTCATTTCCAAGAGCCTGGCACTTACCGGCGCGAAGCTTTTCGAAGATCCCTCTCTCATCGAAGCGGCGCAGGTGGAATTCAAAGAGGCGATAAAGCCCACCGGCTATATCTGCCCCATCCCCGACGGCGTAAAGCCCAGAGCGATGACGTCGTTCCTCAAGTGAAACCGAAGGGCTGTCGCACCGAAGATCTGAGATCTCATGCGGACAGCCCTCTTTTTGTATCTAAAACAGAAAATGGCATCGAAAATGAGGAAAAACATCAGTTTCGATGCCAGGAATAAAGTTATGTAAACCAGCAAACGCTTATGTTGGCATCGAAATCAAAGAAAAACGCCAGTTTCGATGCCACGAATTTTCCGCATGTGCATCTAAAAAGAGAAACAGGCGTTCCGGTGCATATGGCTTGGCATCGAAAACGGCAAAAAAGGCTGTTTTCGATGCCATTTTCAATTTTGAATTATTTCGGGATGTTTTTTACTTTTTTCGGGAAGCGTAGATGCCCAGCACGATCAGCACATAGAGGAGCGTGCACACGGCAAACATCAGATAGGCCCAGGTATAGGTACCGGTGGCATCGGCAATGAGTCCGGGCAGGGGGGATCCCACCAGGGCGCCCAGCTGATACCCCTGCTGGCATCTGACAAGCGTGTGATCGTAGTTTTTGCTGTCCAGGTCACTGACCCAGTTGGGATAGCCAAGTGTCTGGATCACTACGCCGACGGCTACGACCACCATGGTAACGGTGACCCAGGTAACGGACCGGAAAAACCTCGTTAAGAAGATCATCAGAATGGCCAAGGTGCAGAGGGTGCCGTAGATCACGGTAGACTTTCTGGTGCCGATCTTATCGACCACGCGGCCGAAAATGAACTTGGATGCCACCAGCACCACACCGTAGATGGAAATGATCTTTGCCACGGTCATGGCGTCAAAGCCCTCCGTGGTAAATGTCACAGAATAATGAGCGGAAGCCGGACTTGACGTAAATCCCACCAGCATGGTGGCAAAGGCAAGCAGGAGGACGCTCTTTTTTGACAAACTGCTGTCACCCTTCTTTGCCCTTCCCACGGCGACAAAATCCCTGCCGCCATAAGGCTCCAGCCCTTTCTGTGCCGGATCCTCCACCACAAGGACGGCCAGGATCACCGCCACCAGCGCGATGAATCCGCCCTGGAGATAGAAAGAAGCCTTCAGGCCGAAACGGTCCACCGTGGACTGCACCAGAGGCGCAAAAATGATGGACACCAGTCCCGTGCCGCACCCCGCCAGCGAAATGGCCGTGCCGCGGCTCTGGTTGAACCACTTTTTGAGGAGCATGGAAGACGGCATCATCATGCCGTAGGAATAAGCCACGCCGGCGACCACTGCCGCCACGTAGTAAAGTGCCAGATTCAGTCCCGCCACGGAAAAGATGAAGAAAGAGACCACACCGGCGATCATGGCGACGATCATGCCCTTCTTCACGCCCAGAAGGCCGAAATATTTATCCGCAAAAAGCGCCACCACAAAGGCGGCGATGCTCCTTACCGTAAGGATCATGGACGTCTGCGTGCCGGTGAATCCCAGCACCAGGCGAAGATTTGCCAGGTTGGTGGACATCCCCGTGGATAAAAGGGATGACGCGCAGACGCTTAAAGTGCAGCAGATCACAATGATCCAGCCGTAGAAAAATCCGGTTCGTTTCTTATTGTCCAATTATAAGCCTCACTTCTTATCGTGACCGTTCCGCAGACGGCTGCATCCGCATTTCGCCGGATGTGCTCCGCTGACCGGTCATCAGTTATGTACGTGTACGGGTGTTCCCACGTGTACGAAATTGAAAAGTGCCTGTGCCATGTCGAAAGGAAGATTCACGCAGCCGTGGCTTCCGTCGTAGGTATAGATATTGCCGCCGTAGTTGGCATGACTGGTGCCCCGCCAGCTGGAATCGTGCATGCCCTGCCCGCCGTGGAAAGGCATCCAGTAGCTGACCCAGCTCTTATACTTGGACCCGTCCGCATTGGTGCCGCGCAGATACCGGTCCGTTTCCTTGGAAAGCACTTTCCAGTCGCCCACGGAAGTGTCCCGGCTTCCTTTGGTGCCTGTCACGCAGGGACTCTGCAGCACAAGCGTCTCTCCGTCAAATGCATAGAGCATCTGGTTGGTCAGGTCGATCTCCACGCAGGTGTGATGATAGGGATTCGTGTGCACAGCTGCCGTCTCCACCGGCTGGGCCTGAGTCGTTTCCGGTGCTGCCGCCGCCTGGGCATCCGGGACCTGGCCCTGCACGGTACCGTCCGGATTTGCCTGTGTCTGCCCTGCCGCGGCCGGTCCTTCATAGACTTTCTGCGGCACCACGGGCTGCACTGCCGGCTGGACCGGCGTTCCGTCCGGATTTCCGCCCGCCGGTCCCACGTACTCCAGGGCATACGCCGAAAAGCTCATGGCGATCATAAGGAGGCAGGCGATCAGGGTTGCAAATATCTTTCTGTTCTTACGCATTTTTACTCCCTTCCGTAAAACGGACACTCCTGTAGGTAAAGATCAGGATGATCATGACGATCACGTGACAAACTGCCGCATAGGCATAAAACGGCACATAGGAGCCGCCGAAGCGGTCAGCCATGATGCCGGGGATCACGGAATTGATAAGAGACCCGATGGAGTAGGCCAGCTGGAACCGGCGGGCCATTTCCGTACAGTCCTTCGGCGGGAACCAGTCGGCGGTCCAGGCCACGGCTCCCACGGAAAGCAGCGTGAGCGAAAAGCCGAACACGGCGCTTACCGCCACGAAAAACACGGGACTGATCCGGATAAAGCAAAGAGAAGCGGTGCTCAGGATCCCCAGAGTGCCATAGATGAGGCTGGTCTTATAAAGAGTGATCTTCTCGCTCATCACGCCGAAGATCAGTTTTCCCGCCATCAGCATGGTACCCTCAGCCGAGATCGCGATGGCCACCTGCTCCGGGCTGAATCCTTCCGTATTTCCCAGCATGGAAAGGTTCCCGTAGCCGGCACTGTTGAAAGCACAGCCAAGGCCGATCATAAGATACACCAGGAGCACACCGGTCTTTGGAATGGTCGGCACCTTTTCCGGCTGCGGCGCGGCAGCCGTCATCCGTTCGTAGGCTTTCTGTTCTTCATAGCCGAAGGCGTGAATGGACTTGTCGCTGGGATTGTCGCGTACGATGAGAAACGCCAGGAACACCAGCACCACCATGATCCCTGCCTCCACAAGGAAAGCATAAGACGCGCCGAATTTCTGAATGAGCGCCGTGATCAGCGACGGTACGCCGATGGTGGCAAGCCCCGAGGCTGCCGACGCCATGCTTACCGCCAGCGTCCGGTCCTTATAGAACCACCTCTCCAGCACCATGGCAATGGGCACCATGCCGCCGAGTCCGTAGCCGAAACCTACCACCATAGATCCGCAGAGATACACGGGAAAGCTCCGGGACAGGCCGTACACCACGTATCCTGCCGCGCAGGTAAGGCCTGCGATCAGCATGCCGGAACGAAGTTTCAGCCGCCTGTAATACTTGCCTGCCAGGGTGATGGCGATCATCTGGGAGGCGGAACGGAACGTGGAGATCAGCGAGATCTGCGCATTGGTAAATCCACGATCCGCCTTGATAAAGGGGGAATAGACCCCGAATACGTTGCAGGACAGACCGCAGGTGCAGAAAAACATCAGCGCACAGGAAAAGCAGACGGCCCAGGCATAGTGCATTCGTTTCTTAAAAAGACTTTTTGTGTATTGTTTCTCGTATTGATCTTTTGTCATTTCATTTCCTTTATAAGCCAACAAAAGCCACATACATTTATAGTCCTTTTCCGTCAAAAAAGCAACCTCGGAAGCAAATGTGAACATTGTTCGTATAAGCCGCCGGCGCTTTCTTTTCTTTTGTATGCGTGGTATAATATTACGTTAAGGATGTGCTTGTTTCTTATACGCAAAACCACAGGCACAGTCCTTCGGAGGAAGCTTTTGAACAATACGGCAGAAAAGAACAGTCAGGTTTACCGCATGGGCATCGACATCGGTTCCACCACCATCAAGACGGCGGTGATCGATGAAAGCGGAAAGCCCCTTTACAGGGAATACCGCCGCCATTATGCGGACATTCAGAAGAATCTTGGCGCCATGTTTTCGGAAATGGCCGAAGCACTTGGCGATATTTCGGTACGGCCGGTGATCACCGGTTCCGGCGGCCTTACCCTGGCAAAATATCTGGACATCCCCTTCACCCAGGAGGTGATCGCCGTTTCCACCTGCCTTAAGGAATACTGGCCGCAGACGGACGTGGCCATTGAACTGGGCGGCGAGGACGCCAAGATCATCTACTTTGAGAACGGAAACGTGGAGCAGCGCATGAACGGCATCTGCGCCGGCGGCACCGGCTCCTTCATCGACCAGATGGCCGCCCTTCTGCAGACCGACGCGGCGGGGCTCAACGAGCTTTCCAAAAATCACCGGGTAGTATACGACATAGCCGCCCGCTGCGGTGTGTTCGCAAAGACGGATATCCAGCCCCTCATCAACGACGGCGCATCCAGGGAAGACCTGGCAGCCTCCATCTTCCAGGCCGTGGTGAATCAGACCATCTCCGGTCTTGCCTGCGGCCGGCCCATCCGCGGCCACGTAGCTTTCCTGGGCGGACCGCTTCACTTTCTGGACGAGCTCCGGGAAGCGTTCAAGCGCACCCTGAAACTGGATGCGGAGCACACCATCGAGCCGGAAGATTCTCATCTGTTTGCCGCCTTCGGCTCCGCCATGAACGCGCAGGCGGATGCCCCGGCGGTATCCCTGGCATCTCTTTCCGAAAGGCTTCAAAAGCCGGTGACCCTGGAGTTTGAAGTGGCCCGCATGGAGCCTCTTTTCGAAAGCGAGGAAGCCTACCGGGCTTTCCGTGTCCGCCAGGATGCCTACAAGATCAAAAAAACGGATATTTCCGGCTATCACGGCAAGTGCTTTTTAGGCATCGATGCCGGTTCCACCACCACAAAGACGGCCCTCATCGCAGAGGACGGGTCTTTGCTGTATTCCTTCTACGACAACAACCACGGTGACCCTCTGGCCACTTCCATCCGTGCCATTAAAGAGACCTACGCCCACCTGCCGGAAGACGCCGAAGTGGTCCGCGCCTGCTCCACCGGCTACGGCGAAGCGCTCATCAAGGCGGCGCTTTTGCTGGATGCGGGCGAGGTGGAGACCGTAGCCCACACCAAAGCGGCCCAGTTCTTTGCGGAAGACGTGGACTGCGTGCTGGACATCGGCGGCCAGGACATGAAGTGCATCCGCATCAAGGACCGGAGCGTGGACGACGTGCAGTTAAACGAAGCCTGCTCTTCCGGCTGCGGCTCTTTCCTGGAAAACTTTGCCCAGTCTTTAGGCTATTCCATTCAGGACTTTGCAAAGGCAGCTCTCTTTGCGCCCCATCCCATCGACCTGGGCACCCGGTGCACGGTATTCATGAACTCCAAGGTAAAACAGGCCCAGAAGGAAGGGGCAAGCGTTGCCGACATTTCGGCGGGACTTGCCTATTCCGTCATCAAGAACGCGCTGTATAAGGTCATCAAAGTCTCCGACGTTTCGGAACTGGGGAAGAAGATCGTGGTGCAGGGCGGCACTTTCTACAACGACGCGGTGCTTCGCGCCTTTGAAAAGATCTCCGGCTGTGAAGTGGTGCGCCCGGACATCGCCGGCATCATGGGAGCCTTCGGCGCTGCCCTCATTGCCAGGGAAAACTACGACGCAGGCATCCCCACCACCATGCTGTCTCTTCCCGAGATCGAGAAGTTCACCTATACGGCGGAGTTCGCCCGCTGCCGGGGATGCGCCAACAGCTGCCGTCTTACCATCAACAAATTCTCCGACGGCAGGCGCTTCATTTCCGGAAACCGCTGCGAACGTGGCCTGGGTCTGGAGAAAAACAAAGACAACCTGCCAAACCTTTATGAGTATAAGCTTAAGAGGCTTTTTTCCTACGAGCCGCTCTCCGAGGAAAAGGCGGCCCGGGGCGTGATGGGGATCCCGAGGGTCCTTAACATGTACGAGAACTACCCCTTCTGGTTCACGTTCTTTACGAAGCTGGGATTTCGGGTGGTGCTCTCTCCCCTTTCCTCAAGAAAGATCTACGAACTGGGCATCGAGTCCATTCCCAGCGAGTCGGAGTGCTATCCGGCAAAGCTGGCTCACGGTCACATCGAATGGCTCCTCAAAAACGGGGCAAAGCGGATCTTCTACCCCTGCGTTCCCTACGAGCGCACGGAGTTTCCGGAGGCGATCAATCACTATAACTGCCCCATCGTTACCAGCTACGCCGAAAATATCAAGAACAACGTGGAAGAACTGAAAGATCCCTCCATCGTTTTCCTGGATCCCTTCCTTTCCTTTACTTCAGAAAAGATCATCGGCGACCGGCTGACAGAGTATTTCACAAAAGAAGTCGCCGACCGGGTGCCGGGGATCACGGCATCGGAGATCCGGGAAGCCGTCCGCGAAGCCTGGGAGGAACTGGCAAACTGCCGCAGTGACATCCGTCACGCCGGGGAGGAGGCGCTTTCCTTCATGGAGAAGAACGGCCGCCACGGCATCGTTCTGGCGGGACGTCCCTACCACATCGACCCGGAGATCAATCACGGCATTCCCGAAATGATCGTAAGCTACGGCTGTGTGGTGCTTTCCGAAGACAGCATTTCCCATCTGGCGCCCATCGAGCGGCCCATCCGCGTGAACGACCAGTGGATGTACCATACCAGGCTTTATGCTGCGGCCAATTTTGCAAAGAGCCGGGACGATCTGGACCTGATCCAGCTCAATTCCTTCGGCTGCGGCCTGGACGCCGTGACCACCGACGAGGTCCACGAGATCCTTGCCTGCAGCAGAAAACTCTATACCTGCCTGAAGATCGACGAAGTGAACAATCTGGGCGCCGCCCGCATCCGGGTACGTTCCCTCATTGCCGCCATCAAAGAGCGGGACAGAAAAGGCGTCACCGCGGAACCGAAGCCCTCTTCCATCGAAAAGGCGGTCTTCACGAAAGAGATGCGCAAAAACTACACCATCCTTTCCCCTCAGATGTCGCCCATTCACTTCAACATCCTGGAAAAAGCCTTCAATGCCTGCGGCTATAATTTCGTGATCCTGTCAAATGACGACAGGACTGCCGTGGACAGGGGCTTAAAGTACGTGAACAACGACGCCTGCTACCCCTCTCTCATTGTGGTGGGACAGATCATGGCGGCGCTGGAATCCGGAAAATATGACCTTTCCCGCACGGCTGTCATCATGACGCAGACCGGCGGCGGATGCCGTGCCTCCAACTACATCGCCTTTATCCGGCGCGCGCTGAAAGCTGCCGGCATGGAGCAGATCCCGGTGATCTCCCTGAATCTGGTGGGCCTGGAAAAGCAGCCCGGATTCACCATTTCGGCAAAGCTCGCGGAGCGCGGTGCCATGGCCGCCGTTTTCGGCGATGTGCTGATGAAGTGTCTGTACCGCATGCGGCCCTACGAAAAAGAACCCGGTTCCGCAGACAGGCTCCATGAAAAATGGGAAAAAATCTGCATCGATTTCGTTTCCGGAAAGCGGGTGACCATTGGAAGATACGCGGCCATCTGCCGCTCCATCATTGAAGAATTCGACGCGCTTCCCATTACGGACGAAAAGAAGCCCCGGGTGGGCATCGTGGGAGAGATCCTTGTGAAGTACTCTCCTCTTGCCAACAACCATCTGGCAGAGCTTCTGGAAAGCGAAGGGGCAGAGGCCGTGGTGCCGGACCTTCTGGATTTCTTCAACTACAGTTTCTACAACCTGAAGTTTAAGAGCGTCAATCTGGGAAGCCCGAAGAGTGCCTGGACCAAGGCGAAGCTTGGTGTGAAGGCAATTGAGATCCTGCGGGGACCTGCTTCCCGGGCTTTCGCCAAGAGCACCCATTTCCATCCGCCCATGCCCATCGAGACCATTGCGGCCTATGCGGAACCCATTGCCTCTCAGGGCAATCAGACCGGGGAAGGCTGGCTCCTTACCGGCGAGATCCTGGAGCTCATCCACTCCGGCGTTCCCAACGTGGTGTGCATCCAGCCCTTTGCCTGCCTGCCCAACCACATCGTGGGCAAAGGCGTGATCAAGGAGATCCGCCGCAGGTATCCGGAGGCGAATATCGTTGCCGTGGATTATGACCCCGGTGCCAGCGAGGTGAATCAGCTGAACCGCATCAAGATGATGCTGACGACAGCGAAGCGCAATCTGAAATAATCAAGGCGCACCGGAATTTTACAGCCCTGCGCTCAGCTGTTCGGACTTTTATTTTCTAAACTTTCCTGCGTCCTCGTAACGCAGAGGGTGCCACGTCGCTGCGCTCGAGGACCTCTGCACTTCGGACTGGGAAAGTTTGAAAATAGCAAAGTCCTCACAATTCACTTTTGGCTGCAAGATTTCCGGTGCGCATGGAGGTATTTATGATCTATATTGGGAATCATTTGTCGTCGTCTGACGGGTTTCTGGCGATGGGGAAGCATGCCTCTGAGCTGGGAGCGGATACGTTTGCGTTTTTTACCAGGAATCCCCGGGGCGGCAAGGCCAAGGATATCGATCCGGCAGATGCCGCGGCACTGATGGCATACATGGAGGAGCATCACTTCGGACCGCTGGTGGCTCACGCCCCCTATACCATGAACCTGTGCTCCGACAAGGCGGATATCCGCAAGTTTGCCTTTGACATGCTGGCAGATGACTTAAAGCGCATGGAATACGTGCCCGGCAACTACTACAACTTCCATCCCGGTTCTCACGTAGGTCAGGGAACAGAGACAGGCATCGGATTCATTGCCGAAGCGTTAAACGGAGCCATGTTTCCGGAAATGCAGACCACGGTCCTTCTGGAAATGATGGCGGGAAAAGGCAGCGAGATCGGAAGCCGCTTTGAAGAGATCAGAGCCATTATCGATAAGGTGGAGCTGAAAGAAAAGATCGGCGTATGTATCGACACCTGCCATCTGTGGGACGGCGGTCATGACATCGGCGGACATCTGGACGACGTACTGGCGGAATTCGACGCAGTGATCGATCTTGACAGACTGAAGGCCGTGCACTTAAATGACAGCATGAATCCCCAGGCTGCCCACAAAGACCGGCACCAGAAGCTGGGGGAAGGGATGATCGGCGCCGGTGTGCTGAAAGCCGTCGTTACCCACCCGCTTCTGCAGGGAAAGCCCTTCATCCTGGAAACGCCCAACGAAGACGAGGGGTACAAGAAGGAAATCGCACTCGTGCGAGCATGGATGTGTACATCATCCCATGGAATGTAAGCCGTATTCAGATTTTTTCTCCTATACGGCTTACAAAAAGCCGGAAATACAGGCTGACGGTAAGCCGTATGTGAGTATTTCCTACTGTTCAGGCTTACTTTTGACGGAGAATTTTGCGATTTTGTAAGCCGTTTCGGCCGAAAACTTCGCTCCCGGCTTACACAGGAACTGGTTTTCTGCGATTTTGTAAGCCGTACAGGCTCTTTTCGACTGTTTCGGCTTACAGGGGGGGAGTCACGATCCACCCGCGACGAAAGGAATTGACAATCATGAACGACAGAAACGCTTTGAACAAGATGCTCGATTTCATCGAGAACACCACCTGGGAGACCATGTCCCCCGAAGTCCGCGCCCAGGCCCGCAAGTGCTTCTATGACTTGGCCGGCGTCATTACCACCGGTGCCAAGAACAACAGTGCGAAGCGCGCCGCTGCCTACGCAAAGGAAAACTTCGCCGCTGGCGGCGTGACCATCCTTTCCACCGGCGAAAAGGTAAACCTCATCGGTGCGGCACTTGCCAACGGCATGTCCGCCAACGCCCTGGACATGGATGACGGCTACAGCCTGCTGCGGGGGCATCCCGGCTGCGGGTTCTTCGGTGCGCTGGTCTCTGCCGCGGAATATGCCGATGCCACGTATGGCGAGGTGCTGGCAGCCCTGGTGGTCGCCTACGAGATCGGCATCCGGGAAGGATACGCCATCCGCGACTTCTACGGCTGGGATCACAGCACGGGCAGCTACTCCACCGTGGCCACCGCTGCTGCCGTGGGAAAGCTTCTGCACCTTGACCGGGCCCAGATGGAATCCGCATTTTCCACCGCCGATTTCATCCTGCCGGTAGTTCCCGCCAAGCGTTCCACCTACTATCCCTCCATGAACAAGGACGGCGTGTACTGGGGAAATCACGTCGGCGTGCAGGCGGTCATGCTGGCAAAGGCCGGCATCACCGGACGCAATCCGGTGATCCTGGACGAAAAGTACATTCCCTACATTGAGACGCTGGGCGAAAAGTACTACATGTTCGACCTGTACATCAAGTTCCTGTCCTGCTGCCGCTGGGCACACAGCCCCATCTACGCCACTTTGAGCGTCATGCAGGAAAACGGCATTTCGGCAGATGACATCGCGAAGATCGACATCTACTCCTTCGGAAACGCCGGCACCCTGTACCGGGAAGCACCGAAGAACGAGGACGAGGCCATGTACAACATCATCTACCCCATCGCCGCGGCAGTGATCTTCGGCATCTGCGGTCCGCTGGAATCCAGCACCACCCGGATGCTGGACCCGAGAGTGGCTCCCATGATCGAAAAGATCGAATTTCACCACGAGCCCGAATACGACAAGGTATTCCCGGCACAGAGGCTTTCCCGTTCGGAAGTGACCACGAAGGACGGCAGGCGATTCGTTTCCAAAGCTTTTGAACCCAGAGGGGACCATAACGCCGACGTGACCATAGATGATCTTACCGAAAAGCTCCGCTGGATGAACACCATTTACGCAGACGAAGCTTCCGTGGACGCGTTCCTTTCGGCCGCAAGAGATACAAAAGCGGAGGAGCCCTTTGAGACCGTCTACGGTCACATGAAGAAAGTGGCAAAAATGAACATCCATCCGGAGATAAAGTTCATCTGACACGCCGTGACACGTGATTGACGGCTTGAATTTTCACGGGCTTTGTCGTACTATGTATGGGAGCGCTTTTGCGTTCCGGAGAAAAGAAAAAACACGGTCTCGGACCGCAGGAAAAAGAAAAGAGGATACAGATCATGATCGACAGACATGCGTTAATTATCGGCGAGGAAGAGGTAAAGAGCGTTCTTTCCATCGACGAAGTCATCAAGTGCTGCGAGGATACCTGGAGATGGTACGGTGAAGGCAACGTGGTAATGCCCAACAAGATCACCACCAACATCGACGAGCACAGCTGGTTCAACTCCATGCCCGCATACATCCGTCCCATGGACGTGGCAGGTATCAAGGTGGTAGGCGGTTTCGACGCCAACAAGGCTCTGGGACTTCCCTACATCATGGCAAACATCCTGCTCATCGATCCTCAGTGCGGCGCCCTCAAGGCTCTGGTAAGCGGCAACTACATCAATGACGCACGTACCGGCGCACAGCCCGCCATCATGACCAAAATGCTGGCAGCAAAGACCGACGTCCTCACCCTGATCGGTACCGGTCTCATGGCTTATTACAGCCTGCTCTGCATCTCCCGCATCAACACCTTAAAGGAAGTCCGTCTGTGCGACATCAGCGAGGAGGCCATGGACAAATTCATTGCCCGCTTCCCGGATGCCCCCTGGAAGTTCGTCAAGTGCACGTCCAACGAAGAAGGCTGCGTAGGCGCTGACGTGATCATTACCATCACCAATGCCAATGCGGATCTGGTGGAAGAGCCCTGGGTAAAGAAGGGTGCTCTGGTCATGACCATGGGTTCCTTCCGTGAGACCTCCTTCGACGTAGTAAGAAAAGCTGATCTGATCGCCGTTGACCAGGTAGGTCAGTCTCTGCACAGAGGCAACGTAAAGGAGCTTGCCGAAATGGGCGAGATCACGGCAGAGAGCTTCGACGTTCTGGTCCCCGACGTACTCTGCGGCAAGCAGAAGTTCGTCAGAAATCCGGAAGACCGCATCTATGCGCAGATCATCGGAACCGGCATGCTGGACGTAGCCTGCGCAGGACTCGCTTACAAGCAGCTGTCCGCAGGA
>JAKSPC010000028.1 GCA_024405155.1 Lachnospiraceae bacterium | reverse complement strand
CGGTCCAGCTTTTCACCCGCCCGTACAGAGGGGCAAAGACCTCATAAAACGTTCCCAGCTGCAGCACTTCGTCCGTCTTCCGGAAGGGATACCATTCCAGTACGTTGCTCCGTTCCGGGGAAAGGGCATAGTAGAACTCCCCGTCCGAAACTTCGGCCAGGATCTGCTCCGCGCTCTTTCCTGCGGCTTGGTATGCGGCTAATTCTGCGGTAATGTCTTTCATGATTTCTTGTGAAGCTCCACCTGTGAGTTGGTATCGTACACGCCTACGGTGTTCTTGTTGGAGATCACGGTAAGATTCAGAAGGTCATACAGCCGGTGATACACCGTATGCACGCCCTTTTCAAACCCGGTGCAGCTCATGCTCACCAGATACTCTCCCCCCTGCAGATCCATCCGCTGGGTGAAGCTGACTTCGTATTCGTCCCCGGCCTGTGCGGTGCCGGTCTCCTTCCCCTCAAACAGGGTGTTGGTGCCGGTCAGATCGTTTCCTTTTTTGTCCTTTATCGTAAAGGTGAAAATGGGGCTCTCCACCTTCTCGGAGAAGCGGATGCGCTCTTTGATGGTGAAGGTCTCTCCTTTTAATACCAGGCTGGTGAGCTTTCCCTTTTCGTCTGTCATGCCGAAATCCACGATGTGGGCCTTGCCGTTTCCGTATTCGTTCACGTTCGGGTTCACATTCATCTTATCCCGCATGAGAGCGGGAGCGGATGCGCTCTTTTCTGTTGAGACCTGCGCCCCGGTTTCGGCTGCGTCTTTTTCCGCCGCTGCCTTACTGCCTGCTCCGCCGTTCTTTTCGGCAAGCATTTCGTCCACCAGATCCATCTGACCGGCCAGGATCTTCTTATACAGGTCCACCATCTCGCCGGGCTTTCCCTCGGAGATCTTCTTTCCTTTGTGGAGCACGATGGTACGGTCGCAGTATTTCAGCACGGAACTCATGTCGTGGGTCACCATCAGGATGGTGGTGCCGTTTCTGCGCAGTTCGTCCATGCGGTGATAACATTTCGCCTGGAAGAACACGTCCCCCACGGAAAGCGCCTCATCCACGATGAGGATCTCCGGCTCCACGTTGATGGCCAGCGCAAAGGCCAGACGCACGAACATGCCGGAGGAATAATTCTTTACCGGCTGATCGATGAATTCGCCGATATCCGCGAACTCCAGGATCTCGGGCAGCTTTTCGTCCATTTCCGCCTTGGAAAATCCCATCATGGTGCCGTTCATGTATACGTTTTCCCGGCCGGTATACTCCATGTTGAAACCGGCGCCGAGCTCCAGAAGAGCGGAGACTTTGCCGTTTACCGTCACTTCGCCATCCGTTGGCGTCAGCACGCCGGTAATGATCTTAAGGATCGTGGATTTTCCGGAGCCGTTCACGCCGATGATGCCCACGGACTCACCCTTTTTCACGTCAAAAGAGATGTCCTTTAACGCATAGAAATCCCGGTGCAGGCATTTGCCGCCGGGAAACAGGCTCTCTTTCAGCCTGTCGATGGGCTTTTCGTAGAGCCGATAGATCTTTGTAACGTTTTTTACCTGAATTGCTGTTTCCATATCCAACTACGATTTTTCAGGCAGCGGTTCCGGCCGCCTGAGATAGGCTATACTCTCTCCGTCTGTGCGGCGGATGGCCGGACCTTTTTCGGTCTCACCGATCACGGTGATGCCGGGGCATTCCTCTTCACAAAGCAGCACATAGCAGTTTTCAGACTCTGCCCGATAGGGATTGATCCCGAAAAACTCACAGACCTCCACCGCCTGCTGACTGATGGGGATGGCCCGCTGGCTGAAATTTCCGCCCAGGTGATTTCTCTTTAACAACCGCCAGAGCGCCGCAAACACGCCGCCGTCCTTCGCGCACTCAAAATCGACAGAAAACAGAGGAACGTTTCCTTCCTCTTTTTCCTGCATATATAAATCAAAGAAGCTTTTTGGATATCTATCCAGAAGCTTCTTCCTGTTATCAGTATCTTTGTATATATTTCGGCAGAAGCTTTCGGCGGCTCCCCCGGTCACTGCGATCTTCATTGACCGTCCGGTCACTTACCTCAAGAAAGAAAAGCAAAACGGAACGACCATGGCAATGACAAGAATCACTGCGATAACCGTTGCTATGATCTTTCTGGTTTTTTTGTTCATCTGCTCTTTGGCCTCTCGAAACAATAATTTGTTACGCTAATGATTATACTTGTTTTCGTGTCCCGATTCAACTTAACATATTCTGTAGTAAATCTTAAGGCGGCGTATCAGATAGTGTTCCAGCCGGCGGCTTTTTTCAGGCGGTTCATGATGGCGCGGCCCAGTTCATCTTCGGAGAAGCCTTCTGCGACGATGATATCGATGTCATCGGTGTCAGTTTCACGAAGGGCGGAAAACAGGCTGTGTGCCAGAGAAAGCCGGTCGTCACGGCTGCCTATGGTGCGGATGATAGGGGCATTATCGAAATTGCTGCGAAGAAAAGCAGCACATTCGTCGGAACAGATGACCTCCGCTCTCTTTCCCTGCGCCATTTCGGCGGCAACGATCCGTTTGATCTTTTCGAACCCTTCCGCTTCAGGAAGCACTAAAAGAACGGGAGCCTTCGGCGCGTAATGCCTGTATTTCATGCCGGGAGCCTTTGGCTTTTCGCCGGCGGAAAGAGGGCCTTTTACGGCCTTGTCCTCTTCCGGCACGTAGCCCAGTACTTTCGCAGCCATCTCCCTGGTAACGGCGCCGGGACGAAGGATCACTGCCCTGTCACCGGTCATGTCGAAAATCGCCGATTCCACGCCGATATCGCAGGGACCGCCATCCAGGATCACATCCACCCTGCCGTCAAGATCCTCCACGCAGTGCGCTGCCGTGGTGGTGCTGGGACGACCGGAACGGTTGGCGCTGGGGGCTGCCACCGGTACCCCCGAAAGACGGATCAGTTCCCGGGCCACCTTGTGAACGGGCATTCGCACGGCAACGGTATCCAGACCGCCGGTGGTCTCATGGGGGATAAGGGCTGTCTTGTTTACCACCAGTGTCATGGGCCCGGGCCAGCAGGCATCCATCATCTTCCGGCAATCTGCCGAAATGTATGATGCCAGCGGTCTCATCCCGTCAGGATCTGCGATATGCACGATCAGCGGATTATCCGAGGGGCGGCCTTTTGCCTCATAAATGCGCCGGGAAACATCCGGTCTTCTGGCGTCTCCGCCCAGACCGTAGACCGTTTCCGTGGGAAACGCCACAAGACCGCCTTCCGCAAGCACTTTGGCTGCTTCGGCGATCTTTGCTTTGTCCGCGGGAGAGATCTCTCCGGTGCGGATGTAATCTTCTAATTTCAGATATCTTGTCTGCATTTTTCGTGCTGCAATTTCATCTGCCGATCCATGCTTACTGCACGCAGACAGAGGTCACTCTTCTACTGTGATCGACTTGATCACCTGATCTTCATAAGGTCTGTCGTAATGATCAGTGTGTGCTTCGGCCACGTGGTCAACAGCCTCGATGCCCTCCACCACTTCACCAAATGCGGCATATTCGCCGTCAAGGAACGGACCGTCCTCATGCATGATGAAGAACTGGCTTCCCGCGCTGTCCGGGTTCTGCGCACGAGCCATGGAAATGACACCGCGCTTGTGGCTGATATCATTGGTCTTGCAGCCGTTGTGTGAAAATTCGCCCTTGATCTCGTAACCGGGACCACCCATGCCGGTGCCTTCCGGATCGCCGCCCTGGATCATGAATCCCGGGATGACTCTATGGAAAATAAGGCCGTCATAAAAGCCTTTCTTTGCCAGCTTCACAAAATTGTCCACGGTGATGGGTGCTTTCTCCGGATAAAGGACCAGCTTCATTTCATCGCCGTTTGCCATCGTGATCTTAACTTTTACGTCTGCCATACGATAATTCCTCCTGCTTGGATTTCTTGGAACATTCTATCACAGATCTTCTTTATGTTAAAGTACAATTGCGCCGGCGGTACCCTGCGCATTGCCTGTCCGAGAGCGCGGCGCTCCGCAGGCGCCTCGGAGCAGGCAACGTCGCAATCCACCGGCGCGTATACTACATCAGACATCAACATAGAACGTGCGCCGCCGGGCGCACAATAAAAGGGGCTCGGAAAACCGAGCCCCTTTCGCTTCAAGGATTAAGAATTACTTCTTGATCTTGGAATCGTAGTCATATACATATGCGCTGAGGTCGATGTCTCCATCCTTCTTCAGCTCCTGATATGCTGCGTTGTAACGATCTGCGCAATCCTGAGCAACTTCCTCGAATGCCTGGCCAGGAGTATGGCACCAGTTCTGGAAGCATACGTTAGCCTTGTCGCCCTCAAGCGGGATAAGGCTGTCGGGGAACAGAGCCATGGAAGCATAGTTGGTGATATCACCGAACAGTGCCCACTGCGGTCCAAGGTTAGCATCGGGAGTAGCGTTAGCAATAACCTCTGCCTTGTAGGGGATCATTCCACCGGTCTCATAGATTCTTCCGTTCAGCTTATCGCAGTTAAGGAAGATGAATGCGTCAACGATAGCAGCCTTCTTAACGTCGTCAGCTGCGTCATAAGCAACCTGGTCGATGGAGCAACCAGTTCTGTCAAGGTATACGCCCTTGAAGGGAGCCTCGCCGGGCTCGATGGTGGGCATATCGATAACGGTCCAGTTGCACTTTGCGGGGAACTGAGAGGTGTAAACAGCGTAGTCATAAGACGGAGCGGGGAACATACCTACAACGCCCTCTGCGAACTGAGCACGGATCGGGTCGATTGCAAGGTCATCCATACCAAGGGTCCAGCCGTTCTCGAACATGGTCTTAACAGCTTCTGCGGGAACCTTGAACTGCATCCAGTTGTAAACTTCGTTGTTGGGATCCCACCAAGCCTTACCAGTAGAGCTGATAGAGGACTTGAAGGTAAGTCTTGACCACAGTGAACCCCAAGTGGTAGCACCATAACCGAATTCCTTGCCGCCACCGTTCTCGGTGATGACCTTAGCGCACTCGATTACGTCTGCCCAGGTCTTCGGAAGCTCAAGGTTGTTCTTGTCGAAGAGGTCAGTGTTAACTGCCATCTTAAGCGGAACTACCTCGAGGGGAAGAGCATGAAGGTGATCAGCCTGGATGTTGATACCAGCCTGGATGTAGGGCTCGTAGGACTTAATAAGATCCTGGAGCTCGGGATCGTCGATGGTACGAAGGTCAACTACCCAGCCTTTTTCGATCCAGTCCTGATGAGAGGTATTTACGTCCATAAGGT
Source organism: Lachnospiraceae bacterium (assembly GCA_024405155.1). GTDB lineage: Bacteria > Bacillota > Clostridia > Lachnospirales > Lachnospiraceae > Avilachnospira. The sequence continues at coordinate 19,951 of JAKSPC010000028.1, read as the reverse complement.
CGTAGTGAGTACCTGCCTCAAGAAGGGCCTGAAGGTCGGTTGAATAAGTGTTGATGTTGGAGATAAGGTTAAGGTAAACGCCCTTTTCCTTACCTTCGCCATTGTTCCACTTATCGATCTCTTCCTGGAGAGTGATAAGGTAAGCGCCTACTGAGCAGTAATAAACTACTTCAGTGATGGTTGCGGGAGCTTCTTCCTTAGCTGCTGCGGTAGTAGCTGCTGCGGTAGTAGCTGCTGCGGTGGTTGCTGCTTCAGTAGCTGCGGGAGCTGCCTCGGTTGCGGGTGCTGCTGCGGGAGCTGCACATGCTACGAGACCGAGCACCATAGCTGCTGCAAGGAGCATAGCCAGTGTCTTCTTCATAGAGATTTCCTCCTATAATATTTTGTGGGCGCAAAACACGCCTTCACATTTGTGCAGTTTATCACTTTTTGTAAACGATTGCAACAATTATGAACAAATTTTGAACGAATTGTAACGGGTGTCAAAGAATGCGGGCGATTCTTGTGAAAAGTATACAAAAACGCCGGAAGCGTTATGTACCGCATGCGTGGCTGCTCCATTTTTCGATTTTCTAACCTTTTATACGCCCTTCGTAAACGTGCACGGGGCCCCACGAGCCCCCATGCACACTACGGGCTTTAAAAGCTTGAAAATCTGAAAAGCCTCCGCAAAACGCATGCTTGCACATAATCACTTCCGGCGCTGTTCCGTTTTCTTTTACAGCTGTGCCAGCATTTCTTTTACCACGTCCATACAGTCCGCTACGACTTTGTAGTGTGCTGCCGCAAAGATGGGGGCATCGGGGTCGTTGTTCACGGCGATGATCTTCTTCGCGTTGGTGATGCCTGCCAGATGCTGGATGGCACCGGATACGCCGAGACAGATCAGAAGGTCGGGAGCAACGGTGCAGCCGGTCTGGCCTACCTGATGGGGATACTCGCAGAGACCGGTATCCACCAGGGGACGGGAACATCCGTATGCCGTGCCCAGCTTTTCGCAAAGCTCTTTCACAAGCTTTAAGTTCTTCTTGGAGCCAACGCCTCTGCCGCAGTCGATGATGATCTTCGCATCCTTGATGCTTTCGGTCTTTTCGGCCTTGACGACTTCCAGAAGCTCCAGTCCGCTGATCGCCTTGGCACCTGTTGCTGCCGTCACCACTTCGCCCTTGCGGGAAGCATCCGGTGCCAGAGCCTTCATGATGCCGGGACGGACGGTGGCCATCTGGGGACGGTGCCTGGGGCACACGATGGTAGCCATCAGGTTGCCGCCGAAAGCGGGACGGGTCTGCTGCAGCAGTCCGGTCTCCTCATCGATGGCGAGCACGGTGCAGTCTGCGGTAAGGCCGGTGCGAAGCCCTGCTGCCACTCTGGGTGCCAGGGAACGTCCGAACATGGTGGCACCGAACAGAAGGATCTCCGGTTTTTCCGCATTCACCAGTTCGCAGATGGCATCGGCATAATTTTCTTCCAGATTCTCCGCCTTCTTTTCGCAGGGGATCACTACGGCCCTGTCGGCACCGTAGGAAATGAGCTTTCTGCCCATCTTTTCCGCTGCCGCGCCGTCACCCGCATATACGAAAACGGCGGAAAGTTTCGTCTGAAGCTGATCGGCCAGTTCTCTGCCCTTTCCCAGAAGCTCGTAAGCCACGGGGGCGAACTCGCCGTCGGTCATTTCGCAGAATACGAAAACGCCGTGATAATCCGTAAGCGCAGGGCCTTCGCCGAAATCCATGGAGATGGCGCCGAACTTGCATCCGGAAATACAGGTGGAGCACAGAGAGCAGAGACCGGTATCGATCTTCGCGATCTTCCCCAGCTTGTTTTTTGCCGCGGGATCGGCTTCCACCCTGATGGCGCCCAGGGTACAGACCTTCACGCAGGCGCCGCAGCCTAAGCATTTGTTAACATCTACAACGATCTTTCCCATCAGCGTACCTCCTTTACTGCCTTAAGAAGGAATGCGGCCTGGTCGGCCGGGGTGCCTTCCACGGGTGCGGCTTCCGTTCTGCCTTCCGGTGTGAAAGTCTTCACGACGGACGTGGGAGAACCGTTGAAACCGGTACGTGCGGTATCAGCATTGGCTTCTGCCGCGGAGAATGTCTTAAAGGGAGCGTCAAGGCTCTTTCTTACGCCCGAAATGGAGGGCAGGCGGGGCATGACGATATCCTTCACCACAGTGATCACTGCGGGGAACGCCACCTTCTCCACGAAAGAACCGGTCTCGGTCACTTTGCGGACGGTGATGTCCTTTTCGGTGATATCCATAACTTCCGCCACGTCGGTCACGTGATGGATGCCGAGCGTACGGGCAAGCTCCGGTCCGATCTGGGCCGTGTCGCCGTCCACTGCCATCTTTCCGCAGAGGATGAGGTCCGCGCCGCCCACGGCATTCACGCCGAGGGAAATGGCATAGGAAGTAGCCAGGGTGTCGGAACCCGCAAAAGCGCGGTCCGTCATCAGCACCGCATCATCGGCGCCGCGGCTTATGCACTCGCGGAGAAGTCTCTCCGTTGCGGGGATGCCCATGGAAAGCGCGGTCAGCGTTCCGCCCATCCTGTCGCGGAGCTGTGCGCCCAGTTCCACGGCATACAGGTCAAAAGGATTGATCACGGACTGACGGCCGTCACGGATGATGGCGTGAGTCACGGGATCCAGTCTCACTTCGTTGGTGCTGGGCACCTGTTTGATACAAACGATAAATTTCATCTCACGTGCCCTCCTCAACGCGTAATCGGTGTGAACAGGTTGCCTGTTCCGAAAAGTCCCTTCGGATCAAAGGCGGCTTTCAGTTCTGCCATTTCTCTGATGTGGTCGGGACCGTACATTACCATAAGGAAATCAGCCTTCAGCTTGCCTACGCCGTGCTCTGCGGAAACGGCGCCGCCCATTTTTGTGACTTCGGCCGCCCATTTCTTGAAGAGCTCCTTGCCGTTCCTATACTCCTCGCCGTTTCTGGGAAGGATGTTCACGTGCAGGTGGTTGTTGCCGATATGACCGAACTTCACGTAATCGAAGCCGCCTGCTGCCAGGTCCTTTTCATACATGGCCACCACGTCGGCCAGATATTTGTCAGGTACGGACATATCAGAGCCAAGCTTTGTGATGACGGGGTCGATCTTCTTTCTCTTGTCAATGGTCATGTTGACGGATTCCGGCGTTGCATGACGGAAGAAATACAGAATGTCACGCTCGGAGGCGTTTCTTGCCACCCAGGTATTGTCCTCGCTTCCTCCGCAGGCCTTCATGGCATCACCGATGGCGAAAAGTCCCGCCGTGGCCTGCTCTTCATTGTCGCAGTGCACTTCGGTATAAACGGCGCAGCCGTATGCCGGATCGATGAAGGGAAGCTGTGCGAAGGCGGTGCTTTCGGCCTTCTGCTTACGAAGAAGGTTCAGTGCTCTGCCATCAAAGTATTCCAGAGAAGAAAGATTTTTGATCTCCTCTCTCACTTTCTGTACGAACCGGATGGCCTGGCTCTCTTCGGCAAAGAAGCAGGTGACGCCCCAGATGGTGGCGGGCATGGGAAGCAGGGTGAGCTCGATGGAAGTGATCACGCCCAGCGTGCCGTCGGAACCGATGAAAAGATCCACGGCGTCCATGTCGTCCGCAATGTAGTAACCGGAAGCGTTCTTGGTCTTCGGAAGCTGGTAAGTGGGAAGCTTTACATTGATGGTCTTTCCGCCTTCTGTGGTAAGAGTAAGGTCACGGCCCTTGGCGAAGACCTCACCTCTCTTTAAAGCCAGCACGTCGCCGTCACAGAGAACAACGCGAAGCGCATTCACACGGCCTCTGGTGGGGCCGTACAGATAGCTTCTGGCGCCGGAAGCGTTGCAGCTCACCATACCGCCGATGGTGGCCGAAGACTCGGTGGGATCGGGGGTAAGGAGCTGTTCGGGCGCTGCCGAAAACTCGATGAAGGCCTTCTTCGACTCCTCGCTCCAGCCGGTCTGGTTGAACTTGCGGGATTCGATGGCTTTCTTTACCTGGGAAAGAATGGCGCCGGGCTCTACGGTGATGTAGAAAAGCCCGTCTTCGCCCTTTCTTAATGCCGTCACGCGGTTCATTTTCATGAGGTTTAAGACGTGACCGCCATGGGGCACTGCTGCCGCGGCAAGGCCGGTACGCGCACCCTGTACGGTGATGCGGTGGCCTGCGGCATATTCTTCCTTAACAATGGCACGCACTTCTTCCTCGCTCACGGGGAAGGAAATGCTCTCTGCCTCACCAACGGAACGGGACTCGTCCTTTAAGTATTCGGCGTAGTCTTCCGTCAGCTGATGGATGAGTTTGTCTGTCATTTTTTATCTCCTACTATTTTTTTCTGCGGTACTTAACCCTTGATGAGGTGCAGGCCTTCCAGGATGATGGGTCTGTGCCAGTCGGGATGCTTGCCCCATACGGTCATGATGCAGTCGGTGAGTTCTTCCAGATCCTTATCGGAGGTCCTCATGCCGATCTCCTTCAGGGTAGCAGGCTGTCCGATGCCGTCCAGGAAGCGGCCCAGATTCTTTACTTCGAACTCGCTTCTGCCGTACATTGCCATGTTGGCGCGGCAGCCCAGACCTACGATCTCGCCGTGGAGATAGCCCCAGCACTCTTCGGTGTACATTTTTCTTGCCGCATAGTAAAGACCATGTGCAAAGGAGCATCCTTTGGCGCCTTCTGACCGGGCAGCACCCAGCAGAGCGTTCTTGTTGGCGTAGTTTGCCGCTGCCGCGATGGCGGTGGTGGCGACTACGGAGAAGACGCAGTCCTCAAACTCCTGGGAAGGCGTGTTGGCAATGCAGTCACGGTAAGCCTTTTCGCCCTTGTTCATGCAGATGTCGTTGGTAGCCTGTGCCATGACCTTGGAGGTGTACATATCCGCGGGCATGGTGTTCACGTTCTTGGTCTCCAGAAGGAAACCGGTCTCGATGTATTTTGCCAGGCAGTCTGCCATACCGGATGCAAAGTTCTTCACGGGTTCTTCCGCCAGAAGTTTGGTATCCAGGATGACGCAGTTCTGCTCGTTCTCGTGCCAGATACGATCCAGGGGCTTGTGCTCCGGAGTGTACATGACGCTCATGGCGCTCCAGCAGTTGAAAGTACCGATGGAACTGGGCATGCAGATGATGGGGACGTCGGCTCTTCTTGCCACGGCCTTTGCCATATCCATGGCTTTGCCGCCGCCGGTAGCCAGTACGATGTCGCAATCCTTTGCCTTAAGGTCTGCGGTCATCTGATCCAGAGTGTCATAGGTAACGTCGGTGGTAAGGGGCTCTACCTCATAGGGGATCTTTGCCTCGCCGAGAGACTCGGCAATGCGTCCCTCCGCTGCCTTAAGGCCGCTTTTTCCGCCGATGACGAAGGGCTTTTTTGCCTTCAGGAATTCTACTTCTCTGGCCAGGCACTGATAGGCGTCCGGCTCCTGGATGTAGCGGCCACAGCCGAACTTTTTCGGTTTAAATTCGCTCATTTTGACTCCTTTCGGTTTCTTTGAGACACGGGCAATGTCGCGATCCGCCCGCTGGTTATAAAGTAATGGAGGCCGGGCAGCCGTCACAGGCGTACCCGCACGGTTGTTTTCCCGTGATACATATAATATGGAAAATTCACGCTCATTATATGTATGGATCCTTTTGCGTTTTTCGATGATTACATATAATACCGCAGATTTTCGCCAATTATATGCATTTTTTCTCTGATTTTTCTTCCGGAATACATATAATACACTGAAAATGCTCAAATTATATGTATTCCCCGGTCAAATTTTCCCGAAAAATACATATAATACGGCCGAAATTCCAAAATTATACGTATTCCGCTATTCTGCGTGAGCGGTACCCTGCGCATTAGTTTACATAAAATTGAATAGCCTGCGAACAGGGGATGCCTTTTCGCATGTCAGGATGAAATCGGCAATGGTGGTGATCTTCTCCGGGGCAAGGCCGCCGCAGGTGGCGAGGTCCGCGAATTTGGCGCGGATGTCTTCCGCGGTGAGGGGATATTCCGGCTCGCCTTTGGGGAATTTCACGCTCTTTTCTGCCGTTTCGCTCCCGAAATCAATGGTCACGATGGCTTCCCGGATGCCGGGGGCCTGTGCGGTCAGTGCGTCGTCCACGATGACTTTCGACGACTTGCAGATGCGCTGCACTTCGCTGTCGAAAATATTTTCATCGGTGAAGCTGGTGAAACCGACGCTTCCCTTTACGATGGCCAGAGCCGTGGCAAAGGGGATGCTCATTTTTCCGGAGACCGGACTTGCCACTTCCGTATGGTCATGTCCTTTCACGCCCTGCTCGTACATGCGGATGGTGATGCCTTTGATGTCCGAAGGCTTCTTTTCCGGGTGTTCCGCCATAATGGCCCGGGCCGCGTCAACGGCACCATGGGTGTGGCGGCAGGATGCGTGGATCTTGTGGTAGGAACCAAGGACCGTCAGGTTTTCCGGAAGCTCTCTGACAGCGCCTTCTGCGATCTCTGCATCTTCTGCGCCGTCCCGTTCGGCAAGGGGTGCTGTCAGATACGACAGATCAAAATTATCCGCCACTGCCTTTACAAAACCGAATTTTCCCATCAGAGGATCTTCCGGTCCCACAAAGCCCGCTTTTGCCATCAGCACACAGGTCACCGCATCATGGGCGGCCCGTCCGATGTTGAAGGGCTTTAAGGTGGAGCTGTCTTCCTGCATCTGAAGGATGCCGGCGGCTGCCGTGCAGGCAGCGGAAAGCACCGTCTTCATTTCTTCCTTAGTGTAATGCATGGCCGCTGCCGCTCCGAGGGCCGCGCCGATGGTGCCGCAGGTGCCGGAGGCGTGGAAGCCTCTCTTTCTGTGGAAGGGCTGGATGCACTTTCCCAGACGGTTTGCCGCTTCATATCCCACCGCGATGCCGCGGAGCACGTCCCCGATGGTGAGGTCGTTCCATTCCGCAAGGGCCAGGATCGCCGAAATTACGGGAGCACCCAGGTGGATGGAGGTGAGGCGGTTTCCGTCGTCGATGTCGAAGACGTGGGCCATCATGCCGTTTATAAGAGCAGCGTTCTCGAGTGACGTTCTCTTTCCCCGGTTGATGACCGTGGCGCCTTCGGAGGGTGCGGTGCCTGCCAGAAACTGTTCCACCTTTTCGCCCAGGACGGATGAACCGCCCACGCAGGCGCCGGTGAAATCCAGAAGGCAGCGGCGCGCTTCCTCTTCCACTTCCTGTGTTAACGGAGCCGTCGCAGACTCATAAATCCTGCAAATAAACTGATCTGATACGTTCATGGTATTCAAGAAATCAGACGCGGGTGGATTGCGAGCTGTGCGTGCTTTGCAGCGAGTTTCGCAGCGAAGCGAGAACTGTTTGAAGCTGCAAACACGCACCGAAGCATGGTACCGCCCGCGTCGTATGCATTAAAGTTCTACGGATGCTTTACGGGGTTCGAAGCAGCATGCGGGGCGCATGGCTACGACACGGACACCGGAAGCTCTCTGGGGGCCTACCTTCATGAAGGTGCGAAGCACGGTGGTCTTTCCGCCAAGGCCAAGGGGTCCCACACCGGACTCGTTCACGTGCTCGGTGATGTAGTTCTCCATTTCGGTCTGCTTTGAGAAGTCAGCGTCTGCCAGTGCTTCCATCATGAGAGAGGTGGCTTCGAACTGAGATCTTCCTACACCAATGGCCAGGGCACAGGGCGTGCAGCCAAGAAGGCCGGTGGCTTCCTTTGCTCTCTTTACGATCTCGTCCAGCACCACGTTGATATTGTGCTTGTGGAAGATCCTCTGGGTAAGTCCGCGGATGGCGGGACCGCCGCCCAGCATGAGAACGGTGACTCTCAGCACGTCCTCTTTGGTCTCGCGGACCAGAACGGGTGCCAGTGCCAGGTCTTCGGAGTTGGGGCTGATGCCGCCGGACATGTCGATACGCTCCTTGTCGTCTCCCATGATGGCCATGGGACGGCCGGGAAGTCTCTTTAAGCCTTCCTTAATGCCTTCGCGAATGGCATCCATGGTCTTTCCGGTAAGGGCCTTGTCGGGACCGACTTCGATGATCACATGGGGAATTCCCGTATCGTCGCAAAGCGGGCTTCTGTCACGCTCTGCCACTTCGGCGTTCTCCAGGATGGTCTGAAGGTTCCACTTAGCGATCTCGGTGTCTTCCACTTCGATGGCTTCGTGGTAAGCCTGTTTTCTGTCTTCGGTAAAGGTTGAGCCGGCTCTTACGAGGCAATCGGCAACTTTTTCAACTACGTCTTTATAATCTGCCATTTTTAAGCCTCCTTAGAACATGCTCTCGCCGTGTGCCGCGGCAATGACTGCGGGGAATCCGTCGATGCCAAGCTCGTAGAATGCTTCCATGCCAAGCTCGGGATGAGCGAGACATTTCTTGGAAGTCACCTTGGAGTTTAAAAGCGCGGTCACCGGTGCGATCACGGCAAATACGGTGTTGTTTTCGCCCATCATCTTGACGGTCTCAGGCTTTAAGGCGCCTTTGCCAAGATGCATGCGGATGCCTGCTTTGGTAAGCTCAGGCATGGTGCCTTCGATCTCCAGCTTGTTGCTGGAAGTGGGACCTACGCCGGCGGGGCTTACTGCGGTGTGGAAGATCACGCCGCCCTGAAGGTCGATGCCGTTTTCCTTTAAGGTTCCTTCCTCGATCATCTTTACGATCTTCGGAAGTACGGCGTCACGGCCGGCAAAGATCTTTCCGGTAATGTTTACGATGTCGCCCACGTGGAGGGAAGCAAGAACTTCCTCACTGAAGGGGGCTTCAATTGTTCTGATTTCCATACTGTTTCTCCGTGTATTATCATTCACAAAACGGGTGAACTCCCGTCAGGCGTCTGCTCGGCTGGTTGCTGCGGATTTTGTTTTCTACGCATTTTTCTGTCACTCGTAAACGCTTCGTGGGGTCCCGTTCCCACGAAGCACGAGTGCCATAAAAACGCTCGAAAAGCTTAAAATCCTCCGCAAGGCCGTCGCATTCGCCTGCGGACCTTCACCCGTTCCTGTATTCTGATGCCTCAAAAAAATCAGTGATTTAAGGATCCCTTCGGTGAATACTTTGCTTCCGGATAGTACTCTTCGATAACTCTCTTTACGAGCATTACCTGCTTAGCACGCTTCTTGGCGTCGGCATCGGTGGAATCCCAGCTGTGGGTAGCTGCTACAGAGCCGCCGGTCTTCAGATAGATGGGAGAAGCTACTCTGATCATCTCGGGAACTTCGTAGTGACGGATGAATCCGCCGGATGACTTCGGGTTCTCGGTATGGCAGTCGATGGGGATGTTGATGGCTGCACGAACTGCTGCCAGGTGCTGCAGCTGATAGTCACGCACGATGTTGAAGCTGTCTGCGCCGATCTCTTCCAGCATCTTTGCGGAGCAGGGGTTGCCGTGGCCGGCATGTGCGGAGATCTTGAACTTGCAGTCAGCGGGAAGCTGTCCGCCCTGGCGGAACTTGTTGAGTGCCCAGAGGCAGCCCTCGTCGTATACAAGGAAAGTGCGGACACCAAGACGTGCGGCACGCTTTACGTCTTCGATAGCTCTTACGACCTGATCCTGGCCGCGGAGTCTGTAACCCATACGTACGCCCTCTTCGGACTTAACGGATGCAGAGGTATCGGTGGTAGCTCTCGGTCCGATCGCAAGGATCAGCTCTACCTGATGCTCATGTGCAAGCTCGACCATCTTTCCGATCTCTTCGTCGGTAAGGGTCCAGATACCCTTTGTCTGGGTAACACGGTGAATGTAGAAGCCCAGGTTGTCGAACTCGTCAAGAAGGGTCTTCATAACGCCGGGGCCCTGGATGCCGGGTACCTCGAAACGGTACTGGCAGCCGTCGTCGAATCTCTTCTCGGATGTGGGAAGGCTGTAGAGATCACCGCCGGGCTGGCCGAGGGTCTCAAGGAATGCGCGGGTCTGTTCCATGGAATTCATAGTTGTGTTCTCCTTTTCTCTTATAATGCTGTTTATGAGCGCGGGCGGTACCATGCTTCGGTGCGTTTTTGCCGCTTCGGACAGTTCTCGCTTCGCTGCGAAACTCGCGGCAAAGCACGCACAGCTCGCAATCCACCCGCGCATTAAGTTACATACTTACTTACGCTTTATCTGGTGAATGACATCGATCACGGTTCCATCTCTGTACTCGATCACCGCGGCCACTTTGTCGGTGGTTTCGATGGGCTTCGGCACGCCGGTGATGGACAGTGCCAGTTTACATAATTCTTCGATGGCAGTGAGCTTTATGCCGGCTGCCTGCATGTCTTCCTTCAGCTCCTCGTAGTACTTGTGCTTCGGATTTAATGCAATGCCTGCCTCGGTGACGACCATGGCCACGGAGGTGCCGGGGGTGCAGAGAGTGAAGACTCTGGGCACGATGGAAGGCGTTCTGCCTCTTACCACGGGAAGGGTCACGATGGAGATGTCAGCGCCGTCCGCCACGTCGGGACCGCCGCCAAGACCGGCCATCATTTCGCCCGAAGAACCGGTAAGGATGTTGATGTTGAAATCCGTATCCACTTCCAGAGCGCCCAGGATGCCGAAGTTCAGCTTGTCCAGCATGCAGCCCTTCTGATAGGGGTTGGAGTACACGGCATTGTCGATCTCGATGACGCCTTCGTTTTCTGCGATGGCTCTGGCCGCCACGGCGTCGAAGGACTGGCTGCAGGCTACCACTCTTACCTGGCCTTTCTTATACATGTCGATAATGTTGGAAGTGGTGCCGCCAAGGCTGAAGCTTGCCTTGATGCCCTTTTCCTCCATGCGCTCGGAAAGGTAGATGGTGGTGGCGATGGCAATAGCGCCGGCGCCGGTCTGGAAGGAGAAGCCCTCCACAAAGCGGCGGGATGCGGCAATGGCATCGGCGGTACGTTTCGCGATCATCAGGTCGCGGGGATTCTTGGTCATTCTGGCGGCACCGGCACCGATCTTTGCGGGATCGCCGATCTCGTCCACTTTTACCACGTAATCCACGTACTGCTGGGAAATGCTCACGGGGTTGCAGGGATACTCCACCAGGTTGTCGGTAATGACCACTACCTGCGCGGCATTGTAGGCGTCCACGAAAGCATAGCCTAAGGAGCCGCAGGCGTTGGGGCCGATCTGGCCGGTGCAGTTGCCGTAATCATCGGATGCCGATGCACCGATGAAGGCCACGTCGATCATCAGATCGCCGCTCTCGATGGCACGGGGACGTGCGCCGTGGGGACGAAGGATGACCGGCTCCTCCATGAGGCCGTCCAGCACGGCGTCACCCAGCTCGCCGCGGATACCGGAAGCTTCGATCCTGGTGATGGTGCCGTCTTTGACGAACTCCACGATGGAGGGATTCTTGATGTTTACCACGGCACTGGGAGCAAAGCGCAGATCTTTGATGCCAAGGTTCCTTACAGCAGTAAGTACCTGGGAAATGATCTTGTCACCTTCCCGGAAGCAGTGGTGGAAAGAAATGGTCATGCCGCTTTTTAATCCGGTGGCTTTAATGGCATCTTCCAGGGTGGGAAGAAGCTTGGTGCCGGACGCGGGTCTTAAGGTGGGTTTTCTGTTGGAAACCACGCAGCGATTCACGGCGTCATTTTCATAGGTTCCTGAATAAGGGCGTACCTTGTAGGAGCCGATCTTCTCCGGAAGTTCTCTTCCTAATGCGTTTTTCATGAAATGTCGGCCTCCTTTCTTACATCTCGATGCCGGCGGCTTTTGCCTGGGCAAGGGTGGTGCGGGCGCGAAGCTCCATTGGCTTATCGATCATGCCGCCGTCAAGAGTAACGGCGCCTTTGTGCTCACGTTTTCCTTCTTCCACCGCCTCCAGAACACGCTTTGCGTAGCGGATCTCTTTGGCGGAGGGGGTGAAGGCTGCGTTCACCACGTCGATCTGACGGGGATGCACCACGGTCTTTCCGTCGAAGCCCAGGTTCTTGGTGAGAGCCACGTCGTTCTTCAGCCCTTCGACATCATTGATGTCGGAGAATACCGCGTCAACGGCTTCCACACCGGCGAAACGGCAGGCCATGAGCACAGCGTTTCTTGCATAGAAGATCTCGGCGCCGGCTTTCGTTCTGGTGGAACGCATGCTGGCGGTGAAGTCTTCGGCACCCAGTGCCAGGGCCACCACACGCTCACTGGCGGTGGCGATCTCCTGCGCGTTCAGAACGCCCAGATAAGACTCGATGTTGCACCACAGCTCGATGGAGCCGTGCTCGATGCCGGCAGCTTCCTCGATCTCAGAAATGCGCTCGTCGATGCGTTTTACCTCTTTTGCGTATTCCACCTTGGGGATACGGATGGCGTCGGGCCTGCAGCGGACCGCGGCTTCCAGGTCTTCATCGATGTATTCCGAGTAAATGCCGTTTACGCGGACGATGACATACTTTCCGGCGGGGCGCTGATATTTGATCAGATTGTATACCAGATGTCTGGCGGCGTCCTTTTCGGCAAGAGGAACGGAGTCCTCCAGATCGTAGACCAGGCAATCCTCATTGTAGAAACGTGCCTGCAGAAGGTTTACCGGGCTGGCGCCGGACGCGTAGAGCGAAGTTCTTTTTAATGCATCTTTTCCCATCTTACGCCTCCTTGTCTTCCTTTGCCCAGTCGTAGGCTTCTTCCGCGCCGCGGCAGAGTGCTGCCATGACTCTGGCACGGATCACGCAGTCGATGGCGCCGTGGTCGTTGAGGGCGATCTCCGCATCCTTCACGCCGGCATCCGCTGCCGCATCCGTTACTGCTTTTCTCATCTGTTCCTCGTAAAGAGCGAGTACAGGGCTGTCGATGGACACCTTAAGGCCCCCTTCAGGGTTGGGGCTGACGGTCACCATCACATCGCTGGACTCTAACGTTCCCGCCGAAGCGGTCTTTTTGATCTCCAAAACGATTCCTCCCTTGAGCATAAATCCTTGTTTTTGCATGAGGCGAAACTTTCGCCTATGCTTCTACTTTTGGATTTTAGCGCAATCTGCCCCACTGTGGCAACTACATTCGTGGTTTATGAGCATAGCTTGAAAGTTATGCTCAACTATGATAGGATACACGCAAGAATGACGCGCGGGCGGTACCATGCTTCGGTGCGTGTTTGAGTGCTCAAACAGCTCTCGCTTCGCTCGAAACTCGCCTCAAAGCACGCACAGCTCGCAATCCACCCGCGCTGTCTCTTGAAAAAACACTATCATAGTTGGGCAGGAAGGACATCGTATGGAGCTATTACAACTGTTATATTTTAAAGAAGTTGCTGAATACGGAAAGATTTCGACTGCAGCCGAAAGATTGTTTATTTCCGCACCATCGCTTTCCGCTACGATCAAACGGCTGGAGAAGGAGCTTGGCACGCCGCTTTTTGAGCGCACCGGCAATGCCATTGCGCTAAATGAGCAGGGAAAGATCTTCCTGCGCTATACGAATCAGGCGCTTTCCGCCATCGAGGCCGGCAAGGCGGAACTTAAGAATTATTCCGACGCGGAACGGCACCATGTGCGGATCGCCGCTACCACTTCCAATCTGTGGGTAGGGCTGCTCTCCGCCTTTTCGCTGGAGTACCCCCACATCACCATTTCCAATACCAGTCTGAAATTAAAACAACTGCCGGAAGACGGTATCTTCCCGCAGTACAATTTTCTTCTGGCAGAGAATTCGGATCTCCCCACCGCCCGATATAAAAATGTGGTGCTCATAGAAAAAGACCGGCCCGTGCTGGTAGTTCCTCAGGGACATCCCCTGGCGGAAAAAAGCGAGGTCGATCTTCGTGATATCAAAAACGAAAACTTCCTGCTTCCCGTGGCCGATATGTCGCTGCACCGCATGTCTTCGGTGCTTCTTTCCGGGGCAGGAATCTCCAAAGCCAACAATCTGTCCGAGTGTTCCTACATGGTGCGCCGGCAGATGATCCTGGAGCACCGCGGCGTGGCGTTTTCTACGGAATACACCAGCCGGTCCGAGGATCAGTCCATGCGCTACATCCCCATCGTTTACCCGCAGATCCCGCAGCAACACCGCATCTACTGGGATCCCGGCCGGGTACTTACCGAAGACGAACAGACATTTTTGGATTTCGCGAAGGAATATTTCACCTCCGGCTTAAGCTGAAGAGACGGAACCGATGCCCTGTCAGATCGCCCGGCCCCGGATTCAGCCCTGTGCCTTCTTTGCAGCCTCGTACTCCTCGTAAGCCGCATTCAGCTTGTTTACGATCTCATCCACGTCCACGCCATGCACCATGCATGCCTGCTCCAGGGTCTCCGCCTGGGATGCAGGACAGCCGAGGCAGTGCATTCCCATGCTCATGAGGATGCCTGCTGCCAGATCCCTGTTGGGGTATGTCATTAAGAGTTCACCGATCTTTAAATCTTTCGTTACCATGATATATCTCCTTTTCAATAACTTACCTGATCTTCCCCAGCTCCGGGATGGCCGGGGACTGCACGATCACCTTGTAATGCTCGTCGTAGTAGGCCTTGGTGTCCATGGTGGTCACCACGCTCTGTCCGAATTCCGTAAGACCGTTGACGGCCTTGGCGAAATCCTCCATGCGGTCCTCATCGCACTTCACCATGATGATGTAGCAGGAACCGTCGTTTTTCTTATAAAGGATGCTCTCCCCGTCAAAGAAGCTCACCGACTTTGCCGCCGTGATGGCCAGGTCCAGCGTATCAAAGGATACTGCCTTCCAGGTGATCTCCGGCACCTTGGGGCCGTTTCCCTGTCCCGGCGCGTTCTTTGCCGCTCCCGGCTGTCCCTGGGCAGGTGCATTCGCGGGCTGTCCCAGAGAGATCCTTACGGCGCCGGTGATGGGGCTTTCATTCCCCTGCTTTGCGTGCAGCTGGGAGAGGAACCCTGCCGCGCCTTCCAGGATGTCAGAGGTGATCTTCTGGATCCATCCCGCTGCGGGATCCTGGTTCTGCCCTGCCGGTCCCGGTGAGAAACGGGAGAATCTGGCGTCCAGTTCCTCCGGATCATCCACGCGGGTGATGGTCAGTTCCACCGCATCGTTCATGGGGACCGCTTCGATCATCAGAGGGCCGCCCTGGGCATCGAAGCCCAGCTCGTTGCTGGCACGGGTCATCATCTCGTTGAAGAGCCTTTTGGCCTTTTCCGTGCCGTATGCCAGCTCGTTTACATTGAGGTCACGCACGCTCAAGTCAAAGTTTGTCAGCGTGCACTTTATGGAATTTTCACTGAGTTTTTCTATCTTCATGCCTGTATCATACAACAACGGGCCGCACATTGCAATGCGGCCCTTTCGTTTTCATATAAAATTCACGAATCGGTCAGCCTTCCTGCTGCCGGAACTTTAAAAGTCCCGTATCGCCGTCCATTTCGTCCACGATGGCAAGAGATTCCACGTGGAAGCCCCGTTCCCTCAGGCCCTTTCCGCCGGGCTGGAAACCTTTTTCGATGGCGGCACCGCAGCCGGCCACCTTCGCTCCTGCCTGTTCGCACAGCCGCACCAGGCCGTTCATGGCTTCGCCGTTTGCCAGGAAATCGTCCACAATGAGCACGCAGTCATCCTCGTTCAGATATTTTTTGGATACGCGGACGCTGTTGGTGTTGCCGTGGGTGTAGGAGTAGACGTCGGTGGCGTATACATCGGGATCGATGTTTTTGGACTGGGATTTCTTGGCAAAGATCATGGGAACGCCGAAGGCTCTGGCCGTTTCGATGGCCATGGCGATGCCGCTTGCCTCCACCGTCAGGATCTTGGTCACCTTTTCGTCCTTGAAAAGGCGGTAGAATTCCTGCCCGACGGCTTCCATCAGCCCGGGATCGATCTGATGGTTCAGAAACATGTCCACTTTCAGAATGTTGCCGGGGCGCACCTCGCCGCACTCTCTGATCTTTTCTTCCAGCTTTTTCATATCACATACTCCCTGCTGCCCGATGGCCGTATTTTTTTACACGTAGAAAAGGATATCGGTGTAGTCGGGGAACGGCCAGTCGTCTTTCTTTACCACTGTTTCCAGCCGGTCGGCGGCCTCCCGGCAGATCTCCATCTGCGGACGTACTTTTGTATACAGATAATCGCCGGCTTCCTGTTCGCCCTTGGGTTCTTTCTCCAGAAGCGCTTCCAGGTCTTCCTTTGCGGCAAACAGATCTCTTAAGCCTTCTCCCGCTTCGGCTGCCAGCTTCTTTCCGGTCTGTCTGAGCGGCTTGGGAAGGTCCGCCCTGGAATCGTCGGCACAGATGCCTTCCGCCAGTTCCTCCGCATATCCCGCCACTGCCGGGATGATCTGCTTTTCGATCATCATGAGCATGGTCCTGGCTTCGATGTTCACGGTCTTCACGTATTCCGAAAGGCCTATGGATTTCCGGGAGGCGATCTCCTCGCGATCCAGTACCTGCTGCCGTTCAAACAGCTGCAGATTCTTTTCGTCATCGAAATGGCGGTAGGCTTCCGGCGTGGAGGCGATGTTCAGAAGGCCTCTCTGCTTTGCCTCTTCGACCCACTCCGCTCCGTAGCCGTTTCCGTTGAAGATGATGCGCCGGTGGGCTGCCAGCTCTCTGCGGATAATGGACCGGGCGGTCTTTTCGACATCCTCCGCGGTCTCCATTTCATCGGCGTAATCCGACAGCGCGTCTGCCACCGCCGTGTTCAGGATGTAATTGGCGCAGGATACGTTGACCGAGGAGCCGGGCATACGGAACTCGAAACGGTTTCCCGTGAAAGCAAAGGGCGAGGTACGGTTCCTGTCCGTGGTGTCCTGCTTTAATGCCGGCATGCTTTCCGCCAGGGTCTGCATCTTTGCTCTCTTCTTGCCGGTCTTTTCGCCGGCAATGATGTCGTTCACCACTTCCTCCAGGTCATCGCCCAGGAATACGCTGATGATGGCCGGGGGCGCCTCGTTTCCGCCAAGCCTCAGATCATTGGACGCGGTGGAGCAGGAAATGCGCAGCAGATCCTGATAGTCGTCCACGGAGCGGATCACTGCGGCAAGGAACAGAAGGAACCGGGTGTTTTCGGCCGGTGCCTTGCCGGGCTTAAAGATGTTTTCCCCTTTGTCCGTGCAGAGGGACCAGTTGTTGTGCTTGCCGGAACCGTTGATGCCGCCGAAGGGCTTTTCGTGGAGAAGACACACGAAATCGTGCTTATCCGCCACTTTTTTCATCACTTCCATGACCAGCTGATTCTGATCGGCCGCCACGTTCGCCTTATTGAAAAGGGGCGCCATTTCGTGCTGGCAGGGGGCCACTTCGTTGTGCTCCGTCTTGGAATAGATGCCCAGGCTCCACAGCGTTTCGTTCAGTTCTTCCATGAAAGCTTTTACCCGGGGACGGATGGAGCCGTAATAATGGGTCTCCAGCATCTGTCCTCTGGGCGTAGCCGCGCCGAACAGTGTGTGCCCGGTAAGGATCAGGTCAGGCCGTTTGGCGTAATCTTCTTTGTTGATGAGGAAGTATTCCTGCTCGCAGCCCACAGTGGGGAATACGTATTTCGTCTCTTCGCCCAGAGCGTGCAGCACCCGGAGGGCCTGCCTGTTGATGGCTGCCATGGAACGGAGCAGCGGTGTCTTTTTGTCCAGAACGGCACCGTTATAGGAACAGAATGCCGTGGGGATGCAAAGGGTGTTGTCTTTTACGAAGGCATCCGATGTGGGATCCCATACGGTATAACCTCTTCCCTCGAAGGTGGCTCTCATGCCGCCGGAGGGGAAAGAGGAGGCGTCGGCCTCTCCCTTGATCAGTGCCTTGGAAGAGAATTTCAGAACGGGTCTGCCGTCCGGTCCGGGTTCCATGAAGCTTTCATGCTTTTCGGCGGTGATGCCGGTCATGGGCTGGAACCAGTGGGTGTAGTGGGTAGCGCCTTTTTCCACGGCCCACTTCATCATGGCAGCGGCCACTTCTTCCGCAATGGCCTGGTCCATGGGTGCCCCCTCATTTCTGATATTTTCCAGTTTCTTGTACGTTGCCGGCTTCAGATATTTTTTTCTGACGTCGTCATTGAAGACATTGCTTCCGAATGTGTCGATGAACATACCGTTCCTCCTTTCCCCGTTTTTTCGTAATTTAATAGGATGGGCTTATTATACCCATCCCTCATGACCTTTGCAAGAAATTTCGGTGTTTCAGTCCCCCACCACGTTGATGTAGGCGGTGAACCGGTTGATGGCGTTATAACTGCTTAAGTATTCCGCCACCACACCTACGGAAGATTCGGATGCGTGGATGAACACGTCATTTCCGATGTAGATGCCCACATGACCGTTCCGGCCGCAGATGTCACCGGGGCGGAGTTTGGAAATGTCCACTTTGTCCGGCAGGGCACACAGTTCCGAAGAAGTCCTGGGAACTTTCACGCCGGCCTTGTCACAGACGTATTTCACCAGACCGGAACAGTCGAAGGAATCCGGGCCTGATCCGCCGTAGGCGTATCTGCTCCCCAGAAGTTCCAGAGCTGCTGCCACGATCTTTCCTCTGGTGGAGTTGGCGGTGGCGATGTCGATATAATTCTTTGCGGTGCAGTCAGCCTTCAGGAGCCATACCTCACCGGCTTTGGTGCCGTCGTTGGTATGGGCGTTGCCGATACGGTTGCCGCTGTACTTTACGATATACCAGGAAGTGCCCAGAGAGTCCACAGCCTCACGGATCAGCTTGTAGTAGGGCGCATGGATGCAGGCATCGTATCCCAGTGCCTGCCAGCTGCCATCAGCAAGTTCCACGCTGCCGATGGCCAGGTTCTGGCTGCCCATGTTGTGGGCGGGGGAAACGATCCCGAAGCCCAGGGACACCCTCTGGCTTCCGGGGCCTGCGGATACGGGACCATCTATCAGCTCAATGTTTCCGGCATTTTCTCCGGAGGCTTCCGTTGCCGGTGCCTGAGCAGCCGCGCTTTCGGCATTTGTCCCGTCTGCAGCCGTTCCCGTTGCCGGTGCTGCCTTGATCACGGCATTCTTTTGTTCCGGAAGAACAATGACCTTCTGCGTCTCCTGTTCAGCGGTCTCAGCGACCTGTTCTATGGCTTCCGCGGTCTGTTCCGTAAGAACAGGTCCCACGGGGATCTCCGTGGTCTTCGCCCCTGTGGAGATGTCAATGATCTGCACGCTGCTTTCTCCGGAAGGAACGGGTACGGGCGCATCCGTGATGACCGGACCGATTTCTGCGGCCGCGTCCGTGCCGCCGGAGCCTGCATTCGTGCCGACAGCCCCTGACGCCGCGCTGCCGGAGCTTATGTCGATGATGCCGGCTCCTGACGCACCGTTAACGTCCCCCGGTCTGTCCGCGATGACATCTGCCCGGGCGATGGTGGAAAAGGAAAATATGAAAATGATGGCCAATACGGCAAGTCTACTTTTCATGGTGACCATAATATCACATTATGTAAACGAAAAAAGTTCTTTTTCCTTACGGTTTCCTTTCTAACGCCGGGATCCCTGTCACGGACATACACACGCCTTGCGCAAACGAGTGAAAAAAACTGGCATGTGAGCCGGTGAGCTGTTTAAGCCGCTTCCGGCTCACATAAATGCTCAGGAAATTTTTGCCGATTTGGACCTCTGGGGCCTTTGGTCGCTTTCCGGCTCACATCACTCTCGAAAATCCTGCCGAAATCATCCCAAATCAGTTTACATAACTATTTTTATGTGAGCTAAATGCCGGCAAAGCGCGTCTCCGGCTCACATCCCGGTTTTTTGCCTTGGAACGCATGTGAGCCGGAACAGCCTTAATGCGTCCTGCGGCTCACATCGCAGTTTTTTGACTTTTTCAGCATGTGAGCCGGAACAGCCTTAATGCGCTCAGCGGCTCACATCGTAGGTTTTGTTTACAGCTCACGCGCTTGCGGCGGCGGGCGGCTGCTATGCGGGAGCGCCGCCCCGCCCCCGCTGCGCGAGACATGGCAGGTGCGGTGTACACTAAAGCTTGTCACACCTTGTTTCCAAGGCGCGTTAGCACCCCATCGCATCCACTGGACGGCAGGGAAACTGCTGTTCCGCCTGCAGAGCGAGCACGGAGTGCGAAGCGGCGCAGATGCGGAATGCAGTTTCCCAGACGGACACGCACAGCGAAGCCGCGG
>JAKSPC010000027.1 GCA_024405155.1 Lachnospiraceae bacterium | reverse complement strand
CCATCTCCGTGATGCCGTCCGCTTTCAGCGAAAGCAGCGCGTTTTTCAGCGCCCTAACCCTGCCGTTTATTTCCTTATTGATCACGCTGCCGAAAACCACGCTTACCGCTTTGTCCCCTGCCGCGCAGATCCTTACTTTCTCCATTTCGCTCCCTCTTCCTCTGATCCTTGAGCCAGACTGCCGCTCCGGGTCTTCTTGCCGGAATTTCAAAAATACATATAACTGGCCGTTTTCGGCCGTATTATATGCAAAAAAACCTGATTTTCGGCAGCGGGATACATATAACTGTCACTTTTTCGCCCAATTATATGTACGTCACCCCTTGTCCCCGGCCAAAATATACATATAATAGCGCTATTATTGCTGTATTATATGTATGGCAACAATTCACATGCCCCGGCTGCCCGATGTTTTTGCATATAATACTGCCGATCGTCACGTTTTATATGTAATGAGATTTTGACGCTGCGTATAAATGAGAGCTTTTTGCTTTTTTATATGCAGGGCACTCACAGCTTATGGCTCATTATACTGCAACACGGAAGAAAAGTAAAAATGACACGCTGCTCACGTGTCATTTCTCTTCGTACATCTTTGATGCCAGCTCCATCATCTGACGCATATTCTCCTCGAATGTTTCGGCGGGGACCAGCGCAATGCCTTCCTCATCGCTTAAGGCAATGAGCCGGGAGCCGGCGGCAAGGCCAAACTTTTCTCTGGCGCCTTTGGGGATCACGATCTGCCCCCTGTCGTTCATGGTGACGGAGCCCCAGATGTTTTTCCCTTTGGGCGCGAGGGAAAAGGCGCTCCGTTCCTTTGGCGCTTCCGCATGCATCAGACTGTCCAGCGTCACGCCGTATTCCTCCGCCAGCATGCTGCATTTTTCAATATCCGGCACCGTAGCGCCCGTCTCCCATTTGGCATAGGCCTGGCGGGAAATGCCGATCCGCGCGGCCACCTCCTCCTGGGAAAAGCCGTGAAGATCCCGAAGCATCACAAGGCTGTCTTTCAGCATGGCATCTGACCTCCGTTTCTACAGATCGATTTTTTCAAAACTGCGGCAGGCTTTTTTCACTGCGATCACCGTTAACAATATATAGGCGGCGGCACCCGCGAAAAGAAGCGCCAGCTGCAGCCCCATGTGGTCGAAGCCGAAGGCATTCAGTGCCGATAGCCCCGGCAGATGGTGAGACGTTTCCACAGCAATGATCACTAAAAACGTTACCACGATATGGATCACGAAAGGCTTCGCAAACTTGTAGGCTGTTTTAAAAAATCCGCCAACAAAAATCAGATTGAAAAGCCCGAATATCAACAAAGCCATGCCCAGCGCAAAAGGATTTGCCGTCATCAGCGCATTTGCCCGGTAGACTGTCGCGTTAGAAAATACCGTCATGCGAAGAAGCGTCACGACCGCCATCAGGCAAAACGCGCAGCCCTCGATAAAGCATACAAACGCGAATTTTCCCTTTACCACATCTTTTTTGGCAATGGGCAGCAGCGCCGAAAACACGATATCGCCGGTCTCCCTGGCATTCTGAAAACTCTGGAAGATCCCCAGGGTCACAAAAAACGGACCGCAGAGTATGGGATAACCGGGCAGGAAAAACATGAACCCGAACAGAATGAACAGATACGATAAGACAGAAGCGGAAAGCCGCATCTCTTTTTTCAGGATCTTACCCATGGGCTTCCTCCCTTTCCAGACGCAAAAACGTTTCTTCCAGCGTTTCCCCGGGAAGAGAAAACGCCTCCCGGAATCTCTCCTTCGGCATGGCCGCCCGGATCTTTCCCCCGGAAATGTAAATGATGTCATCGGCACATTTCTCGATGTCGGAAATGATATGGGTAGAGAAAAACACCGCCACACCCTCTTTTTTCAAGCCCTCGAAGACTTCCAGCAGCTCGTCCCTGGAAAAGGGATCCAGTCCGCTGGTGGGCTCGTCCAGGATAAGGATCTTCGCTCTGTGGGAAAGAGCCAGCAGCAGGTTGAACTTTACCTTCATTCCCTCCGAAAGCTCCCGGGGCGTTTTGTTTTCCTCCAGCCGAAAAAGGTCCAGGTACCGGCGGTATGCTGCGTCGTCCCAGGTGTCATAGAACTCCTTTGTGACGGACACGATCTCCCGGATCTTTTTCCGGGGATACCAGCTCACCGTGCCGGTGGAATAGCCGATCTGCTGCTTGATTTCGGCCTCGTTTCCGGAAAGAGGCCTCCCGAAATACTGTATCTCCCCGCCGTCCGGATGCACCAGATTCAGCATGGACTTGATGGTGGTCGTCTTTCCGGCGCCGTTCCGGCCGATAAATCCGGCGATCCTCCCCGCTTCCAGGGAAAACGACACATCGTCCAGCAGAAAACTTTCGTATTCTTTTCTTAAATTACGGACCTTGGCAATGCTCATTTCCTCATCTCCCTTACGCAGCAGACCTCCTCAGGTCGGCTGCCTGCTGATCATATTGTAACGGGAAACTGCATTGGTTTCAACCAACTGAAAATAACAGAAATGTATGAATTTTGTCAATTAAAGTTGCGTGGCTGCTGCCGGCTGCCAATGCCCCGGGATGCCGGATCCTGTGCTGCCCTGCGTTCTCTGTTTCATTTTTAAAAATTGACTGTACGGCGACCGGTTTTACGATATAATGAACAAAACCACTGCACTCAAGGGGGAATACGCCATGACGGAACGAGAAAGGATCCTTTCGGTATATTACGGGGAAATGCCTGACCGCACCCCGTTCATGCTGGATCTGAGCCATTATTACTATCACCGGTTTCAGAAGGACTGGGATCTGTGCTACGGCTATCACGAGCCGGAACGGGATCTCATCGATTTCAACCGGAAAATGGGCGCCGGATTCTACATGCCCAACCAGGCCGTCTTTTCCCGCACGGACTATGATAACGACATCCTTTCCGCTGCCGAAAAAAAGATCGAGGACGGTTCTCCCGTGATCACCTGGCGCTTTGAAACGCCCGTCGGCACCATCGAAAGAAAGCGCGTCTGGATGCCGGGATCCTATTCCTGGGCCATCAAAAAATGGGGCGTGGAGGACGAAAAGGATCTGGAAGTCCTGAAATATGCCATGGGGCACCGGCGCTTTGCGGCTCTTCCCGAAAACTATAACGCCTGGGCCGGTTACGTGGGTGATGACGGCCTTTTATATCTGCCCGCCGGCTACAGCGCCATGGAATATCTGCTCCATTACTGGATGGGCGTGGAAAACACCATTTATGCTGCCGCCGACATGGAAGAGGAACTGGAAGACTGCGTCCGCGCCATCAATGAAAACAATCTGGAAATGATCGACATGCTGGCGTCCCGCTTTGACGCTCCCGTGATCGTCATGGGCGACAATTTCTCCAGCGAAATGCAGCCGCCGTCCTTCTTCGCCCGCTGGAGCAAAGACTACTACACCCGCGCCATAGAGATCATCCATTCCTACGGAAAGAAAGCGGCCGTCCACATCGACGGAAAGCTCAGATACGCCATTCAGATGATAAAGGAGACCGGCGCCGATGCCATCGATGCCGTGACTCCGGGATCCGTCGGCGGTTACACACCTTCGGAATGCAGAAAAGAAGCCGGAAAAGAACTGATCCTTTCCGGCGGCATTCCCAACGAACTGTGGTATGACTATTCTCCCATGGAAAAATTTGAGGCGGCGGTAAAAGACTGGCTCTCTCTCAAAGAGGAAAGCACCGCGCTCATCGCCGCAGCCGGCGACCAGGTGCCGCCGGGAGCGGAAGAAGCAAAGATCCTTCGCATGGGCGAACTGGTCAGAGAATTCGGCTGAAGGTGATCCGCAAAGGAAAACGCCATGCTTTACCGGCCGTTTTCGGGAGAAAAGTATTCTGCAATGATATTTTTTATTTCTTTCGTCCCCAGAGATACATCCGGAGACTCAAATGTCATAAGAAGCTTTTCCCCCGGCCAGATACCGTTCTCCTCATAAGTACGGATCTTTATAAGAGTCTTGTTCAGATACTCTCTGTCCCCCATCTTTCCAAAGTGCTCCCAGTAATATATCTTCCTGTTTGGCAGATCCAGGATCGTGAAATCCGGATAAAACAGTTCCCCCGTATGAAGTTTCAGCGGATATTCATAGTGGTACGGCACGCCTGCGTGGTATAACGCATCCGCGATCAGCACTTCGGATTTTGATCGCACCTGCTCACCTTTTTCCGTAAAAATGTCCCCGGTCTTTTCATAAGGACAGGGCGGATCCGCACTGATCTTCTCCCATCGCTCCAGGCACTGCTCATCGGAAGGATAAACCGGCTTTATCACCTGCTTTCTTCCGACGCTCTGTTTTTCATAAATATGGTTTACAGATCCGCTCACGGCGAAATTCAAATACTGTGTCAGCATATTCAGTTCTGTTTCTGCAGCTTTTCTGACGGACAGATCATAATCCCTCGTAATAATCCCGCAAATAATCTTCTGTTCCTTCGCCGATAGATACCTGCCGCTTCCCTTGCCGCCCTCTTCCTTCAGATAGTACTGAAATCCTTTTGCTTTTTTTGAAATGCGAAGCCTCTTTCCGGGCCAGAGATCTTTTATGGCGCTCTTCTCCCGCAGCACACGCGAAAGAAAACGCATCCTCTTTTCCACTGCCTTCTGGAACAGCCTGATGCTTCCTTTTTCAATTTCATCGGTGTAGAATTCTTTTCCCATCATCTCTCCTTTTCACTTTTGTCCTGTCAGCGGAACTTCCAATGGCTGCTTCCTTTGCTGGATGTATCTTCCCTCTTCTTTTTTTCTTTCTCGACGAAGGCGCTCGGCGGCAGCTTCCTTTGCGGAAGTCCATCTTTCCTTATCACTATCAGTGTAAGAGGAACACCGCCAAATGTCCATACACCCCACAGGTGCACTTTTCGCGATTTTTGGCGTTTTTTGCAAGTTTTTTTGCTTATTGCACCCCACAGGTGGAATTTTTCCCTGATGTTTTCCTGCTGTGCTCCCCTACTGTCTACTCTCCTACTGATCGAGGCGGCGCCGGGCAGACTGAATCACCTGTTTCGTTTTCCCAACGGAGCTCAGCGGGCTAAATCACCTGTCTCGTTTTCCCGACGGAGCTCAGCGGGCTAAATCACCTGTCTCGTTTTCCCGACGGAGCCCCGCGGGCTAAATCACCTGTCTCGTTTTCCCGACGGAGCCCCGCGGGCTGACTGCGGCGGACTGAATTGCCTATTCCGTTTTTCGGTCTGCCGCACTTTCTTCATTTCTTCCCTTTTCGGCGGACTGATTTTTAAAATTTGCATTTCAGTCGGTTGCTTTTTCACGCCTATTCTCTTTTCATGCAGACCAATCTGCAAATATCTCCATTTAGTCTGCCCTCATCCCCGGTTTCCGGCGGACTGATTCTCTGTTATAAAAAAACAGTCTGCTCAATTCTTCTTCGGCCGAAAAATTTCGACAGACTGAATTCCGAATCTGCATCTTTAGTCCGTATGTCAACTCACATCTGCCCAAATTCTGACGGACTATTTTTCCATATTCTGCTTCTAGTCCGTATGAGTGCTTGTGTTCGCCCGATTATTAACAGACTATTTTGCCACATTTCGCTTCCGGTCCGCCGTATCACAAAATCAAACCATGATTACGGGCTCAAATCCGTTGATTTGCCTTTTCCGTTGTCTTTCCATACCACCGGCAAAGATTATGGCAAAGACTTATCGTGAGCACTTCTTGAGAACCGGCATGACTTCGGGTAGAATAGGGGCATGACGAGCCGCTGCGCATCTGCGTGCGGACAATATAAAGAGCTTTCGCAGGAAAGAGGCACAAAATGAAAAAAATCGTCGAAAAGACTTTTCTGGAATTCAAATTTTTAAGTAATCCCGCCTATTCCCCGGACGGAAAGAATATCGCATTTAAGGTCAGCACCTCCGACTATGAAAATAACCGGAACTTAAACGACCTGTACGTGATCCGGGAGGATAAAAAGACGTATCGCATCACCAATACCGGAAATGTGGGCTGTTTTGCCTGGGACGGAAATGACCGGATCCTGTATGTGCCGGTGGGCGTGACCGGAAAGCACGGAAACTCCTGCCTGTACCGCCTGAATCCTTTTGCCGGCGCCGAAACGCAGGTTCCGCAGCCGGTCTGCGAGCTTTCCGGAAAAAACGTGAGCAACCTTGGCTTCCTGCGCGGCCGGATCTTCTATTACGTGTGCGAACAGCTGCTGCCGAAAGAGGCCGATCCGCATCTGACGCCGATCAGGGAAAAAGAAAAGATCTACTATACTTTTGAAGAGGTCCCCACGTTCAAGAATAACAAGGGGGTGCAGTCCGGCAGACGGAACACGGCCTGTATCGTTGACGTGGAAACCGGCGAAAACAAGACCGTAAGCGATCCCGGGCAGCATGTGACCTCCGCCACGGCCAATGAAGATACCGTGCTCTTCGCTTCCGCCGCCTACAACGAAAACGGCGTGATCGACGAGCATGTGTCGCTTTCCGTCTACGAGCTTGGAGATGCCCCCGCCTCCCTTGCCGGAAAACTCACAAAAGTCATGAACGCCGGGGACCTTATGCTGCGCCACCTGGAAGTGACTGGTGCTCTGTGGAATGAAAAGATCCTGGTGCTTGGATCCAAAGGCGAAAAGTACGGCGTGATGCAGAGCCCCGACGCCTGGGTCATCGACCGGAAGACCCTGCAAATGGAAAAGCTCTTCCCTTTCCAAGGGACCAACATCGCCGGCCGCACCCTCACCACCGACTGCCGCTCGGCCGCCGGCATGACGAAGCCCGCAGGCGAGCGCCTCTATTTCACCAACACAAGAGACCACTACACCTACCTGCGTTTCTTCGGCCCGGACGGCAAATGGTCCGAAGACCTTACCCCCGACGGCACCTGCGACGCCTTTGACATCCACGGCGAAAATTTCTGCTATACCGGATTTTTCGGGAACCGCCTGAGCGAAATCTACGAAAACGGCGTACAGCTGACGCACTTAAATGAATTCGTACAGGAAGAATACAGCATCTCCACTCCGGAGATCCTGCACTTTACGGATACTGACGGATATAAAATCGACGGTTGGGTAATGAAGCCCGTGGACTATGTTCCGGGGAAAAAATACCCGGTGATCCTGGACATTCACGGCGGGCCGAGAAGCGTTTACGGCGAGGCCTTTTTCCACGAGCATCAGATGTGGACGGCCGACGGATATTTCGTTATCTACTGCAATCCCCGGGGAGGCGAAGGCCGCGATGACGATTTCGCCGATTGCTGGGGCGAAAAAATGGGCGTGGTGGATTACAACGACATCATGCAGTTTGTGGATGTGGTACTGGAAAAATATCCCGACGCGGACGAAAAGCGCATGGGCGTCATGGGCGTGAGCTACGGCGGCTACATGACCAACTGGATCATCGGCCACACAGACCGGTTTGCGGCAGCCTGCGCGGCCTGCTCCATTTCCAATTACACTTCGCTGGAATACGCCACCGCCGGCATCGGCTACTACTGGGCGAAAAATTTCGTGGGGTATAGCACCAAAGAAAACGCCGCGTTCCTGTGGGAGAAATCCCCGTTAAAATACGCGCCCTGCGCCAAAACACCCACGCTGTTCATCCACTGCAATCAGGACAACGTGTGCTGGCAGGACCAGGGCTTCCAGATGTACACGGCACTGAAGATCCACGGCTGCGAGGCAAAAATGATCTATTTTAAGCACGAGGGTCACACCTTCGGACGGGACGGGCTGCCCGTACACCGCCTGGCCAGAATGGAAGAACTTCACAGCTGGATGGACAAATATCTGAAGTAAAAGAAATCACGAAAAAGCACCGGATCACAGCGTTACGAAGTTCCAGCCGAACTGACGGGCCAGGGGCTTTATCGCCTCTGCGCTTACGCCGTACACCATGGCGCTGTGGTGAGTCCCGCCATTGCGGGAATACTCCTCCAGCACCTCTTCCAGCTTTGCGGTGATGGTCTTATGGAACGCCTCGATCTTCGGGCGCATCCACTGAAGGTAATCGTCATACAGTTTTACATACAGGGGCAGCAGCCCGACTTTCGGTTTATTCATAAGATAACCTCCCGGATATTGATTTTCTGAAAGTGTATACTGCCGCGCCGGTCTCCGGATCGTAGCTTTCCGTGCGAAAATCCGCGTCTGCCGCATCTGCCAGTACCTGATAAGGTACCGACGAGGTCATGGAATGCCATTTCGAGACCATCAATCCGTTTTCCCGCAAAAAAGCCACCGACGGATCCTTTTTCACGATGACCGTAAGTTTCTTCCCGTTTTCCGACAACTGACAGGAAACAAGTTCCGCCGCGTGTTCTTTTGCATACATCCGTTCTATATGCGCCGCGACTTCAGGCAATCCTCCCGCCTGTATCTTTTCCAGATCCCTGGGAAACACATGGTGCATATATGCCGTCAGATACTCCCGGATGGCATCTTCACCATAGTTTTCTCCCAGATACTCTATGCCATTGCTCATGCTGGCATGAAACTGCGGATGGAAATACGCATTGTCCGAAGCTTTTCTGTCCATGATCACCGTGTTTTCATCCACAATGATCCGGCCGTCAAAGATCTTCGGATCATAGATCAGCTCGCTGCAGGCAGCATGGTCGATGCCGATAAAGTCATAGATGTATCTGAGCCCCGCTTTCTCCAGAGACAGCCGGTAATTGTCGCAGTGCATGCAGTAATCATGGTAAGGCACAAACTCAGGCACTTCTTTCTGAAGCTCTAAAAGTCTTCCCTTGGAAGGGCAGTGATGCATGATATCCCGGTACCAGCCCTGTTTTTCATTCAGCATCATTGTGAAATCGCAGGCTTCTTCATTCAGTGACACGGCCCAATAGGAAAAACACCCCTTCAGACCTTCACGCTCCAGGTACCCATCCAGAGGAATGGAATCGCAGGACGGGTCAAACAGCCATTTCCAGTAGCGGTCGACCTCTTCCCTGCCTTTCTTTTCTTCCAGCCAGGTAAACAGTTCGCTGTATGCGGGAATAAACTCTGTACAGGATATCATGGCAGTTCTCCGATCTCGATCATCTTCTGCCGGATCTTCTCAACAGCTTCAGGACCTGACGGGGTCGCCCAGTCGGGTGCAAAAAAGCCCTCACAGCCCAGAAGATTCATTGCCGCGGAGAATGCCGGCCAAAGATCCATTTCCACAAAGAAATCGCGGAATGCAATAATGTTGTCCAGATACTTTGCCGCCGCCGCGTGATCCTTCGCGTCCAGAGCTTCGATCATTTTCCGGGTGTTTTTCGGCGTGGAAGGAAGCATCCCGTCAAGAATGTTCCCGATCCCCCACTGATATGCAATATCAAAGGTATCCAGTCCGGAATAGAATGTCCGGATATCCTTCATTTCAGGGTTCAGGCGGATATGACGAAGCATACAGAGGTCGGCCGATTTGATCCCCATGAAGTTCGGCGCCTTTTTCTGCATTTCGCAGACCATGTCATAGGTGATCTTCTGCTTTGTCACGCCCGGAAGGTCATACAGAACGACGCCATGCCTTGTAGAAGCCGCCACTTCTGTGAAATACTTCATGATCTGTTCCCGGGTATCGATCTCATAGTAAGGCGTGGTAAACACGAATGCTGCGACATCCAGATCTTCCATTGCCGCCATGCGTTCTTTTGCGCGGCCGATGCTGTTGTCCATGCATCCCGCATACACCGGCACTCTCCCGGCAGCGGCTTTTACAGCTGTTTCGGCAACTTTCGTGCATACATCATTTCTGATAAAAGCCTGGATCCCCATGGATCCCATGGAAAGAAGGCCGACCGCGCCGCAGCCGATCATCATTTCGATCTCCTTTTTGTAGGAGTCTTCCAGCAGTTCTCCCTTTTCATCAAGCGGCGTTCCCAGCGCCGGCACAAATCCTGTTTTCATAATCCTCCCCTTATCTGCAGATCATTTCTCCTGCGGGATGCCTCGTTTTTGGGCAAAAAGCGGGTAAACATCATTTGTATTATAATCCTTTCTTTCCGATTTTGCACCCGTATGCAGGAGAACCGTGCAGCGAAAGGACTTCTGTGGTAAAATATGTTTTATACTACTCATTTACGCTATGTATTACAGGAGTTTTCCAATGACCAGGATATTATTTATCTGCCACGGCAATATCTGCCGCAGCCCCCTCGCCGAGTTCCTTTTTAAGGACATGGTAAAAAAAGCCGGGCGGGAGGACGAATTTGAGATCTCTTCGGCAGCGACAAGTTATGAAGAGCTGGGGGAGCCGGTGTATCCGCCGGTGAGGAAACTTCTTTCGCAGCGCGGCATCGACTGCAGCGGGAAACGTGCTTACAGAATGGAGAAAGCGGACTATAATAAGTACGACCTTCTGATCTGCATGGACTCCCGGAACTTAAGGTATCTGCGGAACATTCTGGGCACGGCGCCGGACGGGAGCCTTAACGACCCGGAAAAGAAAGTCCATCTGCTGATGAGCTATACCGGGGATCTGCGGGACGTGGCAGACCCCTACTACTCCGGGGATTTTCATGAGACCTGGCAGGATATCAGCGAAGGGCTGACGGCACTTATGAAATCTTTCGGATGACGGCGCGGAATTTGAGACCGGAGCCCGGCCCCGCTGCCCGGCAGCTGATTTTGGAAAGGAACCCCTATGGACTTTATCGGCACACTTGAACAGACGGCAAAAGAATATCCGGACCGCATCGCTATCCGCTCTTCCGCCAATGAAGAAGGAATCACCTACAGCGAACTGGATGAATACACCGGCCGCATCGCCGGCGCTTTAAAGGACCGCGGCATCGGAAAAGACGACGTGGTCATGGCGGTACTGCCCCGCGACATTCATTCCGTTGCAGCCGCTCTTGCCGTGTGGAAAGCCGGCGCCTGCGTCACCCTGGCGGAGGATACCTACGCAAAGGAGCGCATCCTATTCATCCAAAAGGACTGCGGCGCAAAACTGGTGCTGGATCTTCCCATGCTTATGGAAATGCTGGAACACGCCCCCCTCTCCGGGCATGTGATCCCGGACGACCACGACGCCTGCTTTATCGTATACACCTCCGGCTCCACCGGTAATCCCAAAGGCGTCATCCACGAATACGGAAAGATCGGGCTGGCTGTAGCCGCCCTTACAAAAAACGCGCTGGCCACGCCGGCCGGCAGTCTGTTTGCCATGACTGCCCCGTTAAATTTCCTGGCCTCCTATCTGACGGTCTTCTACATTTTCAGCCAGGGAAAGTGCGCCTATGTCCTGTCCTATACGGCAGTCAAAAACCCGCCGCTCCTTCTTAAGATCATGGAGGAAAAACAGGTGGCCGAGATCTTCATGACGCCCACCTTCCTGAAAGCCTGCCTCCGTGCATGGCCATCCCTGACAAACTTTTTCATCGGCGGCGAAGCCTGCGTCAATACCTGGCTGCCGGTGCCGCGGCTCATCAACACCTACGCTTCCAGTGAATCAGGCATGCCGGTGACTACCTACGTGGTCACGGCGCCGGAGGAAAAAACGCCGGTGGGGAAACCCCTTCCCGAAGACCTGATGTGCATCCTGGACGAAAACGGAAAACCCGTAAAACCCGGGGAAAAGGGAGAGATCTGCATCAAAAACCTGTTTACCCGGGGATATCTCAACCTGCCGGAAAAGAACGCGGAGACCTTCCGGGACGGGCTCTGCCACATGGGTGACATCGGATACATCCGGGAAGACGGCAACCTGATGTTTTCCGGCAGAAAAGACGACATGATCAAGATAAACGGCAACCGGGTGGAGCCCGCCGAGACGGAAGCCGTCCTGAAAAAAGTGCTGGGACTTACGAACGCCGTGGTAAAGGGATTTACCGAGGAAAATCGCTCTTATCTCTGCGCCTATTTTCTGAGAAAAGAAGCTGCCGAAAAAGGGATCGCCGATGAAGGCGGCGTGGCGGACGCGGGCCTCATCCGCGAAAAGCTGACGGATCACCTGCCCTACTACATGATCCCCACCTACTACGTGTGCCTGGACCGCTACCCGGTGAACGCCAACGGAAAACTGGCCAGAAAAGAGCTGAAAGCTCCCGGGGCCGGTCTGTCCGGTCAGTACGAAGCGCCGGCAAACGAAACGGAAGCTTTGTTCTGCATTGGGTTTGCCAAAGTGCTGAAGCTTCCGAAGGTGGGCGTGAACGACGATTTCTATCTGGCCGGCGGCGACTCCATTGCCGCTGCTGCCCTGATCACGAAGCTGGAGCTTCCCGGCCTGTCGATCTCTGCCCTTTATCAGTGCCGGACGCCGCGGAAACTGGCGGCCTATTACGCGGAGCATGCGGCCGAAACTTTCGGCAGGGATGAAAAAAATGAAGCGGCCCGGAAGCTCTCCTGGCCTCTCAATGATGAAATGGCTTTCATGTTCGGGAGGTGCTCTGTAGCAGCCGACCGGTCCCCCTGGTATCTCAACCATCTGGTAAAGATAAAAGAGGGAATCGCCCCTGAGAAACTGACAGACGCCGTGAACAAAGTGTTCCGGAGCCATTCCTCTCTGAATTCCGTCGTTTCCTACGACCGGGACGGGAGCCTTACGATCCGCTATGCGCCGGAAATGATCCCGGAGATACCGCTGCTTTCCGGAAGTGAAGCGGAGCTTCAGAAATACAAGGACCAGTTCACCAGAGTTTTCCCCGTCCTCGATCATCCGCTTTACGAAGCAGGCGTCATACAGACCGAAGCGGCACTGTATCTGTTTGCCAATTTCTTCCACGCCATCATCGACGGAACGTCCGTCGGGATCCTCCTTAAGGAGATCGCCGCTTGCCTTGCGGATGAAACGTTCGTTCCGGCAAAGGATTATTACTATCTTTTCCTTTCGGAAGAGGCGAAAAACAAAGAGTCCGCCGCTTACCGTACCGCCGCAAAGCATTACGCGGACCTTTACCAGAGAAACATCACCGAACCGGGGATCCTTCCGTATCTGCGGCCGGACCGGGCAACGGGGAAAAATGCCTGCGCCCTTTTCGAAGCGCCCCTTTCCCTCTCCCGAAAGGAGTTCATGCGCCGCCCCATCGGCCATGACTACATCGGAAACGGCCTTTTCATCATGGCCTTTGCGCTGGCGCTTGCTGCCGAAAACGGTCAGGACGGTGCCGCGGTGGAATGGACCTATCACGGAAGAAACAGGGCGGAGCTTTCGGACCAGGTCGGTCTATATATCCGCACCCCCGGCGTCTTCCTGCGCTTTCACGAGAACGAAACGCTGCTGGAGCTGTTTACAGACATACGGGAACAGATCGATTTCGGCACGGCGCACTGTGAAGTAAACTCCGTTACCGCTTCCGGAAAGCCCTTCGGCAAAGCCGCCGCTTTCCTGTATCAGAAAGATATCTACGATCTTACAGCTTCGGGGATCGTCAGCGAAGAAATAGATCTTATGGATGTTTCCGCATCCATGTATCAGTATCTGGAGTTTGAGTTTATCGACTCCGCTTCGGAAGAATTTTTCAGCATGGAACTGTACTACCGGGCCGACCTTTACGACGAAAAGACCATCCGACGGTTTTTCGAGCGCTTCGACAGGATCGTGGACCGCATCACCGGCGAGAAAGATCCGGGAAGCATCCCGGTGGCCGACATCATCAGATAATGGGAAAGGATATATCATATGGATTCCTGCGATACTCTTGTACTGACATCGAAAATCACAGCAAATAAGCAGAACACGCTCTGCAAAAACAGCGACCGGCCGCTTGGCGAAGCCCAGCCGCTGTGCTTCTATGAGCGAAGCGAGGGGAAATATGCCGTTTTGGGCAGCCGCCCCTATTGGATGGACGGTTTTGAAATGGGCGCCAACGAAAAAGGTCTCTTCATCGGAAATGAAGCGGAAGGAAGCCGCATGCCGAAAGAGACCGAAGAAGGCATCACCGGCATGGCCATGCTCCGTACTGCGCTGGAAAAAGCCGCCGCGGCAAGGGAAGCCATCGACGTGATTGCTGACCTTTTAAAGGAGCACGGCCAGAACGCCAATGCCCATCCCACCATGGACCGCCGCTATGAAAACACCTTCATCCTGTGCGACCAGGAGGAAGCCTGGGTGATGGAGACCGCCGGCCGGGAATGGGCCGCCAAAAAGGTCGAAGACTTTGCCGCCGTTTCCAACTGCTATCAGATCACGGACGATTACGATCTGTGCTCAGAAGGCATGGAACAGCTGGTAACAGAAAACCGCTGGCTCCGCCCCGGCGAAAAAGTGAACTTTGCCAAAGCCTTTACGGCACCTGCCGACCGTCAGCGTAACTCCGTGGCCCGCATGCGCCGCATGCAGAAGCTGGTAACAGAAAAAATGACTGTAAAAGACATGCAGAAGATCTTCCGTGACCACTTTGAAGGGGAGCTGAACGAGCCCCGGTTCGGAAGCTGCTACGGAAACTTTGTGACCATCTGCATGCACGCCCTCACCGGCGGCATCGATTCTTCCCAGACCGCCGCAAGCATGATCATGAGCTATGATGAACGGTGGAAATTCAAGTTCCTGTGGGCGGCAGGCCTTCCCTGCCTTTCCGTTTACATCCCGCTTTACTGGGTGGATCCCGAAAAGAAGCCCATGAAGGTCCCGGATTGCATGAGCCTTGGCGGCGAAAAGTACGACCCGGAATCTCTGTGGTGGACCATGGAACACCTTTCCGCCCTGGTAAGCGTGGACGAGGAACAGTTCGGCATGCCGGTGAGAGAAAGCCTCCGCAAACTGGAAAAAGGCTTTGAGGTACAGGCCGAAGAAGCCGAAGAGGAAGCGGAGGAAATGATAGACTGCGGCAATAAGCTGGGCGCCGCGAAAAGACTTAACCAGCTGACGGAAAGCTGTGCCGGCATGCTTTTACAAACTGCCCAGATGCTCACCGCCATCCTTACCATGAAAATTGCCAAAGCAGGCGGACTCTACGGTCCCCGGAAAGAACTGCTGGAAGATTACATGACTCGCACGGAAATGCCCATGGACTTTGCGTAACAACTGCGGCAAAGCACATTTCAAAAGGAATACTCACATGAAAGATATTAAAGTCATCGCACTGGATCTGGACGGAACGCTTTTGGATCCGGATAAGAATTTAAGCAAGGCAAACTACGAAGCCTTAAAAGCCGCTGCCGAAAAAGGCATCGAGATCGTGCCCGCCACCGGCCGGTATTTTTCCGCCATGCCGCAGTGCATCCGCGACCTGCCGTTCATCCATTATTCCATCAACATCAACGGCGCCACGGTGGTAAAGTTATCCACAAACGAAGTGGTGTACAAAGCGGAGATCCCCCTTTCAGAAGCCCTGGATATCATGCGCTGGCTGGATACGAAGCCGGCTCTCTACGACTGCTACATGAACGACCACGGCTGGATCACCGGCGCCTTCAAGGAAAAGGCAAATGACTATGTCACCGATCCCCACTATCAGGACATGGTGCAAAACCTCCGCGAGTCCGTGCCGGAATTAAAGCAGTTCATCACCGAAACGGGCCGTGACATCCAGAAGATCCAGTTCTTCACCTATGATCACGACTTCCAACAGGAAACGCTGCATCACGGGGCGGATCGCTTCCCGGACATCATCTGCACCTGCTCCGTAAAGGACCAGAACGTGGAATTCAACAACAAAAAAGCCAACAAGGGCGATGCCCTCATTGGCCTTGCAGAATATCTTGGTTACAGCCGGGAAAACACCATGGCCTTCGGTGACGGAGACAATGACGTGCCCATGATCAAGGCGGCCGCCGTGGGCGTCGCCATGGAAAACTCCTGCCCCGAGGCCCTCGCCGCCGCGGACATCGTAACGCTCTCTAACGCCGAAGACGGCGTGGCGAAGACGATCTGGGAGTATTGTCTATAATACGCGCCGGTACAGGCATGTGATCGCACGCGCGGCTGCTCCGTTTTTCAATTTTCTAAGCTTTCATGCGCCCTTCGTAAGCGCTCGGGGGACCCCCATCCCCTCTCGCACTACGGGCTTTGAAACCTTGAAAATTTGAAAAGCCTCCGCAATGCGCATGCTATGCACATGTCTGTGCCGGCGCTGATTTTGTCTGCTACCCGTTGGTCAGCCGCAGCGCCGCGTAGAAGATCAGATAGTGCAGCGGATACGCCGCGTAGTAGAAATACTTCATGGGGATCCGCCCGCGGGTCCCGTCGTAAAACTTGAGTCCGATAAACGAAAGCGCCGACACGCACAGATAATCCATGCTCTCCACCGCTGAGATCAGAGCGCCCACGATCAGTTTCGCGTTCTTCGTCTCCCGCAGAAGATACAGCGCGCAGATGAGCCCCACGCCCACGGCACCGTAATCCGACTTGGCAAGATATGCCATGTAGGCAAACACCGCCGCGATCAGGATCTGCAGGATCACGGAAAGTTTCCGGGCCTGGTCCATCAGGTACAGTGCCACCAGCGCAATGAAATAGGTGAAAAGCACGTTCTGATATTCCGGATAGTAGGGTGTTCCGAAACACGCCAGATCAAAGGGCACTTCCGAAAGAATGGCAAAGACCGCCATACGCAGCATATATTTCGGCACGCTCTTTGTGTGAAGGAAGCCCTCACAGATGAAATAGGCAAAGATAGGGAAGGAAAGCCTTCCCACATGCCGCAAAAGATCTGCCACTGCCAGCCACTTCTGCCCTGCAGGCGTATTGATGGCCATGTTCCAGTACATGGCATTCTGTCCGTACAGCACCCCGTTTTCAATGAAAATATAGCCGATGTCGTCGCACAGCATAAAGAAAAAGGCAATCAATTTGAGTAGATTGCCTGAAATTCCTCTGAATTTTCTTTTATGAAACTGTAAGCTGTCCGTGGTATTCATCAGCCGATCTCACTGCCTGCGGGCATATCCTTGCAGTCAGGTCCCAGAAGGGATACCATCTCGCCGTCCGCGGATTCCGCTGCCACGATCATTCCCTGGGACTCGTATCCCGCGATCTTCCGGGGAGCCAGGTTCATGACCACAACGACCTTCTTGCCGATCATATCTTCCGGCTTATACCACTTCCGGATGCCGGAAAGGATGGTACGCGTCTCGCTTCCGAAGGAAATGGTCTCTTTCAGGAGCTTCTTGGATTCTTTTACGATCTCGCAGTCAATGACCTCTCCCACGCGAAGTTCCACTTTTGCAAAGTCGTCGAAAGTGATCTCCGGCTTGTGGGTAAGAGCGGGAGCCTCTTCCTTCTTTTCCTCTGCTGCCGGCTCTTCTTCCTTCTTCGGGAACATCTCGGCCACTTTGGCAAGAACTGCTGCCGGATCCATTCTGGCAAACAGCATCTCGGGCGCCTCGCAGACCTTGTTTCCGTTGGGATACTCGCCGAAGGTATCCAGGCTCTGCAGATCTCTCTTCTCCGCATTCAGCATCTTAAGGATCTTTTCGGAAGTCTCCGGCAGGAAGCTTGCCAGCAGGCTTGCGCCCATGGTAATGCCTTCGGTCAGGTTGTACAGAACGGTCTTTAACCGCTCCTGCTTTGCCGGATCCTTGGCCAGTGCCCAGGGCATGGTCTCGTCGATGTACTTGTTCAGGCGGCGGAAAATGTTGAAGTTCTCGGTGATGGCATCTGCCACGCGGAGCTCGTCCATCTTTTCCTCTGCCTTTTCGCAGGCGGCAAGGATGGTCTCAATGAGATCGTCGTCCGGATCTTCCGCGCAGTCGTTGGTCTCCACCACACCGCCGAAATACTTGTTGGTCATGGAAATGGTGCGGCTCACAAGGTTTCCCAGCACGTTCGCCAGGTCGCCGTTGAAACGCTCCACCATCAGATCCCAGCTGATGACGCCGTCATTTTCGAAAGGCATCTCATGCAGCACGAAATAACGCACCGCATCCACACCGAAGAAATCCACCAGGGTATCTGCATAAAGCACGTTGCCCTTTGACTTGGACATCTTGCCGTCACTCATCATGAGCCAGGGATGACCGAATACCTGCTTCGGAAGGGGCTGATCCAGGCTCATCAGGAAGATGGGCCAGTAGATGGTATGGAAACGGATGATATCCTTGCCGATCAGATGCAGGTCTGCGGGCCAGTATTTGTTATAAAGCTCCACGCCTTCCCCGGGCTTTACGCCGGTGGTGTCCTTGGTCACGGATGCCGCGTAGGCGCCGCCGTCCTCTTCGGTCTCGCCGTCACAGTTCCAGCCCAGACCGGTAATGTAGTTGGTAAGCGCGTCAAGCCACACGTACACCACGTGCTTGTCGTCGAAATCCACCGGGATGCCCCACTTGAAGGACGTTCTGGATACGCACAGATCCTGCAGTCCCGGAAGCAGGAAGTTGTTCATCATCTCGTTCTTTCTGGATACGGGCTGAATGAACTCCGGATGGGTATTGATGTAGTCGATCAGACGATCGGCATATTTGCTCATTTTGAAGAAATAGGCTTCTTCCTTTGCCTTCTGTACGGGACGTCCGCAGTCGGGGCAGTTGCCGTTCACCAGCTGGGTCTCGGTCCAGAAGGACTCACAGGGAGTGCAGTACCATCCTTCGTAAGCGCCCTTGTAGATGTCGCCCTTGGCATACATCTTCTTGAACGCCTTCTGGATCTGCTTTACGTGATAGGGATCGGTGGTACGGATGAACTTGTCGTAGGAAGTGTTCATCAGATCCCAGATCCTCTTGATCTCACCGGCCACGTTATCCACGTATTCCTGCGGGGTAAGACCTGCTTCGATGGCCTTATTCTCGATCTTCTGTCCATGCTCGTCGGTACCGGTCATGAAACGCACGTCGTAGCCCTGCTCTCTGCGGAACCGGGCGATGGCGTCGGCAAGAACGATCTCATAGGTATTTCCGATATGAGGTTTTGCCGAGGTATAGGCGATGGCTGTCGTGATATAATACGGTTTCTTTTCTCTGTTGGCTTTCATTCCCTGCTTACCTCATCATTTCTTGAACTTTAAGGGACCGTAGATCTTGTCTCCCACTTTGATGGTCACCTGGTCCAGATCCAGATTTTCACACAGTGTATTGGCAATGGCCTGGGACAGATCTTCCGGTGTAACGTAGTCGAATACCGGATCCATGGCGCTTAATTCGATCTCTGCTTCGCCGCCGTTTTTGCTGTCATAGCTGATCACCGCGGATCCTTCCGTCAGAACGCCGTCGTCCTCCAGAAGGGCGATCAGATCTTCCGCCGTGCATTCCGTCTTTCCTTCGATCACGTCAAAATCCCCGTGGATCCCGTCTTTTCCCACGTAGAAATATCTTACCTGTACCGCGGCTTCCGTTTCCGCCGGCTTCTTGTCTTCCGGATAATTCTTATATGCGTCAACAACGGAAATGCCCCCGGGTCCCTGGGCGTTCTCATCCACTACGGTGGCATAGGTCTCGTAAGGGATAGGCGCCGCTTTTGTGGTCTCCGCTGCGGGCTCTTCCTTCTTTGCGCAGGCTGCCAGCATGGCTGCTGCCGCCGCCAGCAGGCAGATGGTCATCATTTTCTTCATGTCAGTTCCTCCTGATCCAAAGATCAACTCAAGTATTATAGCAAATATTTCTCTTTATGTCACATCTGATCCGCATTTTTGAGGATGGGGCTCAGTTTTTTATACAAAAGCATGGTCACGGCCGAAGTCACGGCGCCTTTCACCAGGTTGAAGGGTACCACGCAGACAAAAACGAAAGACCATACGCTGCCCACGAACCGCCCGATCCCCGGCACGGCCTTTCCCATTTCCAGGATCTGTTCCAGCGGCAGCCCGTACATCTTTGAAAATGCCGGCAGGAGATACACGGCGTTTACCACTGCTGCCACCGCGGCCATAATGATCGTCCCCGCGATGCAGGCGATCCCCGCGCCTTTTTTGGTGCGGTGTTTTTTATAGACCAGCCCCGCCGGAAGCACCAGCGTACAGCCAATGGCAAAATCGGCGATCTCTCCCACAAAAGCTGACGTGGTCCCCTTGATAAGGAGCTTCACACAGATCTTTCCGAACATGCACAGCACCCCGGCAAGCGGTCCGTAGGCAAAGGAAAGGATCAGGATGGGGACCTCCGAAAGATCCAGCTTGTAAAACGACGGTGCCAGAAACAGAAGCGGCACCTCAAAGCACATGAGCACTCCGGCAACTGCCGAAAACAGCCCCGCCATCACCACTTTCTTCGTAGTAAGCCTCTTCTTTTTTGGATTCGGTGATGTACTCATTCTTTCTCTGCCAGATATTTGTAAATGTCTCTCTTGGTCACGCCCCGGTCCGCCGCCACCAGTTTCATGGCTTCCTTTTTCTCCACGCCTTTTTCCAGGTAGCGCTGCATGTGTTCCTCGATGGAAAGTTCCGAAAATTCCGCCTTTTTTTCCGCAGCCGCTTCCTTTTCGTCCTTCCCTTCGATCACCAGCACATACTCTCCTCTGGGCACCGTTTCCACGGCTTCCGAAAGGGTGGTGCGGATCACTTCCTCATGGATCTTGGTCATCTCCCGGCACAGCGCCACGCGGCGCCCGGCCCCCAGGGCCTCCGAAAGGTCTTTAAGCGTCTCCGTCAGATGGTGGGGCGCTTCGTATACGATGATGGTCACCGTTTCTTCTTTCAGTCTTTCCAGGGCTGCCGCCCTCTCCTTTTTCTGCTTTTTTGCGGGAAGGAATCCCTCAAAGGTGAATCTTCTGGTGGAAAGACCGCTTAAGGTAAGGGCATTGATCACTGCGGAAGGCCCCGGGATGCCGGTGACCGTGATCCCCGCCTCCGCGCACTTTGCCACCAGCACTTCGCCGGGGTCGGAAATGCAGGGGGTGCCCGCATCCGTCACAATGGCAACGTTTTTTCCGGAAAGCATCCTGTTTACCAGGTCGTCCGCCTTGTCGTATTTATTGAACTCATGGTAGCTCTCCATGGGCGTTCTGATGTCGAAATGCGTCAGCAGATGAATGGTGTTCCTGGTATCCTCCGCGGCAATGAGATCCACGGACCGGAGCGTTTCCACTGCCCGGGGCGACATGTCGGAAAGATTTCCGATGGGCGTTGCCACGATATACAGTTTTCCGGCTTCAGTATCCATAAATGGACCAGATCTCCTCCGTATATTTTCCCGGCGCTTCATACACGATGACCGGCTTTTCCACCCGGCACTCTGCTCCCGCGCCTTTTACCGCTTCGATAAGCACCATGTTTGCTTCTTTATCCGCGAAGGGATGCACGAACTTCATCCGCTTGGGCTCCAGCTTCGCTGCCCTAAGCTCCGTTATGATCTCGCAGAGCCGCAAAGGTCTGTGGACCATGTAGAACCGGCCGCCGTTTTTTAAGAGCCTTCCGGCCGCCTGACACACATCGGAAAGGGTGCAGGCCACTTCATGACGGGAGACCGCCCTGGCGTCATCCGGATTTTTTAGCCCGTTTCCTTCTTTCATGTAGGGGGGATTGGATGTCACCACGTCTGCGGTCATGCCGTCCCGTCCCAGCTCTCTAAGGTCTCCCCGCACAATGTCGATCTTTTCGCCAAGCCCGTTCATTGCCACGCTGCGGGACGCCATTTCCGCCATTTCTTCCTGGATCTCCACTCCGGTGAAGTGTTCTCCCTCTGTTTTTGCCGAAAGAAGGATGGGGATGATGCCGGTGCCCGTTCCCAGATCCACGACCCGCTCTCCCGCCTTCACCTGCGCGAATCCGGAAAGCAGTACCGCATCCATGCCGAAACAGAACTTCCCGGTATCCTGAATGATCTTCAGGCCGTTTCGTTCCAGGTCGTCGATCCGCTCGGTGTCCTTAAGCGTTACTTCCTGCATCTTTCCCATTCCGGCCGCCTTCCTGCTTCGGTCCGCGATGGCGGTTCCTGGGCCTTCTGTCGCGATGACGGTTTTCTTCCTTTCCGCCTTCGTTTTCTTTTATGGATCCTTTTTCTTTCTTTTCCAGTGCCTTAAGCTCTTCGGCATGCTGCATCTCTTCCTGCCGCTGGCGGTTCTTTTCTTTTCTCTTTAACTTAATGGTAAGATCGTCTGCCGGAAACTCCCGGATCTCCTTTTCGTCACCGGGGAGGGTGACCACCACTTTCACCAGCTGCTTTAAAATGCTTACGGAATGGACTTCTCCCTTTGTGCCGTCCGCCGCCTCTACCACATCTCCCACGCCGGGGAGCTTGCGGTTCAGCTCTTCGTAAACTTCTTCCTCATTTTTCAGGCAGCACATCAGCCTGCCGCACACACCGGAGATCTTCACCGGATTCAGGGACAGATTCTGTTCCTTGGCCATCTTGATGGAAACAGGAACGAAATCATTGAGGTAAGAAGCACAGCACAGCGGCCTGCCGCAGGAACCAAGGCCTCCCAGCATCTTGGTCTCGTCACGGACGCCCACCTGTCTCAGCTCGATCCTGGTGCGGAACTGACTTGCCAGATCCTTTACCAGCTCTCTGAAATCCACGCGCCCGTCCGACGTGAAATAAAACAGGATCTTGGAATTGTCGAAAGTATATTCACAGCTGATGAGCTTCATGTCCAGCCCGTGTTTCCCGATCTTCTCCTTGCAGGCGCGGAAGGCTTCCTCTTCCTTTGACCGGTTCTCCATTTCATGGGCCGTATCCTCTTC
Organism: Lachnospiraceae bacterium; assembly: GCA_024405155.1. Taxonomy (GTDB): domain Bacteria; phylum Bacillota; class Clostridia; order Lachnospirales; family Lachnospiraceae; genus Avilachnospira. The sequence continues at coordinate 3,446 of JAKSPC010000027.1, read as the reverse complement.
CGTTGCCGGACGGAGCACTTCCTTTAACGGCGGGATCACCAGCGCGTCATCCACCGGATGGGTGCCCTGCACCACGTCTCCGTATTCCACGCCCCGGGCCGTTTCCACGATCACATGGTCACCCGTCTTTATGGTGAACTCTCCGGGAGAAAAGAAATACAGCTTCCCGGCTCTGCGAAATTTTACACTGATCACATCTGTCATTTTGTTTCCCTCATTTTCATAAGAAGCAGTTCCAGTACCGCCTCTTTGTTCACGTTTGCCTTTAACATCCGGCGGGACAGCTCCGCCGCCTTGCAGATCTCCGAAACACCTTCGGCACTTACCTGCCGCGCCGCTTCGGAAAGGGCGCCTTTTTCCCCCGAAAACCCAATGCCGGCCATGCTCCCCGTCACTCTGATCCGAAGGGCGTCCCGGTACCACAGTTCGATGAGATCCAGGATCCTGTCCGTGTCCTCCGTCTTCTGTGAAAGTTCCTTTGCCTTAAGGGCCGCCTCGTATCCCGCCATGCGGGAAATGCCCCGGCAAAGCTCCACCGTTTCCCGGTATTCTTCCGACTCCGTTTCCTCTGCGGTCATGCGAAGTTCGGCCTCTGCCATGAGATCGATCCTTACCACCCGGGAACGGACCGTGGGCAGAAGCTGTGACGGATCGGCCGCCAGCAGAAGAAGGATGCAGTATTCCGGCGGTTCCTCCAGGGTCTTTAACAGCGCGTTCTGGGCTGCCGGGTTCATCAGATCGGCATCGTCCATCACGTATATTTTCCGTTTCCCGTAATAAGGACGGATGGTTACCGTATCCGCCACCTGCGTGCGGATGTCATCCACCTTGATCACGTCCGGGCTTTCGTGCACCACGCGGATCACGTCGGGATGGTTCCCTTCGCCTATCTTAAGGCAGGCAGGGCACGTGCCGCAGGGACCTTCCGCCGAAGGTCTCTCACAGAACAGGAACCGGCACAAAAGGTCTGCCACCTCCTGCCTCTCTCCCCGTTTCTTTCCGGTCACCAGGATCGCCTGGGGGATCTCCCCCGTCTTCGCCATGCTGCCGATCAGTTGTTTTACGCTTCGTACCGCCAGCATGTCAGTTCCCCCGGATCATATCCGCGATCATGGCCGCGCAAATACCGCTGTCCCGGTTCTCGAACCGTCTTTCAATGCCGGCTTCGGCCAGCTTTTCTTCGGAAAAATCCTCACAGTCCGCCAGGAACCGGCGGCACATTTCCGCGTATCTGGGAGTTTTTTGCGTTTTTTCCCTGCCGATGGCCCTTAAGAGCCGCTCGCCGTCTTCCACTTCAATATAAACGGGGATCACCGTATCGCTGCCGAAATGATCCCGCAGCTTCAGGTAGGATTCCAGCGTTCCGGGCACCAGATAATCGCCTGCTGACAGATCGATCTGCCCGTCATCGATGGTGGCGTAGATCCAGGGACCGTAGACCGTATCATAGACTCTTTTTTCGATCAGTGTTCCGTTCTTTTCCGCTTCTTCTACAAAAGCGGGAGTTACGAAATGATAGGAAACGCCGTCTTCCTCTCCGCTCCTCATGGGCCGGGTGGTATACATCACAAAACCGCGGAGCGAGGGCAGCATCGCCTTCACTTCTCCGTAGACCGTATCCTTGCCGGAGGCCGATTTTCCCATGATCACATAGATCTTTCCCATCAGGGTGCCTTTCCTACGCTGTTGCTGTCAAGCACAGGCTGTCCGGGAGCCAGATACTCCACGGGCTTGTCGATCTTCATGGAGCCCGGTCCCTCACCGGTAACGATGGTGGTGACTGCCGTTGTTTCCGTGATCTCCTGCATCTGCGGCGCACCGATCTCCACCGGCTCCACGCCAAGCGCCAGCGGCGTCATGTGCCCGGTGGGCACCGTTTCATAACGGTCGCCGTTCTCTTCAATGACTTTTACCACCAGATCGGCGCCGGCATTGCCGCACAGCACGATCTCTCTGTCGCCGGGATCAAATCCGTTCACGATATCCACGTCTCCGTCGAAGGTGATCCGGATGATCCGGCTGCTGTTCATGGCATCCCGGTATTCCGCGTACATCACGGAACCGTCGTCCGACAGATGCATGTTGCCGGTGCTGCCGAAAAACTCGCCCGAAATGGCTTCCAGCTTATCGTCTTTTCTGCGGGCCGCGGCGGATCTGCTCACGCCGAAAGCCTCATCCGTGGCAACTTCGTAGGAATAATCCTCTTTTTCCACGGACACCCGGGGCTCGATCCCCAGGATCTCACCGGTGCCGTCCAGCTGATATACGTAATCGCCCACTTTGAAGGCGTCGTTTGCCATGGTCACGCGATAACCTGTTTCCGTAACAAGATACAGCTTTCCGTCCTCTCCCGGTGCGGGTCTGTATTTCATGTCTTCCGTGAAGACGATCACGGTCTCATCCTCTGCAAATCCGTCTTCTCCGCACGCGTACATGAGGCCGTCCTTGCAGTAATATACCGTTACGGCTCCGTTTTCGTCTTCCAGTACCTTGAATCCGGTCACGTCCCTGGCCGCCACTCTGCGTTTTTCATCGCCCGGCCGCATGCAGAACAGAGAATTTGCCGTCAGCGCCTCTATCTCGTCGGGATCGGAAAGAGCGGGGAGCCAGAACACCTGACCGCCGGCTACCTGCAGACTGCCAGGTACCGTATACTGGGGAGCATTCGTCCCGCCCAGCTGATGAGACATGGTCTCGGTCGACTTCTTATACATGATCTGGATCATGCGTCCCAGCGTCTTTTTCGGATCCAGAAACGCCATCAGAGAACTGCTCTTTGCGGAATAGGGATAATCCGAACCGTCGGAAGGGATCACATATGCAGTATTGAACCGGATGCTCTTCACCGCTCCGTCGTCTGCGGTCTCGTACCGGAACGCTCCTTCCTCAAAACTTCCCGCCTTTAAAAGGCCGTCGGCGCCGGCACAATAAATGCTGCCGTTTTCCGCGATCCAGGCATCCTTCACCCGCGCGCCGTTTTTCATGTAGTAGGGACTGCCGGCTGCCGTTATGTGAAGGCCGTCGGAGGTATCTTCCTCTGTAGTTGATTCTTCCGGGGCAGTGGTGAAACTTTCTTCCGTGCTCTCTGTCTCATTGGAAAAGATCCCGGAAAGGAAGGACGTACTTCCGGACTCGTCCGAATCCATCTGTCCTTTGATAAAAACGGCAACAAACGCAACGATCGCAATGGCGACCACCACCAGAAGGATGGTATTCACCATGCGAAACGTGTCTTTCACTGCATTTTTCTGTTTTCTTCTTCTGCCTTTTCTGTCCATTTGCATTCCGCTTCGCTTCCTATGAACAAAATAATCCGAATACGATTTTACCACCGGAAAACAGGAAAAACAACTTACAGAAAAGTGAACAGGCGCAAGAAAAAAGGACCCTATGCCTCAGGCCAGAATCGAACTGGCGACACATGGATTTTCAGTCCATTGCTCTAC
>JAKSPC010000026.1 GCA_024405155.1 Lachnospiraceae bacterium | reverse complement strand
ATATCCATGTGTTTGTTCTTATCCATTCTTTTCTCCTGTTCCGGCCGGAGCAGAGGAAGATGAATGAAAAGAGTATACAATCCGGAAGAAGAAAGTTCCACTGCTGCATTAGGAACAAGTAAAATCCACTCTTTCGTTTTCTGGGGTGGAATTTAGTTTTGCAAGTGAAGAAAACGGAAAAGTGCGTTCCTCTTAAGAAAAATGACACTTTTTTTGTAGTGTTTGCGGGCCCGGATGTGGTATAATAAGGTCGTATTATGGGATCATATTATGAGTGATTTTACAAGGTATAACGTCAGAAAAAAAATAGATGATCTCACCTACGGAGATACGAGAGCGACGAACAGTCTGATGTTCGCCGTGAAGGCTGCAGTGATCATACTGGCACTGCTTCTGTTTACTGCGGCCATATCCATGGGGACCGGCATGCTGATAGGTATCGTGAAGAATGCGCCGGAGGTGGAGGAACTTACCTTCAGTCCCGTGGGTTATGCCTCCAAGACGCTGGATTCCGAAGGAAACGTTACTGCCACACTGGTGCAGGCGGGTTCCAACAGAGAGGAAGCAAAGTTTGAAGAGTTTCCGGAAGATCTGATCAACGCGGTGGTCGCCGTGGAAGACCAGCGCTTCTGGGATCACGACGGCATCGACCTTCGTTCCATCACCAGAGCCGTGAAGGGTGTCGTATCCGGTGACAGCTCTGCCGGCGGCGGTTCCACCCTTACCCAGCAGCTGGTGAAGAACAACGTGTTCGGCGGCGGAAATGAGCACGGGTTCGCCCTCTATGAAAGAAAATTCCAGGAGTGGTACATTGCCCTTGCTCTGGAGAATCAGCCGGGAAAGACCAAGGAAGAGACAAAGAAACAGATCATCACCGATTACCTCAATACCATCAATCTGGGCAACAACTGCCTCGGCGTGAAAGTGGCTGCAAGACGGTATTTCGGTAAGGATCTGAAAGATCTTACCCTGGAGGAATGCGCGGTGCTTGCCTGCATTCCCAAGAACCCCACAAGGTACAATCCCATCACTCACGCGGACAAGAACCAGGAACGCCGGCTTGACGTTCTGGAAAAAATGCGTTCGCAGGGATACATCACAAAGGAACAGGAAAAAAAGGCGGCGAAAACGGACGTTTACGATGAGATCAAAACGGTGAACGAGAAAAACGGCGCGGTGGTGACTTCCGTTTACAGCTATTTTACCGATGCCCTGATCGATGAAGTGGTGAAGGCGTTAAAGGAAAAGTATTCCTTCACGGATGCCCAGGCCAAGAACATGCTGTACTCCGGCGGACTGACCATCGTCACCACCCAGGACCCGAAGATCCAGAAGATCGTGGATGAGGAAGTAAACGATCCGGAGAATTACGATACGGCAAAGTACAGCTACAAATGGAGGATGAGCGTGGCTCATCCGGACGGAACGCTGACGCATTACAGCGAGCGTGACGTGGACAGAATGGTAAAGGCGGAAAAGTCTTCCTACAACGGACTGGCCAAAGAGCAGGAGACGCTGGAAGGCTACGTGGATGCCTTTAAGGAATCCGTTCTGCAAAAGACGGATGAAGTGATCGCGGAGACGCTGGATTTCACGCTGGAACCTCAGCTGTCCTTCGTGGTGATGGATCATCATACCGGTGAAGTCAAGGCCATCTGCGGCGGCCGGGGCGAGAAGCAGTACTCCCTGACCATCAACCGTGCCATGAATACCTTAAGGCAGCCGGGATCTACGTTCAAGGTACTGACGGCCTTTGCGCCGGCCATCGAACAAAGCGGTGCCACTCTGGGCACTCCCTACTATGACTGCAGATACGTTCTGGGAGAAAAGGAGTTCCACAACTGGTGGACCGGAGGAGGTTTCTTCGGCTATTCCACCATCCGTGACGGCATTGAGTTTTCCATGAACATCGTGGCAGTCCGCTGCCTGGTGGAAACGGTGGGCGTCAACGCCGGCGTACAGTTCGCAAGAAACATGGGGATCTCCACACTGACGGACGAGGATGAGAATCCTGCTGCGGCACTGGGCGGTCTCTATAACGGCGTTTCCAATGTGGAGCTGACGGATGCCTTTGCCGCCATTGCCAACGGCGGAGAATTCAACAGCTACCGTCTGTTTACGAAGGTATACGACCATGACGGAAATCTGATCATCGACAATACGGAGCCGAAGTCAAAGAGAGTCATGAAGGAGTCCACCGCCTATCTTCTGACGGATGCCATGCGGATGTCCACGGTGGCTCATGCGAAATGGGCGGAGAATTACACGGTGAACAATACCTCTTCCCGGTCTCATCTTGACAACATGATCTGTGCCGGAAAGTCAGGTACCACCACCAGCAACAATGATATCTGGTTCGTAGGATTCACGCCGTACTATACGGCGGGCGTATGGGCCGGCTGCGACGAGAATCAGACGCTTTATGATGCTTCCACCGGCGAATACAACGGCGGCACCTCGTTCCACAAGGATATCTGGAACAGGATCATGACCAGGATCCATGCGGAACTTGCCGATCCCGGCGCATTCGAAAAGCCGGACAACATCGTGGAACGTGAGATATGCCGGAAATCGGGCCTTCTGGCTACGGATGCCTGCAGGGCAGACATCCGTTCCGGTGCGGCAGGCACCTATGTGGAATACTTTGATGCATCCCACGTGCCCGACAGGACCTGTGATCTCCATCAGGAAGACGGAACTCTTTTCATCGGAGAAAAGGATCTGGAACGTGGCGTCACTGACGATACCGAAGTGAATGCAAAGCGGCTTCTGGAAGCTTCGGAAGCAGCGGAAAACGAAGGAGAAGAAACAGAAGGACCGCTGCAGGTGGGACCTGCCTCGCAGGTATGGACCGGGACGGCACCGGAAAATTATGATTTCAGTCTGGGAAATCGATAAAAGATGAGTGAAAGAAGAAAACAGGCAAGGAAGCCGGTGCTCCGGGAAGAAACACCGGAGGAAAACAGAATACAGTGGGAAGACGTGACGGAACCGAAAGAGGAGGAACACGGCCCCGTGTCCTGGGCAGGATCCGACGCGGAGATCACGTCCAGGAAGAAAGTGATCATGGCCTGCGCGGCGGCAGCCTGCGTGGTACTGATCACAGGCATCATTCTGGTGGCGGTAAACGGTAAGAAAACAGCTCCTGCCGTTATGGAAGAGGCTGCGGAAACCATCGCAAGCGTGCAGGAGATAGAGCCTCCCACACTGGCGGAAGAGGAACTGGCAGCCATCGAATTCCAGAAACAGGCGGAAAAGGAACTGGCGACCTATCAGGATCTGGGCCTCGTCAACACGGAAGGCTTCATCAATATGCGGTCGGCGCCGGATGCCAACGACATGACCAATATCATAGGTCTGTTAAACGACAAGGCGGCCTTTGACGTTCTGGAGGACCAGGGAGAATGGCTCTACGTTTCTTCCGGCGGACTGGAAGGATATATCGCTTCCCGGTACGTGCTTCGGGGGCAGGAGGCCATGGATGCCGCTGCCGAAAACCTGCGGGAGCGCGCAGTCATTACCGCGCAGGTACTGAACATACGTTCCGCTCCCAGTGACGGGAATGCGGAAAACGTCTGCGGCAAGGCGCGGTGCGGAGAACGTTATGTCATCAAGGAAATGAAAGGTGACTGGGCACTGGTGGACTGCCGCCACGTGGTGGGCACCGACACTCCGTACATAAATCTGGGACCCGGAAACGCGGAGATCCGTCTTTGCCTGGATGAGGCAAGGAACCGTGACATGCGGGAACTGGCGCTTACCCAGTTCAACCAGCTGGTGGTGTGCAACACCTCGGGATTCGTCAACGTGCGAAAAACGCCGGATACTTCCAGTCTGGACAACGTATGCGGCAAATTCATGAACGGAAACGGGGCGGAGCTTCTGGATACCACGGAAGCCGGCGGAAAGACCTGGTACAAAATAAAGTCCGGCAACGTGACGGGATACGTTGCTTCGGAATACTGCGTGACAGGAAAGTCGGCCAGGGATATCGCCCTGGAAAAGGCATCCCTTACCGCCAGGATCAACACGGATCATCTGAATGTGCGGACGGGCCCGTCCAAGGAAAACACCGTATGGACCCAGGCCACCAGCGGACAGTCCTACAATGTGCTCAGTCAGCTGGACGGATGGGTGGAGATCGACATGGATTCCGACGACGACCGGGCGTTCGTTTCCACGAAAGACAATTACGTGACGCTGACCTATGGCCTGGCGGAAGCCGTGGAATACTTCCCGGCAAAGGAAGCCGCCTACAAGTCCGCAAAAAGGCGGAATCAGATCGTGAACTATGCCTGCCAGTTCGTGGGCAATCCCTATGTATGGGGAGGAACGTCCCTTACCAACGGCTGTGACTGCTCCGGTTTCGTGCAGTCGGTACTCAAGCATTTCGGCGTGACTATCGAGCGTTCCAGCCAGTATCAGGCTAAGTGCGGCGTGGGCATCAAGTCCGACAAGATGCGGCCCGGAGATCTGGTATTCTACGCAAACTCCTCGGGGACCATCAACCACGTGGGAATGTACATCGGCAACGGTCAGGTAGTGAACGCGGCATCTACCAGAGCCGGGATCAAGATCTACAGGTGGAACTACAGAACACCTGTTGCCATAAGAAACGTATTGGGAGACTGATTTGGCAGCAACAGCAAAAAAAACGACAAAGAAAAACACTGCGGTGAAACGGAACACGGCTTCGAAACGGAAACCGGACAAACGTACCGTGGAAAAAAAGAAACAGTTCTATGCAGGGGAGATCGTGTCCGTACTGATCATTTTCCTGTCCATATTCCTGTTTCTGTCCAACTTTGATCTTCTCGGAAAGATCGGCGGTTTCTTCGGAAGCATTCAGAAGGGGCTGTTCGGCGTGATCGGATACGTGTTCCCGATCTTTCTTCTGACGATCGTGTTTTACGTGCGGAAAACGAAAGGACAGGCATTTGCCGCGGCGAAAGACGTGTGCTTCGGTCTGCTTCTGATACCGCTGTCCGCCCTGGCGCATCTCATTGCGGGCACGAAAGAAACGCTGGGATTTGCCGAACTGTACAGACTGGGCGGGGAAGGCGTGTTTACTGACGGAGCAGCCGGCGGCGCCATCGGCGGATCCTGGTGTAACCTGATCTCCGGCGGCATGGGCCGCGCGGGAGCATGGCTGATCACCATCCTGCTTGCCGTGATATGTCTTGTCATCCTTACGGAACGAAGCATCGTGGAAATGCTGCGCCGAGGGGCCGGCACAACGGCGGACGTGGCCAGAAAAGGCGCCGTAAAGACGGCAGCCTACGCAAAAGCCGGTTCGGAACGACTGAAAGACCGGATCGCGAAGGGACACGCGGCAGTGGATCCCGCCAGCAGCCGCTTTGACATGAACACCCATGGAGAAAGCATGCAGACGTACGGAACGGATCTTCTTTCCGACCTTCCTGCAGGAGGCGAGATCCGGATCACCGGAGAGGAAGAGCCTGTTTCCGAAATGACGGAGACAGCTCCGAAAGCGGAAATCGATTATGAAATAGACAGCGTTCCCTTTGAAGAAACCAGGGAGGACCGCTACAGAACATACGACAGGATCCTTGCCGGAGGGCAGATCGACATCCGGGACGCCGGAAAACTGGGGTTTGCCGTATCCGGTGAAGCGGATACGATTTTTGGCGATCCGGATGACGGTGAGGCGAAATATCTGCACCGGCCGCTGGATCCCGATGAGATCGTTTATCCGGTGAGAGAATTTGCGCATCCCACGGAAGAAGCGGTGCATCCGGAGATACAGCCGGAAGAGGCACGGGAAGAGATCCCGGCAGAAATGCCGGAGGAGACCCGTGAGGTCAATATCGAAGACATCCGGGAGGAAGAGCCCGCAGGAGAGGAGATCTTCTATGAAGAGACTCCGCTTCCCGAAACGGTAAAGGCTCAGACCGCCCCTGCCGTCCCGGAGGAAAAGCCGAAAAAGACAGCGGAACAGGCACAGGCGGAGTTGGACAAAAAGAGAGCGGAAGAAAAGAAAGCGGCTCCGGAAAAGGTGCGTCCCTATCAGTTTCCGCCCCTTTCGCTGCTGGCAAAAGGCATGCGGTCGGAACCCGTAAACATGTCCGAGAACAGAAGCAATTCCATCAAGCTGGAACAGGTGCTCCGGGAGTTCGGCGTGGGCGTTACCGTGACCAACGTGGTAAGGGGACCCAGGGTCACAAGATATGAAATGACGCCGGACGTGGGCGTGAAAGTATCCCGCATCACTTCTCTGGCCGATGACATCAAACTGGCACTGGCAGCCACGGATCTGAGGATCGAGGCACCCATCCCCGGAAAGAGCGCGGTAGGCATCGAAGTGCCCAACGCACACAGTTCCATGGTTACGTTCCGTGACATTCTGGATACGCCGGAACTGAAAAACGCAAAATCAAAACTTTCCTGGGGCGTTGGTCTGGACATTCAGGGAACGCCGGTGGTGGGCAACATTGCCAAGATGCCCCATCTTCTCATTTCCGGTACTACCGGTTCCGGAAAGTCCGTGGCGGTGAATACCATCATCATGTCCATTCTGTACCGGGCAAGACCGGAAGAGGTCAAGATGATCCTCATCGACCCCAAGGTGGTGGAGCTTTCCCCCTATGACGGGATCCCGCATCTTCTGACGCCGGTGGTAACGAAGCCTTCCGAGGCCATCAACGTGCTGAACAAGGCATGCGAAGAGATGAACCGCAGATACCGCCTGTTCAAGGAAAGCAACACCAGAAACATCGACGGCTACAACGAGAAGGCCAGACAGGTATCCGAAATGCTTCCGCCCGGTCAGGAAAAGCCGGAAGTGCTTCCCTACATCCTCATCGTCATCGACGAGCTTGCAGAGCTCATGCAGCATTCCAAAAAGGATGTGGAAGGTGCCATTGCCAGTCTGACACAGCTTGCCAGAGCGGCCGGCATTCACCTGGTGGTAGTCACCCAGAGACCTTCCGTAGACGTGGTAACAGGTCTCATCAAATCCAATATTCCCAGCCGTGTGGCTCTTAAACTGCCCACCCTCATCGACTCCCGGACCATTCTGGATTCCGGCGGTGCGGAGACGCTTCTCGGGAACGGTGACATGCTCTATAAGCCCGGTGACGTAAGCAGTCCTTACCGTCTGCAGGGTGCCTACATGTCCGACGAGGAAGTGGAGAACATCATCGAGTGGATCAAAAAGCACAACACCACCGCATATAATGAGGAATGGGAAGAGTCACTGACTGCGGTGACCGCTTCGGAAGCCGGCGTACTGAGCGGTGATCAGCCGGCAGGAGACGGAAGAGACGAGCTGTTCGTACCGGCAGGCGACCTGATCACGGAAAAGAAGAAGGCATCCATCGGCATGCTGCAGAGACGGTTCAAGATCGGTTTCAACCGGGCAGCGCGCATCATGGACGAACTGTTCGATGCCGGCGTGGTGTCGGACAGTGAAGGAACAAAAGAAAGACAGATCCTCATGACCAATGAGGAATTCAGAGACAGGTTTGGATATGAAGAATCTTAAAAACTGGGCAGAAGGGACCGATCTGGTGCTTTTAAAAGGCACGGATCAGATCCCGGTAAATGAAGTATCCTATGACTCCCGCATTGCGGCACCGGGCTGCGTATTTGTGTGCATGCAGGGAAGCAGGTTCGATTCCCATGACTGCATTCCGGAGCTTTATGAAAAGGGCGTCCGCGCTTTTATAGTGGAAAAAGACCTTTCGGTACTTTCTCTTCCGGAAGATGACAGTGTGACCGTCATGAAGACAAAAGACGTAAGGACCACGCTGGCCCTTCTTTCCGCCGCCAGATTCGATCACCCGGAAAAAGAACTGAAGATCATCGGCATTACGGGCACCAAGGGAAAGACCACTTCCTCCACCATGCTGAGAACGGTGCTGGAGGAAGCCGGCGTAAAAACGGGACTCATCGGTACCAACGGATGCTTTATCGCCGGGGAACGTACTGCTACCAGGAACACCACGCCGGAAAGCTATGAACTGTTTTCCGATTTCCGGAAAATGGCAGACGCCGGATGCGGGATCTGCGTCATGGAAGTCTCTTCCCAGGCCGTCAAAATGAAAAGGACGGCAGGAATCACGTTCGACATCGGCGTATTCTTAAACATCAGTCCGGATCACATCGGACCGGACGAACACGAAAGTTTTGAAGAATATCTGAACTGCAAAGCAGGGGTGCTGCGCCAGGCAAAGACTGTCGTTATCAATAAGGAAACGGAGCATCTCTCAGAACTTTTACAGCGGATCGGAAGTCATGAAAAAACAGTGTTTTTCTCTGCATCCGGTGATGCCGACGAAAGGGCCGAAAACATACGGTTTATCTCCGAAGAGGGATTTTTCGGATCCGAATTTGATGCCGTAGGCCTCATGAACTGCACCGTCAGAGTGCCGCTTCCCGGGAAATACAACATTTCCAACACCCTTTCCGTGATCACCGTGGCTTCACTCCTTAAGATCGACGCTGAAAGCGTTGCGAAAGGGATCCGCGCCACCAGCGTGGACGGCAGAAGTGAAGTGGTGGCAGCCACGGACAGGTTCTCGGTACTGGTGGATTACGCCCACAACGAGGTCAGCATGGAAAGCCTGCTGGCGGCCATCCGTGAGGATTATCACCCGAACAGGCTGGTAGTGGTATTCGGATGCGGCGGAAACCGTTCCAAAGACAGACGGACCGGTATGGGGACCGTGGCGGCAAAGAAAGCGGACTTTACGGTGATCACTTCCGATAACCCCAGGTACGAAAAGCCGGAGGATATCTTAAAAGACATCGAGGACGCCTATCTGAAAGCCGGCGGAGAAAGCTATGTGCTGATCCCCGACAGAAGGGAAGCCATCCGCTGGTCCATGGAACACGCAGAACCCGGAGATCTCATCGCCGTTATCGGCAAGGGACATGAGGATTACCAGGAGATCTGCGGTGTCAGAAATCATTTCCTGGATAAGGAAGTCATACTGGAAGAAAAGGAAAAGCTGGGACTGAAATGACCGGAAGAAACAGAGTCAGAGTCAAAGAGATAGAAAAAGTGTGCGGCGGAAATATCCTTTGCGGGGATCCGGAGACCGAGATCGCAAACATCACCACTTCCTCCCTGGAGATCAAGGGGGAGGATCTGTTCGTTCCCATCGTGGGCGAGCGTACGGACGGACATAAATACATACAGAACGCGCTGAGAGACGGCGCGGCGGCTTCTCTTTCCGAAAGAGATGACATCCTTTCGGAAAAACCGGTGATCCGTGTGGAAAGCTCCGTGGAAGCGCTCTTACGTATCGGCGGCTGGTACCGCAGGAACTATCTCTCCATGCCGGTGATCGGCGTGACCGGTTCCGTGGGAAAGACCACCACCAGAGAGATGATCGCCACGGCGCTTTCCGCAGAAAAGAAGGTTTATTCCACGAAAAAGAATCTGAATTCCCAGGTGGGCGTTCCCATGACCGTTTTTGAGGCGGATACCACGGCGGATGTCTGCGTTCTGGAACTTGGAATGAGCGAGTTTTACGAAATGGAGAAGATCTCCGATGCGGCACAGCCCACGGATGCGGTGATCACCAACATCGGCGTATGCCACATCATGAATCTGGGAACGCAGGAAAACATCCTGAAGGAAAAACTGAAGATCCTTACGGGAATGCCTTCTCCGGCCAGGCTCCTTCTGAACGGAGACGATCCCATCCTTCGGGAAATGACGGAAGAAAAGATCCATTCCTTCGGCATCGCGGAAGAAAAGGAGATCCGCATCCTGTTTTACGGGACCGGTGAAAATGCCCGTTTTATCGCAAAGGACATCGTGACATCGGAAGAGGGAAAGACCTTTGTTTTCGCAGACCGCGAGACGGGGAAAGAACAGCCGGTCAGTCTTTCCGTTCTGGCGGATTTTATGGTAATGAATGCGGTCTGCGCGCTGGCGGAGGCTTGTCTTCATGACGTGGACCTTTCTGAGGCCGCAGGGAAACTTAAGTCCTTCTCAGGCCTTTCCGGAAGGGGAGAGATCCTTCAGAAAAACGGATACCGTGTGATCGACGACTGCTACAACGCGGCACCGGCTACCATGAAGGGGGCTTTGAAAACGCTTTCCGACATGAAGGTAAGCGGCCGCAGGATCGCCTGCCTTGCCGATATGCTGGAAACGGGAGAACTGGAAAAGGATTACCACAGGGAAGTGGGAAGTTACCTTGCCGGTCTTAAGGAACCGCCGGCGGAACTCTTTCTTTACGGCACCCTGTCCCGTCTGATCGGGGAAGCGGCCGGAAAAGCCGGATACCGGGGAACCGTACGATGTTACGGGAAAGACGAGTTCGATCTTTTGAAAAAAGACGTGTATGATTCGGTTAAAGAGGGAGACGTGCTCCTTCTCAAAGGTTCCAACAGCATGGATCTGAAGAGGCTTCTGTGAAATACGCGAAGGTGATCATTGATATATCGTCGGCTGCCGTGGACAGGCCTTTTACCTATGAGATCCCGGCAGAGCTGGAAGCGGAGATCGTGCCCGGAGTCAGAGTGACGGTTCCATTCGGGAACAGTTCTCAGCGTACCGGATACTGCATCGAAACGTCAAACGAAACGGACGTGGATCTGTCCATCCTGAAACCTGTCACGGGGATCGTGAAGAATTCCCTTTCGGCAGATGACGTGCTGATCCGTCTGGCGCTCTTTATGGCGGACGAATACGGCTGTACCATGAATCAGGCCATGCAGACGGTCCTTCCGGTAAAGCGGAAAGTGGGGAAGAACAGGCGGCGAACGGATCCCGTGGAACGGATGGAAAGACTGGGTACCGTGAGGAAAGCGGACGAGACTCTGAATCCGGCCCAGGAAAAAGCGGTGCAGGAGATCTTGAGCTCTCAAAAGCCCACCCTGCTGCACGGCATTACGGGAAGCGGCAAGACCAGAGTCTACATCGAGCTGATCCGCCGCATGATGGAAGCGGGAAAGCAGACCATCGTGCTGATCCCGGAGATCTCGCTCACCTATCAGACGGTCACGGAACTTACCGCTCATCTGGGGGAACAGGTGGCCGTGATGCATTCCCGGCTTACGGCAGGAGAAAAATTCGAACAGTTCGAAAAGGCGGCAAACGGCACCATCAGCGTGATGGTGGGCCCGCGAAGCGCCGTATTTACTCCTTTCGAAGAGCTGGGACTTATCATTATCGACGAAGAACACGAGGGAGCCTACCGTTCCGACATTTCTCCCCGATATGACGCCAGAGAAGTGGCAAGACTGAGGGCGGATCTTTGCGGCGCAAAGCTTCTGTTAGGCTCTGCGACGCCGTCCCTGGAGAGCTACACCATGGCAAAAGAAGGGACCTACGAGCTATCGGTCCTCAGAGAAAGAGCCGTACCCGGAGCGGGACTGCCGGGGATCAGAGTGGCAGACATGCGGAAGGAACTGGCGGAAGGAAACAAAAGCGCATTTTCCCGCATGCTTTATGAAGGGATCGCAGATCGTCTGGAAAAGAAAGAACAGGTTATGCTGTTCTTAAACCGCAGAGGCTATGCCGGTTTCGTTTCCTGCCGCAGCTGCGGATACGTGATCAAATGCCCTCACTGTGACGTTTCCATGACGGCCCACAATGACTGGTATACGGATCCCCGGACCGGGGTGAGAAAAGCGGCGCTTTTAAGCTGCCACTACTGCGGTCATACGGCTCCCATGCCGGAAGTCTGCCCGCAGTGCGGCTCCAGGTTCCTGGCGCCTTTCGGTACGGGGACACAGAAACTGGAACAGATGACGAAGCGGATCTTTCCGTCGGCAAGAGTGCTCCGTATGGACGCGGATACCACGGCCAGGAAAGATGCCCACGAAAAGATACTTTCTTCTTTCCGAAAGGGTGAGGCGGATATCCTGATCGGCACCCAGATGATTGTAAAGGGACACGATTTTCCCGGAGTGACGCTGGTGGGCATCGTTGCCGCTGATCAGAGCATCAATGTGCCGGACTATACGGCGGCGGAACGGACATTCCAGCTGCTTACCCAGGCGGCAGGCAGAAGCGGCAGGGCAGGAAAGCCGGGAGAAGTCATTATACAGAGCTACGAACCGGAACACTATGCCATTCAGATGGCTGCCTCCGGGGATTACGAAAGCTTTTACCAGAGAGAGATGTCTTTTCGAAGCATCATGCGGTATCCGCCGGATTCCGCTCTGATGACTTTCCGGCTCAGTTCGGAGGATGAATCGCTTCTGGACCGGGCGGCATCGGATGCGGCGTTTCTGGCAAAGGATCTGGGAAAAAGAAAGGGCGTTCTGGTGATCGGTCCGGGCACGGACGGCATCGGAAAGATCAATGACGTATACAGAAAAGCAGTGTTTCTCCGGCACGGGGAAAGAAGCGTTTTAAAGGACATCCGGGACAGGATGACGGATATGCTTCAGCAAAAATACGGAAACAGACTGATGACAGGATCTGACATAAGATAGAGGAATTGAAATGGCATTAAGAGAGATCAGAAAAGAAGGGGATCCGGTACTTGCAAAACTCTGCAAGCCGGTAAAAGAGATCACTCCCCGGATCACAGAATTGATTGAAGACATGTTCGACACCATGTACGAGGGAAACGGCTGCGGGCTCGCCGCCTGTCAGGTGGGCGTGCTCCGGCAGATCTTCGTGGTGGATATCGGTGACGACAACCAGTACGTTTTTATCAATCCGCAGATCACGGAGATGGAAGGAGAGGTCACCGATGAGGAAGGCTGCCTTTCCATTCCCGGTTACGTGGGTACCGTGACAAGAGCGCAGAAGATCAAGGTGGTGGCGTTCGATGAAGAACTGAAGCCTTTTGAGATGGAGGCGGAAGATTTTCTGGCCAGAGCCATCCAGCATGAGTTTGATCATCTTTCCGGTCATCTGTATACGGAAAAGGTGGAGGGGGAACTCAGAAAAGCAGTGCCTCAGGAAGAGGACGGGGTTCCTCTTGCGGAAAACACGGAGGAAGCATGATGCGCATCGTATACATGGGAACTCCGGATTTTGCCGTTCCCGCCTTAAAAGCTCTGAAAGAAGCGGGACATGAGATCCTTCTGGCGGTGAGCCAGCCGGACCGTCCGGTGGGACGGCACATGGAACTTAAACCCACGCCGGTAAAGGAGGCGGCCCTTTCTCTGGGGATCCCCGTAAGGCAGCCGGAAAAGGCGACGGATCCTGAGTTTATCGAAGAGATCCGGGCGCTTTCCCCCGATGTGATGGTGGTGGCGGCCTACGGAAAGATCTTAAGGCCGCAGCTGCTTTCCATTCCGAAATACGGGTGCATCAACATCCACGGTTCCCTTCTTCCCCGCTGGCGGGGCGCGGCACCCATTCAGTGGTCCGTGATCGAAGGAGACGAAAAAACGGGAAATACCATCATGTACATGGCGGAAGGCATGGACACGGGAGATATCCTTATGCAGCAGGAGATCCCCATTGAGGATGAAGATACGGGGGGATCCCTGTTTGACAAACTGGCCGGAATGTCCGGTCCGCTGATCGTGGAAGCACTGGATCTTCTGGAGGCAGGCGCTCTTGTGCCGCAAAAACAGGATGAGTCGAAAGCCACATATGCGCCTCAGCTGACGAAGGAAATGGGAGAACTGGATCTTTCCATGGAGAGAAGGAAGGTATTCGACCGCATCCGTGGACTGTATCCCTGGCCGGGAACGTTCATGAAGACCGGCGGAAAGCTTCTGAAGATCCACAGGGCGGCCATGCCTGACAGAATTGAGGAAGACAGACTTAAAAAGGCCGCAGACGTGCCCGCAGGCACTTTTGCCGCCGGAAAAGACAGACTGTACTTAAAATGCGGTGATGGTTTCCTTCGCCTTCTTACCGTACAGGCGGAAGGAAAGAAAGCCATGGATGCAGCCGATTTCCTGAGAGGATCCCGGCAGGCTCTGGGAGAGGTAAAAGAGGTCTGAAAGACGTCATGGAGAAGAAACAGATCCGACAGTTTTATGTCAAAAGACCGAAAGATGCCAGAGACACTGCGCTTTACGCTCTCTTAAACATCAACGAAAATGGCAGGAAGGCAAACGTGTTTTTAAGAGAAACGCTGGACCGGGCACAGGAAATGGAGCCCCGGGACAGGGCTCTGTGCGAATATCTGACACAGGGTACGCTCTCTTATCTGTATGCCATAGACGACGTTCTGGGAAAACATTCGAAAACACCGGTATCTAAGCTGAATCCCACCATCCGGGAGATCCTGAGGATGGCTGTGTATCAGCTGCTTTATGCAGACAGGATCCCGGCTTCCGCAGCCATCAACGAGGCCGTGGAACTTGCAAGGATCCACGGGCTTTCCGGACTTTCCGGATTCGTAAACGGCGTGCTCAGAAACATCTGCCGTGAAGCGGAAGGTTCCGAAGGCGCCATGAAAAAAGATCCCGCATCCATGCGGCGGATCCTTTCGGACGGCGCGGTGCGCTGGTCCGTACCGAAGTGGCTCTATAAAAAGCTGGTGGAAGATTTCGGGCAGGGAGGCGCGGAAGCCGTTTTTCAGTCCTGGCTCATTTTGCGGAAGACCTCCGTACGGCTGAATCTTTCCCGGGCATCGGAGGAGCAGATAACGGCTTCCTTTGCAGAGGACGGTATTCATGCGGAAAAAATACTGGATGAGCCGAAAGTCTATGAACTTGACGGACTTTCCGGATTCGGCGTAGGTGCGCTCACTGCTTTCCGGAAAGGCTGGGTCACGGTGCAGGATGCATCCGCAGCCATGCTGGGACCCGTTGCCGCGCCCAAAAAAGGCGACGTGATCCTGGATCTGTGCGCGGCACCCGGAGGAAAATCGCTTTTAATGGCCGACATGTGCGGAAACGACTGCACCATTGAAGCCAGGGACGTTTCCCCGGAAAAGACGAAGCTCATAGACGAAAACGCGGAGCGATGCGGTTTTACCTCCATCCATACGAAAGTCTGTGATGCCCTTCGGGAAGATAAGAGCTGGATCGGGAAAGCAGACATCGTCATAGCCGATCTTCCCTGCTCCGGGCTTGGCGTGGTGGCAAAGAAGCCGGATATCAAAAAGAATCTGACGCCGGAAAGCATTACGGAACTGGCTGAGCTGCAGCGGGAAATGCTGAAGACAGCCGTGAAGTACGTCCGTCCGGGAGGAAAGCTCATTTACAGTACCTGTACCATCACGAAAGAGGAAAACGAGCAGAATGCGTACCGGGCAGCGGAAGAACTGGGACTTAAACCCTATGAAATGAAGCGCATCATGCCCGATCTTCATCATGACGGATTCTTTATTGCGGGATTTACGAAAATTGACTGAGAACAGCGAAAAAACAGATATCTGCCGCCTTTATATGGAGGAACTTGCAGAAAGCTTGAAAGAACTTGGGGAACCCGCGTACAGGGCTTCCCAGGTGTTTAAGTGGCTTCATCAGAAAAAGGCGGGATCGTTTTCCGAAATGACGGATCTCTCCAAGGCACTCAGAGAGAAACTGGAAGCGGGCTTTGCGATCACCGTGATGCATCCCGAGAAGGTGCTGGTGTCTGGCATTGACGGGACGAGGAAATACGTATTCTCCTTAAAAGACGGAAACGTGATCGAATCCGTATTCATGCGGTATCATCACGGCAACAGCGTATGCATCTCCAGCCAGGTGGGCTGCCGCATGGGATGCCGGTTCTGTGCTTCCACCATCGGCGGCTGTGTAAGGAGCCTGACCGCGTCCGAGATGCTCTGGGAGGTCTACCGGATCGAAAAGGACACGGGAGAGCACGTATCCAACGTGGTCATCATGGGATCCGGAGAACCCCTTGACAATTATGAGGAAATGGTCCGTTTCCTGAGGCTCGTTACCGATAAAAACGGGCAGGACATGTCCGCCAGAAACATCACGGTAAGTACCTGCGGCCTTACGCCGGGGATAAGGAAACTTTCGGAGGAAGGGATCCCCGTTACGCTGGCGCTGAGTCTTCATGCACCCACCCAGGAGCTGAGAGAACAGATCATGCCCATCGCGAAGGCTTATCCGCTCAGGGAAGTCCTGGATGCGTGCAAAGTGTACTGGCAGAAAACGGGAAGACGCTTAAGCTTCGAATACTCTGTGGGAAAAGGCGTCAATGACAGCATGGAAAATGCCGACAGGCTGGCAAAACTGCTGTCCGGCATGCACGGCCACGTGAACCTGATCCCCATCAATCCGGTAAAGGAGACCGGATACCGGCAGCCCGGAAGGGAGGCCGTGGAGGCATTCCGCGACAGGCTTTTAAGTCACGGGATCAACGTAACCATCAGGCGGGAAATGGGACGGGATATTTCCTCCGCCTGCGGCCAGTTAAGAAGGAGTCATCTGAATGATCACGCAAGCGGCACTGACTGATATCGGCAGAAAAAGAAAAGTAAACCAGGACTACGTATTTTCCTCCGCGGGACCCGTGGGGCAGTTTGAGTCCCTGTTCATCCTGGCGGACGGCATGGGCGGATACAATGCCGGAGATCTGGCATCCAGGATGCTGGTGGAAACGGTAGTCTCTCTGATGAAACGTTCGGCGGCCGGAACGGTACGCGCGCTTCGTACTGCCATTGAGACCGCAAACACTCTGATCCGCAGAAAGGCGGCATCGGATCCGGGACTTTCCGGCATGGGAAGCACTGTCGTTGCCTGTGTGATCGAAGGAAGCGAAATGATCGCGGCCAACGTGGGAGATTCCCGCCTTTATATCGTAAGGGACGGACTTCATCAGGTCACCAGAGATCACTCCCTGGTAGAGGAAATGATCAGCAGGGGAGAACTGGAACGTGGATCCGAGGAATACCGGGAAAAGAGACATATCATTACCAGAGCCGTGGGCGCCGAGGAGACCGTGGACGTGGACATGTTTGAGTTCACGCTGCAAAACGGTGATTACGTGCTCATGTGTTCCGACGGCCTGTCCAACATGGTGGATGAAGACCGCATGCTGGGCGTGGTGACAGGTGCCGGAAGCATCCGCTATAAGGCAAATACACTGATCTCTATGGCAAACGAGAATGGCGGTACGGACAATATCGCCGTGATCCTTCTTCGCTATGAGGAGGGAGGTGAGACGAATGCCTGAAAAGGGAGACGTTTTAAACGGCAGATATGAGATCCTGGAGAAGATCGGACAGGGCGGCATGAGTACGGTCTACCGTGCCATGGATAAAAGGCTTGGCAGAGTGGTGGCACTGAAAGTTCTGAAAAAGGAACTGGCGGAAGATGAGGAGTATTCCCGGAATTTCCTGAGGGAAGCCCGGACTACAGCCTGTATCATCAGCCCCAACGTGGTGGCCACTTATGACATTTCCGGGGACGAGGAACCTTATCGTTACCTGGTCATGGAACTGGTGGAAGGCGTGACGCTTAAGAATTACATCGCAAAAAAGGGACCGCTCAGCAACGATGAGACCATTCAGATCGCACTTATGGCGGCAGAGGGCCTGGGCGATTCCCACAGAGCAGGCGTGATCCACCGTGACATCAAGCCTGCCAATATCGTGGTGTCCAAAGAGGGACGGGTGAAAGTGATCGATTTCGGCATTGCCATGCCTTCATCCGACAGCAAGGACGAAGAGGCGGTGCTGGGTTCTGTTCATTATATTTCCCCGGAACAGGCGGCAGACGGCACGGCAGACGTGAGGAGCGACGTGTATTCCCTTGGTGCCACCATGTATGAGATGGCTACGGGAAGACCGCCGTTTGACGGCGTGAGTGCCGATGATATCCTGGAGGCACACAGGGCCAACGCTCTGGTGCCGCCCAAGGTATACGCAAAAAAGATCTTTTCCGCACTGAGCGACATTATCGTCAAATGTCTCAGAAAAGACCCTGACGAACGGTATCAGTCCATGGAAGAACTGATCTCCGACCTGAGAAGATGCCAGAAGGAACCCTCCGGGCACTTCGTGCATTTTTACAAGACAGACGAAAAGAAAAAGGAATCCCGTAAGGGCGATTCCCGCATCAGAAGAAAATATGCCGTCATCGCCGGTGTCGCTCTGCTGGCGCTTACGCTTGCGGCGGCAGCAGTGATCTTTGCCGTAAGGAGAGTAAACAACGGGACGGAGGGAGAGACCCGGGCCGTGGAGGCGGCTAACGAGAGCGGAAGCAGTGACCTGAATATCGTGATCGATGCGGGAAATCCCGTACCCTCTCTGGTAGGACTTTCCGTGGACGAAGCCAAGTCCGTTCTGAACGAAAAGAAACTGTCCATCGTGGTGGCAGGAAAAGAGTACAGCGACAACTATTCCCCCAATACCATCATCCGTCAGGAACCGGAAGAAGGCGTACAGGCGGATGCAGGCAGTGCCGTGGTGGTCACGGTCTCCATGGGAACGGAAACGGATTCCGCTCTGGCACAGCTTAAGGGACTGACCATGGAGGCGGCACAGGAGAAACTGAAGGCCGTCGGCGTAGAAGTGACGGGTGCGAAAAAAGTGTTTTCCGAAGATGTGGAAGAGGGACTGGTGGCCGGATCGGAGATCAATCCGGAATCCGCAAAGCTGCTTTCGGAAGACGAGAACGGAGAGACCGTCAGGAAGAATACCGGCGTGATCCTTCTGATCAGTGCCGGAAAAGAATCGGACGGCGTCATCATGCCCAATCTTCTGGGACTCAATTACGTACAGATGGTGTCCGTACTGATGAGCAACGGTCTGGAAGAGGGGAACGTGACCAAAGTGCCCCAGGATAATGTTGCCAAAGGTGTGGTGACGGCGCAGTCGCAGACGCCCGGGGAACTGATCAAAAAGGGCATGAAGATCGACGTTCAGATGAACCTGGATCCGGAAGAGAAAGTGGAAGCCAACTGGGAGGAAGCAACCTATTACGACGTAGACAGCGACGGTGAACTGTCGCCGGAGTATTTCTACGCGGATATCGATACGGTGGTACAGACACCCGGTGTCTTCGGCCCCAGTCAGGACAGTTCCTTTGTCAACGTGGGTGTACGGCTGATACAGGACGTGAACGGCGTGTCGGAATACAGCACCATTTCCGAGCCCAGACCCATTGCCACGGGTTCCAAGCTGCCGCTTACCATAAAGAACATCCGAGGCGCTTACGGCGTTTCCGCAGGAAGGCTGGAAGTGTATGACGCGGATACGGATACGACGATCATGGGATATGACCTGATATTTGAACCAAGGAGCGCTTCATGATAACGGGAAAGATCATTAAGGCGATCTCGGGATTCTATTACGTGCATGACGGGCAGAAGATCTGGACGTGCCACGCATTGGGCGTTTTCCGCAATCTGGGCATCAAGCCCCTGGTGGGCGACCTTTGTGAGGTCGATATCGTAGACGAAGAAAAGGCGGAAGGAAGCCTGGTGAAGGTGTTTCCCCGCAAAAACACGCTCATCCGCCCTGCAGCCGCAAATATCGATCAGGCGCTGATCGTGTTTGCGATCCGTCATCCGGATCCCAATTTCTCTCTGCTGGACAGATTCCTGGTAAACATGGGAAAGCAGGACATTCCTGTTGTCATTTACTTTAACAAGGCAGACCTGGACGGGGAGAATGCCGGAGATGTCTACCGCGGGATCTATGAAAAAGCCGGCTATCGGGTGATCACGGGATCTACGTCCCGGGAAGAGACCATCCGTCTCATACGGGAAGAGCTGAAAGGAAAGACCACGGTTCTCGCAGGACCTTCCGGCGCGGGAAAAAGCTCCCTGACCAACAGACTGTACGGAAATGACAGTATGGAAGTGGGAGAGCTGTCCGTAAAGCTGAAACGTGGAAAACAGACCACACGGCATACGGAGATCTTTCCCGTGGACAGGGATACCTATGTGCTGGACACCCCGGGATTTACGTCTCTTTACGTGGACGGGGTACCCTCCGGAGAACTGTCCCGTTACTACACGGAGTTTTCGGAAGCTTCGAAGGAATGCAGGTTCATCGGCTGCAGCCACGTGAACGAACCTTCTGAAATATGTATGGTGAAAAGAGAAGTAAAGTGTGGTAGAATAGAAGGGCTGCGGTACGATAATTACTGCATCATTTATAACGAGATCAAACAGAACGAAAAAAACAGGTTCTGATCAGGAGGAGAAACATGGAAAGAATCTTATCACCGTCGATCTTATCGGCAGACTTTGCAAAGCTGGGCGAGGACATCAAGCTGATCTCCGACGCCGGCAGCGAGTTCATTCACATTGACGTTATGGACGGGAGCTTTGTCCCCAACATGTCCATCGGTCCCTGCGTGATCAAATCCAGCAGAAAGTGGTCCGACAAGGTGTTTGACGTACATCTCATGATCGATGAGCCTGCCAGATACGTTAAAGACTTTCGTGATGCCGGAGCCGATCTGATCACTGTACACTATGAGGCCACAAAGCATCAGGACAGAGCCATCCAGGCGGTGAAAGCCACCGGTGCCAAAGTGGGAATGGCTTTAAATCCCGGAACTCCCGTTTCCATGCTGGAAGATCTGCTTCCCCAGCTTGACATGGTGCTTCTGATGTCCGTAAACCCCGGTTTCGGCGGACAGAAATTCCTTCCCTACACCATCGACAGGATCAAAAAGCTCCGCGCCATGGCGGATAAAGTGAATCCGGATCTGGACATCGAGATCGACGGCGGCGTGACGCTTGACAACGCAGCCGAGATCCTGAAGGCAGGCGCCAACATCCTGGTGGCCGGGTCCGCAGTCTTCAAGGGAGATACCGCTGCCAATGTGAAATCATTCTTAGAAATCTTCAAGAACGCATAATTTTTAAACGCGGGTGGATTGCGACGAGTGAGTGCTTTGCACCGAGTAGCAGCTTGCTGCTCCCGAAGGTGCAAACACTCACCGCGCAGGGTACCGCCCGCGCCATAGAATAAGTGAGGTTGCTATGTTAGATATCAAATTTGTAAGAGAAAACCCTGACGCAGTAAAGGAGAACATCAGGAAGAAATTCCAGGATGCCAAGCTTCCGCTGGTAGACGAGGTCATCGACCTGGATGCGAAATTAAGAGCCACCCAGCTGGAGGCCGATGAGCTGAGAAACAAGAGAAACGTTCTTTCCAAGCAGATCGGCGGCCTGATGGCAAAGGGCCTCAAGGAAGAAGCCGAAAAGATCAAAGCGGAAGTGAAGGAATTCGGCGATCATCTGGAAGAGCTTTCCGCAAAGCAGACAGAGCTTGACGAAGCGCTTACCCAGAAGATGATGATCATCCCCAACATGATCGATCCTTCCGTTCCCATCGGAAAAGACGATTCCGAGAACGTGGAAGTGCAGCGTTTCGGCGAGCCGGTGGTACCGGATTTCGAGATCCCCTATCATACCGACATCATGGAGAGCTTTGACGGCATCGACATGGACGCTGCAGGAAGAGTTGCCGGCAACGGTTTCTATTATCTGATCGGCGACGTCGCACGCCTGCATGAGGCATGTCTTGCCTACGCCAGAGATTTCATGATCGGCCGCGGATTCACCTACTGCATTCCTCCGTTCATGATCCGTTCCAGAGTGGTGAACGGTGTTATGAGCTTTGCGGAAATGGATGCCATGATGTACAAGATCGAAGGTGAGGATCTGTATCTGATCGGTACTTCCGAGCATTCCATGATCGGAAAGTTCATCGATCAGACCATCGAAGAGGAGAAGCTCCCCATCACCATGACTTCCTATTCTCCCTGCTTCCGTAAGGAAAAAGGTGCGCACGGCATCGAGGAGAGAGGCGTATACCGCATCCATCAGTTTGAAAAGCAGGAAATGATCGTTGTCTGCGAGCCCGAAGAGTCCATGAAGTGGTATGACGTTCTCTGGAAGAACACCGTGGATTTCTTCCGTACGCTGGATATCCCCGTAAGACAGCTGGAGTGCTGCTCCGGCGATCTGGCAGATCTTAAGGTAAAGAGCTGCGACGTGGAAGCATGGTCTCCCAGACAGAAAAAGTACTTTGAAGTGGGTTCCTGCTCCAATCTGAGCGATGCCCAGGCAAGACGTCTGAAGATCCGTGTAAAGTCAAAGACAAAGGGAAACCATTTCGCCCATACGCTGAACAATACCTGCGTGGCTCCGCCCCGTATGCTGATCGCGTTCCTGGAGAACAACCTTCAGGCGGACGGATCTGTAAAGATCCCCGAAGCACTGAGGCCTTACATGGGCGGCATGGAAGTCATGATCCCGAAGTATAATTCCATTACAGCAAAGAAAAAGTAAGAGATGACGGATATTTTATCAGGACTTAACGAAAAACAGAGAGAAGCGGTTCAGTATACAGAAGGACCGCTTCTTCTTTTGGCGGGTGCAGGAAGCGGCAAGACCAGGGTACTTACCCACAGGATCGCCTATATCCTGGAACGGCAGCTGTGCGAGCCCTGGCAGATCCTTGCCATCACCTTTACCAACAAGGCGGCAGGAGAGATGCGGGAGCGTGTGGACAGGCTGATCCCGGGACAGGGGCAGGACGTGTTCGTTTCCACCTTCCATTCCATGTGCGTGCGTATGCTGCGCCGTGATATCGACAGGATCGGCTATCAGAGAGACTTTTCCATTTATGATACCGACGATCAGAGAACGCTGATGCGGGGGATCCTCAAGGATCTTAAGATGGACCCGAAACAGTATCGGGAGCGGGGCGTTCTTGCCGTGATCAGCGATGCAAAGAACCGGATGATCGACGCCGATCTTTACGAACAGAACGCGTCGGATTTCTTTGAGCGCTCTGTGGCGAAGCTTTACAAAGAATACGAGGCGAGACTCAAAAAGAACAACGCCCTGGATTTCGACGATCTTCTTTTAAAGACCGTGGACCTTTTCAAAGAGGAGCCGGATGTGCTCTCCTCATGGCAGAACCGGTTCTATTACATCTGTGTGGATGAGTATCAGGATACCAACATGGTGCAGTTCGAGCTGGTGCGGCTGCTTTCCGCAAAGTACAAAAACCTGTGCGTGGTGGGTGACGACGACCAGTCCATTTATAAGTTCAGAGGCGCGGATATCACCAATATCCTGGATTTTGAGAAGTGTTTCCCGGGAGCAAAAGTGATCAAGCTGGAACAGAACTACCGCTCCACGAAGAACATCCTGCGCGTGGCAAACGAAGTGATCAGCCACAACGAGGGCAGGAAAGACAAGACTCTCTGGACGGAGAATCCGGAGGGAGAACTCCCCACGTTCACGGAGTATGCAACAGCCGGGGAAGAGGCGGAACAGGTGGTGAAACAGGCCATGAACGCTCCCTTTGCCTTAAGGGAACAGGCTATTCTGTACCGTACCAACGCCCAGTCCCGTCTGTTCGAGGAAAAATGCATCCGGGAAAGCGTTCCCTACGTGATCGTAGGCGGCGTGAACTTCTATCAGAGAAAAGAGATCAAGGACATTCTGTCCTATCTGCGCATCGTTGCCAACGGGGTAGATGATCTGGCCTGTCAGAGAGTGGTAAATGTGCCCAAACGGGGCATCGGTGACACCACCATGGAACGGGTGGCACAGTTTGCGGGGCAGAACGGCATCAGTATCTATGACGCACTCTGCACGGCGCTCACCATTCCGGAGGTGAACAAGGGCACGGCGGCGAAGATCGCCGGATTCGTGGATGTGATCGAAACCCTCCGGGAGACGCTTAAAGCCCATGACGACGGCTGCGGGTTAAAGGAACTTATCGAATCGGTGAGAGATAATACCGGTTATGCCGAGGAGATGAAAAAGGAAGGTCCCGTCGAATACGAGACCCGCATGCAGAACATCGAGGAACTGATCTCAAAGGCCGTGGATTTCGAGGAGAATTACACGCCGGAAGATGACGCGGACAGCATGAGCCTCCTGGCTTCTTTCCTGGAGGATGTTTCTTTGGTGGCGGATATCGACAGGACAAACGATGACGACGACGTGCTTACCATGATGACGCTGCATGCCGCCAAAGGGCTGGAATTTGACCGCGTATTCCTTTGCGGCATGGAGGAGGGGCTGTTCCCCTCACAGGCCAGCATCAACTCCCAGGATCCCAAAGGAGAGATCGAGGAAGAGAGAAGGCTGTGCTATGTGGGCATGACCAGGGCGAAGAAAGTCCTTACCATGACTTCTGCCGGCGAACGCATGATCAACGGCGAGACGCGTTCCGCAAGACCTTCCCGATTTATCGACGAGATCCCCTCTGATGCCGCAGTGATCTCAAGAAGGAGAAGAAGTGCAGCTTCCTGGGACGATAACGATGCTTTTAATGACGGCGAACTGTTTTCCCGGAGGGATACTTACAGCTGCAGAAGCGACAGAAGAGAATACGGGACTGACCGCGGATCCCGCCGGTATGAAGGATTCGGTGACAGTGCCGGATTCGGATATTATCAGACGTCAAATTCATTTGAAGGATCCGGATACGGTTCCCTGGATCACACGTCGGCGAGATCGGAAAAGAAAGCTCAGTCCGCCATGAAGGGATTCGTAAAGGGCTCTGCCATCGAAAAGCAGAAACCGGATTACGGTGTGGGTGACAGAGTGAACCACACGAAATTCGGGGAAGGCACCGTTACGGCTATGGAAGAGAGGCCCAAAGACTGGCAGGTCACCGTGGAATTTGATGACTGGGGCCAGAAAGTGCTGATGGCGGGATTTGCCAGACTGGAGAAGTGTTGAAATGAGTGAGTATTGTGATCTGGCCGGCATCTGCGGCGGATGCTTCTATACGAAGGAGACCGTGGAAGAAGAGCTCCTGAAAAAGGGAGAGCTGGTAAAAGGACTCCTTTCGAAAAGTTATGAAGATCCTTTCGAGTTCGAGGGGATCCTGCAGAGCCCGCTTACAAAGGGCTACCGCAACAAGATGGAATACAGTTTCGGGGACGACAGAAAAGACGGTCCGCTGACCCTGGGGTTCCATCAGCGGAAAAGCTTTTATAACGTGGTAAACGTGGACGAGTGCTCTCTGGTCCATCCGGATTTCAACGAGATCGTAAAAGTCACTGTGGCGCTTTTTCGCGAACTGGGGCTTACCTATGTGAACAAGAAGTCCCACCTGGGGTATCTGCGCTATCTGATCGTTCGCCGCGCCGTGAATACCGGGGACATCCTGGTGGATCTGGTCACTTCATCCCAGAAGCCTGTAAAAAAGGCGGCAGAGGGAGAAGAGCCGGTGACCTATGAGGAACAAAAGATCCTCGAGGCATTTAAGGAAGCCGTTCTTTCTCTGGAACAAAAGGGGAAGCTTACCGGAACCGTTAAGGGGATCCTGCACACCGTGGATGATACCCTTTCCGATGCGGTAAGAGACGACGGAACGACTGTGCTGTACGGGGAGCCGTATATCACTGAGGAACTGCTGGGACTTAGCTTTAAGATCAGCCCGTTTTCGTTCTTCCAGACCAATTCAAAGAGCGCGGAGCTTCTCTATGAGAAGGCAAGGGAGTATATCACCGGCTATTTAAGCAGTGACGCCACCGTTTATGACCTTTACACAGGCACGGGCACCATCGCCCAGATGATCGCTCCAAAGGTAAAGAAGGTTGTGGGGGTGGAGATCGTTGCCGAAGCCGTGGAAGCCGCCAGGGAAAACGCAGAGAGAAACGGCCTTTCCAATTGCGAATTCATCTGCGGTGATGTCCTTTCCGAACTGGATCACATCGCAGAAAAGCCGGACGTGATCATTCTGGACCCGCCCAGAGACGGCGTGAATCCGAAGGCGTTAAAAAAGATCATCGATTACGGCGTGGACACCATTCTGTACATCTCCTGTAATCCTTCCTCTCTGGCAAGGGACATCCGCCCCTTTAAGTTCTCGGGATACAGGATCGTAAAGGCTGTGGCAGTCAATCAGTTCCCCAGAACGAAACATGTGGAGTGCGTGGTACTCCTGTCGAAACACAGTTAATAGAATAGCGATAATCCTTTGAAAACACGGGCTTTTCAGCGATTCCGGAGTTCTGCCGGGGTCACAGAGAAGCCCTTTTTTCATGTCCGGATTCCGAAGAAAAAGCACAGAATTCATTGGCGAGTGTGCAGTGCTGACATTTTCGGAAGTTGAGTGTGCAGTGCTATAGAATCGTTGTTATGGTCAACAAGAAACCTATACAAATCACAAGAAATAACAACAAACATTTGCAAATCATAGTAAATGATGTATTGAAGTGGTTATCATTCATTCAACTTAAATGCAACTACAAAGTTGCATTTACCTGAAAACTTTCAAAGCAAAAAGGGTGGCTGCTTTTTTTGTTTTGCGGTAGAAAAGTTCACAATTTAGGTGTATAATAAGTTGTACAATTTGTGAAACACGGTTGTTCGGAGAAAAAGTATGGTTAAGAATAATATAGAACTGGACGTTAAAGTTAAGTGCATAGAGAACGGAACCACCCAGGCGCAGCTTGCAGAGGATATCGGAATAACGAGATCCTATGTTAATAGGGTCATAAAAAAGCCGGATGGAGTGGTAAACAACACCTTTGTGAATATGATGGAGGCTCTCGGGTATGATATAGAGCTTACCTATGTGAAGAGAGAAAGCCTGTGATGGGGTGAAAGTATGGCATCAAGTTTCAAATCAGGTCATCTTTCCGGTTTGAGAAGACATACATTATACGGCAATATCGTACCCGCTTCGATATCTGGGTGCTTTACGTTCATTGTCTCCGTAACGGAGGGCGTCATCATCGGGTGGGGTATCGCAGCAATGAATAAGGGGTTTAACGAAATATGAAGGAAACCAGTCCGCTTCAGAACTGCACTTTCTACCACAGCTTAGTTTATACACCAACAAGTCCTGCGAAAAGAAGCAGGGAACTAAAGAACGAGAGGATTACATCAATATGCGTTTTATGATATACGGTTTTGGAATCGT
>JAKSPC010000025.1 GCA_024405155.1 Lachnospiraceae bacterium | reverse complement strand
TCACCAGCGCGCTTCTGATCTCCTCCCTGGCCTGCTGGATCGTCACCGGCGGATCGTCCATGCTGTAATGCATACCCGCGCGGGCGGTACCATGCTTCGGTGCGTGTTTGCAGCTTCGAACAGTTCTCGCTTCGCTGCGAAACTCGCTGCAAAGCACGCACAGCTCGCAATCCACCCGCGCTGTTTATGTTTTGACTTATGAGTAATAAACTGATTTATGAAAGTGACAGAGCGGACTGGCGGGCGTCGATCGTTACGATCGCGCTCGTCATTGCGAATGTGCTGATATTCGTGGTCCAGTCCCTGAAGGGCAACATCGCTGATTCCGGCTACATGATCGCCTGCGGCGCGGATTACTGGCCCCTCACACTTTCCGGTGAATACTGGAGGCTCTTTACCTCCATGTTCATGCATTTCTCCCTGCAGCATCTGGCTTCCAACATGATCTCGCTCATTGCCATGGGCATGATCGTGGAGCATGCTCTGGGGCATGGGAAGTATCTGCTCACCTACCTGGTCTCCGGTCTGGCGGCAGGTCTCGTTTCCTGCTTTTATCATCGGGCTGTGCAGGCGGCAGTGGTTTCGGCGGGAGCCAGCGGGGCCATTTTCGGCCTGACCGGCGCCATTGCGGCCCTGGCCATTTTTGACAGGGCGGGGCAGTACGGCATCGATAAGCGCCGTGTGCCCATGGCAGTGCTGTTCTCCGTGCTGGTGGGCATCGAGTCCAGCGTGGATACGGCGGCCCACATCGGCGGGCTTGCCGCCGGGTTCCTCATATCGTTCCTTATCCTTAAAATCAGCACTTCCGGCAGAACAGAAAACTGAATGCGGCCGGATCGCAAAGCGGGTGGCTTGTCCACCCGCGTTTTTTATTTTCGGCAGTTGCCGGATAGGCGCTCCCACATAGCAGCCGCCCCCGCGAACGTATAAAGCGGTTCAAAAACATGAGAGCGTGTAAAACCTGTTTCGGTACACAAACGGTCAAAGGTAAAAAACGCCATGTGAGCCGTTAGGCGATTAAAGGCCGCCCCGGCTCACCATGATTTTAAGCAAAAAAATTCAAAATGGCAAATGGCATCGAAAACAGCCTTTTTTGGCGTTTTCGATGCCAGCCCCTGTGCACCAAAACGCCTGTTTTCCTTCTGAGGTGCACATGGAGAAAATACATGGCATCGAAACAGACAAATTTCCTTGATTTCGATGCCATTACAAGCACCGTTAGGTTTACATAACATTTTGCCTGGCATCGAAATCGGCATTTTCGTCCGTTTTCGATGCCATTTGATCAATCGGAAAAAATTCCTGAGCATTTATGTGAGCCGGAAGCGGCTTAAACCGCTCAGCGGCTCACATGCCGGTTTTTGTCCTCGTCTGCACGGTCTGTGCAGTGCAGCGGTATTTGTTTGACTTTCCCCGGGCAAAAGTGGTAAAATGACAATGAATTATTGTGTGGTATTATGCGCATTTTACACGTGGGGAAGAGAATACGGAAATGGATGGCGGCGGCGCTGGCGGCGGTGCTTCTTTCCTGCACCGTGTTTTCGGGAGCGGCGCTGGCACTGGAGCCCTGGGCCACGGAATGCTACGTGCTTTCGGAGGGCGCCTGTCTGATAGACGCGGGCTCCGGAGTGATCCTTTACGGGAAGAATGCGGACAGCCAGTATTATCCGGCTTCCATTACCAAGGTGCTGACCGCCCTTCTGGTGGTGGAAAACTGCGACAATCTGTCGGAGATCGTTACATTTTCCTATGACGCCGTGCATCTGAAGGAGGAAAACTCCACTATCATCGGCGCCAGTGAAGGCGACCGGCTTTCCGTGCTGGACTGCCTGTACTGCCTTTTGTTTCAGTCGGCCAACGAGGTGGCAAACGCCCTGGGCGAACACGTGGGCGCAAAGCATCCGGAACTGAAAGAAAAAGGACAGACGGATCTGGACGTTTTTGTAAAGATGATGAACGAAAAGGCCGCGTCTCTCGGCTGCAAAGGATCCCATTTCAACAACCCTTCCGGACTTACGGACAGCAATCACTATACGACCCCCTACGACATGTGCCTCATCATGCAGGCGGCCATCAAAAACCCGGTGTTTAGGGACATCGAGAGCCATACCTACTGGAAACATGCGCCCATCCGCCGGTATCCGGACGCGGATGACCCGCAGAACACCGTATATATGAAACACCTGATGCTCCGGAAAAATTCCTCCCAGTATTACAAGGGGTGCATTGCCGGAAAGACCGGATACACCACTACCGCGGGAAATACTCTGGTCACCGCCTGCGAACGGGACGGCATGACGCTGGTGGCGTGCGTGATGAATGCCCATGCCAACCATTACACGGATACCGAGCAGCTTTTTGATTTCGGTTTTGCCAATTTCCGATCCGTTTCCGTAAGTGACTACGATCTGACCGTGGATCTGGTGCAGCATGATTTCCGCATTGAGGAAGTTCCGGTAATGGATTCCTGCACGGTGGGCATCCGGGAAGACAGCCGCATCACCATTCCAAAGGGCGGTGATTACATGGAAGTCACCCGGAAATTCGTGACGGAGGATCTTTCTTCCACAGACGCTCTGGCAGAGTTCAGGTTCTATTACGGTGACCGGCCGGCCGGCGCGGCGGCAGTGACGCTGATGCCCCTTGGCGGCATGAGCGAAGTAAAGGAGGCGGAGGAAGATCCGCTGTTCTACCAGGTGTCCGGCAAAGAGATGCCCACGGAGGAAACGTCCGCCGAGGACGCTTCTCAGACAGAGGAGACTGGAGGAGAGACCGGCGAAAGTGCTGCAGAGGGCGCGGAGACCGCAGAGACCGGAGAGACCGGAGAGACAGAGGAGACCGCCGAGGAGACCGCCGAGGAGACCGACGGGACCGCGGAAGAAAAGAAAGGCGTATCCGCCGTGACCGTCGTGCTCATCGCGGCGGGCGTGCTGGCAGCCGCGGGACTCTTTCTGTTCTTAAAGGCAAGGGCCGAAAAGAAGGAAGCGGAGCGGCGGAGCCGCAGAAGAAGACAGCAGATGCGCGCCAGGGAAGACCTGACCGGCTCGCAGAACATAGACATCGACCTGGAAGTGCAGAGAAGGCTGAGAAAGAATGAACGGAAGAAACGTTAAAAAGATCATATTGCTGCTGACGGCAGGGCTCCTTGCGGCGGGACTTGCCGGCTGCCGGGAAAGTGAAACGGAGGAGACGGAGACCGTGTCTCAGGATACGCCCGTCATAGAGATCGCCGCGGAAAATGAAACGGTACCGGAAGAGGAAATCGTGCTGATGGCCCCCGGCGGGGACGTGCTGCCGGTGCTGTCCGACGTGACCACCGCAGCGGAAAACTCCCTTCTGTCACCGGTCTATCTGAGAGAGGGCGTGGAGAGCCCCATCGTCGTACGGCTGCAGGAAAAGCTGATGAAGCTGGGCTACATGGATAACGATGAACCCACCCAGTACTACGGAACGGCCACCACGGAAGCCGTGAAATATTTCCAGCGTCAGATCGGCGCGCCGCAGGACGGCGTGGTGGGCGCGGAGACCTGGGACAAGCTGTTCTCGGCGGACACTCCGTTCTATCAGGTGAAGAACGGCGACTCCGGAAATGACATCGTGCAGATCCAGAACCGTCTGTATCAGCTGGGATACATTTCGGAAAGTTCCGTCACCGGGTATTATGGTGACAATACGGAAAAGGGTGTGAAGGACATGCAGGCCAGAAACGGCATTACCGTGGACGGCACCGTGGGAAAAGAGACCATCAACCTGATCTATTCGGATGAAGTAAAAGCAAATCTCATCGGTATCGGCGACAAGTCGGAACTGGTGCAGAAATACCAGCAGCGGCTCATCGCTCTGGGGTATCTCTACGACGAGGCGGACGGCACCTTCGGCGCGGGAACGCAAAGCGCCGTGATGCAGTTCCAGTCCCGAAACGACCAGATCGTGGACGGTTATCTGGGACCGGACACCAGGATCGCCCTGGAATCCCCGAACGCAAAGCCTTTCGGCCTTCGTCTGGGTGACAAATCAAGCTCCGTGACCAATGCCCAGAAGCGGCTCGCCCACTACGGCTATCTGCCCTCCAATCTGGTAACGGGCTATTACGGAGAGATCACCGTAAACGCGGTGGTGGCTTTCCAGGAGTGCAACGGACTTTCCGCAGACGGCACCGTGGGCATTCAGACCATGACAAAGCTTCTGAGCGACACCGCCGTTAAAAAACCGGCCGGTGTAACGGTAGATACCAACAAGGGCGGCGAACAGGCATCCAGCCAGGCGGCAGCCCAGCAGACCGCGGCGTCACAGCATTCCGACGCGGGAAGCGCGCAGGGGCAGGAGATCGTAAAGCCCTCTGCGCCCGAAGTTATCAGCGCAGGTGCCCAGAGCCTCATCAACGTGGCATCCACCAAACTGGGATGCCCCTACGTATGGGGATCCAAGGGACCGGGCTCCTTTGACTGTTCCGGTTTCGTGTACTGGTGCCTGAATCAGGTAGGGGTAAGTCAGTCCTATCTGACCTCTTCCGGCTGGCGGAATCCCGGAAGATATGAAAAAGTTTCCAGTTTTGACAGCATAAGAGCCGGAGATATCGTAGTCGTTTCCGGCCATGTAGGGATCGCTGCCGGCGGCGGCACGATCATAGACGCTTCATCTTCCAACGGACGTGTGGTGCACAGATCCCTGTCCGACTGGTGGAGGAACAACTTTATTACGGCATGGAGGATATTCTGATGCAGACGATTCTGGTATGTGATGACGAAAAAGAGATCGTGGAAGCGATCAGCATTTATCTGGAGGGAGAAGGCTTCCGGGTACTGAAGGCATATGACGGCAAGGAAGCTCTGGAGGTACTGGAAAAAGAGCCTGCCGATCTGGTGATCATGGACGTGATGATGCCGGGGCTTGACGGCATCCGCACCACGCTTAAGATCCGGGAAAAGTCCAATATTCCCATCATTATCCTTTCCGCCAAGTCCGAGGACAACGACAAGATCCTGGGACTCAATATCGGCGCCGACGATTACATTTCCAAGCCTTTCAATCCCCTGGAGCTCATGGCCCGGGTGAAGAGCCAGTTAAGGCGCTACAACAAGCTGGGAAGCCCCGTACCGCAGCAGAAGAGCTCTGTTTACAAAGTGGGCGGCCTGGTGATCAACGATGACAACAAGGAAGTCACCGTGGACGACGAGCCCGTGAAGCTCACCCCCATTGAGTACAACATCCTTCTTCTTCTGGTGAAGAACGCCGGCAAGGTATTCTCCATCAACGAGATCTACGAGCAGATCTGGAACGAGGAAGCCATCGGCGCGGACAACACCGTGGCCGTGCACATCCGTCACATCCGCGAGAAGATCGAGATCAACCCCCGGGAGCCCAGATACCTGAAAGTGGTATGGGGCGTGGGATATAAAGTGGAGAAACAGCCGTCATGAAAAAAAGCCTGATCCTTTGCCTGCATGTGGCTGCCGTTCTTCTGGTGACGGCAGCAGTCAGCGTGCTCTGGTCCGACGCCATCGGCGAAAAGGGCATCGCCTGGATCCATGCGGAAAAATATGAAGATTCTCCGCAGTTTGCCGAAACGTTCAACAGTGACATCGAGGGAGTGCGGAGGTTTGCCCTCCTGGCGGATGCCTTTGAACTGGGCGACGAGGTGAGCCCGGATGCCGTTGCGGTGGAGATCGAGGAATCCGGCGCCGTTGCGGGACTTACCGTGCAGGAACTGGTGGATGCCGCCCGCAGTTTCGGCTGCACCATGGACGAGACCACCCACGAGGTGACCGTTACGGAAGCCAGCGATTCTCGTACCGAAGACATATCCGTCCGCGTGGTGAACAAAATGTATGATCCCTGGTACGCGGACAGTCTGACCATGGGACCGTCCCAGGGCGTGACCCGTCTGTCGGAGCTTTCCATCGAGGTGGTCAAGACCATTGCCGAGTGTTACCGGCTGAAGGAAGCGTATCGGGACACCAGGACAAATTTTCGGTTCTACGTATGTCAGCCGGGCGTTCACGGGGAAAGCGTGATCCTTTTCAACGACGGCGTGAATACCATTACTTCCGGTAAGTACGGAAAGTACGTAAGCTATCGGGCCGAGGACGGCAGTTTCAACACTAACGTATCACCGGCTCCCCGTGCTGTGGACCGCCGGCCGGCCACGATGTTCGAGGGACAGTCGGAATCGGAATTTGAGATCGCGGCGGCGGTGGATACCACCTATCCCCATCAGGATAAATACTACGCGGCGTCCGCGGCATTCGCCGGCAAGGTAAGGAATGCCTACAAGTGGATCGGCATCGGCCTTCTGGGCTTTGCGGTGTTCGTGATCACTCTGGTGCTCATCCTGAACGAAGCTTCTGCCGAAGATCCCACGGACGAAAAAGCCTCCGCCAGACATCTGATGGACAGGATCCCCATGGAGATGGCGATCGTGGTATGCGTCATTCTGGCGGTGATCTTCTATTATCTGTTCAAAGCGACGCTGTGTGTGCCCATGGAGGCGCTGATGCCTTTCACCACCCAGGAATACTGGCGGACGGTGATGAAGGTGCTCATCACCTACGGGCTTATCGTGATCCTTCTCCGTTCGGCCATCCGCCGCTACCGGAAGGGAACACTGTACAGCGATTCTCTGTTCTGCCGGATGGAGCTTGCCATTGAGGAATACATGGAAAGCGGAAAGCTTTCTGCCACCGTGTTTTTCAAATTCTCCCTGTTCGTGCTCCTGAATCTGGGAGGACCTCTGCTGGCGGCCTGGCTTTTCATGCGCAGCACAAGCGGCGGCGATTCCCGCCTGGTGCTCGTTTCCTCCGTGATCCTTACGGTGATCGTGGTGGTGGACGCTCTGGTGTACAACCGCCTTTTCCGGGATGCAAGACAGCGGGATCAGATCCGTGACGTGCTGGAACAGATCTCCGGCGGCGATACGGAGGCGGTCCTTCCGGAAAAGTCCTTCGACGGGAAAAACCTGGAGACGGTAAAGAGCATCAATCACATATCCACGGGTCTTTCGGCAGCCGTGAGAGACCAGGTAAAATCGGAACGCCTGAAAGCAGACCTGATCACCAATGTATCCCACGACATCAAGACCCCTCTTACCTCCATCATCAATTACGTGGGCCTTCTGAAGCGGGAAAACATTCAGAACGAAAAAGCGGCGGAATACATCGACATCCTGGACAAGAAATCCCAGCGTCTGAAGAACCTGACGGAAGACCTGGTGGAGGCTTCCAAGGCCAGTTCCGGAAACATCCGCATCGAGCCTGCGAAGATCGACCTGCAGGAGCTTACCGAGCAGGCGGCGGCGGAATTCGAGTACAAGTTCCGTGCCAGAGGGCTGGAGTTTATTTTCGACGCCCCGGCGGAGCCCGTGTACGTGAAGGCAGACGGCCGTCATCTGTGGAGAGTCTTCGACAACCTGCTGAATAACGCGGCCAAGTATTCCATGGAGAATACCCGCATCTACGGAAGCGTGAGCCGGGAAGGAGAGGGAGAGGACGCCAGAGGCGTATTTACGCTCAAGAACATTTCCGAAATGAAGCTGAACATCAGTCCGGAAGAACTGACCGAGCGTTTCGTGCGGGGCGATATTTCCCGTACCACGGAAGGTTCCGGTCTGGGCCTTTCCATCGCGAAGAGCCTTACCGGACTCATGAACGGGGAACTTAAGATCGAGATCGACGGCGACCTTTACAAGGCAAGCGTCATCCTGCCTATCTACCGGGAGGACGAAACGGCGCCGGAGACAGAAGAAACTGACGAGA
The DNA here is from genome assembly GCA_024405155.1 of Lachnospiraceae bacterium. Lineage (GTDB taxonomy): Bacteria > Bacillota > Clostridia > Lachnospirales > Lachnospiraceae > Avilachnospira. The sequence continues at coordinate 22,502 of JAKSPC010000025.1, read as the reverse complement.
AGGAAGAGTAACGACCAGGCATGAGGATCAGACACATCAAGGGGGCCGAGGAGATGGTGGCGGCACATCCGCTTACCATAAACGAGCCCGAAAAATATAAGGGGAACTGGCGCCGGGAGGTGTTCGGAAACGACGCGCCGCTGTATCTGGAGATAGGTACCGGCATGGGAACGTTCATCCGGGAAAGCGCCATCCGACATCCGGAAGTGGATTACGTGGGCATCGAAATGAACTCCACGGTGCTGCTAAAGGCCATGCGGCGCTATGAAAAGATGGCGGAGGAAGAGGGCACGGAGCCCGGCGGGAACTTAAGGTTCATGCGGCTGGACGCCAGACTTTTAGAGGACTGTTTCGGGGAAAGTGAAGTGGACAGGATCTATCTGAATTTTTCCGATCCCTGGCCCAAGGATAAAAATGCCAACAAGCGGCTCACTTCCCCCGTGTTTCTGGCAAGGTACAAAAAAGTGCTGAAGCCGGAGGGCACCATCGAGTTCAAGACCGACAACCGGGGGCTTTTCGATTATTCCGTGGAGACCGCGCAGCAGGAAGGCTGGGAGATCCTGGCGATCACCTATGACCTGCACGCGGACGAAACCATGATGGAAGGCAACATTGAGACAGAGTACGAGGCCAAGTTTTCGGCCAAAGGAAATAAAATAGGAAAAATGATAATAAGGGTAAGACAATGAACGCTTTAATGATCACGACACTTGTAATTTTTGTCATCACCTACGCATTGATGTTCGCATTCCAGAAGATCCGCCCCTACGTGGCGCTGGGAGCTGCGGCTCTGTTCGTCATCACCGGGACGCTGGGCGTGTTTCCGGAGTTCAGGTACTCTCTGGGAGATGCCGTCGCGAAGATCGACTTCAACGTGCTTTTAATGATCACGGGCACCATGGGCACGGTGTATTTTTTTATCGAGTCGAAAATGCCCAATCTTCTGGCAGATCTGGTAGTGTCAAAGACCGGCACGGTAAAAGTCATGGTGCTGGCGCTTTCGCTGTTTGCCGGCATCATTTCGGCCTTTGTGGATAACGTGGCCACGGTGCTCATGGTGGCGCCGGTGGCGATCGCCATCTGCAAAAAGCAGAAGATCTCGCCGGTGCCGGTGATCATCTGCATCGCCGTTTCGTCCAACCTGCAGGGCGCGGCGACGCTGGTGGGCGATACCACCTCCATCCTTCTGGCAAAATCGGCCGATCTGGATTTTATGGGATTTTTCTGGTGTGAAGGCCGCCCGGGCATGTTCTTCGTTACGGAGGCGGGCGCCGTCGTGGCATCCCTCATCATTCTGTGGATGTTCCGGGACCAGAATCAGAAGATCGAGGCCGGCGGCAGGACAAAAGTGGAAGACAAGGTGCCGGCAGTGCTCATGGTGCTCACCATCGTCACGCTGATCGCGGCTTCCTTCATTCCCTATGAGGAGCAGGCGGCAGAAGGGCAGTTTTACAAGCCGGACATCACCAACGGTCTCATCTGCATGGGGTATTACCTGATCGGCATGGTCTGGCAACTCATCCGCAATAAAAACGCAAAGAGCGTCATTGCTTCCGTAAAGGAACTGGACTTCTATACCCTGGCCCTTCTGGCGGGACTGTTCATCGTCATCGGCGCCATCGAGGAGGCGGGACTCATCGATCTGATCGGCGAAAAGCTGGCGCTTCTGGGCGGCGGCGGAACGAAGGGCTCCATTTTCCTGGTGTACTCTGTGATCGTGTGGGTATCCGTGCTGCTTTCCGCATTCATCGACAACATTCCCTATACCGCCACCATGCTTCCGGTGGTCGCCGTGCTGGCTGCCACGCTTTCTAAGAATACGGGCATCGCGGTAAATCCCAATCTGTTCTATTTCGGCCTTCTGGTGGGCGCCACCCTGGGCGGAAATCTGACCCCCATCGGTGCCAGCGCCAATATTACCGGTCTGGGGATCCTCAGAAAGGAAGGTCATGAAGTAAGTACCGGCGAGTTCATGAAATACGGGGTGCCCTTCACGCTGGCGGCCGTCATCACCGGTTATCTCCTGGTGTGGATCATCTGGAGTCACTAAGTGTACGGAAATCGTAAGCACGGCGTAAAACTCAGCCGGACGCACTGTGTTACAATGAGGAAAAGGAGGTCATGAACAATGATCGTGCTTAAAAAACTCATGAAAATAACGGCGGCAGCCGCTCTTATCGCGGCGGCGTTTGCCTTTTCGGTGTCTGCGCAGAGCTTTTCGGAATACTGGTATCAGGACGGCACGGGCTGGCACATTAAAGACGGAAACGGCGCTCTGCAGAAAAACTGCTGGCTGTGCGACGATGCCGTGCCGGAAAACGGAAGAAACATCTGGTACCTAATCGACGCAAACGGTGACATGATCGCGGCGGGCCTGGTGCAGGACGGCACCGGGAATTACTACAGTCTGGAAATGAACCACGACGGATATTTCGGCATGCTGCGCTATCAGTCCGGCACCTACACGGCCGATGGCCTTACGGTGAAGCTTGCGCTGGAGGGAAGTCACAACGGCTCCTTTGCCGCGGTCCTCAATGCGGACGGTCTTGCGGCGCTCAAGGAAAAGTACGGCGTTAAAAAAGTAACTATCGACAATTCCAACATCGTTTACACCTCTGCCTTCGGAAAGAAGGCGCAGCCGGCGGCGCTTTCTGACGGCGATCTCAAAGCTTCCGGCACGTCCGTGACATCCTCTGACGTGATCGGCGCCATCCGCGCTTCCTACAGCGGCGACGCGGCCACCTACTTTTATTATGATCCGGCCGCGGATGCTTCCCGGGAAGGCGTGGTGAAGACCGCGCGGGGCATCACGCTGGGCTGTGACCGGGAGGCGGTCCGGGCGGCTTACGGAAGCCCGTCTTTGTCCGGCATCGGTTCTGACCCGGCAGGCACACAGATCCTGGAGATCGCGTACCGGAAAGATCCGGAACGGGTGAAGGCGCAGTGCGTCTCCTATGACGTTTACTACACGCCGGATGGCAGCAAAGCGCTGATGTTTGCTTATGACAGCGCCGGCGCGGTGAGCTATATCTTCTACTATCTGGCGTGAAAGTGACCGGCGGATGCCGGGATGCTGCGGTACGTCTCCGGGTCATAAGATCCGCCGGTTATGAAAGGTTTGTGTAACAGGGCGGAAAGGTCTTGAAAGCGGCGGGCTTTCTGTTACAATGAACGTAGAAATTCTTAAGGAGGATTCAATTATGGCATATAAGATCAATGATGATTGTCTTTCTTGCGGTGCTTGCGCATCTCAGTGCCCCGTAGAGGCTATTTCTGAGGGCGACGGAAAGTTCGTTATCGACGCAGATAAGTGCGCTGATTGCGGTTCCTGCGCAGATCAGTGCCCGGCAGGAGCAATCGAGCAGGCATAATCGCATAATTGCAGATCATGAAGAGCGTTGCCGAAAGGCAGCGCTCTTTTACAATGCTGTCGGCGCTTCACGTATACATCAGATCCGGCATTTTGACCAGATGCCTGCCGTCATCCGGTACGGCCGTTTCCAGAAGCAGAGAGGCCGGGATCACCGCGTTCCTGCCGAAACGTCCGCGGATCTCTTCCACGGCGGTCTCTGCCCGGTCCAGCCGATCCCGCCCCTCCCGGTCGGAAAACAGCCAGGGCTGCCAGGCGTCATTCTCCGATACCAGAGAATATACGGACACCGTCACCTGACGTACCTCCTTCACGAAAGAAAGCTTTTCCCGGTAAAATTCATCCGCGATCCCGGCGATCTCACGGGCGCTGCGGGTGGGCTCGATGAGCCCTTCCCCGAAACCGCTGAAAGAAAGATCGCTTCCCCGCACATAAAGCCGCACGCCGGCGGCAAGAGCGTTCTCCTCCCTGAGCCTCCGCCCGATCTCCTGACTTAATTTCAGAATGACCAGCCGCACTTCTTCCGGCGTTTTCAGGTCCCGCATGCAGGTCACGCCGTGGCCGATGGACCTGGGCGGAATGACGGTGCCTTTCGGCATGACCCGGGATGTATCCTCGCCCCGGGCGAATACCATGAGTTTGAGACCGTTTACGCCCAGCAGACGCCGGATGTAGGACGGATCGGCGGCAGCCAGGTCACCGATGGTCCGGATGCCGATGCCGGCGAGTTTTCTTACCGTTGCCGGACCGGCGTACAGAAGGTCTCCCACGGGGAGCGGCCAGACCTTCTGCCGGTAGTTTTCCCGGGAAAGGACGGTCACCGCGTCCGGCTTTTTCATGTCGCTGCCCAGTTTGGCAAAGATCTTGTTGAAGGAAACGCCCACGGAGACGGTGAGCCCCAGCTCCTCCCGGATGGTGCGCCTGAGGGTCTCCGCGATCTCCGGTCCGCTGCCGAAAATGCCGCTCTTCGTCATGTCCAGCCAGCATTCGTCCATGCCGAAAGGCTCCACGAAATCGGTGAAGCGTCCGTAGATCTCACGGGCGGCCCGGGAGTATTTCACGTACTGGGGGTAGTCCGGTTCCCGGAAGATGATGTCCGGACAGACTTCTTTTGCCTGCCACGCGGCCATGCCGGTCTTTACGCCGGCCTTTTTTGCTTTTTCGGATTTGGCCAGCACGATGCCGTGCCGCTCCTCCACGGAGCCGCACACCGCCATGGCTTTTCCCTTAAGCTCCGGATGGAGCATGGTCTCCACCGAAGCGTAAAAGCAGTTCATATCACCGTGAAGGATGACGCGTTCCATACTTATTTCCCATCTTTTTGAAATTACATTAATTTCACCGTTGACACGACCGGTCTTTGTGATATAATCACAGCAAGTGAAATCACAGTGATAAATTACATCATAAGTTACACAAAACGACAGACAAAGTCAAGACGGAAAATGAAAAATCTGCAGGAAATTGCATCATTGCAGTGATTGGAAAAAGAGGAGAATTATGGCAGATATCTGTGAAAAGATCAGAAAGATCCGTACGGACAAGGGAATGACCCAGCAGGAACTGGCAGATAAGGCCGGCATCACCAAACGTGCCGTGGCGTCTTACGAATCCGAGGGCAGGAAGCCCCACCCCACCACCTTAAAGCACATTGCCCAGGCTCTGGGCGTGACCGCGGAATTTTTGCGTGATGACTCTCTGGAGATCTTCGTCATGCCGCCGTCGGAAGTGCTTTACATTGAAAACATCCGTGCCAACTACGGGGATGACGCGGCGGATGAAGTTTCGGATCTTCTTACGAAGAGCCGTTCCCTTCTTGCCGGCGGTACGCTTTCCCAGGAGGCAAAGGACAACTTTTTCCTGGCGCTCACCAACGCCTACATTGCATGCCGCAGCGCATCCGGGGAGCAGAAGTGAGAACTTCCTACATCATTGAAAAGGGAAAAGAACTGGGAGAGACCTACGGTATCCCCGCCGATGTGAAAGACATCTGCCGGGAGGAGGGCATCCTTCTGCTGGAATACCCCATGGGGAACGGCCCAAAGGACTGCAAGGGATTCCTCATTCAGAGCAGCGGCAGGGTGGCCATTACCGTCAGCGCGGATCTTTCGCCGGAGATGCGGCAGATCGTACGCTATCACGAGCTGGGCCATTATTTTCTGCATGTAAAAACGGGGCTTATGGAAGCCGTGCACGATGAGACCGTGTATGACAGGGTCTCGGAGTCTGAGCTGGAGGCTAACATGCTGGCAGCGGAACTGCAGCTTTCGGACGATTCCGTAATGGAAAAGCTCTGTGAGTGCGGCGATTTCTTCAGTGCGGCCACGGCGCTTTCCGTTCCGCCGGAACTGCTGGATTTCAAAATGCGGCTTATGCGGCACAAGGGATACGTGTTCCCGGACGCGCCGCTTGCTTCTTCCGCCGGATACCTTGGCGGCCGCTGACCGGCTTTCGGAAACTCCGGCGGCCGTCGAGCGGCTTTCGGAAAAACGATATGGAACAAAAACTGTGTGAAAAGAAATATGTGGACGTGACCGTGGAATTTGACCCTCTGGGGCAGATGCTTCCGCGGAACATCCGCTGGGAAGATGGACATCGTTACGAGATCGACCGTGTGCTTGGCATGCGGCCTTCTTTTTCGCAGAAGTCCGGGGGTCAGGGGGATCTGTACACCGTCATGATCGGTGGCCGTGAAGCCCACCTTTATTTTGAGCGCTCTGCGGATTCCTTCACCGGCAGCCCCGGCCGCTGGTTCGTCGAAAGCCGGTAGCATTCCGGGACCTGTCACGGAAACATTCCGGGTTTTCATTTACTTTGTTTTGTGGTATAGTCATCCTGTATTATTGCCCCGCGGATGAACGGGGAGCTTTTGCTTACGCTGTAAAACGCTGTGCCGGCATGTACCGGCAGTATATCGGGTGACATATGAGATCTGAAAAGAATAAAAAAGGCATCACGTCTCTTGCGGTCTGGTTCCGCTGGCCGCTTATTTTCGCGGGCGTGGCCATTCTGGCGAACATCATCGTGTTTGCCGTTTCTGAAGAGGCGGGAAAGACGCTTCTTCTGTTTACGATACTTCTTACCGTCGGGGCGGTCTTTCTGTATTTTTACAGCAGAAAGGGCATGTATCGGGGTATGATCGGTTTTGCCGGCGGTTTCGGCACCACCCAGGGGCTTATCCTGGAGGAAATGGGGAGCCCGGCAACCATTTGCGATACGAACGGCGGTATCCTCTGGCGGAACCGCGCCTTCAAGGACATGCTGAAAGAGCAGCACGCCTCGGCGGGAAATCTGCTGGCCATCTTCCCGGAACTTACCAGAGAGATGCTGGCGCCTTCCAACGATGTACTGGTGGTCCACGGTTCCTTCGGCGAGAAGATGTGCCGTCTGGAGATCACCTGGGGACCGCTGGATTCCTCAAAGGAAAAAGATCTTCCGGAGGGAGACCGTACGGCGATGTTCGTGATCGTCACCGACGAGACGGAACTGGTGGAAGTGAAGCAGAATTATCTGGATTCCCGGGCCTGCGTAGGCCTGGTGACCATCGACAACTACGATGAGGCTCTGGCGAGCGTGGACGAAGTGCGCCGCTCCATGTTCGTGACGCTGGTGGACAGAAAGCTGGGCAATTATTTCGGCAGTCTTCACGGACTGATCAAGAAACTGGAAAAGGACAAGTATCTGTTCTTCCTGATGGACAAAGACATCACGGCGGCTGCCGATGACCGGTTCTCCGTGCTGGATGGCGTGCGCTCCATCAATATCGGCAACAACTTGAGCCTTACCTTAAGCATCGGCGCGGGCGTGGGCTATGAGGATTACATCAAAAGCTACGACACGGCGAGAAAGGCCATCGACATGGCCATGGGCCGGGGCGGCGACCAGGCCGTTCTTATGAGCGAGGACGGCATTCAGTATTTCGGCGGAAAGAGTGCCGCGGCCGCAAAGAATACCCGGGTGAGGGCCCGCGTGAAGGCGCAGGCGTTCCGGGAACTTCTGGAGCGGAAAGAGACCGTGATCATTGTGGGACACAAGAGTGCGGACGTGGATGCTCTGGGATCTGCCGCCGGCGTGTGGCGCATCGCGAAGACCATGGGAAAGAAAGCCCACATCGTAAACGGCAATTCCGATGCTTCCGTGAAGCCGTTCAAGGCACGCTTCAGCGTGGAGAACGGCTATCCGGAAGATTTCTTCGTGACGGCGGAAAAAGCGCTTTCCATGATGGACGAGAATACCATGCTGGTGGTGGTGGACGTGAACCGGCCCAGCTATACCGAAGAGCCGTCGCTCATTGAAAAGGCACAGTCCGTGGTGGTCATCGACCATCACCGTATGATGGCGGAGGGCATCGACAAGGCGGAACTTTCCTACATCGAACCCTTTGCTTCCAGTGCTTCCGAAATGGTGGCGGAGATCATTCAGTACGTGGACGATACCATCCGTCTGGAGCCGGCGGAAGCCGACGCGCTGTACGGCGGCATCGTGTTGGATACCCAGAACTTCAACGTGCAGGCCGGCGTGCGGACTTTTGAGGCGGCAGCTTTCTTAAGAAAGAAAGGCGCCGACGTGGTACGGGTGCGCAAGATGTTCCGTGAGGATATCGTGGATTATAAGGCAAAAGCCCAGGCAGTGGACAAGGCTCAGGTCTACAGAGACCACTTTGCCGTTTCCGTATGCGACCCGGAGGGGACCGGATCCCCCACGGTCATCGGTGCCCAGGCGGCCAACGAGCTTCTGGAGATCGACGGCATCAAGGCAGCCGTGGTACTGACGCCGGTGGGAGACAAGATCTTCATTTCGGCCCGCAGTATCGACGAGATCAACGTGCAGGTGCTGATGGAGAAACTGGGCGGCGGCGGCCACAAGTCCGTGGCAGGCGCACAGCTTAAGGATGTGACTGTGGAAGAGGCGATAAAGAAAGTCACCGACGCCATAGATCAGATGATAGAACAGGGAGAGGTAGAATAATGCAGGTAATTTTAACACAGGACGTAAAAAGTTTAGGCAAGGCGGGAACGCTGGTGAACGTGAACGACAGCTATGCCAGAAACTATATCATTCCCAGAAAACTGGGCGTGGCAGCCAGCGCGGCCAACCTTAACAATCTGAAACTGAAGAATGCCAACGACGCCAAGATCGAGGCGGCAAAGCTTGCCAATGCCAAAGACGTGAAGGCAGCCGTGGACGGAAAGGCCGTTACCATCAAGGTAAAGACCGGCGAAGGCGGAAAGCTGTTCGGCTCCATCACCACCTCCGACGTGGCAGATGCCATCGAAAAGCAGTTCCAGATCGAAGTGGACAAGAAGAAACTTGCCTTTGAGCCCGTGAAGGCCCTGGGCGTGTTCCCCGTCCTTTTAAAGCTTCACAAGGACGTGCAGGCAGAAGTAAAGATCAGCGTAGAATCGCTGTAACAAAAGATGAACGAATCAGAAGAAAAAGTGCTGAACCGGCAGATGCCGCAGAATATCCAGGCCGAAAAATCGGTGCTGGGCTGCATGCTGATGGACAGAGACGCCATGGAGACGGGGCTGGAAACGCTGACCGCCGACGATTTCTATTCCCGTCAGTACGGCATCCTGTTTGAAGCCATCCGGAAACTTTCGGCTTCCCTGGCGGCCGATCAGACCGTGGACTTCGTCACCGTAGGCGAGCAGCTGGCAAAGGACGGCGCGCCTCAGGAAATGCAGTCCCTGGATTTCCTGCGGGATATCTACGATGCCGAGCCCACCTCCGTCAACGCCAAACAGTACGCGGAGATCGTCAGAAACAAGGCGGTAGAACGGCGGCTCATCAAGGCCTGCGGCGAGATCAGCAAGCAGTGCTACGACGATACGGATCCCACTCCGGACATCCTGGCGGATACGGAAAAGAAGATCTTCGATCTCTTAAAGACCGGAAACAACTACAGCTACACGCCCATTGACCAGGTGGCCATGGACGTTTACGAAAGGATCCAGAAGGCATCCCAGTCCAAGGACCACGTCACCGGCGTCCCCTCAGGCTTTACCGATCTGGACAACATGACCACCGGCTTCCAGCCTTCGGATTACGTGCTCATCGCCGCCAGACCTTCCATGGGAAAGACGGCCCTGGTGCTCAACATTCTGGAATACGTGGCCATCAAGAAAAACCGGCCCACCGTGATCTTTTCCCTGGAAATGGGAAAGGAACAGCTGGTGAACCGTCTGTTCGCCATGGATTCCGGCATCGACGCCCAGGCGCTTCGTTCCGGCAACCTGGCAGACAGCGACTGGGGAAGGCTTCTGGAGACCACAGAGCGGGTGGGACAGTCCAACATCATCATTGAGGACGTTCCCGGCATCACCGTGGCGGAAATGCGTTCCCGCTGCCGGAAGATCAAGCTGGAAAGAGGACTGGACCTGGTCATCATCGACTATCTGCAGTTAATGAGCGGCGGCGGCCGTCACAGCGACAACCGTCAGCAGGAAGTATCGGACATTTCCCGTGCCTTGAAAAACATGGCCAGAGAACTGGAGTGCCCGGTGATCACCCTGTCACAGCTGTCCCGAGCCGTGGAATCCCGTCCCGACAAGCGCCCCATGCTGTCGGACCTCAGAGAATCCGGCGCCATCGAGCAGGATGCCGACATCGTCATGTTCATTTACCGTGACGAATACTACAACAAGGATTCGGAAAAGAAAGGCGAGGCGGAGCTTATCGTCGCCAAGCAGCGTAATGGCCCTCTTGGCACCGTGGATCTTCTGTGGAAGCCGGAGACCACACGCTTCGTAAACAAACTTAAGAATCCGGAACAATACAAATGACCGTCACAGAAGGGAACCCAGCTTCAGAAATACCGGAGCGAATACCAGAGATACCACGGTCATCAGTTTGATGAGAATGTTGAGAGACGGTCCGGAGGTGTCCTTGAAAGGATCGCCTACGGTATCGCCTACTACTGCAGCGTGATGGGCGTCGGAGCCTTTTCCGCCGTAGTTGTCTTCTTCAATAAATTTCTTGGCGTTGTCCCAGGCGCCGCCGGCATTGGACATGAAGATGGCCAGCAGTACGCCGGTCACCAGCGCGCCGGCGAGGAGACCGCCCAGAGCCTCCGTGCCCAGCAGAAAACCGACGGCAAGCGGGCAGATCACAGCCAGAACGCCGGGAAGCAGCATTTCTTTCAGTGCCGCCTGGGTGGATATGGCAACGCATGCCTTGTAGTCCGGCTTGCCCGTTCCGGCCAGGATGCCGGGAATGGTACGGAACTGTCTTCTTACTTCCTCCACCATCTTATTTGCCGCCTTGGAAACGGATTCCATGGTAAGAGCCGAAAACATGAAGGGCAGCATGCCGCCCAGGAACAGACCGATGGTCACTTTGTAGTCCAGGATGTTGATGCCTCTTTCCGCAATGCCCACGGAACCGGCAAAGGAAACAAACAGCGCCAGGGCGGTAAGGGCTGCGGAACCGATGGCAAAGCCTTTGCCCATGGCAGCCGTGGTATTTCCCACTGCGTCAAGTTTATCGGTGATCTCGCGCACTTCCGGCGCCAGTTTGCTCATTTCCGCAATGCCGCCTGCGTTATCGGCGATGGGACCATAGGCGTCCACAGCCACGGTGATGCCGGTGGTGGAAAGCATGCCCACGGCGGCAAGCGCGATGCCGTAAAGGCCGGAGAGCCGGTAGCTTAAATAAATGCCTACGGCAATAAGTACGGTGGGAACGATGGTGGAACGCATGCCCACGGCAATGCCGGAAATGATGGTGGTGGCAGCGCCGGTGGTGGAATTTTCCGCAATGTGTTTTACGGAGTTATAGTCTCCGGAAGTGTAGTATTCGGTGATGATGCCGATCAGAAGACCTACGATCAGACCGGCGATCACGGAGATGGCTTCGTTCAGCCTGCCGAAACATACTTCGCTTAAAAGAAGCGCAAAGAGGCACACCAGAAGGGCGGATACGTAGGAACCCATATTAAGTGCCTTGTGAGGATCGGAATCTTTCTTTCCTTTTACAAAGCCGGTCGCGATCAGGCTGGCGCCGATGCCCAGACCGGAAAGCGCCAGAGGATACGTCACGCCGGCGCCGCCGAAGAGGCCCGTGACACCGATCCCCAGGGTCACCGCGGAAACGATGGCGCCCACATAGGACTCGAACAGATCGGCGCCCATGCCGGCAACATCTCCCACGTTGTCGCCCACGTTATCGGCGATGGCTGCGGGATTCCGGGGGTCATCCTCGGGAATGTTGTTTTCCACCTTGCCCACCAGGTCCGCGCCCACGTCGGCCGCTTTGGTATAGATGCCGCCGCCCACACGACCGAAAAGAGCAATGGAGCTGGCGCCCAGCGAAAAGCCGGTGAGGATGGCGGAGTTTTCCGTGATCAGATAAATGACGGAACATCCCAGAAGTCCCAGTCCCACCACGCACATGCCCATAACGGAACCGCCGCCGAAAGCAAGGGCGAGAGCCTTGTTCATTCCGGCTGTCCTGGCTGCGTTGGCTGTCCGCACGTTCGCTTTCACTGCCGTATTCATCCCGATGTAGCCGGCCGCCACGGAAAATGCCGCGCCGATCAGGAAACATATGGCCGTGGCAAAGTTGATGAAGATCGAAAGCAGTACGAAAAGAACGGCGACAAAGAACACCAGGACTTTGTATTCGGAAAGAAGGAACGCTCTGGCGCCTTCGGCAATGTATCCCGCGATCTCTTTCATCCGGTCGGTACCGGGGTCGGCCTTGCTGATCTGTTTTGCCTTGAACGCCACGTAGCAAACGGCGCAGACGGCAAAGACGGGGGCAAGCAGGTTCAGGTATTCCATGGCAATTCCTCCTTATCTAAAAACCAAAAATCCCCCCTGTAAAAGGGGGGATCGAACTTATAAAAAAGTATTTTCGACGTTTCTTTTTCAATGGATCAGTCTCCATATGCAGAAAGTTCTAGTCGGCGGAGACACTCCGCCGAGGGATCGTCTGTTCCGTAATCATAGCATGCCTTATCGGCTTTTTCCACAAAATTTCTGTTAAAAATCCTTATTGATTTATGAATTTTTGTTATTTTCCCGAAACCATTGTCCTGGGGATCAAAATGAGATAGAATGTCGGGCATAGGATCCGGCGCTGCCGGACCCGGAACGACAGAAAGATGAAAAGGAGTTTTCACTATAAATCCGGTACCCATAACCGGGAGAATACCGCTGTCAAATCCTGAAGTGGCGCAGCTTACCCGGAAAAAGTTCATATGCATGTTCCTCGCCGCCGCTCTGGTGGTGGGTGTTTTTGCGTATGCGGATAGGGTGACGACAGCCAAAAAAGCGGCAGAAGAGGCTGCAAAGGAAGCAGCCTGGGAAGAAGCCCGGGCTAAGGCACAGGCAACAAAAGAGGAAGCGCTTCTGGAAACGGAAAAAGTCCGCGCGGAGCGTGCGGAAAGAGAGGCGGAAAACGCGGAGGCGGCACGGATCGCGGAGGCAAAAGCGGCACGGAAAGCCGCGGCCGAAAAAGCTGAAGAAGAGCGCCTTCGGAAACTGCGCCGGGTGCCTTACACAGAGACCGAAGCGGAAAAAAAGATCAGTTCCTACGTGCAGCTGCCTCTTAAGGAGTACCCCGATCCCCGGTGGGCGGGATACTGGTCGGACCTGGAGGCTGGCGGACAGAAATTTTACAGCTTCGGCTGCGGGATCTGCAGCCTTTCCAATGTGGTGAGCACGCTTACCACGGAAGACGTAAATCCGGCCCGGATGTTCCGGATAGCACAGGAGAAGTCTTCCTACAGTCCCAAAAGGGGGCAGGGCGCCATTGACTGGACCCAGATGGCGGGCGTACTGGACGTTTTTTCCCTGAAAAGCGAGATAAAGAAAAAGCCGGCCGACTACCGGCAGTTCAAAGAAGACGTGGCCGCTTCCGACGCCACGATCGCCCTTCTGTGCAAGGATGACGATGACAGCCTGTGGTTTTATACCAACGGGCATTACATTACCCTCTGGCAGTATGACCCCGCCGACGGCACGGTGTTCGTCAGTGATTCCGCCGGTCTTTACAACAGAAGGCGGGTGTCGCTGATCGCGGTCTGGAAGGCACTGAAAACCAGAAGCACCGCCCAGTATCTGTGTGTAAAAAAGTGAGAAATACAAGCACTTTTCAAACTCCTTAACATTATTACAAAGTCTTTAATCTCATCCGTGCTTCGTTGACATAATTCTGTGTCGACATTATCATTAAGATATGATCATACGGCGTAAAATTTGCAAAATTGCTGCAGCTACTCTGGCAGCGCTTCTTTTGGTGGCAGACGCGGTCGCGTTTGCTGCAGTTCCTGCTGCCGAAACTGCGGCGGAAGGCACTGCTGTTTCTGATGAAGCGTCCGCCGATGAGCTTCGTTTTGTCCTCATGATGGACGTTTCCCGCACCATGAACCAGAGCGACCCCAAGGGTTACGGCAGGGACGCGGCACAGATGTTCGCGGACATGCTGCCGGCAGGAAGGGCAAAAGTCAGCCTGTTTTCCTTCGGCCATGACAGCGGGGATGCCGCCTACGATTTCGGGGAGGACCTGGCTCCCATTACGCCCGCAAACGGCAGGTACGTACAGATGCTTACCGGGTTTGACGCGGCATCGCCCAGGGAGGCGGTAAAAGAAGCCGTGGCAGATCTTGCATGGAACGGGGAGCAGACGCCTCTGGACGCAGCCATGCTGGCCGGTGCCGACGTGCTCAAAAAGGATGGCGAAGGCGGAAAAGCCTGCGTGATCCTGGTCACCGACGGCGACTATAAGAGCCGCTTCATCACCGATCCCTCAGATCCGGTCCGTGACATAGAACGGGCCGTGGATGTGCTTTCCGCAAACGGCTGGAATGCCTACTGCATTGAGCTGGATTACGCAAACAGCGAGGGAAAGCGGGAAGAGGCGAACCGATTCCTTACGGAGAACATCTCCGGAAAGACCGGCGGCAAGACCTGGCAGGTGGCCAAGGCCGAAGACGTGGGCAAGGCCTACATGGAGATCATCGACAGCTTCCTTGGTACCGGGGAAATGACGACCGTGACGGCAGGAGACGATGCCGCCGCATCCATCACTTTTGAGATCCCGGAACTTTCATCCGAAACCAATATCACCGTAAACGCGGAACCATTGAGCCGCATTTCACTGTACCGGGGCACCGATGCCGTTCCCTTCGAAGCCGATTGGGGAAACACCTGGTGCAATATCGGTCTTTCCCTTCCCTCTCCCGGCACCTGGCGTATGGAGGCACAGACCACGCCCGGCACGGAAGTGGCGGCAAATATCGTCTCCTTCTCGGAGATCAGCCCGGAGATCTGCTTCCTTCCGGAAGCAAACGCGATAGAAGCTCCTCTTTCCAAGACGGAAAAGCTGACGGCGACGGCAGTGCTCACATCTCCGGCCGGCATCGTAAAAAAAGAAAGCCTGGGCGGTGTGACAGCCGTGCTGCTCCTTACCGGTCCTGACGGAAAAACGAAAGAGGTCCCCATGGACTTTGATGAGGGGACGGCGGCTTTTACAAAAACCATGACATTTGCCGAGGCGGGAAGATCCGGCAAATGGGAAGTTTCCGCAGAGATCCGTACCACGGACGGAAGGACCCTTACCGCGGAACCCGTAACGTATACCACCAAAAACCGTCCGGTGGAAAAGAAGGCGGGCGCGTCCATTGAACTGACCGATCACGTCCGCGGGAAAGCGGCGGAGATCCCTGCCGCGTCTCTGTTTGCGGACCCGGACGGAGAAGAGCTTTCTTTGAAGTTATCCTTTGAGGGACCTTTCGTTTCCTTAAGTGAAGACGGGAAGACCGTTTCTGTGCTGCCCGGCAGCGTTCCCGGCGACTATGAGGGAACGCTTAAGGTATGGGATGCGGACATGGGCGAAACGGGTGCCGTACAGATCCCCGTTCACGTTACCGTACAGAATCACCCCATGGCAGCGGGACGGCTCTCTGACGTGGACATGACTGCCGAATACGTAAAGGAAAAGGACATTGACGTCCGCGGACTCTTCACGGATGAGGATCAGCCGGAACTTACGGCTTCCCTGAAGGAAGATTTTGACGGTGAAGTACTGGATGCCGCGCTGGAAAACGGTGTGCTGCATCTTGCCGCAAAGACGGACGGTACCACGAAGATCACCCTTTTCGCAGTAGATGATGACGGGAAGGAATATACCAGCACGTTTACGGTAAAAGGCGCTACGGATGCTTCCATCCGCCGGCAGAAACTGGCCATCCTTTTAGGAAAGCTGGGCGCTGCAGGCATCGTGCTGGCGGTACTGGCAGTCATCGCCATCCTGGTGATCCTTCTTCTGCGGGCCAACTCCAAGATCCGCGGCGAATGGAAAATAACAGTTACCGTACCGGGGCAGGATCCCTGGAAAGTCACCGTGGATGCCGGCGCGGAACTCAGAGGCAAGGAGCGCCGCAGCACGAACCTGTATAAGTTCCTGGATCTGGACGACCGTTCCTCCCGGAACAAGGTGGTGGCTTACCTTCAGGAAAACGAACATATCTTAAAGAAGATAAAACTTAATGGCGCCTTCGGCGTAAACGGCGCAAAGATCACCGTCACGCCGCCCGTCACCCTCCGCGTAAACGGCAGCAAGCCCGTCACAAGCGCGAAATACCAGACAGGCGAAGCGGAATTTTCCGTAGACCGGGAAGACGCCGCGATGAAGATACAAATCATGCTATAAACGATAGCAATCCTTGAATAGCCAAGAACAGCGTCGGTGGATTGCGAGCGTGCGTGCTTCGAGGCGAGTTTCGAGCGAAGCGAGAGCTGTTTGAGCTCTCGAACACGCACCGAAGCATGGTACCGCCGACGCGTATAGTTGATAGGAGAACTCGGATGTCACACAGCTACTTCTGCACAACCTGCGGCCACGAAAACACCGCCGCCACCGTCCTGTTCAACATGGACCCGCTCCTTACGGGCGTATCCCCTGCAAAGGATCCCTTCCGGATCCTTCATCTGTATTTCACAGAAAAAGAACTGACGGATCTGATAGCGAGCGGCGAGGACGCTCCCGACGGTTTCAAAAAAGTGACGATCACCCTGCCTCAGCTGATGGCATACTTCGCCGGAAAAAACAGCATGGATGAGGAAGTCATTGCTTCTCTGACCGCTGACGAATTAAAGACTTTCGTCTACGGCGCGCAGGAAGAAGTGACCGCCGCGGCCAGAGCTGACGAGGACCTGGTGGATTTTAATTTCGACGCCGACGATCCCTTTGCGGACGAATTCCCGGACTCTGCGGCGGCCGCAGACGGGGAAGAGACCGCATCTCGCGTCCTTCCCGCCGCCATCCGCGCCATGCTTGCAAAGAGCCGTACCAACGCGGACTCCGCCATCGACGAAGAGATCCTGAAAAACGACCTTTCCTATATCGCCCGGCTGTTTTCTGCCGGACCGGAAGCCTCCTGCACGTTCCTTTTAAAGGCCGACGATCTGCTGGACGACGCCGGTCAGCCGGTGATCGACGGTTACTGGGTGGGGAAAGACCTGTACGAAGAAGTGCGCCTCTGCGCCCGGTGCCATAAGCCAATTTTCCGGCGCGCCGGCACGGCACCTCATAAAGTGGTGACTTTCGTGGGCGAGACCGCATCCGGAAAGACCAGCACCATTCTGTCCCTTACTCATTACTGCCGCTACGGCCTGCATCCGCTGGCAAACGAATCCTTCGATGCCCGCATGTGGCAGAAAGACAGCCCGGCGGAAGAAGACTTCCCCGCGGAAAACGTGTTTACCACCCTTCTTTCCGATGACGCCAATCTGAAAAGTGACCTGGAGTGGTTCTCCTGCGGCGTGGCTCCTGCGGAGACCCGTGCCGTAAAGCGGGAAGACGCCTATCATTCCACTTTCCTGGTGGAAAACACCGGCGACAGCCCGGCAAAGACCATCCTTTCTCTGATGGATCTTCCCGGCGAGCTTTTCAACCACGGACATCTGGACAAACAGCGGATGTACGATCAGTTCCCGGCGGCTTTTTCCAGCTCCGCTTTTGTGATCTGTTTCGATTCCGAAAACGTGACCCAGGAAAAGATCACCAACATGATCGATTTCTTCTCCCAGCTGCAGCTCATGCGCCAGGAGTTCACCGGGGAAAAGCCCTGGATCCCCTGCATGATCCTGCTTACCAAGTGCGATGAGACCGCAGAGAAGGTGGAGGCGGATTCCACCAGGATCGAAGACCTGTACATGCTGCGGGATGAAAAAGCTTCTCTGGCAGCCGGAAAGGATGCGGCCTCGGAGGCCGTGCGCAGCATGGAAAAGCTGTTTTCCGACGTGCCGCTGTCCAATGGTTTCTACGCCGCCCTCCGCACCGGAGCTTTCGGCCACAACGTGGTAAAGTCCGATGAGATCCGGGAAAGCACGGCGGGGGTTTTCGACGACGTGAAAAAGACCGTGGACCGGGCGGCAAAGGTGGCTTCCTTCGCGGCGGAAAAAGGCCTCTCTCCCGAAGAGATGCGCCCCACGCCGAATCGCATCGACACCCTGATGCACTGGATCCTCAGAACGGCGGGCTGCGTGGAGTGCTTTGCCGAATACCGCACAAAAGCGGTGGTAAAAAAAGTGAGGGATTATCTTCCCGGCGTGCAGTACCGGACGGAAAATCCCAAAAACGTGGATCAGGCCATCCTGCGGTGCAGCCTGTTTGCCAACCCCGGTCACTGGGACACAAAAATGGTCAGGTCACTTAATTTCAACGAAGAAAATCTGGTCTCACAGTTTAATTTCCTGAAGAAGTACGTGAAGGATTCCACCGCGGACATCGAAAACCGCATGAAGGCGGAGCCGGAGTCCAACGCAAGAGAGTAAGGGAGAATACACATGCAGCTCGTGTCATACCTTTGGGGCACCAATGAAAAAGAATACTGCGAACTGGCACGCTTCGGCGAGTCGGAACGCTTTTTTGCCGAACACGGGGCCAAAGTCCCCGGTGCAGCGCTTTCGGAAACGAAACGGCTCCTGTTCCCCGGCGGCGGGAAAAACACTGCGGTGACGGTCCGCTTTGCGCCCATGCATCTGGGAAAAATGGGGATGGATGACCTTGCCGGCATGAAGTCCTTTTCCGCTCTTTGTGTAAGCGGCCCGGAAAAAGCGGACGGTACCAGGGAGAGCACCTATTCGCTCCTTACGCTCATTGACCCGAAGGAAATGCTGACCGATAAGGAAAAGGATCTTCCCGACGTGCTTTTCGGCAGAGCGCCCATGGATCCCGCGCAGGAAGCAGCGTTCCGGAAAGGTGAGGGAAAGGCAGGCGACCTTTCTGACCCGGGCACCGCGGACGTAAGCCTCAGAGAGCAGGATCTTGCCCTGGTGAAATTCATCATTTCCGTACTGTATCACGACCCGGGAAGCCGGGTGGTGGTGCGCCTTGCGGGATCGGAGGATTTCCTGAAAGAAGCTTTCCGCCTGCTTTCGCAGGTGTGGTCACTCCTTCCGCCCCGTATGGGACTGGAAACGGGATTCGCCATCGGAGAGCCTGCGGAAAACATTCCGGAACTTTCCCGCACGCTTAACACCCGTGTATTCGTGATCCCGGCGGGCACGGTGACCGACGAAAGATCTCTTCCCGCAGGGACCATCGTGGCTGACGCCGCAGAAGCCTCTTTCGATGAAGATGCCGAAATGTCCCGTGCCGTTACTTTGTGGGCAGACCCGGAGGCGGCCGCGGACGGAAAGAAGTTTTCCTTTGAAGCGCAGAAAGAAGCTTCCAAAAAGCGTCTTGCTGCCATGAAATATGCCTTTGCCGGGGAGACGGAGTACTGGTCCCGGGCGGCGTATCTCGCCGACACGGCGAAATTTTTCGGCGATCCCTACTTTGCCTGGGAAAGAGAAGAAAAAGCGCCTTTCGTTCCGGCGGACGGCGAAGTGACCTATGATACCGTAAAGGCCGTCTATGCCCTGTTCCGGCAGTTTCCCTACCTGGGCCGGGTGGACTGGATGCGGGACCGTTTTACAGCCCGGATCCCGGAACTCATCGGAGAAGGGAGAGGAGTTTCTTCCTTAAAGAAAGCCATCGTCAAAAGCTACAGCGCCCTGGATAAGGAAAACGGGGAGAACGCCAATGCGATAAAGAACCATCAGGGGTTCTTAAACTGGCTCACCACTCTGGACGACGCCGATGTGACGCTGGAAAGCGCGGAGGAAGTGGCGAAGTACGTGCGGGAAAAAACGGAGAGCCTCAAAGAAAAGGAAAAGGAAGAAGCCCTGAGTGCCCAGCAGGAGGAGTACGAATCCCGGCTGGACGACGAAAAAAAAAGAAACGAAGCGCTGCAGTTTTCCAATGACAACCTGGATATCATAAGAGAACGGGTGGTGGAGGCAGCCCTCAGAGAAAGTGACGCCAGATGGGAAGAAAAAATGGCGGCGCTGAAGGCGGATCTTCAGGCGGCCCTTACGGAAAATGAAAAGCTGGTGGACTCTCTCAACGACCTGATGGACCGTGGTATCGATGAAGAGCGTGCGCAGACGCTGGAAAAAGAGAACGCCATGCTGAAGGAACGTACCAGGTCTGCCCGTAAAAAGTATAATGAGAGGATCGCCGATCTGGAAACGGCGCTGATCGTAAAGCCGGCGCTTCTTTTGATCGCAGGTCTTTTGCTGGGATATCTGTTCCTGCCCCGGTGATCTTCTGAGATCCGCGCTTCTGAATAGTTACAGATTTTCTTCATTTTACACTTGCATTCCGCAGATAAATTTGGTAGAGTATACCCCGTGACACCTTAAGGTGCCACGATTTTTCCTTGCCCTTTCGAGGGCCAAGAGACCATAAGGAGGTAAACACATGAATAAGTATGAATTAGTGGTTATTCTTAGTGCGAAACTCGAGGATGATGCACGTGCCGCTGCACTTGAAAAAGTGAAGGGTTATATCGCAAGATATGACGGAACAGTCGGCGAAGTAGACGAGTGGGGCAAAAAGCGCCTTGCTTATGAGATCGCTCACGAGAGTGAGGGATTCTACTACCTCATCAATTTCGAGGGTACACCTGAGACACCGATTGGCGTTGAGTCTCAGATCCGCATTATGGAGCCTGTTTTGAGATTCCTTATCGTGAAAAAGGACGAGGAGTGATCTCGGAAAGAGAGAACGACGTATGAACAAAGTTATCTTAATGGGCAGACTTACCAGGGACCCCGATGTGCGTTACTCCGGTAACGGTTCCGAGGGCGGCATGACGATCGCAAGATTTACCGTCGCCGTGGACAGAAGAAGGACGGGCGCCGACGGACAGCGCGAAGCTGATTTCATTGGCTGCGTGGCATTCGGAAAGCAGGCAGAGTTCGCAGAGAAATATCTGCACCAGGGTTCTAAGATAGCACTCACAGGCCGTATTCAGACGGGTAGTTACAATAACAAGGATGGACAGAAAGTCTATACCACCGACGTAGTTGCGGAAGATATGGAGTTTGCCGAGTCCAAGGCTGCTTCCGAGCAGCGCACCGGCGGCTATGCTCCTCAGGGACAGAGCTACAACCGTGCTCCGGCACAGAGCTATGCTCCCCGCCAGCAGGCACCGCAGTATCAGCAGCCCGCACAGCCGCAGTATCAGGCACCGCAGGAAGCGCCGCAGTACCAGCCTCAGCAGGCGGCACCTCAGGCGCCCGCTTACGAGCCGGTTCCTCAGGCAGCACCCGCAGCACCTGCTTACGATCCCGCACCCGCGGTTTCTCAGGATTACGAACCCATGAGTCCCGCAGAGCAGGTCATCAGAGAAGCTGCAGGCGTGATGGATGACGCATCACAGGTCGGACAGGGCTTTATGAACATTCCCGAAGGTGTGGAAGACGAAGGACTTCCCTTTAACTAAGAAGTCGTCTTCCGTCAGTACTAAGGAGGAAAACCGATGGCATTCCAGAAAACAGAAGGTAAAGAGGGTGCTCGTCCCAGAAAGATGGGCGGCGCTTTCCATAAGAGACGCAAAGTATGCGTATTCTGCGGCGAAAAGGCTAAGCCCGTAGATTACAAGGATGTGGCAACACTTAAGAAGTACATCTCCGAGAGAGGAAAGATCCTTCCTCGCCGTGTGACCGGATGCTGCTGCATGCATCAGAGAGACATCACTACCGCTGTCAAGAGAGCACGCGTACTCGCACTGCTTCCCTTCACCGTAGAATAAATCTCGAAGGAAACATCACTTTACGAAAAAAGCACCTTTCGGCATTTGCCGGAAGGTGCTTTTCTTTATTGATCAGATCACTGTGCCTGGATCTCGTTTGCCGTGATGGTGGCTTCTCTGGCATTCCCCACCATGTCTGCGAAGTGGATCTCCACCTGATCGGCGATCATGGGGATCTTCACGATGCCCCGTTCCTTGTTTACTTCCATGGGAACGGTCTTTTCGCCATCCGGTGCGGTGGCATAGATGGAATCGAAGTCCACGCCGGACTGCGTATCGGAAATATTGAAGGTCAGGATGTCGTTTTCAATGTGGCAGCCGTTTTCGTCGATCACCGGAGGCGTATCGTCCAGGGAGGATACGTCTGCGTAGGCCGAAGCGGTCATGCCGTTGACGGAGGTGACAGCGGCGTATACGGTGCCGTTCTGGGAAACGACGGCGGTGTAGGTACTGCCGTCCTTTTCACATTCCAGAGGGTTGGAATCCATGGTGATCTGTACATCCTTTACAGGAAGCAGACCGCCGGTGGTCACGGTGACGGTCACGGTCCGGTAATCGTCGGTATCGCCCACCTTTACGTCCACTTTGGGAGCCGCCGTTACCAGAAAGAAGATCAGACCGTTGATCACCAGGTAAGGAATGATAAAGAAAAGGAAGGTTTTTAAGAATCCGGTGGGTGCCTTGGGTTTTTTCACTCTGGCGCCTCTGGCGTCATACAGGAGACCGGAGCTTTTTCCTTCATTGTATCTGTCTGATGTCTGATAATTCCTGCTGTGTTCCGTGCGCTGCTCGCGGGAGGTGCGGTTCCTGCGCTCGGAAGCCCGGGGAGAGGCCTGGACCTCGCGGATCTCGGAGGCGCTGCGCCTTACGGCTCTGCGGGAATTGTCATCATATTTGTAATCGTCGTAATTCGTGCTCATAAAGCAGATTTTATCAAAAATCCGTGGGCATAGCAAGTGCGAATCACAGCGCGATAATCTCCGGTGTCACATCTCGTGCATCTCCGGGGCATCTCATTATCGTATATTCAATAGTGCGCGG
>JAKSPC010000024.1 GCA_024405155.1 Lachnospiraceae bacterium | reverse complement strand
TATAACACAGCTATTGCCAATGGAATGAAAAAGGTTAAAGAATACCCTGACCCTACTATAGGTTCTGTTGGCGGACCTCGCTGTTGCAAGCGAGATTCTTATCTATCGATTCTTTCGGCCATTGATTTTGTTAAAGAACATTTTGACATTGAAATGGAGAAGCCGGAGATTGTGTGCGGTTTTTCTTCTAAGAATAATCAATGCCTTGGGAAGCGTTGCCCGTTTTCAAAAGCCAATCACTGAACTGTTAAATTTCAGCTTAATCGCTCAGTAAGATGGGCAAGAAATCATAATTTGGTGAGGTAAAGATGGTAATAATACTAACAGGCGCATCCCATGTCGGAAAAACTGTTCTGGCACAACGGATGCTTGAGAAATATAAATATCCTTATTATTCAATTGACCATTTGAAGATGGGGCTTATTCGCAGTGGGATGACTGCTCTCACGCCGGAAGATGACGATGAACTTACAGACTTTCTTTGGCCAATAGTTCGGGAGATCATAAAGACTGCTATTGAAAATGAGCAGAACCTTATCGTTGAAGGCTGTTATATACCTTTTGATTGGAGAAACAGTTTTGATGAGCTGTATCTTCAATCAATAAGATTCATTTGTCTTGCTTTGTCAGAAGAATATATAGATTCGCATTTTCCAGATATTAAAACACATGCCTCTGATATCGAGAAGAGGCTTGATGATTCCTATTGTACGGTTGAACAACTGAAACAGGATAATTGCCGGATCATTGATGGTTTTAAATCTTATGGAGAACAGATTACTCTGATCACAGAAAACTTTGATGATTCGATTAAAGGAGTTTTGTATTAACAAATTCCAATTTGTAGGAGAAAATGATGAGAGCACCGTATCAAATATTAGCAATACCATATAAAAGAACCCCGGAGCTTTTGTTCTGCGTTTTTCATCGTGCGGATTGCGACCAGTATCAATTTGTGGCAGGTGGCGGTGAAGATAATGAAACACCTCTTGATGCGGCTATCCGGGAAATAAAAGAAGAAGCCGGTATAACAACAAAATCAGTCATTTCTCTTGCGTCAATGGCATACCTCCCCGCAAATGTGATTTCAGAAAAGCACAGAAAATACTGGAGTGAAGACACATTTGTTATTCCCGAATATGCGTTTGGCTTTGAATGTGATACTGCTATCCATCTATCTGTTGAGCATATTGGTTTCGAATGGCTGAATTATGACGAAGCACAATCAAGATTAACTTGGGATTCTAATAGAACGGCGCTATATGAGTTAAATTGTCGCTTGTGTGCAGAATAACAAAGCCCAGTTTGTATAGATGAGAATTATGGGGAAAAAGGTATCAAGATTAATTGCAACAATAATGTTGGCTATTGCTGTTGGCTTTGTAGCGTATGCTTTTAACCATCCGGAGGCTTCTTTTCCTTGGAATAATGTGATTACATTTGGCATATTCATTGTCTATCTTGTCGCAATGATAATTCTGTTTGTTGCACCATTTAAAAAGTCATAACCAAATCCCAGTTTTCGGAATTAAACAAATCTTGAATTTGTAGAGGCGAAGAACTTATGAAAATTCTTATCGTAAATTGTAGTCCAGTCAGAAATGGTGCGACAGCAGAAATAGCAAACATTGTAAAAAATGATGTTAATGCAGGGAATGAAGTAAGAAGCATTTGCATTGATGATTACGAAATTGCTTTATGTAAGGGCTGTAGAAGCTGCCATAATACTGCACAATGTTTTCAAAAAGATGACGTTATCAAAATAATGGAACAGTATGAATGGGCAGACAAAATAGTGTCAGTATCGCCTTCCTACTGGGCAGATATTCCTGGACAATTCAAGGTATTTATAGATAGATGTACACCGTGGTGTAATACACATGAACCACACGCAAAACTATCTTCTGGTAAAAAAGGGTATACCATCGCACTTCGAACAGGTCCAAGCATGCCTGAGTGCGCGAGAATCATTAGTAGTATTGAACATTTTTATGGTCATTTGGAAATTGAATCTTGCGGTAAACTGGGTCTTTGTTCAGTTGAGTATAAGGAAGATGTAGCTGCAAGAATTGATGAAATAAAAGCATTTTGTAATACTATTTTGAACTGACAAATCAGAATTTGAGGAAAAAATGAAAACATTGTATTTGATTGGCGGCACTATGGGAGTTGGAAAGACAACTGTATGTCAGCAGTTGAAAAAGGAACTTGATAAAGCCGTATTTTTGGATGGCGATTGGTGTTGGGATGCCAATCCGTTTCAGGTCACGGAAGAAACGAAGTTAATGGTGCTTCGTAATATTTGCTTTCTGCTGAACAGTTTTCTTCATTGTTCCGCCTATGAAAACGTGATTTTCTGTTGGGTAATGCACGAACAGTCAATCATCGATACGATACTCCATGCTTTAGATACAGAGAACTGCAAGGTTGTCAAAGTATCATTGATGGTAGATGAAAACAATTTGCGAAGCAGATTGCAGGCCGATGTGAATAACGGACTTCGTACCGATGATGTAATCGAAAGAAGCATTGCAAGAATCGGAATGTATCAAAAGCTTGATACTGTAAAAATAGACACGAGCAATAAAGCAGTCTGTGAAATCACTAATGAGATAAAGATACATGGATAACGACAAATCCCAGTTTGTGAGGATAATAATATGGATATGAATAAAATAGCAGAGTTTATCAGGAAGCAGAAAGTAGCCTTCATCTGTTCGATTGACGAAAACGGATTTCCGAATGTAAAGGCTATGCTGAAACCAAGAAAGGCTGAAGGCCTGAAGCAGTTTTATTTTTCAACAAACACGTCTTCCATGAGAGTAAAGCAGTATATGAATAATCCGAATGCATGCATTTATTTCTATCATAAGGGTTTGATAAAGTATACGGGTGTGATGTTAAAAGGTAAGATGGAGGTTTTGACTGACCAGGAGACCAAAGATATGATATGGCAAAGAGGCGATACGATGTTTTACAAGGGTGGTGTTACAGATCCGGACTAAGGATTTCTGATGATCGGGAAACGGCTGTAGATCATTATTTGAGAGGCAGGAAAATGAACAAAGCACTTGTAGTAATTGATATTCAGAACGATATTACAAAACATTACAAAGACATTATTGAGGGAGTCAACAAAGCCATTGACCGGGCGAAGGAAAACGGGATGTATATTGTATACATAAAGCACAACAATATCATCCCACTTGCCCGCACATTTAAGCCGGGCTCGAAAGGCGCGGAGTTTGTGCCGGAATTGAACGTTGTTTCCGATCATATTTTTGTGAAAACCAAAGCCAACGCATTGACAAGTGAAGAATTTGCCGCTTTCATTGCTGCAAATCAGATCAACGAATTTTACGTTTGCGGTGCAGATGCAACTGCCTGCGTAAAATCCACCTGCTTTAACATGACGAAAGCGGGGTTTTCCGTTCATGTGATTTCTGATTGCGTTACAAGTTATGATCTGAAAAAAATAGACGAAATGCTAAAGTACTATGAAAGCAAAGGCTGCGAGGTGAAAACGCTTGCCGGGTATATGACACAATAAATCCAGATTTGTTACGGAGCAACCATGAAGATATATATTGATTTTGACGACGTGATTTGTGAAACGGCAAAACACTTTATTAAGCTGGCGAAGATGCTGTTCGGGATCGAACTTCCCTATAATGAAGTGCAGTTCTTCAATCTTCAGAAATCTTTTGATCTGAACGATGCACAATATGACGAATTGATGAGAACGGCGCATACGCCGGAAAATCTGCTGGCGTATGAGGAGACCCCGGATGCTTCCGGTGTGATCAACAAATGGATAGAGGAAGGGCATGATATTTCCATTATCACAGGCAGGCCCTTTGAAGCATATGAGCCGTCCAGAAGGTGGCTGGATGCCCATGGATTAGAGAGGGCGCCGCTGTTTACTGTGGATAAATATGGCCGGGAGAAAGCGGATCAGGCATGGTCGTACGGTCTTTCGTTAGAGGAATTCTACAAGATGATTTTCGACTTTGCGATAGAGGATTCGCCGGCCGCGTTCGAGCATGTCCTTCATTTTACGGACTGTACCGTGGCTGTATACGACCGTCCCTGGAACAGGCAGTGTGCATTCCCGAATAAAAATTTCGTACGCTGCGGCAGCTGGACAGAGATCGATGAGCTGCTTGAGGAGACACAAAAAAAGAAACCCTTACGCTGAAGACGCGAATTATGGCTTAAAATAAGGCTGCATGGAATCAACGTTTCGCATTCATTAAGTCTCGGCGGAAAAAGGAGACCGGATTTGCCGATGAAAACAAGTCGCAGCGGTCTCATTCGTATCATAGACGTTGCCGGAAGGAGAGAAGAGCTTCATGGAAAACTACGAAAATGCCGTCATCGGGGAAGAGACGATTATTGAAGAGAACGTGTCGGTGGGCGTCCGGTATCATCCGGCTGCGGGCTGTGCGGTCATCGGAGATCATTCCATTCTCCGGTCCGGAACGGTCATCTACGGGGATGTGAAAACCGGATCTTATTTTCAGTCCGGTCATTATACGGTCATCCGGGCCAGAGTGGAAATGGGGGATTACTGCACGGTCACCAACGGTTCCGTGATCGAAGGGCTTGTAAAGATGGGCGATTCGGTACGGCTGATGAGCCACGTCTATGTCTGCTCGCGTACCGTATTCGGCAGTCGTATTATCTGCGGGCCGGGCGTAACATTCTTAAACGACAAACGTCCCGGGCGTGACAATGCTCCGACCAAAGGAGCTTTCATTGAGGATGATGTAATGATCGGAGGCGGAAGCCTCATCCTTCCCGGCGTGCGGATAGGAAAAGGGAGCTTTATCGCGGCGGGGTCCGTCGTGACAAAGGACGTGCCGCCGTATTCCTTTGTGAAGGGGTTCCCGGCAAAAGCGGAGCCGATCCCGGCGGATCTGGATGTGCCGGTAAGTCCGGAAATGGCGTGTCAGAAGACCGATCTCTGGCATCCGCTGGGACCGGATCCCTGGCAGGCAGAGTGGGTTGCGGAATACGGATCCGAACCGGTGCCGGAACCGCTTACGGGAGCAAAAAAGCCGAATACGAAAGGCCCTATATAGGATAAGTCAAAAAAATCGAAACCCCTACGCTGTAGGGATTTCGATCTTAGTGACGCGAACGAGACTCGAACTCGTGTTACCACCGTGAAAGGGTGGTGTCTTAACCGCTTGACCATCGCGCCTTATATGTAAACGGCTGTAAGCCGTTTAACGCCCCAACACGGACTTGAACCGCGGACCCCCTGATTAACAGTCAGATGCTCTAACCGACTGAGCTATTGAGGCACTCGCCCATCGCGCACATTCACGCAACCGGCATTACTTGCTTAAGCAAGCTTGATAATTATAGTAAAAGAAAAGGCGGGTGTCAAGCAGTTTCCGAAAAATCTGTGCGGCGCCGAATCGGTCTTTGCATTCACAGCAAAATAGTGTAGGATAGGGGCATGGAAAACCGTTCCCGGAAAAAGCAGGACAGCGGGATCACCTTTTGGCAGGTGCTCCTCATTACGGCGGTCGGCGTTCTTGTGACGCTGGCGGTCTTCTTTTTCCTGCTGCCGGCACTTTCCGATAAAAGACCTGCCGCAGAGACCACGACTGAAGCTGCGGCAGAGGCGGTCCTTCCTGCGGAGGAGGAAACGGAAAAACAGGTCATTTCCGTGACGGTGGAGACCACCGCGCCTCCGGAAACGGAACCGCCGAAACCGGTGGTCATGCGTTTTGCCGGGGACATCCTGATGGATCCGAACTATGCCGTCATGGCGACGCTCTTAAACCGTACCGGCGGAAAGCCGGCGGCGGAGCAGGCCTTTGACGAAGGAGCGCTTTCTCTCATGCGGGACGCGGACATCTTCATGGTGAATAACGAGTTCCCCTATTCTCTGCGGGGCGCGCCGCTTCTCAACAAGCAATATACCTTCCGTGCCGACCCGGCCTACGCGTCACTCCTTGCGGACATGGGCGCGGATATCGTTTCCCTTGCCAACAACCACATGTTCGACCATGGGGAAGATGCTCTTCTGGATACGCTGGATACCCTTACGGCACTGGAACTGCCGCACATCGGCGCAGGGCGGGACATTTCGGAAGCATCCGCGTCTTACACCTTTGAGCTGGAGGGCATGAAGATCACTTTCCTTTCCGCCACCCAGATCGAGCGTATGGGGAATCCGGATACGAGAGGCGCCACGGAAACGCTTCCCGGTGTGTTCCGGTGTCTCTCTGACCAGTTGTTCTGTGAAAAAATAAAAGAGGCCAAAGCCTCTTCGGATATCGTGGTCGCCTACGTGCACTGGGGCACGGAAAGTACGGAGAAGGTGGATGAGCACCAGAAAAAACTGGCGAAGCATATCGCCGAAGCCGGCGCCGACGTGATCATAGGGGACCATCCCCACGTACTGCAGGGCATCGAATACGTGGACGGCGTGCCCTGTATCTATTCTCTGGGAAACTACTGGTTCAATTCCAAGAATCAGGATTCCTGCCTTTTTGAAGTGACGCTGGATCCCGAAACGAAAGCCGTGGGTTCCGTTCGTTTCCTTCCCATGCGCCAGGAGGGCTGCACGGTAAAGACCCCCGATGCCGCCGAGGCGGCGCGGATCATCGAATACATGAACTCTATCTCTGCGGCGCATATCGACGCGGAGGGGTACGTCACAGCAGAATAAAAAAGCGTTTACTCGAACTGTGCCGCGTAGAGATCGTAGTAGAATCCCTTCTTTGCCATCAGTTCCTCGTGCTTTCCGCTTTCCACCACGTCACCCTGATTCAGTACCAGGATGTGGTTTGCGTTTTTGATGGTGGACAGTCTGTGGGCAATGACAAAGCACGTCTTTCCGGCCATCAGTTCCCGCATGGCCTTCTGGATCTGCCGTTCTGTCTCCGTATCCACATTGGACGTGGCTTCGTCCAGGATCAGCATCTTCGCATCATACAGCATGGCTCTCGCAATGGTTAACAGCTGCTTCTGCCCCTTGGAAATGTTGCCGCCGTCGGCACTGATCACTGTACGGTAGCCCTGGGGCAGACAGGTGATAAACTTGTGGATGTGTGCCGCCTTGGCTGCCCGCACCACTTCTTCCATGGTGGCATTTTCTTTGCCGTAGGCAATGTTCTCAAAGATCGTTCCCTCAAACACCCAGGTATCCTGCAGCACCATGGCGTAGGCGTCGCGAAGGCTCCTGCGGGTAAGACAGCGGGTCTCTTTTTCGTCCACGAAGATCTCTCCGCTGTTTACGTCGTAGAACCGCATCAGTAGATTGATGATGGTGGTCTTTCCGGCACCGGTGGGACCCACGATGGCCACCAGCTTGCCGGCATGGGCATCCAGGGAAAGATCGTGAAGGATAGTCTTTTCCGGCACATAGCCGAAGCTTACGTTCTTCATCTCCACGTGTCCGCGGACGTCGGCAAGCACCTCCGCATCCGCGGCGTCCGCCGTTTCCTCCGGCTCATCCAGAAGGGTGAATACACGCTCGGCGGCTGCCAGGGCAGAGTAGAGTTCATTGACGATATTGGCGATCTCGTTGATGGGACCGGAGAATTTTCTGGTGTACAGAATGAAAGAGGAGATCTGACCCAGATTGATCTTTTCCAGCAGATACAGCGCGGATCCCAGGATGCCCACCAGCGCCAGGCCGATGTTGTTGATGGCACCCACGGAGGGGCCCATGGTCACGCCGTAGTATTCCGCGTCGTAATAGGCGTCCGCCGCCTCGTGGTTGATCACGTCATAGCGGTCGTTGACGCCGTTTTCGTAAGCGTAGGCGTTGATGGTCTTCTGTCCGGAGAACATTTCCTCCACGAAGCCGTTCATCTTTCCGTAGACTTTGGAACGTTTGGAGAACCGGGGCTGTGTTATGCGGCGCATCCGGGAGGTATAGAAGATCGCCAGCGGTACCGTGATGAGCGCTATCACCGAAAGAAGCGGGGAGATGATGACCATCATGACGAAAGATCCCGTTACGGTGACGATACTGTTAATGATCTGCACCACGTCCGTGGCCAGGCAGGTGCCCACCACGTCGATGTCATAGGAGACGCGGCTGATGATGTCGCCGGCCTGGTTGACGTCGAAATATCCCACGGGCAGTTTCATGAGCTTGTCGAAAACGTCCTTGCGCATTTTTCCCGCGATCCATTTGGATACGTACATCATGATGATGCTGATGGAAAACGTCACCGCGGAGGAGAGCAGGTAGCACAGAAGCATCCGTTTCGCGTAGTAGTAGACGCGCTCGAAATTGACCTTTCCTGCACCGGCGGCCGCCTCGTTGATTGCCTTTCCGGCGAAGTCCGGTCCCAGAAGCGCCAGCACGTTTCCGCCGATGCTCAAAAGAATAATGAGTGCCAGCAGGAACTTATACGTACCCAGATACTTTAGCATCCTGAGAAGGGCGCCTCTGGTATCTTTGGGATTTTCTCTTACAGAACCCATCTTAGCCATGTCAGCGCGCCTCCCCCATCTGTGTATCGTAAATATCCCGGTAGATCGGGCAGCTCTTTAACAGTTCCTCGTGGGTGCCGTGTCCGGCGATCTTTCCTTCGTCCAGCACGATGATGTCATCCAGACCCATGATGGAGCTTGCTCTCTGGGCAATGACGATCAGCGTGGAATCGCCGTGATGCTCCCGGATGTTTTTCCTTAGATCCGCGTCGGTACGGTAGTCCAGGGCACTGGAGGAATCGTCCAGGATGAGGATCTGAGGGTCTGCCGCCAGCGCGCGGGAGATCAGGAGCCTCTGCCGCTGTCCGCCGCTGAAATTGGCGCCCCGGATGGCCGCCATGTGATCGTAGCCGTCTTCGTATCCGTTAATGAATTCCGCAGCTTTGGCATCTTCTGCCGCCAGCTTCATCTGTTCCTCCGTCACGTTCCGGCCGAATACGATGTTTTCGCGGATGGTGTCCGCAAAGATCACATCGTTCTGGAAGACCACGCCGAACAGCCTGTGCAGCTCGTCTTTGTCATAGGTGCGCACGTCCCTGCCGTTTAAGTATACGTGGCCGGCCGTGGCATCATAGAACCGCATCAGAAGGTTGATGACGGTGGTCTTGCCGCAGCCCGTGGCACCGATGATGCCCAGTGACCCGCCTTTCTTCATGGAAAAGTCGATGTCGGAAAGTACCAGTCCTTTGCCGCTGCCGCCGAAATCCTGCACGTCGGCGCTTTCGTCCGCTGCCTTGTATTCGAAATCCACGTGGTCGAAAATGATGTAGCCGTCCCGGTGAGTGCCGGGGGCAATGGCTTCG
Organism: Lachnospiraceae bacterium; assembly: GCA_024405155.1. GTDB lineage: Bacteria > Bacillota > Clostridia > Lachnospirales > Lachnospiraceae > Avilachnospira. The sequence goes on along the minus strand of JAKSPC010000024.1, from coordinate 21,192 downwards.
GGAAGACGGGTCAGGTCTTCCGGCGTGTCGATGACTTCACCGATACGGTTGGCGGAAGCGTTGGCCTTGGACATCATGACGAACACGCGGTTCAATGCCATGACGCCCATCAGGATCATGTTGAAATAGGTAAGGAAGGCCAGGATCACGCCGGGTTTCGTAACGCCGGCATTGACTCTCTGCGCGCCGATCACCACCACCAGGGTGAGACCGCAGTTTAAGAACAGCGTGGAGATGGGACCGGGCAGCGCCATCAGAAGACCTGCCAGAGAATCCGTCCGGATCATGCGCTGGTTGGCCGCTTCAAAACGGCCTTTTTCGTATTCTTCCCGGGAAAGGGCCTTGACCACCCGGATGCCCGTGATGTTTTCCCGCATGATGCGGATGATGTCGTCCAGGCGTTTCTGAACCTTTTCAAACATGGGGATGCCCCGGGAGGAAATGAGCACGATGAGCACGATCATCACCGGCGCGATCACCAGAAGGATGGAGGCAAGCCCCGCGTCCATGGTGAGGGTAATGATGATGCCGCCCACCAGAAGGATGGGAGCCCGGATGCCCATGGTCTGGAAAGCCCGGATGAAGTTCTGGATGTTGTAGGAATCCGCCGTCATGCGGGAGGTAAGGGACGGCAGACCGATGGCGTCCATCTGGCTGCCGGAGAAATTGAGGGACTTCCAGAACAGATCCCGCCGCACGTCGTAAATGGTGTTCTGCGCCACTTTCACGGCCTTCCGGTTGGCATATACGTGCACGGTGCGGGCGCCGACGGCAAGGAGCACCATAAGGGTGCCGATCACAAGAACTTTTGTCATGGAACGGGAGGGGACCACCTCATCGATCATGTATTCCAGCACGTAGGGGATCATGAGTTCCAGAATGGTGCCGATGAGCTTTACGAACATGGCAAATACCACGGCACCCACATATGGTTTTAAATATCTGAAAATCGTCTTCATGACTTGCATTATAGCACGAAATCGGAAAAGCGGCACAAAATGAACCGGGACACTGAATCTTTCTTTGATCCGGCTTACACCCCGTAGAGTGACATGAGGTCGGCCGCTTGTTGACGGGAAACGCTGAAAATGATATAAATTAAGCGGAAGAAAATGATCTCCGGCGTCCTTTTAAAGGGCAGCCGGCGTGTTGTGATACAGAAAGGCAGAAAATATGGCAAGACCCGGTATGCCTCGGGGCAGAGATAAAAACCTTGGCGGCGGAAGCAGCGGCGTAAACAGAAGGGGTGACGGACTGGGTACCGGTCCCGTAGGCGGCGGCGCGCCCGGCGGCATGGGCGGTTCCGGCAGCTTCGGGGGAAGCAGCTCCGGAAACGGTTCCGGCGGGAGAGGGTACTACGGAAGGCCCGGCGGAAGTTTTCGCATCCCCGGCTTTGGCGGATCTTACGGCGGAGGCGGAGGATCCCGCGGCGGCTGTCTTTCAAAGATCATCACGGTGATCCTTGTGATCGCCGTACTCTCGTTCCTTTTGAGAAGCTGCCGGGCGATTTTCGGCGGTTCCTCCGCGGATGAGATCAGCACGGTCGCATCACAGCAGACGCAGCCGGCGGCACCTGCCCAGACGCAGCCCGCACCGGCTCAGTCACAGACGCAGCCTGCGCCGCAGCAGACGCAGCCGGTGAACGCGCCCGCGGAAGGGCAGAGAGAAAAATACACGAAATTCAAAAATGACGGCAGCGATACGGCCACCGTCATGGTATACATGTGCGGCTCCGACCTGGAGTCCAGAAACGGCATGGGTACTGCAGACATCCAGGAGATGTGCAGGTCAGGCCTCTCGGATAAGGTAAATCTTGTCGTTTATACCGGCGGTGCTTCCCGGTGGCAGAACAGCGTGATTTCCAGCCGCACCAACCAGATCTACCGCATCAGGACGGAAAACGGCACCACCGGTCTGGAGCGCCTCAACGACAATGTGGGCGACAAGGCCATGTCCGACCCGGCAGCGCTTACCGAATTCATAAAGTTCGCGGCGGAAAAATTCCCCTCCAACCGGTACATCCTGATCCTCTGGGATCACGGCGCCGGCAGTGTTTCGGGATACGCCTACGACGAAAAGCATCCCTATAACGGGTACATGAAACTTTCCGGCATTCAGAAGGCCGTGGAGGATTCCGGCGTGAAATTCGACGTCGTCGGTTTTGACGCCTGCCTCATGGCTACACTGGAGACCGGCCTCATGCTGAACGGCAGCGCCGACTATCTGGTGGCTTCCGAGGAGACCGAACCCGGTACCGGCTGGTACTACACCAACTGGCTCTCTCTCCTTTCCGACGATCCCGCGGTGGACACCGTTACGCTCTCCCGGCAGATCATCGACGATTTCAGCACGGCATCCCGCCAGCAGATGCGGGGCGCCCAGACCACGCTTTCTGTGACGGATCTGGCGGAGCTTTCGGCCAGAGTGCCGGAAAAGCTGAAGGCATTCTCCACGGAGACCATCAATGCCATAGAAGGTGACGATTACGCGTCGGTCGCCAAAGCCCGCGCCAATACCAGAGAATTCGCAAGCTCCGAACGTCTGGATCAGATCGACGTGGTGGATTTTGCCGACAACCTGGGAACGGCATCGGCGGCTCAGCTGGCGGCGGCAGTGAAAGCGTCGGTGAAGTACAACCGCACTTCCTCCGGCTACGAGAGGGCACACGGACTTTCCATCTACTTCCCCTACCGGAAAGCCGGACAGGTGGATGACATTTCCAATACCTACAAAGAGATCGGCATGGACGATGAATACACGGCGTGCATTCAGAAGTTCGCCAGCATGGAAGTGACCGGTCAGGCCGCTGCCGGCGGTACCGGAGAGACGTACCAGTCTCTGTTCGGATCCATCTTCGGGGAGGAATACGGCAGTCTGTTCGGCGGCGGATCTCCCATGGAAGTGGTAGGCACCGGCGGGCTTACGGGCACCGGCGGCTACGGCAGTTATAACGACTACTACGGGAGCGGTTACGGCCAGAGCGGAAGCCTGGAGATGGAAATGGTGGGGCTTCTGCTGGACACCTTCCTTTCCGGCCGCAGCAACATTGCGGGGATCACTGCCGATAACGCAAAGTTCATTACTGAGGACGCCGTGAAGAAAAACGCGGCTTACGTGGTGGAAAACTCCATCAACAGGGATCACCTGAAGTGGGTGAACAAAAACGGAAAGAAAGTGCTGGCCTTTGACGATAAGGACTGGAACGCTTCCGCGGAGATCCTGCTGAACGTTTTCGTGGATGACGGCCAGGGCATCATCGATCTGGGGCTGGATCCTCTCTATACCTGGACGGAGGACGGAGATCTGGAAGGCACCTACGACGGTACCGCCCTTTCCGTGAACGGACAGGCCTGCGCCTTCATTTTTGAGGACGAAAACGACGACGGAGACAAATACGTGATCCACGGGTATATCCCGGCACTGATAAACAGTGAAAGAAGCGAGATCGAAGTGGAGTTTTCCGACGAGGAACCAAACGGCAGGATCATCGGATACCGAAGGGTATACAAGGATGAACCCGGCGTCGGTCAGGTGGCCAAGATCATGTCGTTCGAAGACGGCGACGCCATCGATTTTATTGCGGATTACTACACCTATGAGGGCACTTATCTGGACACCTACATGATCGGCGACCGCATCCGTTATCACGGGGAGTTCACCCTGGAAAACCTCAAGGTGGACGGAAAGGCCAAAGCCAATTACCGCATCACCGACATCTACGGTCAGAACTACTGGACGCCGCTGATGTAAATGGGATATAATTAATCAGTTAAACAAAAGGAGCGAAAGGAGCATCCTGTTATGAAAGACGACAACTGCATTTTCTGCCTGATCGCAAACGGACAGATCCCGTCCAACACCGTGTATGAGGACGGGGATTTCCGCGTGATCCTTGACATATCTCCCGCGGCAAAGGGTCACATGCTGATCCTTCCGAAGGAGCACTACGCCAATATTTTCGAGCTTCCGGAAGAGACCGCGAAGAAAGTCCTTCCCCTGGCGAAAAAACTGGCGGCGGCTGTAAAAGAGGCCATGAACGCCGACGGCGTCAACATCGTACAGAACAATGGTACGGCAGCAGGACAGACCGTGCCGCATTTTCATCTGCATATCATTCCCCGGAAGGAAGGGGACAACGCGATGCCTCTGTGGACTCCCGGTGAGAGCGTTCCGGAAGAGCAGGCGCAGATCGCGGAAAAGATCAGCAAATTAATGAAGTAAGGACGGAAGATCATGGAAAAGCTTGTTACAGTAAAAGAGTTATTTAAAGATACCGAAAAATATGCCGAAAAGACCGTGAAGGTGGGCGGATGGGTACGTTCCGTACGTGACTCCAAGACCTTTGGTTTCCTGGTGGTAAATGACGGCAGCTGCTTTAAGACGCTGCAGGTGGTATACGGAGATCAGCTCCCCAACTTTGCGGAGATCGGCAAGCTGAACGTGGCTACCGCTGTCATCGTTACCGGTAAGCTGGTGCTCACTCCCGAAGCCGCACAGCCCTTCGAGGTGCAGGCGGAGGAAGTCTTCGTAGAAGGCGAGTCCACTCCGGATTATCCGCTGCAGAAGAAACGCCACACCCTGGAGTATCTTCGCACGCTGCCGCATCTTCGCTGCCGCACCAATACCTTCATGGCCACGTTCCGGGTGCGTTCCGTTCTGGCTTACGCCATTCACAGCTTCCTGCAGCAGAAGGGCTTCGTATACGTGCATACGCCCCTCATCACTTCCTCTGACTGCGAAGGTGCCGGCGAGATGTTCCAGGTGACCACGCTGGATCTGGACCGCATTGCCAAAAGCGATGCCAAAGAAGTGGATTATTCCAGAGACTTCTTCGGAAAGCCCACCTTCCTCACCGTATCCGGTCAGCTGAACGTGGAGACCTACGCCATGGCGTTCCGCAACGTGTATACCTTCGGCCCCACTTTCCGCGCGGAGAATTCCAACACCACCCGTCACGCGGCAGAGTTCTGGATGATCGAGCCGGAAATGGCATTTGCGGACATCAACGATCTGATGGATCTTGAGGAAGAAATGCTCAAGTACATCATCCGCTACGTGCTGGAGAACGCCCCCGAAGAAATGAACTTCTTCGATCAGTTCGTGGAGAAAGGCCTCATTGAGAGACTCAACAGCATCGTAAACAGCGAGTTCATCCGCCTTCCCTATACCAAGGCCATCGACATCCTCAAAGAGCACATCGGCGAGTTCGAAAACAATGACATCTTCTGGGGCATGGATCTGCAGTCCGAGCACGAAAGATACATCACCGAAAAGGTATACGGAAAGCCCGTATTCCTTACCGATTACCCCGCAGAGATCAAGGCTTTCTACATGAAGCAGAATCCCGACGGAAAGACCGTGGCGGCAGTGGACTGCCTGGTGCCCGGCGTGGGCGAGATCATGGGCGGCTCTCAGCGTGAGGAAGATTACGATAAGCTCTTTGCCAGGATGAAGGAGCTCGGTCTGGATCCCGAGGGATACCAGTTCTATCTGGATCTCAGAAAATACGGCACCGTGCGTCATTCCGGATTCGGTCTGGGATTCGAGAGAGCGCTTATGTACATCACCGGCATGCAGAACATCCGTGACGTGCTTCCCTTCCCGCGTACACCCGGCAACTGCGAACTGTAAGTAATACTGCGCGGGCGGTACCCTGCGCGGTGAGTGTTTGGGCCTTCGGGAGCAGCAAGCTGCTACTCGTCCCAAAGCACTCACTCGTCGCAATCCACCCGCGCCGGCGTTTTGTGCAGGAAGCAGCAGTGCCGGTGGATACATGCACAAAACGACGGCGTATGATAATGAGAGGTAACGATGAAATTTGTACACATGAGTGACATCCGTCTGGGGCTGCACAGCGAAAGCGGACGCCGCTGGGGAAAAGAAAGAGTCGTGGAAGTAAAAAGCGCCTTTGAAAAGGCGCTGGGCAGCGCGGAGGCACAGGGCGCCAGCCTGGTGCTTATATCCGGCGGTCTGTTTGGTCACCGTCCCGTCACCACGGAACTGAGTGAAGCGAACGCGATTTTTTCTGCGCATCCCGGACTTACGTTCGTCGTCATCGGCGGCGTGACCGACCCGGTCAGAAAGACCAGCCCCGTCCGGTCCTTCCACTGGGCGGAAAACGTGCACTATGTCCTTTCCGAAGAGCCGGTAAAGATCCATCTGCCGGGGCTTCATGCGGAGATATACGCCGTTTCCGCAGGGGAAAACATCTTCCCCGCAGCAGAGTTACTGGCGTTTTACGAAAATGACGCGGAAAAGCGGGAAGATACGGCCGTGGCACTTCTGTGTGAGCCCGATGCAAAAAAGGCGGCGGCTTTTTCCGGCTCCGGTTTTTCCTACGTGGCCCTGGGCGGCAGCAGGACAAAAGCTGTGGCAGCGAAGGATAAGGCATTTTATGCCGGCGGTCTGGAGGCGGAAAACATGACCGACACGGGGGATCACGGCTACATCCTGGGCGAGATCCAGGATGCTACCGGAGTACTCCTTCGTACCGAGTTCGTCCCGTTCACTTCTGTCACATACGTTCCTTTAAAGATCAAAGTGGATCCCTCCATCGACGCTTCCCGTCTGGAGGAACTGACTGCGGAAGAGATCGAAAAACGGGGAACGGCGAACATCTACCGTATCCACATCGTGGGTTCCCGGAAACCGGGATCGGACTTTTTCATGCCGAGGATCCGTGAAAAATACCGTATCCAGGAGATCCTGGATGAGTCCGAACCGGTGTACGATTTTGACCGTCTGTACGAAGCACATACCCAGGACATGATAGGCTACTATATTTCACAGCTTACCAGGGGAGGCGGCGAGATGTCGTCCCTGGATAAGAAAGCGATGTTCTACGGCATTGACGCCCTGATCAAGACTGCAGACAAACCTGTACCGGAGGCAAACGAGTGAAAATACAGAACATCCACATTGACGGATTCGGAAAATTTGAAAACAGGGACATCGATTTCTCGGATGGCATAAATATCGTGTACGGCCCCAATGAAGCCGGCAAGACCACTATACACAATTTTCTGGAGGCCATGCTGTACGGTACGGAAAAGAAAGGGCACGGCTTTACGAAGTCCATGCAGGATGCCATGCGTCCCTGGAAGGAAAACGTTCCTTACGGCGGTACCATGTGCATCAGTCACAAGGGGGACCGGTATCTTATCCGCCGGGATTTCAGCAGGCCCGACGCCGCACCGGAGATCACCGATCTTTCCAACGGGGAAATCATAAAGGAACCGGAGAAATTTCTCAGTGTTGTTCTGGGCGGCGTGACGAGAGGCGCTTTCAAAAGCTCCGTCAGCATCGACCAGCTGTCCTCCCGTACGGGAACGGCGCTGGTGAATGAGCTCAAAGGCTACGTGGACAATATCGGTTCCACGGGAGCTCCCGATCTGAATGCCGGAAAGGCAGTGGAACTTCTCACGAAGCGAAAGGCGGAACTGGCGGAACAGATAGAGGAGGACGCGCCGAAGAATTATGCAGCCTCCCTTTCCCGCATCAAAACGATCGAGAAAGAGATCGATGTTCCGGAAAACGAAAACTGCATCGAGCAGTGTGAAGCGGTCAAGGAAAAGCTTCTTGCCGAGATCGAGGGAAAGGAAAAAGACTTCCTCAGTGCCGTAGACAGAGTTGCCGCGGAAACGGGGATCCTCAAAGGAAGCGGAATTGAAAGCAAGAAGGACGTGGAACAATGGGATCTGACGGCACAGCGGCTTTGTGACAGATACGAGTCTGCCCTCGCCAGGAAGAAATCTCCGTGGAGAGTCGTGGGCATGGTCCTGTGCGTTCTGGTCATGGCAGCCGCCGTATACGGATATCTGACGGGATTCCTTTCCCTGGTGGTCTATGCCTATGCGGGGATCTTTGCGGCAGCTTTCATCCTGCTGATCCTCCTGGTGGTCAGGACCGTAAACGTATCGCATAATTTCAGGGATGCGGAAAATGAACTGTCCGAGCTTTTAAAGCAGCGTATCGGAGAGGCAGAGATCAGCCGGGGCACCATCGACCGGCTGTTCATGGCCAATCACAGTCTGGACGGTGTGCTGGCCGACAGGGAAAAAGACCGTTCCCTGAAAGATGATCTGGAAGCCGATCTGGCAGCGCTCAGACAGAAACATCTGAAAGCACAGGAAGACGTGGAAGAGCAGCAGAAGATCCGCTTTACTGTGGAGGAAAAGCTTTCGGAACAGAACGGACTGAGAGACCGGGCAGAGCGCCTCAGACTTGCCGTGGCAGAGAACAACCGGCTGAAGGAAGAGATCGATGCCATCAATATTGCCATTGACACCATCCGTGACCTGAGCGATTCCATCCGGGGACGTCTGGGAACGTATCTGAATAAAGAGGCTTCCCGGGCTCTGCGGGAAGTGACCGGCGGAAAATACCGCAGCATGGACGTAGGAAGCGGCAGTGACGTATTTCTGTCCACGAAGGACGGCATGGTAAGCGTCAATGACGTTTCGGCAGGCACGCTGGACCAGGTATATCTGGCGGTCCGTCTGGCAGCGGCCAGATTCATTATGGGCGGCGGTGACAGACTCCCTATCATTTTTGATGACAGCTTTGCCCTTTACGACGACCACCGGCTGAGGGAAGCCATCCGCTTCGTGGCGGGGGATTATGCCGGACAGTCGCTGATCTTTACCTGCCATCACCGGGAGGAAAATGCGATTTCCGACATCGATCACAGGCTGATCGAGTTGTGAACAAAGTTACTATAGTCTAATATCAACAGAAAAAGGCACCAAAAACTATACAAACATACAAAAAACGCACAAAAAAGTGCGTTTTTTTATTCATTGTGCTACAATGATGTTTACATAGCGGGAGGACAAACCTATGCAGATCACAGACATCCGGGTCAGAAAGATCCAGGGCGACGGCAAGATGCGCGGAATGGCTTCCATCACTATCGATGACGAGTTCGTAGTTCACGACATCAAGATCATCGAAGGTGAAAAAGGATTCTTTATCGCCATGCCCAGCCGCCGTTCCAAAGAGGGAGAGTTCAGAGATGTAGCTCATCCCATCAAATCAGAGACAAGAACACAGCTTCAGAATATGATCCTGAAAGCTTATGAGGAAGCGCCGGACGCAGCACCCGGCGAAGCGGAAGAAGCATGATCCAACGCGAAAAAAGAGGCTCCGGTCATTCCGGAGCCTCTTTTTGTAAGAACGGGATCAGGCCTTTGCTTTTGCTTCAGCCAGTTTCTTCTGCAGCCAATCCTTGCCTTCCGTGAAGCGGGATACGACGAAGCATACCACGTAGTCGCCCGCGGAGTTGATCATGGTTGCCGGCGGGTCTACCAGGTTGCCGATGGCGACCAGGATGGGGAATGCCAGTACCATCTGGTTGGGGAAGAAGATGGAGCAGATGATGTACTCGCCAATGTATCCGCCGCCCGGAACACCGGACATGCCGACGGAGGAAAGAACGGCAACGAGAACGATGAGGGGAAGCTGTGCCCAGCTGAGGGGCAGTCCGAATACGCCGTACAGGAACGCGATCTTAAGAACGCAGGACAGGCAGGAGCCGTCCATGTGCATCGTTGCGCCAAGCGGGATGACCATTTCGGCCACTTCCTTGGAAATACCGGTATCTTCCGCTTCTTTGAGGTTGGTGGGAATGGTCGCTACGGATGAGCAGGTACCCAGGGAAACGATGGCAGGGCGCGCGATGTGCTGGAACATTACCTTCACGGCACCCTTACCGCCGCCGAAGTTGGCCAGCAGCGGGAACATGGTGAAGATCCATACGAAGCACAGCGGGTAGTACACCAGCATTGCGCGGCCGTAGGATTCGGTGATCATGGAGCCGTAATCGGCAACCAGATTTGCAAAGATGGCAAAGAAGGCAACGGGTGCGTAGTAGGTGATGATGTTCACGAACTTAAGCATTACGTTGGAAAGGTCTGCCAGCCACTTTCCGGTAAGGGTATCCGGGCCGCCTGCAAGGTTTACGGCGAAACCGAAGATCAGTGAGAACACGATCAGCGGAAGCATTGCCCTGCGGGAAAGCAGACCGGAGAAGTCACTTACGGTGAAGAAGTTGACGATCATGTCGGAGATGGAGGCATACTCGCCCATTTCCTCGGCGGGGATGTCCTTCCACGCGGTAAGTACCGGCGGGAACACCTTCATGAGGATGAACATGATCACTGCGGCGATGGCGCCGGTCACCACGAATGTGGCCACGGTGGTGCCCAGGATCCTGCCGGCGCGCTTCATGGAGCGCATGTTGGCAACAGAGCTGGAGATGGATGCAAATACAAGCGGAACGACCACGCAGAACATCATGTTGATGAATACGGTGCCGAAGGGCTTGATGATGCCGGCGAACTTCGGTGAGAGCGCACCGGCGATGCCGCCCAGGATCATGGCACCGACCATGATGCCGAGGAAGCGGTAATTCTTTACAATGTCTTTCTTGTTCATAGATGACCCCCTGTCAAGGTGATTCCGGTTGTCAAAAATCCCGGATTTATGGTAGTATTGTATTGAAAATATGAAGAAAAGTCAAACGAATATCGCTTGTGAAAGGCTTTTTATGAACTTCGTCTGTAAAAACATATCCGTCTGCGAAAGAACCGGCCATCTCACCTTTGCCGGGCAGGATACCGTTTCTCTTGCCGAAAAATACGGCACGCCGCTGTACCTTTTTGACGAGGACCGCCTGCGGGAGAACTGCCGCCGGTATATGAGCGCGTTCCAAAAGAGCGGTCTTCCCGGCTTCCGGGTGATCTATGCGGGAAAAGCGGCTGCCTTCAAACAGATGTACCGCATCATGCGGGAAGAAGGCATGGCCGTGGACCTGGTAAGCCCCGGAGAGATCGCCACGGCAGAAGCGGCGGGATTTCCCATGGAGCTTTCCTACTTCCACGGGAACAACAAGACCGACAGTGACATCCGGTTTGCCTTCGATGCCGGCGTGGGATACTTTGTGGCGGAAAGTGAAGAGGAACTGGAAGCCATTGAAGAAGAGGCGAAAAAGCGGGGCATCGTGCAGAAGGTCCTCATCCGTGTGACGCCGGGCATCGATCCTCATACCTACGAGGCGGTCGCCACCGGAAAGGTGGATTCCAAGTTCGGCCTTGCCATCGTCACCGGGCAGGCAGAGGCGGCGGTCGCCTGTGCGCTTTCCCTGCCTCATGTGAAACTGATGGGGTTCCACTGTCATGTGGGATCCATGGTCTTTGCCGAGGACGTGTACGAGCGTGCGGTGAAAGTGATGATGGAGTTTGCCGATGATATGCGGCAGAAGTTCGGATATATCGCAGAGGAGCTGAATCTGGGCGGCGGCATCGGCGTTCCCTATACGGAAGCGGACGCCGTTATCGATCTTGACGAAAAGATCGCCTCCATTGCGGGTGCTTTCCGGGCTGTGTGCGCGGAACGGGATTTTCCGATGCCCATGCTCCTGGTGGAGCCGGGCCGCAGCATCGCTGCTGATGCCGGAATGACGCTTTATACCGTGGGAAGCATCAAAAAACTTCCCGGCTATAAGAATTACGTTTCCGTGGACGGCGGCATGACGGATAACCCCCGTTTTGCCTTGTACCGTTCTTCCTATACATGTCTGCCTGCGAACCGGATGAAGGAACCCGGAGACATGCAGTGCTCCGTGGTGGGCAGATGCTGTGAGAGCGGCGACATCATACAGGAAAACGTGCCCATGCCGGAAACCCTTGCCCGGGGCGACCTGCTGGCGGTGTGCACCACCGGTGCCTACAACTATTCCATGGCATCCAACTATAACCGGGTGTGCCGCCCGCCTGTAGTGATGTTAAAAGGCGGGGATTCCTACGTGGCAGTCCGCCGCGAAACGGAAGAAGATATCATGATGTATGATTTATAAACCGGGCGCGGGCGGTACCGCCCGCGCAGCTTAATGAAGGAGACATATGGAAAAATACGCACTGAAAAACATGCACCTTTTGAACGGCCACGCGGACATGAAGCCGCAGACAGGTCTGGCTGTTCTGGTTTCCGACGGAAGGTTTGAAAAGATCCTCCCGGAAAGCGAGATCCCGGAAGGATATGAGGTAAAAGATCTGGGCGGAAAGTATCTGCTCCCCGGTCTCATCAACCTGCACGTGCACATGCCTACCGGCGGCAAGCCCAGCGCCAAAAAGACCGATTACGCGAAACTGGCGCAGACTCTTTTAAAATACGGGCTCGTCAGATGGGTCCTTAAGAAGATGGGAGAGTCCCACGCAAAAACGCAGCTCCTTTCCGGCACCACCACCATCCGTGCGGTGGGCGGCATCATGGATTTTGATACAAAGCTTAGGGACAAGATCAAAGCCGGCAAGGCTGTTGGCCCCAGAATGCTGGCCGCCAACTATGCAGTCTCCGTGCCCGGCGGACACATGACCGGTTCCGTGGCGCTTCCCGCCCACAGCGTGGAAGAGGCCGTGGTGATGGTGGAAAACCTGGCAGAGACGGGCCCCGACCTCATCAAACTGATGATCACCGGCGGCGTGCTGGACGCAGAGGTCCCCGGTGAGCCCGGCGTATTGAAGATGCCGCCGGAGTACGTAAAGGCTGCCTGTGAAAAGGCCCACTGGCTGGGATATAAGGTGGCCGCGCACGTGGAGAGCACGGAAGGTCTTCTGGTGGCTCTGGAAAACGGCGTGGATTCCATCGAACACGGCGGAAAGCCCACCGATGAGGTGATGGAACTTTTCAAAAAGACCGGCTCCGTGCTGGTGGCTACGCTTTCCCCCACGGTACCGTTTTCGGAAATGGATCAGTCCGTATCCGGGGTCAGCGACATGGACCTGTTAAACGGGAAAGCGCTTTTCAGGAATATCAAAGAATGCACCATCCGCTGTCTGAAGGAAGGGATCACCGTTGGTCTTGGCACCGATACCGGCTGCCCCTACATCACCCACTATGACATGTGGAGAGAGCTCTGGTACTTTGTGCAGTGCTGCGGTGTGACGCCTGCCTTTGCCATTCACACGGCGACCATGGTGAATGCCGGTATCGCGGGCCTTTCTGATGAGACCGGTTCCATCGATGAGGGAAAATCCGCCGACTACATGGTGGTGGACCGTGATCCCCTTCAGGATCTGACTGCACTGCGTGAGCCTTCCATGGTCTCTGTTTTCGGAAAATACATCGAGGATCCGAGGCCGAAGAAGAACCCGAAGGTGGAAGAGGCTCTGGATACTTTGATGAAAGTCATGGCGGAAAAGAAAGAATAAAGGGGGACCCTGATGAAAATACAGAGGAAACTGAAAAGAATTATTTCGGCTGCGCTGGCCATCATGCTTTTTGCCGGCATGTGCGCATATGCCGGACCGGCTGACGATCCCTATTTAAAACAGCAGGCGGCACAGCAGCAGGCTGTCGGACAGACTGTACAGACGGGGCAGGCGGAAGCCGCAGGCCCGGCCGCGGGAGCGGGCACCGTTTCGGCGACGACCGTATGGTCCAACGGACGACAGGTGGATCTTACAAAGCCCATGATCGCCCTTACCTTTGATGACGGTCCGCAGACCACAAGCGGCGGCCGTATCCTGGATACCTTTGCGGCGTATGGTCAGAGAGCCACATTTTTCCTGGTGGGCGACCGGATCCCCTCCCGGGCGGCGGAAGTGCAGCGCATGATCGCGGAAGGACATGAGATCGGCAATCATACCTATTCTCATAAATATCTGAATAAATGCGACGCGGCCACCATCCGTTCCCAGGTGGCAAAATGCAATGAGACCGTGGCGGCGACGACGGGCGTCAGCCCCATCCTCATGCGGCTTCCCGGCGGCAACAAAAACAGCACGGTCCTTGCCAACGTGGGAATGCCCATCATCTTATGGAACGTGGATACCCAGGACTGGAAGTACAGAAATGCCGACCACGTGAAAGGTGCAGTGATCGGCAAGGTAAAAGACGGGGATATCGTTCTGATGCATGAACTTTACGGCTCTACGGCCACAGCGGTGGAGGCTATCGTGCCCACCCTGGTGAGTCAGGGATTCCAGCTGGTGACCGTTTCGGAGCTGGCGCAGTTCAGAGGTTATGCTCCGGCACCCGGTCAGATCTACTACTCCTTCCCGGCGAAGTAAATTTGAAAGCCGAAGCTGCGGATCAAAGCCGTGTACGGAAGCTGTAAAGAGAGGAATTACATATAATTCGCCGAAAAACCGCTTATTATATGCAAAAAACCGGTGATTTTCCGGGAAGGATACATAGAATTGAGCGAAAATGCCCCAGTTATATGTACACAGCAAAGATTTTGAGCGAAAAAATACATATAATACGGCAGAAATCCTTCCATTATATGTAAGAAGACAGAATTTAGAAAAAGCTGAATGATCGCAGGTGACGTCATTCAGCTTTTTGCATATTAGTCAATGCGTGAAATGTGAGTTTATTTCTTCAGCTTCCGCAGAGCTTTAAGAATTCCCGGAGGATCGGGGCTCCGTCCACGAACCGGTCGGACGCATATTGAAAGCACATGCGTTCCGGATGGAACTGGGTGGAAAATACGGGGAGCTTTTCGTGATACATGGCTTCCACGAAACCGTCCTCGGATTCTGCCATGATGCGGTAGCCGTTCTTCTCTTCCCGCACTGCCTGATGGTGGGAGCTGTTCACGGAAAAACGCTGGCCGAACAGAGTGTGCAGAAGCGTTCCGGGGACCGCCGTTACCGGGTGGACCTTATCGGGCTCCGTCAGCACTTTTTTGGTGTGCACCTCATTTCCGGCTTCACCGATGTCCTGGTAAAGACGGCAGCCGAAATAAGCGGCAATGACCTGGTGCCCGCGGCAGATGCCCATCACCGGCTTACGCGCCTTGACGAATTTATCCAGGACTGTAAACTGCAGGTAGTCCAGCACCGGCCGGATCTCCCGGGAACCGTTGACCTCTTCCCCGAAAATGGAGGGATGGATGTCCACGCCGCCGGGGATCAGAAGCCCGTCAAACTCTTTCGGATCCACTGCCGTGGCATCCGTCACCATGATGCCCTCGGCGCCGAGATCTTCGAGTGCCTTATAGTAATTGGGCTGTGCTTTAAATTCAGGGATCGCAATACGCATTTTGATAGCCTTTCCAAAAACCTATGGTATAATATATTCATTATACATCACTTCTCCGTCTTGAGAAAGAAGGTAATCTGCTATGAAAGTTTGTGTGATCCAGCCGGCGTATTCCATGGACCCCGCCGATAACGAAAAATGCTTTGAGGGCATGCTTTCCCTCATGGATCAGTGTGACGATTCCCTGGACCTCATCGTCCTGCCGGAGTATTGCGACATTCCCGCAAATACCGCGGACGCTGCCGGCTTTCACGCGTCCATCCGTGCTTTGAATGCCCGGGCAAAAGAGGCGGCAAAGGCGCTGGCCATCCGTACGAATGCCATGGTCTTTGCCAATTTTGCGGACGAAACGTCTGCCGGTTTCCGCAACACCACCTTTGCCTTCGACCGCAAAGGAAACGTAACGGGAAAGTATTACAAGGCCCATCCCGCGCCCAGCGAGGCAAAGACACCGGCACAGGGCGGAAACGGTATGGACTGCACGTACAGCTATTCCTGTCAGCCGCCTTACGTGGTGGAAATGGAGGGACTCCGGTTCGGCTTCCTGACCTGCTACGATTTTTACATGTATGAAAACTTTCCTCAGCTTGCAAGGGAAAATCTTGACGTGATCATCGGCTGCTCCCATCAGCGCACCGATCCCCACGGAATGCTGGAGACCATCGGCAGGTTCGTTTCCTTAAACACCAACGCCTTCCTCATCCGCAGCGCCGTCTCCATGGGAGAGGGCGCGAAGGTATGCGGCTGCAGCATGGTGGCGGATCCCTCCGGAAAGCTTTTATTAAACATGGAAAGCAAAGTGGGGCTCGGCATCTGCGAGATCGATCCCCAAGCGAAATTCTTTAAGCCCGCGGGCTTTAAGGGGCAGCCCAAAGCCCACTGGCAGTACATGGAAGAAGGCAGACGCCCCTGGCTGTACCGCCCGGCGGGACCAATGATGATCCCGGACGAAAAGACACTTCCTTATCCCCGGATCTGCGCCCACAGAGGCTTCAACTCCGTGGCACCGGAAAACAGCCTGCCGGCTTACGGCGCGGCGGTGGCTCTCGGCGCCGAAGAGATCGAATTCGACATCTGGGATACGAAGGACGGCGAACTGGTCTCCATCCACGATCCGGTACTGGACAGAGTATCGGACGGCCACGGCAACGTGTGGGAGTACACCTACGAGGAGCTCCTGAAGTTTGATTTCGGCATCAAGAAGGGTGAGAAATTCAAAGGGCTCAGGATCCCCCGTTTTGAAGAGATCCTGCAGAAATTCGCCGGTACGGTGATCATGAACATCCACGTGAAGATCTGGGACAACGACCGGCCGGAACCCTATTACGAAAAGATCGCCGGGCTCCTTCGTCAGTATAACTGCGAAAAGCATTGCTACATGATGACCATAAGCGACAAGGCGCTTAGGGAGTTCCATGAGATCGCGCCGGAGATCGCCCGCTGCGTGGGTTTCGACGGCGTAAAGGACGACATGCTGCGCATGCCGAACCGCGCCATTGCCCTTGGCTGTGAAAAGGTGCAGCTCTTCAAGCCCTACTTCGACCAGACCTCCGTGGACTATGCCCACCAGCACGGCATCCTGTGTAACGTCTTCTGGTCCGACGATCCGGAAGAAGCGCGCGAATTTCGCCGGATGGGCATCGATTGTATTCTGACAAATGATTATTTACAGATAAAGAACGCACTAAGCTAAAGCACTGGCGTCTCCGGCATGGAGACGCAGGCACATTGCGGAGGCTTTTCAGATTTTCAGGTTTTCATAGTGAGGAGTGCTTCGTGGGAACGGGACCCCACGAAGCGTTAACGACTCACGTGAGAAAACCTAGAAAATCGAAAAACGGAGCAGCAGTGCCGGCGGAAACATGCCGGAGACGCCCGAGAGGTTTTTTCATGAGACGTCTATTCTTATCATTAATACTATCACTTGGTTTCGCGGGCACGGCTCTGGCGGCGGATCTTCCGGCGGCGGATCCGGCAGAGTTTGCCGGGAAGACCATCGGCGTACTGACCGGCTCCATGCAGGAACAGTGGGCAGCCACTGAGTTTCCGGATGCAAAGCTTGCTTATTTCAGCAGTGCTCCGGATGGCGTTCTTGCCCTGGAAGCCGGAAAGGTCGATGCCCTGTTCTTTTCGGACGTGCCGCTTCGGTATACCATAGGGGAAAGAAAGGATATGGAGATCCTTGCGGCCGGTGCGGAAACGATCCCTGTGGCACAGATCTTCGGGAAGAACGAAAAAGGAGATAAACTGCGCGCACAGTTCAATGAGTATCTTGCCGGGATCAAGGCGGACGGTTCCTTAGAAAAGCTGGAAAAGAAGTGGGTGGACGGACCGGAGGAGGTCCGCGAATTTGACGACCCCACGGAGCCGCCCAACGTGAACGGGAAGATCACCGTGATCACGCAGTCCGACACCGCGCCTTTCGACTACCTGAAAAACGGTGTGATGTACGGCTGCGAGACCGAACTGGTAAGGGAATTCTGCCGGAAATACGGGTATCAGCCGGTATTTTCTGACGCGAACTTTGACGGGGCCGTCATGGGCGTGCACGCCGGTAAATACGACATGGGCGCGGCCGCTCTGATGATCACGGAGGAACGGGCAAAGTCCGTGAATTTCAGCGAGCCTGCGTTTACCTGCCGCGGGGCACTTCTGGTAAGAAAGGGTGAGTTTTCCGGGAAAGCCACCGCTTCCGGAACCGTTTCCGGCATGGAATACGATGAAGTCTCCGGCCTTCCCATGGCAAAGCTTTCGGAGTTTGCCGGAAAGCGCATCGGCGTGCAGTCCGGGACTACGGAAGAGGCCATTGTCACGAAGATCTTCAAGGATCCGCAGGTGAGTTATTTCAATTCGCTGCCTGACGGGATCCTGGCTTTGAGCGCGGGAAAGCTGGATGCTTATATTACGGATGATCCCATGCTGCGTTTTGCGGCAAGCCAGAGGAACGACATGGCGGTGCTGAGCGCCGGCGGCGAGGATATCCTGAGCGCCCCCGTATTTCAGAAGACAAAACGGGGCGATGAACTGCGGGCACAGTATAACGAGTTTCTGAAAGGATACCGGGAAAGCGGAAAACTGGAAGCACTGCGAAAAAAGTGGATCGATGGTCCGGAAGAAGTCCGGGTGATGGATACTTCGGAACTTCCGGCGATAAACGGTGTGATCACCATTGCTACGGAAGTGGGCTATGCGCCCATGGAATACATGAAAGACGGGCAGATCGTGGGGCTGGAGGCAGAGCTTATACGGGAATTCTGCAAGGCGTACGGCTACCGTCCGGAGTTTGCCAATACGGCATTTGACGCCATCATCATGGGAGTCTCCACGGGAATGTTCGACATCGGAGCCTCCGGCCTCAACTATACGGAAGAGCGTGCCCGCTCGGTCAATTTCGGCGATACGTTCCTTACCTGTCACTCTGCCATTCTGGTGAAGAAAGACGGCGGCTGGACGGGGCTTGCCGGGAGCGCGTCTTCTTCTGCACCGGTTGAAAAAACGGGCGAAACGTCTGTGAAGCTTCCTCCTGCCGTGCTTTCCGAGTTTGACGGAAAGCGTATCGGCGTACAGCCGGGATCTATTTCCGAGGCGGTGGCGTCGCTGTATTTTAAGAACCACGAGCTTTTTTACTTTGCTGCGCTGCCGGACGGTGTCTATGCTCTGGAAAACGGCAAGATCGATGCCGTGATGAGCGACGAACCCATGCTGCGTTATATTGCCAGTACGAGAAACGACATGGCGGTACTTAGTGTCGGCGAGGATATCATCAGCCAGGCTCCGGTTTTTTCGAAAACGGAAAAGGGAGACAAACTGCGTACGGAGTACAATGCGTTTCTGGCAAAATGCTTTGAGAACGGAACCATCGCCCGCCTTGAGAAAAAGTGGATCGACGGGACGGAAGAAGGCCGTGTGATGGAGCCCTGTGAGCTTCCTGATATCAACGGCACGATCACGATAGCCACGGAAGTTGCCTTTGCGCCGATGGAGTACATGAAAGACGGAAGGATCTCCGGTTTTGAAGTGGAACTGATACAGGAGTTCTGCCGGGAATACGGGTACCGGCCGGACTTTGTCAATACCGCGTTTGAGTCCATTATCATGGGCGTTTCCATGGAAAGATTCGACATGGGTGCCGCCTGTTTTACTGTGACAGAAGAACGGAAGAAATCCGTGAATTTCGGCGACCCGTTCCTGATGGTACACAATGCTGCCCTTGTGAAAAAAGATGCCGGCTGGACGGGAACGGCCGTTTCCGATGCAGCAGCTCCCCTTCCGGACGGAGACGGAACTGCCACCGAGAACCAGGGCGTCCTTCAATCCGTCAGGGAAGGTTTCCACCGCACGTTTATCGAAGAAGACCGCTGGAAGCTTTTCGTTTCCGGCATGGGGATAACGCTTCTTATCACGGTGCTTTCCGTGGTGCTCGGCACGGCGGCCGGTTTCGGCCTTTACCTTCTGTGCCGGAACGGAAACAAGGCGGCCAACGCTGTGGTGAGCGCCGTGAACTGGTTCATCACGGGAATGCCGCTGGTGGTATTTCTGATGGTCCTCTTTTATATCGTATTTGCAAAGTCGGGACTCAGCGGCACGGTGGTGGCGGTCATCGGCTTTACCATCGTTTTCGCTCTGACTACGTTCCATCTGATGAAGTCCGGCGAGGCGGCGGTGAATATCGGGCAGAAGGAAGCGGCGTATGCTCTGGGTTATAATGATCTGGACGCTTTCCTTCGCATTATCCTGCCGCAGTCGGCGATGCATTTCCTGCCCTCCTATCAGGCCGAGGTGGTGTCTCTCGTGAAAGCCACCGCCGTGGTGGGCTACATCACCGTTATGGACGTGACAAAGATCGGTGATATCATCCGCGGCCGCACGTATGACGCCATCTTTCCGCTGCTTGCGGTGGTCATCGCGTACTTCCTGCTTTCGGCCGTTCTGAAAGCAGTGGTGCGGTTCGTGATCAGAAAAGTTGACACGAAGAAACGGCCGCAGTCCGAGATCATGAAGGGGGTGAACATCCGATGAGTATGATAGAGCTTCGTCACGTGACTAAGAAATTTGAAAACGCCCTCCCTTTAAACGACGTGAGCGTATCCATCAACGAGGGCGACGTGATCGCGGTGATCGGTCCCTCCGGCACCGGTAAATCCACGCTGCTGCGCTGCATCAACATGCTGACGCCGCCCACCTCCGGACAGGTCTTCATCGGCGGCGAGGAGATCACGGCAAAAGACGCCGATGTGGAACGGCTCCGCCGCAAATGCGGGATGGTGTTCCAGCAGTTCAATCTTTTCGGCCATCTGACTGTACTGGAAAACGTCTGTGAACCGCAGATCCACATTTTGAAACGTACGCCCCAGGAGGCTTGTGACGTTGCCATGAAATACCTGCGGAAAGTGGGAATGGCGAAGAAGATCTACAATTATCCGGATGAGCTTTCCGGCGGGCAGATGCAGCGTGTGGCCATCGCCCGTACGCTGGCCAACGATCCGGAGGTGATACTGTTCGACGAACCCACGTCGGCACTGGATCCTTCCATGGTGGCGGAAGTGGAGTGTATCATTAAGCAGCTGGCCGACGAGGGCCGCACCATGATGATCGTGACACACGGCATGGATTTTGCAAAGCATGTGGCAAACCGCGTGTTCTACATGGATCAGGGCGGCATTTACGAAGACGGTACCGTGGAGCAGATCTTCGAGCATCCGCAGAAAGAACGTACCCGCCGGTTCATTAAACAGCTCAACTCCCTTACGCTCACATTGGAAGCCGGCAGTGCGGATTTTGTGAGCACAGTTTCCGATCTGATGGGCTTCTGCGAAAAGAGTATGGTCTCCCGCCGGCAGGCAAACCGTGTGGGACTGTTCATGGAGGAACTTCTGTTCAATACGGTGCTTCCCCAAATGGCGCCGGGCGAAAAACTTGCCGTAGAGCTGGAAAGCACGAAAAACGGCGAGGAAGTCACCGTGACCGTGACAGCGGGAGAACTGAAAAAAGACATTCTGGACGGCATGGATCCGATCTCCCGCGACCTGGTGACACACACCGCAAAAATCTTCACCGCGGAAGACGGAAAGATAGAGGCCGGATTCTAACATAACAGGCGTCGGCGGTACCCTGCGCGGTGAGTGTTCGGGCCTTCGGGTGCAGCTA
>JAKSPC010000023.1 GCA_024405155.1 Lachnospiraceae bacterium | reverse complement strand
GGTGAGACTTCATGAGATCGAAGGATCCTCAGCTGCTGGATGCAGTACTTAAGTTTGTAAACGGATATTACCGGGAATATCACGATTCGCCAACCACAAGGCAGGTTGCGGCAGGTGTCGGTGTGGCCGAAGCTACAGCCAGGCGTTATCTTGTGGAACTCAGTGATACCGGAATGCTTGATTACGAACACGGAATCCAGTCGGCTCCTGAGAGTGCGAAATGCATGACAGGCTACAGGGCGGCCCCGCTTGTAGGTTCTGTCAGATGCGGAGATCCCACGGCGAAAGAGGAATACGTCGAGGAATATGTAAGTCTCCCGGAATCCATTTTCGGAAAAGGAACGCTGTATATTCTCAGGGCTTCGGGCAGATCCATGATCGACGCCGGAATCGATGACGGTGATCTGGTCGTGATCCGTAAGACTGAGGAGGCGGAAAAGGGCAGCATTATCGGTGCGCTGGATGAATTCGGACAGAATACGCTGAAGAGATACGGCGGATATGATTCGGAAACCGGAAGCTACCTTCTCGAATACATGAATGAGAAGGAGTATCCCGGAAAAGTGATCCGCGTAAAGCAACTGATCGTACAGGGCGTTGCAAAACGGGTTATTAAAGACCTGGAGAAACTGACGGATTAAACCCGGACCGGAGACAGGAAAGGCCCTATGCTTCCCGAAGGAGCAGGGCCCTTCAGAACAGAATATTGAAACTGGGAGCCATAGCAAAACAACCGTTAGAAGGAGTTGAAAGAATTGGGTAAAGACGAGTTACTTACAGTAAATTGTCCGGTGTGCGGAAAAAAGCTGCTTAGAACGAAGCAAGGTGAGATCGAGATCCAGTGCCCCAAGTGCAAGCAGATGCTGGAAGCGGCAGCGATGGAGCTCTTAAAGCTCTCAGAACAGTTTTCAGGATAAACATCTGCAAGGATGAAAAAGCCGTCTCCGTTATGAGACGACTTTTCTGATCAGGAGTTTCGTTTTATACAAACTTTAATTTCTTTTCTTCCCTCACGCATTCATCAAGATAAAGGTTGATCAGATTCTGGTAGGGAATATTGGTCTGAGCAGACATGTTTTTAAAGTACGTGACCGTACTTGTATTCATGTTCATGGTGACCTGCTGTTTCTCGGCTTTCAATTTCTGTGCGTATGGATTTTTTATTGCATTTGAAAAATCATATTCTTCTCTCATTTTGTCACCCTCTTTCGTTATACTGATTTGTTTCCTGCCGGGTAGCTTTTCTCGCAGAGATGATTCTGATAATTTCGTCGCTCATTCTGTAACAATGGCATACCACCAGAATGTTTGCTGCTTCACTAAGTCCAAGAATTATGAATCGATCCTCTTCTTCAGAATGATCCGGATCATCACGCATCAGGGCGTTGTCATCATAGAAGACGCTCGAAGCCTCTTCAAACGATACGCCGTGTTTTTTATTGTTTATCTCTGCTTTTTCGGTATTCCACTCGAATTTCATAATTATATGATAATTATGAAGACTGCTTTTGTCAAGTGGGGTTGTATTTACTGAGTCGGAGCAGCTCTATGATTGCTGTATCATACTGCATTTTTCATCCGCAGGGGAGGTGGTGATAGCAGTCTTTATCACTATGCGTTATCCCAACTGAATCATTCAGAATATGCGAGTATAATTGGGATAACAAAAAATCAGGTACCGGGAATATGGCTGTAAAAAATATGCCGGTATCTGTATTGACAAAGACGGCACGCCTGATTAAACTTGTTTTAGTAAATGACTAAAACAAGTTCGAGAGGCGTTATGGAGTATCGTTTTACAGAAGATTTAAAGTGTATACGTGAGCTGCTGTCGCTGACACAGGCAGAGTTGGCGGAGCAGGTTGGTGTGGAACTGGTCACTGTTTCGAGGCAGGAGCAGGAACTTTTCAAGCCCTCTGCTGCTGTTATGGAAAAGACATACGCCTTTGCGTTTGAAAAAAATATCCGGATCAACCGACTGAAGGAAATGCTTTGGAGAGAGGATTTATCTCCCGAACATAAACTTCTGTTTCATGGGGCAAAAGGTGAGATCACAGGTGAGCTGAGTGTAAAAGCCGGAAGGAACAATAACGATTTCGGCCAGGGATTCTATGCCGGGGAATCGTACGAACAGGCTGTGTCTTTTGTGTCGGGGTTTGAAAAATCTTCGGTTTACTATCTGGATTTTGACGTAAGCGGCCTGAAATCAAAAGAGTATCACGTAGACCGGGACTGGATGATGACAATCGCTTATTTCAGGGGCACACTGGATGCTTACCGTGATCATCCGACCGTGCAGAAACTGGCTGCTGATGCGGGCAATGCGGATTACATCATTGCTCCCATTGCGGACAACCGGATGTTTCAGATCATAAACTCCTTCATAGCGGGGGAAATAACCGATGCACAGTGCGAGCACTGTCTGTCTGCGATCAATCTGGGCATGCAGTACGTTTTCCTTACAGAAAAGGCAGTAAAGAAGGTTCAGCCGGTAGAACGTGTGTATATTGCACAGAATGAGCGAAAATATTATGCGGATGTCAGAAGCAGCGAAAGCAGGCTGGGGGAAGATAAAGTAAAACTGGCAAGGATCAAATACAGAGGACAGGGGAAATATATTGACGAGATTCTTACCGTAGCGGAGGAAGGCCGATGAAGACAATTGACAATACAGGGCTGATACTGTGTGATCTGCAGGCGCAGGCATTTGAGCTGTCGCAGAAAGTGCTTTCCTGCAGTTCGGAAATATTCATTCGTCGGTTTATGCACAGCGAAACGGCGAGATTTCTGGATTCTGGATATTCGCTGGATACCGTAATGACACCGAGGGATATGATCGAAAGAGTGGAAGAGCAATATGGTGTCACATCTTACGGATCTGTAAAATACTCGGCGAACGAACTTTTCTGGATCGGGTATATTTATCGGTATTTTTCCTATGCATATGAGCTGTCATCCGTGCAGGCATACAGGATGGTCAAGCCGAAAGAACTGAGAGAAATGTATCCGGCCTGTCATACAATGGATTGTGCTCAGGCAATAGAGAGGATCCTTGAGGCAAAAGATATATCCTTTGACATGAGCATCGAAAAACAGTATCAGGTTTTCCGGAGAATACGAAAAGGGGCATGAAAATGTCCTGGCGGCGAATACCAAATAAGAATAGAGTACATAGAACACGGCAGATGATGACTCAAAGCGGGTCCGCCTGCCGTGTTTCTATTATCCAGAATCAAAAGCAGAACTATTGAAAATGTCATTTAACATTTCCATAAAACATTAAATATTTTATCAAAAGCTCAAATATATTTGACAAATGTGATAAAAAAATTTAAGATATTGGATATATTAGGAGGAAATGTTAAATGACAAGTGAAGAACTTCTTGAAAAGTTAAATGAGATCCGGATACAAAAGTGTGAGACACGGACACTGGAACTGAAAGCAGCTGAAAAAGAATGTCCGAAAAGACTGTATGATACCCTTTCTTCCTTTTCAAATCAGGATGATGGCGGAACTATCATCTTTGGAGTTGATGAAGATGATAACTATAATGAGTGCGGAGTATATGATCCACAGGAGATACAAAAGAGAATCAATGAACAATGCCTTCAGATGGAACCTGTTATAAGACCACTTCTTACGGTTGCGGAAAAAGATGGAAAAGCCTTCGTGTCTGCAGAAATCCCCGGAATCGATGTTTCTGACAGGCCTTGCTATTATCAGGGTAAAGGACGGTTAAAGGGCTCTTACGTGCGCGTTGGTGACAGCGATGAGCCGATGACTGAATATGAAGTATATAGTTATGAAGCTTTCCGGAAGAAATATCAGGACGATATCCGCCCTGTTCCGAGAGCCTCTTTCGAAATGCTGGACCGTTCACTGCTAGATGAATATATAGACCGTTTGAAAGCAGAAAAGAGGAATATAAGCGTTCTGACGGATGAAGAGATCTATGAACTGATGAGTATTACCAGAAAAGGAGAAGTCACCTTAAGTTCTGTGATGCTGTTCTGCAGATACCCTCAGGCGTTCTTTCCGCAGCTTTGTATTACTGCGGTCGTTTTGCCGGGAAATGAATACGGTGAGACGGGTGAGTCAGGAGAACGGTTTATAGATAACCGGAGGATCGAGGGGAATATTCCTGAGATGCTGGATCAGGCAATAGCCTTTACCAGAAAGAATATGAAGACGAAAACCATTGTAAATCCTGACACAGGAAAGCGTGAGGACCGCACGGAGTATCCGGTCGCTGCCATCAGAGAGGCAGTGCTCAATGCATTAGTACACAGAGATTACAGTATTTATACAGAAGGGATGCCAATACAGATCCGGATGTATCCGGACCGGATCGAAATAAAGAATCCCGGCGGGATCTATGGGCGGATGCAGATAGATCAGCTGGGGAAAATGCAGCCTGACACCAGAAATCCGGTTCTGGTCACGGCACTGGAAATTATGAAAATCACAGAAAACAGGTACTCCGGAATTCCGACTATCAGAAGATGCATGAAAGAACATGGATTGAAGGAACCGGTATTTTCTGATGAGCGGGGATCATTTACCGTAACTCTTTATAACGATGTACATACGGAACAGGAAAAGACGGCTTTCGATTGTGATTTAAGCAGGGCAGAAAAAGACCTGCTGATGTTTCTGGATATTCCAAGAAGCAGACAGGAAATAGCAGAGCATCTCAAAATCGGAACAGTACCGTATGCGATGTCGGCTTATGTGAATCCCATGATTAAAAAGGGTCTGATAAAAATGACGATACCGGAAAGACCGCAGAGTCAGAAGCAGAGATTCGTTGCTGTGAAAAACTGATTTGACCACCTCCCTTCCGCCTTTGTTAGATGCATCTAATACATATCTAATTTAACAGCTTTTTCCGTGCTTTTCCGCGGTTGTTACCGGTTTACCGGATTTGACCGGGAAATGGAAACAAGCCTTTACAGTATTGACTCCGGTTGACTTCGGCCAGCCGGTTTTTACCGGAAAAGCGGTAACTCCTAAGCGGAAGGTCGTGCGTTCGTCTACGCTCCGCTTCGGTCGGTGCATGACAAGCGTCCCCCGGACGCTTTGCACCGCATCGGGAACGGCTTGAAAGCAGTTGGTCAGGTAGAGATCAGCTGCTTTTTTGTTACAGATCCGTGTCCGGTATACGCCGGCAGGCGGTTACTGCTCAGAGATCAGCCGGAATCATGATCCCTGCCGCTCCCGGCTGGCCTCCTGCTCTTCCGTATAATGGTTACAAAAACTGCGATGTGAGCCGCTGACGTGGTTTGATGCCATTTGGCTCACATACATAAATTTATGTAAACCGTTTTGAGACAATTTCTGCAGGATTTTCGGGAGCGATGTGAGCCGCTAAGGGTATCAGGGCGCCAGAGGTCCAAATCGGCAAAAGTTTCTCGCGCATTTATGTGAGCCGGACACAGTTCAAACCGCTCACCGGCTCACATGCCGGTTTTTTCGACCTCATTCCAGGTTGGCCGAATGGATGGGAAACCACTGTTTCAGTTATTTTATTCGCCTGTCGACCGGCTTACCACTGAAGTAACGGAAAACATTCTAATGGATTCGGCGAAAAATGACAAAACAAGTACGCTGTATCCTTTTAAAAACGACAATACGAACCACTGAAATCTATTGAAAAAAGTCAGTACAAATGTCGGAGGCGGCGAAGGGTTTACGACATATTCTTTATACGCACTGGGATTTCTGAAAAAAGACAATATTCAACAGATCATTCCGGTTTTACCTCTTGACTCATCCCTAAGGGGATAGAATAAAGTGCCAAATGTGGAAAGGAGATTCAGACAATGCTCAAAATAAGTGATTTTTCAAAGCTTTCACATCTGACCGTCAAGGCCCTGAGGTTTTACGAAAAGGAAGGCCTTCTGAAACCGGCCTCCGTTGACGAATGGAACGGCTACAGGTTTTACGAGACTTCACAGCTTGAAACCGCCGCAAAGATCAAATCCTACCGGCAGCTTGATCTGTCCATCGAAGAGATCAGGGCGGTCTTTCATGGCGCTGATGCGAAAGAGATCCTGCAGGAGAAGATAGGGTCACTTACAAAAGAAAAGCAAAGGATCGAATCCCGTCTTTCCATAATTCAATCAATTCTGGAGGACAGTGAGATGAAATACCAGGTAACGGAGAAAGTGATCCCCGAAAAGATCGTTTATACTGCGGAAACGGTTTTAAAGACTTATTCGGACAGCATGCAGTGGATCCCGTCTGTGGGTGAAGAGTGCCTTAAGCTGAATCCGGGACTTAAGTGCGCGGAGCCGCCCTATGAGTTCTGTGAGTATCTTGACGGCGAGTATAAAGAAACGGACATTCACATCAGACACAATGAAGCCGTAACGGCATTCGGAAAAGAAAACGAACTTATCAGGTTCAAAACGCTCCCGGCTGCAAAGGTCCTGAGCATCTATCACAAGGGAGCCTATGACAAGATCGGGGAAGCATACGCGTTTCTGATGAAATATGCGGAGCAGAACGGGTACACGGCATCAGGGCTTGCCCGGGAATGTTACATTGACGGTATCTGGAACAAGGAATCCGAGGAAGACTGGCTGACGGAGATCCAGCTGCCGATCGAATAAACAGTTAGCGCGCCGGTGACATCACTGGCGCGCTTTGTTTTCGCTTTTCTTTACGATGGTCAGATACCGGTAGATGCTGGCCTGGGAGCAGTCCAGCTTTTCCGCAGCAAATTCCACGGAGCCTTTCAGCTTGAAAAGTCCGCTTTCGTAAAGCTTCGTGATGAGCAGGATCTTTTCCTCCTGCTTCAGGCGGGAAGTGGGCAGACCCATGGAGGCGGTGGTCTCTGTAAAGAGGTCGTTCATCAGAGAGGTGGAATCCGCGCTGAAGTATTCCGTGGGACCGGCGATGGGGGCCAGCTCGCGGGACGTGTCGTTTTCTGTCATTGCCGGCTCCAGATAGTGCCGGATGAAATCGTTCGGATGGATGGTCTCGGTCAGCGTACGCGCCATATTCCTGAAGGGCGTGGGGTCGAAATTGATGCACAGAAGACCGGCCAGCTTTCCGTTTTCGTCATAAAGGAACTTGGTGGAGGAACGGATGGTGCGGCCGTCTTTCAATACGCCACGGTAGTTCAGCACCATGTCGGTCTCTTCATATTTCCGGGACATGATCATGCGGATAGCGCTGCCGGTAAGGGGTGATCCCACGTGCCGGCCGCTGATCTCGCCGTTGGCAATGGCAACGATGCCGCCTTTTTCACCGGAGGTGTCCTGCAGCACCACTTCGTAGCAGGGGCCCAGGGCTTCCCCCAGGAAATGCACCAGTGAGGAATAGGTTCTGATCATCGTGTCTGTCATGGAAGGCCTCCGAATTCTTACAAATTTCTAACGGTGATAATAAAAGGTGAGAATCGAAACACGGATAATAATAATTTCTCATATTTCTTTGTTCAGTATAAACAATTCCAACAAAATTTCAAGAAGATTTTGTGCATAGTTGAGATTTTTATACAGCCAAACCCTTACAAATTGACTAAATTTTTGAAAAACGATAAAATATCTTAAAAACGCAGGAGGTATTGTGCCATGAAAGAAATCATTGCTACGGAAAAGGCTCCCGGTGCTATCGGCCCCTATTCTCAGGCAGTAAAAAAAGGTAATCTTCTTATTACATCCGGTCAGCTCCCCATCGACATGGAGACCGGCGCGTTCCCGGAGGGGATCGAAGCGCAGACCAAGGCTTCCCTCACCAACTGCCGTTCCATCCTGGAGGCAGCAGGCGCATCCATGGCAGATGTGATAAAGACCACCGTTTTCCTTAGCGACATGAACAATTTCGCCGCTATGAACGGAGTTTACAAGACCTTCTTTGAAGGCGACTACCCGGCAAGAAGCGCTGTGGAAGTGGCAAGACTTCCCAAGGATGCCCTGGTAGAGATCGAGTGCATCGCAGTTGTTGGCTGATCCAAGAACTTTGAACTAATTATTTTCAGGAGGAGAATGAAAAATGGCAAAAGAGTACAAACTTAATGTACCGACACCCCATCACTTTACCTATGCTGTCCGTGACGTTGCGGAAGTTACCGTTGAACAGCGTGAGCGTGCTCTGAAGGCTACTCACTACAACGAGTTCGCTTTCCCGTCAGGAATGCTTACCATTGATATGCTTTCCGACTCCGGCACGACCGCAATGACCAACCAGCAGTGGGCTTCCCTGTTCCTTGGCGACGAGGCTTACGGCCGCAACACCGGTTACTACGTACTTCTCGACACTTTCCGTGATATCTTCGAGAGAGGCGGAGAGAAGAACTGGAAGAAGGCTATCGACCTGGTTCGCACCGACTGCAGAGACGTTGAGAAGATGATGGACGAGCTTTACCTTTGCGAGTACGAAGGCGGCCTGTTCAACGGCGGCGCAGCTCAGATGGAGCGCCCCAACACCTTCATTATCCAGCAGGGCCGTGCTGCAGAGTCAGTTCTGATGGAGATCGTTAAGAAGATCCTCGCCAAGAGACATCCCGGCAAGGTATTCACCATTCCCTCAAACGGACATTTCGATACCACCGAAGGAAACATCAAGCAGATGGGTTCCGTTCCGCGTAACCTTTACAACAAGGAACTCCTTTACGAAGTACCCGAAGGCGGCCGCTATGAGAAGAACCCCTTCAAGGGCAACATGGATATCGACAAGCTGAATCAGCTGATCGACGCTGTAGGCGCAGAGAACATCCCGCTCATCTTCACCTGCATCACCAACAACCCCGTTTGCGGACAGGCAGTTTCCATGGCTAACCTGAAGGCAGTCAGCGAGATCGCTCACTCCTACAACATTCCTTACGTTCTTGATACCGCAAGATGGGCAGAGAACGCTTACTTCATCAAGATGAACGAGGAAGGCTATGCCGACAAGTCCATCGCCGAGATCGCTACCGAAATGTTCTCCTACTGCGATGCATTCTGCATGTCAGCAAAGAAGGACGGCCATGCAAACATGGGCGGCATGCTCGCATTCAGAGATAAAGGTTACTTCTGGAGAAACTTCTCTGACTTCGAGGAAGGTCACGAGGGCGATCCCAAGTACGTTACCACCGACGTTGGTGTACTTCTCAAGGTTAAGCAGATCTCCTGCTACGGCAACGATTCCTACGGCGGAATGAGCGGACGTGACATCATGGCTCTGGCAGTAGGTCTCTACGAGTCCTGCGACTTCAACTACATGAACGAGAGAGTTGCACAGTGCAACTACCTTGCAGAGGGATTCTACAAGGCAGGCGTCAAGGGTGTTGTTATCCCCGCCGGCGGACATGCAGTATACATCAACATGGATGAGTTCTTCGACGGCAAGCGCGGTCACGAGACCTTCGCAGGTGAGGGCTTCTCACTTGAGCTGATCCGCCGTTACGGCATCCGTGTTTCCGAGCTTGGTGACTACTCGATGGAGTATGACCTGAAGACTCCCGAGCAGCAGAAGGAAGTTGCAAACGTTGTTCGTTTCGCAATCGACAGAAGCCGTCTCACCCGTGAGCACCTGGACTATGTCATCGCAGCAGTTAAGGAACTGTACGAAGATCGTGAGAACATCCCCAACATGCGTATCGTTTGGGGCCACAACCTTCCCATGAGACACTTCCATGCATTCCTTGAGCCCTATCCGAACAAGTAATTATTGATCGGTAACCCGCAGCTTCCCCTTTACCGGGGGAAGCTGCTTGTGTATAATTAAGCCACAAAAATCTAAAATTAGGGGGATTTATTTATGGCAGAAGCAAAAACTGAGGCAAGAGACGGCTTTAAGTCCCGCTGGGGATTTATCCTTGCCTGCATCGGCTCGGCAGTAGGTATGGGAAACATCTGGAGATTCCCGATCCTGGTATCTGCATATGGCGGACTTACCTTCCTGCTTCCTTACTTCGTATTTGTAGTTCTGATCGGTGCAACCGGCGTTATGGAAGAGTTCGCTCTCGGACGTGCGGCAGGTGCCGGCCCTGTAGGTGCCTTCGGCATGTGCATGGAAATGAAGGGCAAAAAGAAGCTGGGCGAAACACTCGGATACCTTCCGATCATCGGCTCTCTGGGCCTTTCCATCGGCTACACCGTAGTGTTCGCATGGATCTGCAAGTACACCGTTATGGCAATCACCGGTTCCATGTATGCTATGGGTACCGATATGGCTACCATCGGCGGCACCTTCGGCGCAACCGCTCCGGAAGCTTATGCTGACTTCACCATCACCGGTGCAGCTACCGTCTGGATCGTAGTAGCAGTGATCATTGCCTTCATCATCATGGCAGCAGGTATCGCCAACGGTATCGAGGCTGCAAACAAGGTCATGATGCCCATCCTGTTCGGTCTGTTCGTGATCCTTGGTATCTACATCGCGACCCTTCCGGGCGCTTCCAACGGTTACAAGTACATCCTTTCCTTCAACGGGTCCATCGACGGAAAGACACTGATCTATGCATTCGGTCAGGCGTTCTTCTCGCTGTCCGTTGCAGGTAACGGTTCCGTTATCTACGGTTCCTACCTTTCCAAGGACGAGGATATCCCGGTATCCGCAAGAAACGTTGCTCTGTTCGATACCATCGCTGCTCTTCTTGCAGCATTCGTTATCATCCCGGCTATGGCAGCAGCTGGTGCTGAGCTTTCCACCGGCGGCCCCGGACTTATGTTCGTATACCTTGTAAACGTTATCAACGGTATGCCCGGCGGACGTATCATCGGCGTTATCTTCTTCGTGGCAGTTATGTTCGCAGGTCTGTCCTCCATCATCAACCTGTACGAGGCTCCCGTAGCTCTCCTTCAGGAGAAGTTCGGAATGAAGAGAAAACCCGCAGTTGCAGCAATGCTCGCTTTCGGCGCTATCGTTGCCATCTGCATCCAGCCCATCACCTCTCCGTGGATGGACGTTGTATCCATTTACATCTGCCCGCTTGGCGCTCTTCTTGCAGCTATCATGTTCTTCTGGGTCGCTGGCAAGGACTTCGCAGAGAAGCAGGTTTCCATGGGTGCAAAGAAGCCCATCGGCGCCTGGTTCTATCCGCTTGGCAAGTACGTTTACTGCGCATGCGCTCTGATCGCTCTGATCGCCGGCGCTGCTCTTGGCGGAATCGGCTGATCCCTCCCCTTTCTTACGGACATTCAAATCTGTAAAAAGACGAAGGTATGATTTACGGGTACACGCCTTTGGGCGTGTACCCTTTTTAACAAAGGAAAACCTATGTACAAAACAACGGGAAAGATCAATGAGGATCTTCTGCAGGAGATCGTAAAGAAGCGCCATTCCACACTTCAGACCGTCATGATCTGGGTGGTGTTCATCGTAGGCCTTGCCTATATCCTGGTGGCGCTCTATATCCGTGACTGGTTCGGCCTGGTGATGGCGATCATCATGGCATTTCTGGGGTATAACGCCCTGTTCCGCCGCCCGGCAAAGTGGCTGAAAGCCCAGCGGGAACTGCTGGCAGCAAACAACGGCGCACTGGAATACACGGTCTCCTATGAAAATGACTGCATCAGCATCTTCTGCCACAACAACGGCTGGAAGGGGACGCTGGCTTACTCGAACTTCAAGCGGGGCATGCGTACGGACGACCACATCGTGCTGTTCACCTTCAAGGACGAATACGTGGTGACGTTTTTAAAGCAGCTTGCTCCCAGGGATCAGCAGCTTCTGCGGGAACATCTGGCAAAGAAACTGCCGAAAAAGTTCCGGTGGAGCGTGCACGTGACAAAGCAGTGACGGATATGAATGATAAAGAACTGAAAAAAGACCGGTACGTGATCCGGGATTTTCGCGGGGAGGATGCCGAAACGCTTTCGGAACTCATCCGCCGCGATATCCGTGAGGTGACTTACGAAGACCCGGAATGGGAGCGGGAGTACCTCTATAACTTTTACGTACCGGAGAATATAAAAAAGAACGCGGAAACGGGACACACCTACGTGATCGAAGACGCTGATACCGGAAAGATCGTTGCCACCGGCACCATCAAAAAAGACAGTCCGGCCAGAGAAGGCGCCGAAAACGAGGCCGAGATCTGCGGGTGTTTCATCGACGCGGATTCTCTCAGAAAAGGCATCGGCTCACTTTTGTTTGACGCGCTGGAAAATGACCCGGCGTTCCTTTCGGCAGCCCGGGTGTGGCTCACCACTTCCGTGTACGCCAGAGAATTCTACGAAAACAGGGGGTACCGGTATTCCTTCGGCTACCGGGGGAAGAACGAAGACAATTTAACGGAGATGGAAAAGATACCCGCTCAGAAAAACGATTGATCACAAGCGGCAGGGCAAGCGCCTGCCGCTTTTTCTTGCAGTTGCCGGGCAAAAGGAGTATACTGCCTTCGGTGAAATAGTTCAGAGAAGAGAGAAAGGACATCAGCGAATGTCAGTATTCAACATCATTACGTTATTCGGAGGTCTGGCGCTGTTCCTCTACGGCATGAGGGTCATGGGCGACGGACTGAAGGAAGGGTCCACGGACACTTTGAGAAAGGTCCTGGAAAAAGTGACCAACAACCCGGCCAAGGGTTTCCTGGTGGGCATGTTGATGACAGCCATCATCCAGTCGTCCACCGCCACCATCGTTATCACCTCCGGTCTGGTAGGCGCGGGCATCCTTACCCTGCATCAGTCCGTAGGCATCATCCTGGGTGCCAACGTGGGCACCACCATTACCGGCCAGATCATCCGTCTTCTGGATGTGGACGCCTCCGGCACCGCCTGGCTCAATTTCTTCAAACCTTCTACGTTAGCTCCCATTGCAGCGATCATTGGCATCGTCTGCATCATGTTCCTCAATAACAAAAAAGAGAGCATCAAGACCATCGGTACCGTGGCCATGGGTTTCGGCATCCTGTTTACCGGACTTCTTTCCATGACCGGCGCGGTGGAGCCGCTTTCAAAGGAACCCGCGTTCACCAATCTTTTCGTAAAGTTCGGCGACAATCCCTTCCTTGCCTATCTGGTAGGCGTGGCTGTGGCGTTCATTCTGCAGTCGTCTTCCGCCACCATCGGTATCCTGCAGGCGTTCTCCATCACCGGAGCGCTTACCTTCAAGGCTACTTACCCCATCATCGTGGGCGTGTACCTGGGTGACTGCGTCACCACCGCCATGGTGTGCTCCATCGGTGCCAAGGCCGATGCCAAGCGGACCGGCGCCATTCACATCATGTTCAACCTGTGCGAGACCATGCTGGTATTCCTGGGGGTCTTCCTGTTAAAGAAGTTCGGCGTGCTGGACGGCATCTGGGATATGACCATGAATTCCGGTTCCATCGCCAATACCCATACCGTTTTCAACCTTACCTGTGCCGTGCTGCTCATGCCGCTGGCAGGCGTATATGAAAAGCTGGCGCTTAAGATCATTCCCGACGACAAAAAGGTGGGCACCAGCATCGACGCGGAGCTTTCTATGCTGGATACCAAGCTGTACGCTTCTCCCGCACTGGCTCTGGATTCCGTAAAGAAGGCCATTACCACCATGGCAAAGCTTTCTCAGGAAGGCGTGATCAATGCCATGAACAATTTCGATGCATATGACCAGCATGTGGTGGATGTGATCACGGAAAATGAGGACAGCATCGACCGGCTGGCGGACGCCGTGGACAATTACCTGATCGGACTCAGCAGGCATTCCCTGGACGGCAGAAACAACGAGCGGCTCAATTACTACATGCAGTGTTTCGGAGAGTTCGAGAGGATCGGCGACTACGCCGTGAACCTGACGGAAAATGCCGGCGACCTGCATGCGAGAAATACGGAGTTTTCCCAGTACGCCAAAGAAGAACTGCATGTGGTGAGCGAGGCGCTGCGGGATATCCTTTCCAGTACCTATACGGCATTCTCCCGGCTGGATTTTGAGGCAGCAAGGAAGATAGAGCCCGTAGAGGAAGTGGTGGACGACATGGTGGCAGCGCTGAAGGACCGCCACATCAAACGGCTCCGCGAGGGGCAGTGCACCATCCAGAACGGTCTGGTGTTCCTGGATGTGCTCACCAATGTGGAACGTATCTCCGACCAGTGCTCCAACGTAGGCGTTTACACCATGTCACTGGCAGATGCCCGTGCGGCAAGCCCTCACGATTACATCAGCGTGCTGCATCAGGGTCAGGACGAATACTTCAACAAAGCATTCAAAGAACGTCACGATCATTACTTCGGAGAACTGGAGAAATAAGAAACGGAAGGCGGCCGCACCTTCTGCTGCATTTTTTGGTGACGGATGACCCCATCCGTCCGTTTTCTTGTACCAATGAAGTATTTAAAACAGTTTTTCATTATTCTCGGCGTGTCGTTTGCCGGTGAATTTCTGGGTCGGCAGATCCCGCTTCCCATTCCGGGAAGTATCTATGGGCTGGTGATCATGTTTGTGTGCCTTTTCACCGGCCTGATCAAAGTTTCCGATGTGAAAGAGACGTCCCGGTTCCTTCTGGACATCATGCCCTGCCTTTTCATTCCGGCTGCCGTGGGACTCATGGAACAGTGGGGGATCATCAAGGGTTCTCTGCCGGCATATGTCGTGATCGTTCTTGTAACTACCGTTCTGGTGATGGGCGTTTCCGGGAAGATCACGGAGTTTCTGATGAAGAAAGGAGAGAAAAAATGAACGATCTCTTTTCGGGATCCGTATTTTTCGGCGCTTTTCTGAGTCTTTTGTTCTATGAGGCGGGTCTTTTCTGCAAAAGGAAATGGAAACACCCGCTGGCAAATCCCCTGCTGATCGCCATCGCGCTGACCATCGCCTTTCTGGTGATCTGCCGCATTGATTACGGAACGTACTACGAAGGCGCAAAGTACATAAGTTACCTTCTGACGCCGGCAACGGTCTGCCTGGCAGTACCGCTTTACGAGCAGATCTCTCTGCTTAAGAAAAACGCCCGGGCGATCCTGGCGGGTATTACGGCAGGCGTCCTTACCAGCGTCGTTCTGATCCTGATACTTTCTTTACTGTTTGGTCTCAGCCATGCAGAGTATGTAACACTTCTTCCCAAGTCCGTGACCACTGCCATCGGCATGGCGATCTCAGAAAAGCTGGGAGGATATCCTTCGCTGACGGCGGCGGTGATCATTATCACCGGGGTGTGCGGCAGCATCCTGGCGGAGCCGGTCTGCCGGCTGTTTCACATCAAGGACCCCGTGGCAAAGGGCGTGGGCATCGGAACGGCGTCCCACGCGATCGGCACTTCCAAAGCCATGGAGATGGGGGATGTGGAAGGCGCCATGAGCGGGCTTTCCATTGCCGTGGCCGGGGTCATCACCGTCATTATGGCGGCAGTATTTTCCGGATTCTATTAAATGAGGGTCGTTATACGTCTGTCAGCGGTTCGTTGCCGAATACACTTTTCAGATCCTCTTTGACCTCCACGGCGTCATCCTTATCGGAGCACAGCCGGCTGCCTGTTTTTCGGAAAATGAGGCGGGAAAGAGGCGGAAAAGAGAGCGGAAGTCCGTTTTTTAGGACTTCCGCTTTGTTATACTCTCCATGGAGGCTGAAAAAGATGGGTAACAAAAAGAGAATTTTTATCGACATGGACGGCGTGCTTTGTGAGTATAACACCGGTGCTGAGCTTTCCGACCTGGAAAAGGCCGGCTATTTTGCGAATTTAAGACCCTGCAGAAAAATGGTAAAAGCCGTACGGCATCTGCTTTCCTCCCGCCGGGCGGAAGTTTACATCCTTTCCGCCGTGCTTCCCCAGTGCGCGGAACGTTCCCGGGAAGAAAAGAATCAGTGGCTGGACAGGTATCTGCCGGAGATCGGCGCGGATCACCGCATCTTCACCTTGTGCGGGGAAAGCAAGGCGGAGGCGGTGCACGGCATCAAGAAGAGCGACGTGCTCTGTGACGACCACAGCCCCAACCTTCAGGAATGGATCCGTTCCGGCGGCAGCGGCGTAAAGATCTTGAACGGCATCAACGGCCTTTCCGGTACGTTCACCAGGGGGCCCCGCGTAAAGATCGAAAAGAAACGTGACCTTGCCCGTGCCGTGGAAGCGGCGTGTCTCTGCCGCCCCGCGTGACCGGCGGTCCGAAATACGATACTTCCGCCGCCGCATTATTCAAATGTATGGTATAATAAAAATACCTGAAGAATAAGGAGGCAGCCCATGTCGGAGAAAAGAAAGATCGCCATGTTCCAGTCATCGTCCACACCGGTGCCGGAAGAGAATTTAAAGAAAGCGGAAGCCGCCGTGGCGGAGGCCCGCGCCTATGATCCCTGCATTCTGGTATTTCCGGAGTGCTTCATGTGCTACTTTGAGAAAAAGCAGACCATTCCGGAGAAAAGCGAGATCGTAAAAAAGACCCACGGCATGTTCCTGGCCCGCATGCAGGAACTGGCAAAAGAGGCCGGATTCTGGATCATGTTCGGCTGCTACGAGCCGGCGGAAGATCCGAAGGAGCTGCGCTGCTACAATACGGTATACGTTCTTGACGAAAAGGGCGCCGTCGTTACGAAATACAGAAAGACGCATCTTTACGACGCCTTCACGGCAAAAGAGTCGGATTTTGTCATTCCCGGCGACAAACTGTGTGATGTGCTGGATACCCCCGTGGGAAAAGCCGCTGTGCTCACCTGTTATGAGGCCCGGTTCCCGGAGATCGCAAGAAACCTTACCTTAAAAGGGGCCAACGTGCTGTTCCACCCCACGGCCTGGGTGGGCGGCAAGGTGAAGGAGGCCCAGTATGACGCCGTTCTCCGCACCCGTGCCATTGAAAATACGGTTTACGTGATCTCGGCCGATCAGTGTGACAAGGTGCACTCCGGCGGTTCCATGATCATCGATCCCATGGGCGTTCCCGTGGCAAAGGCCGCGGAGTATGAGACCCTGGTGGTCGGAGAGATCGACCTGGACCGCATCCCCGAAGTGCGCAAGATCCTTCCCCTGCTGGAAAACCGCCGCCCGGAGCTTTTCTGACATGAAAAAAAGTCTGATCGTCATTTGCATACTGCTTTTCCTGCTTGCCGCCTGCAGTAATGCGGGCACGGCGGAAACTGCCGCCCCGCCGGAAGAGACCACCGCCGCCGCCCAGACCACGACTGCCGTCATTGTGATCGAAAACGAAACGGAGCCGCCGGAGACAGAACCGTTGACAGAAGCGGCAGAGGAGGAAGACATACCCCCGGAAGAAAGCATGGTACGGAGTTTCCTTACCGGCAGTTGGATCCCGGCAGAGCTTGCCGAAAAGCGTCCCGTGGCGGTGATGTATCCCACGGACAAAAAAGCGCAGCCTCAGTACGGGCTGTCAAAGGTAAGCGTGTTCTATGAGATCCTGGAAGAAGGCTCCATGAGCCGACAGATGGGCATCCTGGAAGACTACACCGGTCTTTCCCGCATCGGAAACATCCGCAGCATCCGCGACTATTTCATCTACGAGGCCCTGGAGTGGGATCCGGTCATCGTGCATTTCGGCGGACCGGAAGTGTTTGTAAAAGACCTTCTCACCAGAGAAGATGTGGATAACTTAAACGGCGTGTCCGGTGTGATGGGAGATGACTACGGCGCTTTCTTCCGGGTGCCGAAAAACGTAAACACCACCCATAACGCCTATACGGATTCGGAGCACCTGGAAAAGGCCATCGAAAAAGCCGGTTTTTCCGTGACACACCGCACAGCATACTGGAGCGGCGAAAAGGCGGATCACTGGAAATTTGCCAAAGCAAAAGCGCCGGTGGACCTTTCCTCCTATGCGGAAGTAAGAGATGCCCGGGAGGTCTCCACGGCCGGCATGTACCCCATCGATCAGCCGCTGTTTACCTACGATGAAAAAGACGGAAAATACTACCGCAGCATTTACGGTGAACCGCAGATCGACGCGCTCACCGGTGATCAGTTGGCCTTCGACAACATCCTCATCGAATCCTGCGTCTACGGAGAGCGAGGCGCCGGGTATCTCTATTTTCACGTGCTGGATGCCGGTCATTTCGGCTGGTACATAACACGGGGGAAAATGATCCCCGTAAGATGGCAGAAGACCGCTGACTACGAATGCACGCGGTTCTATGACCCCGCCGGAAAAGAGATCACCTTAAACGAAGGAAAAACCATGATCTGCATCGGCCGCGAAGGCAACGATTCCTTCACTGCCGACGGCGAGCAGTACGATTTGTAAATAAAAATACCCCTCAAGTGGATCGCTCCTTGCGGGAATAGAAAAAACGCGGGTGGATTGCGACATTGCCTGCTCCGAGGCGCTTGCGAAGCGCCGCGCTCTCGGACAGGCAATGCGCAGGGTACCACCCGCGTTTTGTGTATTCAGCAGTTACTTCTCGTCGGCGTAGGTATATACCTTGTAGTCGCCTTCGAACATGCTGTTGATGTCCTTTAAGGTCTCACGCACCAGCTGGTCGCCGCCGGCATGTCCGGTGTAGCCTGACGGGATGAATGCGCTGTAGTGGCCGTGGCCCTCTGCCTTCTCGGTGGGAAGGTAGCCTTCGGAAGCACAGCACAGCTGTACAAGGAAGGTCTGCTCGCAGAGCTGACGTGCCTTGATCTGGTTTGCGTAGTCCAGGAACAGCTCGAAGGGATCGGTGGCGAATGCCACGGAACCCATGCGGATCACGTGTACTTCGGTATCCAGGGTCTCAACTCTTTCCTGAAGGTCGAAACGGCGGATGATGCCAAGGTACTGCTGAAGGTTTGCCAGATCGTTGAAGTCAACGTCTCTTTCGGTCTCGCGCACGAAATCCTTTACAGCCTTCACAGCCCTGTTGTACTCGGTAAGAGTAGCGCGGCGAAGAGGCAGCTGCATGTTGTGGATGTGATGCTCGAATTTGATGTCGGACTGATGCTCGCCTACACCGTCTTCCCATGCGTCACGTACGGCGTTGGCAACTCTCTTGCCGGCCTTTCTCATGCCTTCCAGATCGAACATGGAGGGATCTGCCTTGCGGACGGGAGGATTGTGACGGATCAGGTTGGGATCGTGTACGTCGGTATCGGGATTTACCCATCTTACCAGGTCAACGGGGCACTGGTCACCTGCGGGGCTGCAGAGCGGAAGTACGAAGATGTCCTCGCCGAAACGCTCACGGATGAGTTTCTTTGCCTCGCCCCAGAAATCGGGAGATACGAACAGTCTGTGCTGTACGCACTGTGCCGGGCAGGCAAGGTTTACCACAACGCCGGTAAGCTTGTCGGCTGCGTCGAAGCAGTACATCAGCTCCACGCCGGAATCGTTGCCGCCTTCTACCTCAGTGAATACTGCGGTATTGGCGTTGCCCCACATCTGAGCGGTGTTGTCGGTGTAATCCACACGACGGCCCATGCCGACGCAGGCTCTGTCAAATGCGTTGGCGAAGGAAGCCTCTTTACGGTTCTTCCATGCTGCCAGAGCGACCTCGGCTACCCTGCTGGTGGAAAGGTCGAAGCCTTCCTGCATGGTCATGATGTCGGGAGCGGTGGTATCGGCAGCTTCCACATACTTCTGGCCGGGTCTTAAATACTGCTCCAGAACTTCTCTGTCCGTTCTGAAACCTTCTCTTGCGTAAGCTGCGGTGCGTCCTTTTCCGCCGGGACGGTAACCGGTGTGGGTATGGATGGCACATGCCATGACCTTTTCGGGATCCAGACCTTCCTTGTTGTCCTTCAGGAGCTCACGGACCTTGAGCATCCAGGTGTACTGCAGGCTCACCAGGTCACAGGAGACCATTACCATCTGGTCGCCGCCGCACTCTACTGCCATAGCGGTAGCGGTAAGGGGCTTTTCCACATACTGGGAAATTCTCTCTGCAAACTGACCTGCCAGAGAGATCTTCTTATCGGGGGTAAGGCTGACTTCAGCCCAACCGATCTTTACTTTTGCCATAGAATCATCCTCTTTTCTTAAACGATGCGCACCCTGAGCTTAAGCCGGCGGGCACACGAAATACACGTTCATCATACTCCAAAACCGCAGATTTGCACAGTATTTTTTCTGCAGTTATGCTATAATCACGGCAAGGAAAACGCAAATGGCAGAAAAAAGAACTTCCACCCATACCGACATGACCGAGGGCAGCATCGTGCGCCACATCCTGGCCATGGCCATTCCCATGATCCTGGGAAACTACATCCAGCTGACCTACAATCTGGTGGACTCTGTTGTGGTAGGGAAATTACTGGGAGCGGAAGCACTGGCGGCCGTTTCCACCTCCAATCCCGTCATGACCCTCATGGTCATGGGCACTTCCGGCATCGGCATAGGGGCGGGCATCATCATGAGCCGCCTGTTCGGCGCCAGAGAGTACGGGAGACTGAAACGGGAGTTTTCCACCACGCTGATCTTTTCCACGGGCGTATCGCTTCTGGTGTTCCTTGTTGGTATCTTTCTTTCCCGGAACATCCTTTTGTGGATAAATACTCCGAAGGAGTCCCTTAACATGGCGGTCACGTACCTGCGTACCGTGCTTTTCGGGTTTCTGTTTACCTTCCTGTACAATATCCTTTCCTATGCCATGCGCTCCATCGGCGATTCCCGGAGCCCGGTGCTGTTTCTGGGCATTGCCTGCGGGCTCAACGTGCTTCTGGATCCTTTGTTTATCGGCGTATTTTCTCTGGGCGTTTTCGGGGCGGGCCTTGCCACCGTTCTTTCCCAGGCGATCTCCGTGGTGCTCTGCATGGTGTGGATCTACCGGCGCATTCCGGAGCTTAGCCTCAAGCGAAACGAATTCGCGGCGGATACCGGTCTTCTGAAAGAGACCGTGGCAAGCGGCGCTCTGGTGGCCATGCAGCAGACGGTGATCCCCCTGGGCAAACTTTTCGTCCAGTCCGCCATCAACTCTCTGGGTGTGGTTGCCGTGGGTGCTTTTAACGCCGCGTCCCGGGTGGACGACTTTTTCTTCATCCCGGCCACCAGCATCGCCAACGGCATCACCACCTGTACCGCCCAGAACCTGGGTGCCGAAAAATTCGCCCGTGTGAACGAGACCTTTAAAAAAGGTCTTGCCGTGGAGCTTTGCTACTTCCCCGTTGCTGCCGTCATGTCTCTTCTGGTAAGGCGTCCGGCGGTGCGTCTTTTGTGTCCTGACGGGTCCCAGGTGATGATCGACATGGCCATCCTGTGCCTTAACGTAAAACTGGTCTCCCTGGTCATCGGCTGCACCAACAATGCTCTGCAGGGATGGTCCCGGGGGATCGGGAAACTGACCATCGTATTTCTGGCAAGCGCGTTCCAGATCACCATCCGCGCCATCCTTACCACCGTTCTGGCACCGAAGATCGGTGTGGTGGGAGAGGCTTTTGCCTGCATGGCCGGCTGGACTTTCATGTGTCTGTTTGAACTGTGCTGTCTGTATGTTCTGAAAAAGAAAGGAGAACTGCCTCATGAGTAACATCCTCCGCATTCTTCTCATCGTGGTCCTCATCGCCCTGATCGTGGTGATCCTCACCCTCTATTTCCGCATCCGGAACAAGGCCAGGGAATTGAGCGAGCGGGAATTCGGCACTCCCAACATCTTTCAGGGCATGGCGGAAGCAAAAGATAAGTTCCTGTCGGAAGAGAGGAGCGTTTCCTCCATGACGGATCTT
The DNA here is from genome assembly GCA_024405155.1 of Lachnospiraceae bacterium. Classification (GTDB taxonomy): domain Bacteria; phylum Bacillota; class Clostridia; order Lachnospirales; family Lachnospiraceae; genus Avilachnospira. Next base: position 12,733 of record JAKSPC010000023.1, on the reverse strand, counting down.
CTGCTGCCGCTGATCGAAAAGGATTTTCCGAATTTCAACTGGGAGCAGTTCCGACTCAAGGTGCAGGACAAAGTAAAGGAATACATTGCAAAAGAACTGGGCGCGGACCCGGATGCCGTTCACCGCACGGTGATCTCCCGGTACGACAACAAGGAAGGGCTCTGCCGCATCGAGACCCAGACCTCGGCTTCTTACGACAAAGACGGAAAGCACAAAGAGACCCGGTTCGTCACGCCGGTCATCTACGTGCAGGACGCCATGAAATACGATCCCGCCAAGATGGGACTTTCCCTCAACTGTCCCAACTGCGGCGCTCCGGTGACCAATCTGGGCCACAAGCAATGTGCTTTCTGCGGTACCGCCATCAAGGAACTGCATGAACGGGTGTGGCACGTAACACAGCCGAAGGAAGGCTGAGCAGGTGTTCGTCATCCAGCTTTCAAACGGCCTGGGCGGATATCTTCCCACCAGGGCAGCCGTGGACGGCGGCTCCTACAGCAGAGCTCACCGGAGCTCTCTTTTTTCGTAGAATTTTACAGACAGTATCCGTGAGATGACGATGGCGGCGATGCCGATGAGAAACGGGATCACGGCCGGAATTTTCGCAGCCAGCGAGGCCGCGTTTGCTGCAGCCTCTGCCGTCTCTTCCTGTACAGAAGGAATAACGTTGGAAAGAAGAAAAACAAGGGCGGTCATGGCGCCGATCACCACATAGTAGATGACCCGTCCCTTCTCTACGCCCAGCTTAAACATGAAGGGAAGCGTAATGGAAGAGGTGAGTGCGGCCGCCATGAAGATCGTACCGGCAAGAGACATAAGGTGCTTTACGGAAAATGACCCCGCCTTTACCATGCCAAGCGCGGAAATGGCCATGGAAATGAGGAGCGTCACAAGGATAGTGCCGATGCCGATGAGGTATTTTCCCGTAACGATCTCTTTTCTGGAAACGGGAAGCGTAAGGGCATACTGGTCCCAGCGGCTCCGCTCGTCGTAGGCCAGAAGCGTTACGGGGATCATGCCGCACAGAAGGCAGGGATAAAACAGGAAGAACCACTGGGAGGTGTTCATGGTCGATGCCGTAAGGAATACCAGCAGGATGATGAGATACGACCGGCAGTACTTTGCCATCTGATACAGATCTTTAATAATGAGTCCTTTCATTTAGTTCTCCTTTGCCATGACAACAAACAATTCCTCGATGCCGACAGGCGTGATTTCGGCATCCGCGGGAACCAGGTCCCGTCTGACGATGAGCTCCGTGCCGTAAGGGGTATCCTTCCGGAACAGCACTGCGCTTCTGTCCAGCCGGTCCGCGTCTTCCGCCGTCATGCGCACGGAACCGTACCGGTCTTTTAAGACATCTTTTTCCTCGCATAGCATGAGTTTTCCCTTGTGCAGGAAAGCCACGTAGTCGCACAGTTTTTCCAGATCGCTCACGATGTGGGAAGAGATCAGGATGGAATGGGTCTCGTCTCTGGTAAAGTCGTTTAACATCTCCACCACTTCGTCTCTTGCCACCGGGTCCAGCCCGCCGGTGGCCTCATCCAGGATGAGGAGCTTGGCGTGGTGACTCAGCGCCACGGCGATGCCGGTCTTCATCTTCATGCCCCGGGAAAAGTCTTTGAAAGGTTTTCCGTCGGGAAGGGAAAATTTTGCCGTGATCCTGTGAAACTCGTTGCTGTCCCAGTTTCTGAAAACGTTTTTCATCACGTTTTCGATCTGGGAAACGGTCAGGCACTCCGGGATCCCCACTTCGTCCAGCACAACGCCGATGTCTTCCTTCGGAAGGTCAGTATCTTTTACGATCTCTTTTCCCAGCACGGAAATGTCTCCGCCGTCCTTCCGGATCATGTTTAAGATGAGCCGGATAGTGGTGCTTTTTCCGGCACCGTTTTCGCCGATGAGTCCCAGGATGCATCCTTCCGGAAGCATAAGGGTAAGATCATCCAGCCGAAAACCGGGGTATGTTTTGCATACGTTTTTCAGTTCCAGTGCGTTCATAGATTTTCCTCCATGGTAAGAGTAAACATCTTAAGGAGCTCCTCCCCGGAGATCCCGTTGGCTGCGGCAAGCTTCGCGGCTTCCGAAAAGTGCTTTTCGATCTTTTTTAAATTCTCCTCCCGGATCAGTTCCACATTCTTTGGCGCCACGTAGCAGCCCTTGGCCGGCAGCGTGTAGATGAAGCCCTCCCGCTCCAGCTCTTCGTAGGCCCGTTTCGTGGTAATGAAACTGATGCCCAGGTCCTTCGCCAGGCCACGGATGGAAGGAAGCATCTCGTTTTCCTTTAATTTTCCGCCAATGATCTGATCCCGGATCTGTGAGCAGATCTGGTCATAAATGGGGACTCCGTTTTTGCTGCTTAAAAGAATCGTCAAAGCTATGTTCCTTTCCGTAAGCCGGCGCAGAGGCCGGCATCGTTCTCTCAAACTGTATATACTATATATACACAGTAATCACAGAAAGTCAAGAAAAACTTCGACCGGTCTTTGCCAGACGCAACGGGATACATATATTTCTGCAAAAAAAGCGTTATTATATGTATATGGATTCTGCCAGATACTATGGGATACATATAATTCAATAAAAATGATCCTATTATATGTACAAAAGCCCCTGCCGGGCGGTGCGGGATACATAGAATCTGGCAGAAAATACACTATTATATGTATGTCAGCCCCGGCTGAACGTCGTCTGATACATAGAATTTGGCAAAAACACCCGTATTATATGTATATCAGCCCCTGCTGGCCGCTGTCGCATACATATAATTCGCACAAAACTCCCCTATTATATGTATTCCGCTGAAATATGACGCCGGCAAAGATGCTGCCGGGACAGAAAGGCCGCCGTCAAAAAAGGCCGCCGCACTAAGCGGCAGCCTTTCGGGGAACAGATGAAATTGCAGTATGTCAGATTTCGAACTTCGTGTCCGGATCCAGGGGGTACGCAGGCCGGGTGATGTCCGTAAAGGGCAGCTGCGCGATATTGGACGTGTGGATCCCCGGCGGGTCCGCGGTGACGATGGCCTTTGCGTGGCTGTCGAACCAGGCGCGGAAATGAATGCTGGACTTTAAACCTACGATGCGGTATTCGTTGATGTCGGCGCCGGTTACAAGGTACGGACGGTCGTCCATGCCCTGGATGCCCTTTACTTCATTCACCACGATCTCCACATTGCCTACACGGACGCGGGCGGTCTTTCCCAGATGCATGCGGAGTCCGCGGTGCATGGGAGAAACGTAGGTCGCCTCGCCATTGGAAAGGGCAAGGACCACGGCGTCTTTGATCTCGATAGGCTCGCCGTGCAGGTTATCGCTCTTTCCGCCCAGAAGTCCGGAAACGGTGCCGCCCACGCCGGCTGCGTGTGCCTTAAAGGCAAACTCGGGATCCACGATGCTGCCGAAAAGCATGCCGGGCTCGTTTCTCTTTAAGAATTCCCGTAAAAGATGCGTGCCGTCGCCGGGGGTGCCGCCGCCGGGGTTGTCGGAAGTCTCGTTGATGACCACGTAGCCGTCACCGGGTTTTGCAAGTTCCGCCTCGGCTCTGTCCAGGGCCTCCGCGCAGGTAAGGCACTCGGGGACCAGTGCGGCTCTTCTTTCCCATACCCACTTTGCCAGCGTGTCGGCGTGTTTCTGTGCGTCCTTTTCGGAAACGACCACCAGGGAGGAGCCGGCGTAGGGAACATTCGTGTAGGAAAATCCGTGGAAGAAGGTGGCGTCGATGAGACCGTTCTCCTTCGCGTAGGCTGCCACGTGATCGCGGATGTCCATCATGGGGCTCTTAAAGGTGCAGCCGATAGCCGGCATGACCAGAAGCGGAAGTCTTCTCACCGCCAACCGGGGCTTCACTTCGCCGCGGATGGTGCGGATGAGCGTCTTCATGGCAAGGTATCCGGCATCATATTCATCGATGTGCGGATAATTCTTAACGCCGAAAAGACCGTCGGAAAGAGACACCATTTCTTCGCTGATGTTTCCGTGCAGGTCAAGGGAGCTCATGATAGGCATGTCGGGTCCCACCACTTCACGCACGCGCTTAAGTGTATAGGCCTCCATATCCGGAATGCCCCTGGCAGCGCCGGCGCCGTGCATGCCTAAGCAGATGCCGTCAAGCTCGTCTTTTAAGGGCTTTATGTAGGAAAGCAGCATTTCCACAGCTTCCTCCAGGCATTCTTTTTCCAGCGTGGGAACGGCACACAGGATGCCGATGGACGGGAACATCTCCACGCCTTCCTCTTCGCCGGCCTTGATCATGCCGCCAAGGTAGTCCGCGGTGCCGCGGTAGGTGGGGATCAGCCGGTCGCCCTGGCAGATGCCAAGCGGCGCATAACGCTTCATGTTACAGATCTCAGTTGCGAAATCATTGGTTTCCGCACCAAGCTTTCCGATCAGGATCTTCATAGATTTCCTCCAGTTTTTTCTGTTATCGGGCAGCTCATGTGAACTGCCGCAGGGGATCATTTCTGCCCCGATTGTAGCACAGAAACACATGCCCCGCTACGCAAAAAATATATACATTTGGCGCCCATATCCGTATAATGGGATTACAGTACCGGCCTCCGTCTGCTTAAAACCTGTTTTATGCCAGAAACATGAACATCGGGAAAAACGAAAACCGAAAAATGAACATGGACTATGCCCTGATCCAGGGGCTTTACTGGTGCGCCTACGGTGCCGTTGGCTCCTATGCGGCGTTTTATCTGCAGAGCCTGGGATTTTCCGGCACAGTCACGGGAACTGTCATGGCATTGGCCTGTACGCTGGCATTCTTCCTGCCCATGGTGCTTTCCCCCATTATCGACGAAGGAAGAAAACTCACCTCCACAGGGGCACTTCTTGGGATCATCGCGGTGCAGCTCGCTGCCGGAAGCGCCGTCCTTTGTTTCACCCGGGCAGGTATCATACCGGGGATCATTTTTATCATCTGGATGGGGCTTATGTGGGCCCTGCTGCCCCTCTGTACCGAGGTCTGCGTGGATGCGGAGCATTGCGGCTATCGCATGGAATACAGTACCGGCCGCGCCTTCGGATCCTTTTCTTATGTTGTTACTTCTCTTACTCTGGGAAAACTGCTGGAGACGTATCCCTATACAGTGATCACGAAACTGGCGCTGTTTGCGCTTGTTCTTCTTGCCGCGGCGGTTTTTGCCGCAGGACGGTCCCTGAGAAAACAACGGGCAAAAATTGCGGGAGACAGAACGTCCGAAGCAGATGCAAAACGCGGCAGCAATACGGCGGAAGCTGCGGAACGGCCGCGCAGGGGAAAGAGTATACCGGCTTTTCTGAAGCAGTACCGGGATTTCGGCCTTCTGCTGCTTGGACTGGGACTGGTACTCACCGGGGACGGCGCGGTGGCAGTCTTCCTGATCAACATCGTGGAAGATCTTGGCGGAACGGCGGCGGATATGGGATATATCAATGCAGCCTATGCGGCCCTGGAGATCCTAGCGATGCTTCTGTGGCGCAGGATCTCCAAAAAACACGGGGATACGGTGCTGGCGTTAAGCATCTGTTTCTTCGTGGGAAAGACGCTCTTTTTTGCCCTGGTAAGAAGCATTCCGGCGATCTATCCGGGAGTGATCCTGCATTTTGCGGGGTATGGTCTGTATACACCGGCTATCGTTGCATACACCATTAAAAAGATCCCTTATGAGGATTCGGCAAAGGCGCAGAGCCTCGCGGCATCCATGGGAACGCTGGGCGTTATCCTGTCCAGCATTTCGTGCGGTATTCTCATTGACCGGATATCCGTGCGAAAGACCATGCTCCTCTTTGCGTGTGTGGGAGCGGCGGGAGCGATCCTCTGCATCACTGCCATCATAAAAATGAGAAAACAAAAACGTTAGAACACAGGAAGAAAGGAGACCATATGCAGACAGAGATCGTAAAAATGATCCAGGTACCGTCAGCGGACGGCACCATCCGGGAGCCCGGCTTTGCCAGAACGGAGATCATGGAATACGCGCGGGAAAATATCCTGGCGCCCTGGTACCGGAAAAAGGAATGGGACTATTACCTGTTCACCAACGAAAATTTCGCCCTGGCCTTCACCATATCGGACCTTGGCTACATCGGCCTGCTGTCCGCATCGTTCATCGATCTGAAGACAGCCACGGAACACACGGAGTCGGAACTGGTGCTCCTTCCCCGGGGCAAAAAGTTCGGCCTGGGAAAGAGGGTGGCGGACGCAAATGCCGAATGCCACACCAAACGCCTGGACATGAGCTTTCAAAACGCGGGGGACCACCGGCACATCTCCTGCAATTTCCGCAATTTTGACAGGCACAAGAATCTTCTTTGCGAGCTGGACGTGTATGAGCCCGAAATGGAAGCCATGTACATCGCCACGCCCTGGGCGGAAAAGGAGACGGCGTTCTACTACAACTGCAAGCGGAACTGTCTGGAGGCGGAAGGCGTGGTCTCCTACGGTGACCGCAAGGAATACGTGGATCGGAAAACGACGCTTGGCTGCCTGGACTGGGGCCGCGGCGTATGGACCTACGACAACACCTGGTACTGGGGCACCGGTTCCGGCAGGCTCTCCGGCGAGCCTTTCGGATTCAACCTGGGCTACGGCTTTTCCGACCGATCCTCCGCATCCGAAAACTGCCTGTATTACAAAGGGAAGATCCACAAACTGAACGAAGTGACCTTTGAGATCCCCGGAAACAGCGAGGGGAAATTCCGCTTCACCGATCCCTGGAAGATCACGTCGGATGACGGACGGTTCGAGGCGGATTTCGTGCCCATCCTGGACCGGGCTGCCGAAATGAACTACCAGGTCATCATTTCCAGCCAGCATCAGGTCTTCGGAAAAATGACCGGCTTTGCCGTCACGGATGAAGGTGAAAAACTGGAATTTACAGATTTCATCTGCGCCCTGGAAGTGGTAAGGAACAAGTACTGACGTTTGGAAAACGCCTCCAAAAAAGGGCGGCGCATCTGTGAAAAGAGGGAGAGAAAAGCTATGGCTGTGACATTACTGAAGAACGCAAAGATCTATGACGGCACGGGAAACGATGCCTTCACGGGAAGTGTACTGTTTGAAAAAGACCGCATCCTGGAAGTGGGCGATGTGCGCCGCCACCAGCCTGATGATCGGTTTCGGCTACGACGATATCGAAGTGGCCTACATCGGGCCCGGCTATGAACAGTACGAGGGAAAGACCGTGGCACAGCAGGCCTTGCAAATGAAGGAGCATTTAGGAAAAACCGCATATTTTCATCTTCCCGGGCTCTTTGAATTTACGGAGCTCTACCGGAAGTTCCTGCCGCTTTTTTACGGTCACAGGGAGTGGTTCTATGAAGACTGCGAGATCGCCTCTCTCTACGGCGCGCCGGCGGATGCCCTGTGGGGCGGCGGCCGGGTGGGCTTTGGAGGGGATGACGCAGAGTCCGTGCTTTCGCTCCTTTCCGAATACGGCATTTCCGGAAGGCTCACCTTCAGCAATTCCCTTCTTTTGCCGGAGCGTCTTTCCGACAGAAAGTGCAACAAACTGTGTGAACTCTTTGCTGAAGCCGCCGGCGGCGGAAGCACTGCCCCGGAATATACTTTTCCTGCGAAAGAAACCGCCGGCAGCAGGGCGGGACAGAGCGTAAAAAACGGCGTCATCGTCCACTCGGAGCTGCTCCTTTCCTATCTGCGGGAAACCTACCCCACCCTGTACCTCGTTTCCTCCACCACAAAGGTGCTCACGGAGTTTGCAGATCTGAAAAAAGAACTGGACCGGGAGGAATTCAATTACGTGGTGCCGGATTTCCGGCTGAACAAAGCTTTCTCTCTGCTGGAGGGTCTGTCGCAAAAAGAAAAAGACAAGGCAGAGTTCCTTGTCAATGAGTGCTGCGACATAAACTGTAAAGAACGGAAAGCATGCTATGAGAATGTGAGTTTAAAAAGCCTGGGAGAGCCCTGCGCGGATCATATCTGCCGCAGTCCATACGCCGCGGAAGGCTACCGCTTTTCCCGCGCCATGGAAAATCCCGCGTTCATCAGCCGCGAGGACATCCAGAACATCTATCTTCCCATGGGCTTTTCCAACTTCAAGATAGAAGGCCGGGGCCTGGGAAGCGCGGTGGTGCTGGAGTTTCTGCTGTATTACCTCACCCGCCCGCAGTGGCAGTTAAAGGTGCGGGAAGAGATCTACCTGGACAGCTGCCTGGATCTCTTTTAAGTGACTAAAAGAGTAAATTCCAATTTATCTATTTCTGAACACGGATGGCTGCCGTTGCTTAATCATTGCGAACTGTCAGCCGATTCCATACACCATAATGCCAAGAACTGCTGATATAACGATCAATATAATCGGTGAAACTTTCTTTTTCAGTATCGGCTTTGGCAGGAACATGACAGCGGCAAGAACCACCGTCAGAATCAGTGCTTTCAGTTCAAATCCATTCTCTGCACGAATATTCATCACGTTGTTCACAATCATGAAGATGCCGGTCGCCATGATGATACCGATGATACAGGGCTTGAGACCACGAAGCACCGCCTGCACATACTTGTTCTTGATGATGTTTTTCAGAACGATCATCAAAAGCAGGATAATGATAAACGACGGAAGAACGACTGCTGATGTTGCAAGAACCGCACCCCAGAATCCTGCCTGACTGCTGCCTACATAAGTTGCAAGGTTTACCATGATCGGGCCCGGCGTGCTTTCGCTGACAGCAATCATATAGGTGAGCTGTTCATCGGTAAGCCATCCATAAGAGAGCACCACGTCACGGATCAACGGAATGGCTCCGTACGCTCCGCCAAAGGCAAAGCAGCCGACACGAAGAAATCCAAGCAATAAGTCAAGATAGATCATGCCTTATGTCCTCCTTTCTGTGCCGGAGCGTCCTTCGCCATGAAGATAATCAGGCTGATGACGCCTGCAATCAGCATCAGCGCAATCGAGGAGAATTTCAGAGAAAAGACGTTAATGACAAGCATCGCTGCGCAGGCACAAAGCATGATCGCTCGGGGCAAGGGCTTTTTCTGCATCTTCTGGATCATCGTGATCCCGGCATCCAGAATCAGAATACCAACAGCGATCTTGATGCCCTTAAAGGCATTTGCGATCCAGACGATCTCTAGGAAGTTATCCAGAAATATGGAGATCAGATAGATAATCACAAAGGATGGCAACACCATACCAAGGGTTGCGACCAGCGCGCCGATGAATCCCGCCTGCTTGCAGCCGACAAAAGTTGCGCAGTTGATCGCAATCGGGCCCGGCGTGGACTCTGCGATGACTGTGACATTCATCATATCATCGTGGGTGATCCATTTTTTCTTCTCCACGCAGTTGTTTTCGATCATTGAGATCATGGCATAACCACCGCCGAAGGTGAAAAGACCGATCTTTGCAAATGTAAGAAAAAGCTGTATTAGAAGCGGCATCTTACTCTACCTCCCGATACTCGCATTGGCATTTCGTCATATCACGATCCAGTGATAAGGACATTTCCTTCATTTCCGCAAAGCAGCTCACGAGTAAATCCAGCGCTTCCTGTGAGGGGAGATAGTGCATGTGATAGCCGTATTTCTCGCCGTACACCAGTCCCGCTTCCTTCATAACTTTGATATGCTGCGAAATTGCAGATTCCGTGATACCGAGCTTTTTGGATAGAGAACGCACACAGTGCTTTCGTTCCAAAAGACAGCCGTAGATTTTGAACCGCATCGGTTCGCCCAATGCTTTGAGCATCTTATCAGTTTCCATAGTGCCCCCCGACTTTAATTTAGTCATAATCATTTAGCTTTTTGCCGATATGTCCCACCCGTCAGTTGCTGACGGTGACGGAAAGAGCCGGTTCGAAGCCGAGTTTTTTAAAAAGTTCAAGGTCTTTCTTCCTTGTGTTTTTGAGACTCCATACATTGCCGCGCCGCTCCATCTTCATGCATCTTGCCGCAAGGAGCACATCCTGCGTGGAGATGGTGCTGTCGTTAAGGGTCTTCACCGCTGCGATCATCTTTTGATGGATCTGCCCGGCGATCAGCATGATGAAGGAAAACCCCTGCTCTTTGTAGTAGTCCTGAATCATCAGGTCGTTATAATCGCCTCTGTTTTTCAGGTACTGATAGAAGGTCTCAATGCCCCAGCGCTTTTTATAGGCGGCAAAGATCTCTTCCGGTCGAAGTCCGCTGTTGCTCTGGAAGACATATACGCCAAACAACTCTTTGTTTTTGTTAAAGCCTTCCTGTGTATAGCCGGACTTTCCGAGTTCCATGGAATGGATATAGTTGAACCGGCATTTTTCGTTTTCGTCAATGTCACGGAAAACATAGACGCTTTCGGTGCCGGATATCGGGCGCTCTCTGTATTCGATCCTGGCCTGCTTCTTGCCGGCTCTGTAGTAAAAGCTGTCCGTGTACATCGGATCCTTCATGGCGATCTGAAAGGCATCGGCATTCGTCGGTACCGGAATGATAAAGGTGTTCTCGTTTTCGGAAAAACGGTCCAGATTTTTGCGGCTGTAAAAGCCACGGTCCACGATGAACAGCACACCGGAAAAGGAAAGCAGTGCCGTAAGATCTTCGATCTTGGATTTATCGTTGCAGGAACCGCGATACATCCGTGCAAACAGCGGCATTTTTGAAACGGTATCATAACCCATGAGCAGGTTGACCTGATCTTCGCCAAGTTCCCGGAACTTATATCCGGATTCCGAAAGATCGTTTTCTTCGGAACAGGATCGGATCGCGTGACCGTCGATCGCTATCGCGGATGACTGATCGACCGCAGCCTGTTCGTATGCTGTGATACGTCTCGTACGGCGTCCGAGGTTTTCCAGCAGAGTGCCGAGTGCTGTCTTTCCCATACGGAAGGTGAAGTCTTTAAATTCCTGCGACAGCCAGCACTGCTCATAGTAGCGATGGACCTGATCCAAATGTGTGAAGCCGTTGACGAACAGAATGCTTGCGTACGCAAATATCTGTGCCGCGCGATCCAGGGGAAAGTGGCTTTCCAGGGCGGACTTCACATCAGCGGCAACCGCTCCGATCAGAGCGTACTGCCCATACTCAAGGATGGTGATCTCATCGGCAGATCCTTCTCCGGTATAAAGGCCATAGTTTCTGTTTGGAACAAAACCCTGCCCCGGAATGATGGTGCCGATACTTTTACCGGTCTTCTTTCCCCATCTGCCGCTTTGCAAATGGACTGACTGGTACATGTATACGTAGTAGTGTCCGTTGATGTGCTTGATCTCCGTACACGGGCCCGGACGAAACCGGCTCACTTCCTCAGGAATAGTGGCTGAAGCCATTGGCTGTTTCTCCTTTGCATATCGGTAATATCGGTAAATATATTGTACCACAATGTAAAGAAGAATACCAGTATATAATGCGAAAACGCCTTTATTTTAAGGCAAATGTAAGGTTTTTGATCATGCGGCATCTGTGAAGGCGCTGACAAGGCAACCGCAGACGACATCAAGGCAAAGCTTGAAGCAGATGTGCAGCGTTTATACCGATCTTGATGCGGAGATGCTTATCGCGGCTGCGGCACTCCACGATATCGGAAAGATTGTCGAGCTTAAGACAACAATGACCGGGGAGGCGGATTATACAATTGACGGAAGACTTTTCGGACATACGCCGATCGGTATCCAAATGATTGAAAAAGCGGCAGAGGAACTCGGAGTTAAATGCGAGCGTATCAGGCTTCTTGAGCACTGTATCGCCGCACATCACGGAAAAGCAGAATACGGTGCGATTACGGTTCCGGCAACAGCTGAGGCGCAGGCTCTTAATATCCTCGATACATTAGACGCTAAAATGTATCAGTTTGAAGATGCATACAGGTCTGTAGACTGTGGAATGCTTTCTGGGAAGATTTTTGCTTTAGACAATACAACGATATACCGCCCGTGTGACGAAAAGGAATTGGAAAAGTATTTTGAAAGCGGAGAACAGAATGCAGAGACTGACGGAGGAGGCACACTGTATGAAGCCTGATTATGTACAGATCGGAAACCGCATACGCGAAAGAAGGAGAGCGAAGGGTTACACCCAGGCGGTTCTTGCTGAAAAAGCGGATATTTCAGATACCTATGTCTGCTATATTGAGAACGGTCAGAAAAAGGTTTCCATGCAGGTCCTTATGCAGATCGCCGAGGCACTGGAGGTTTCAGCCGACTGTCTTCTTTACGGAGATCAGTCGGCTGGCCGCGGAGAATATCTCTTGGAATTCGGAAAACTGTTAGAAGACTGTAGCTTATATGAAAAAGAAGCGATTTATAACGTATCCTGCGATGTGAAAGAGGCACTAAGGAAGTTACAGTTCCTGATCGAGCATTCTGGTTAATATGTCTTCATCACATAAGCAAACGGAAAGATATTCGGGAGAAAACCCATAGAAATGCCGGAATCATTTGATGATGTGTGTATGGAATGTGCTTCCAAAAGACTTTCAGTAGGAGAGGCGCTTGGTGAAGCTGCGAAGTGTCATCTTAAATCTAATGACATAGTATTGAAAACTATTTTTTTGCAAGTCCTTCAACAATAACCGAGACCGAATCAAGATACTCGGTATTGAGCTTCTTGAGATTTTCTATTATGTGATTGAGGCATTCAGGATCCGGAGATTCAGTATCAAAGAATTCCTGTGGAGAAACGCCCAGATAATCACAAATATAGAAAAAGCCTGCCATTGACGGAAGTGCCTTTCCTGTTTCAATATTGTTAATATATCCGGGATTCTGTCCGATGGAAATACTCATATCACGTGCCGATACTCCTTTCA
>JAKSPC010000022.1 GCA_024405155.1 Lachnospiraceae bacterium | reverse complement strand
TTCTTTTCCGGTCTTCTGCCGGAAGGATTCACCAGGCGCTCCGTTGCGTCCTGGATGCACGTGGATGAGGATGATTACGTCTCCATGCTTTTCGGCCTGGGTCAGGAATGCCTGGGGGCGATCCGTATTTCCGACGGAAAAGAGCCTCCAAACGATTCTTATGACAGGCTCGGCATGGAGCAGGTGAAGGCTCTGGCCAATGAGGGCGCTTCCAAGTCTTCCCAGATCCTGGTGGAAACGCATCTGTCACTGGCAGGCGCCACCGGCAAGGTTGGGCTCTACTATGACGAGCCGTCGGGCGAATGGTATCTGCCGAAAGGAACGGCTCCCAGCACACACATCGTAAAACAGAGCCATGTGCGGCTTGACGGGATCGTGCCCAATGAAAAGCTTTGTCTTTTGACGGCGGAAAAACTGGGCCTTGCCGTGCCGGAATGTTTCATTATCAATACGGGAGATGCCGAAGACAGAGACGTGCTGTTTGCCGCGAAGCGCTACGACAGAAAGATCACGGAAAACTCTGCCCGCATCGACGGCCTGCCCAGGCCGTACCGGCTCCATCAGGAGGACTTTTCTCAGGCAATGGGCATTCCTGCGGCCGAAAAATATGAGCACGATCATGCCGGATACCTGCGGGGGATGTTTGATATCCTGAGGAAGTTTTCGGCCGATCCTCTGCGCGACCAGGTGGAACTGTGGAAAACGGTGGTTCTCAACATTCTTTTGGGAAACACCGACGGGCACATCAAAAACAGCTCGCTTCTGTACGATGAGGAGCTGAACGCTGTCCGTCTGGCGCCTGTGTACGATATGGTAAGCACTGTCATTTATGACGCTTCGACAAAGCAGATGGCCATGAGCATCGGCGGTGAGTATGACATCCGCCGGGTAAAAGAAGAAAACATTTATGCCTGTGCCGATGAGGTGGGGCTGGGACGCAGCATTGCCGTAAGGACATACCGGCAGCTGGCAGACGGCTTTGAGAAAGCTTTGCGCGAATCTGCCGCTGAGCTTTCCGACAAAGGATTTGTAACCGCGGGCGAGATCTGCGAAAGGATCCTGGCCGCTTCTCTGGTATCCTGACGAATATATGACGGACTACGGAAAAGTAAGTATCATAGCGCCCTGCCATAATGGGGCAAAGACTATCGGGGAGGCGATCGAAAGCGTCCTCGGGCAGTCCTATGCCAATTGGGAGATGATCATTGTGGACGACTGCTCCGCGGATGATTCCGTTTCCGCGGTGAAGGCGTTTGCCGATCCGCGCATCCGCCTTTTGCAGAACGAAACGAACCCGGGCCCCGGCGGCACACGGAATGTGGGGATCCGGGCTGCTTCCGGCAGGTTCCTGGCGTTCCTTGACGCGGATGACGCCTGGCTTCCGGAGAAGCTTGCTGTTCAGACGGAGTTCATGACCACCCGGGATTGTGCTTTCAGCTGCCACGGGTATTACGTGTGTGATGAGGCCATGAACGTTATCAGCGAGTACATGCCTCCCGCGCGGGTGACTTACGCGGACGTCCTCACCAACAACACCATCGGCTGCCTTTCCGCCATGATCGATACCGAAAAGGTGGGGAAGGTCTGCATGCCGGAAGGAAAATACACCCGAGAAGACATGGTCACCTGGCTTAAGGTACTAAAAAAGTGCAGCGAGTGCCTTGGCGCGCCGGAAAAGTGCGGCGAGTGCCTCAGCGTGGGAGCGGTCCTGGCAAAGTACCGTACCGGCGCCGCGTCCGTTTCCTCCAACAAGGCAAAACTCCTGAAATACCAGTACCGCATGTACCGGGATGACCTGGACCTTTCCGTTCCGCGCTCTTTATGGCTCACCCTGCAGAGCGTGTGGAACAAACTCTTCCGCAAATACTGATTCTTAAAGGTAAAGCCTTAAAAGTTCACCTCGAAAACCGGCATGTGAGCCTCTGAGCGGCTTGAGCCGCTTCTGGCTCACATAAATGCTCAGGAAATTTTTGCCGATTTGGACCTCTGGCGCCTTGACCCCCTTCGCGGCTCACATCGTCCTTGAAAATCCTTCCGAAACCGTCTCAGAATAGTTTACATAACTTTTTACATGTGAACCTGTCGGCGTCAAACCACGCCAGCGGCTCACATCGCGTTTTTTGCCTTTTTCGGCGTGTGAGCCGGAACGGCCTTAATGCGCTCAGCGGCTCACATCGCATCCGCCGGACGGCAGGGCAGTAAACAAATATTGATTCTTAAAAGACCTGTAAGACTTAAGCGGTAGTCATACGGGTCTTTTTGTGTTATCATACAAGGGATTATGGGTAAGTCTGCTCTAAAATCGAATACGGCAAGAACACTGTTTCCACGGATCGCGGGACTTCTGGAAGTGCTGCTTCTGACTGTGGTCTATTACATCATCTGGGATCAGTATCGGGTGATCTTGCAGGACGGCATGTTCCTGTTCCGTGGTAAGGTCATCCTTATGGGCGTTTATGCGGTCATTGCCTATGTGGTCTTTAAAGTGTGCGACAGTTTCGACTTCGGCAGTTTAAAGCTTCTGGATGTGACGGTGTCCCAGTGGATCAGCGTGCTGCTGGTGAATTTCATCACATGGCTGCAGATCTGTCTGATCGCCAATGGCGTGATCTCTGCCATGCCCATGGTGCGGCTTACGCTCATCGACTTTGTGATCTGCTTCTTGTGGTCTCTTTTCGCAAAGAAGCTGTATCGGAAGTTCTGCGGGATCAAGGATGCCCTTCTCATTTATGGTACGGATTCCGCGTTGGAATTAAAGGATAAGATGGATCACCGCAGTGAACTGTATCAGGTGACAGAGGCGGTATCGACGTTGGCTTCTTCGCCCGTCTCCCTGAGTGAGATCTTCCGGGCGGTGGACCGGCACGGTGCCGTGATCATCAACGACGTAACGGCAGAGCTTCGAAATGATATCTTAAAGTACTGTTTCGGCGGCGGCAAAGTGACTTACATGGTGCCCAAGATCACGGACATCCTCATGAAGGGGACGTCGGACATCAGCTCGTTTGATACGCCGCTGGTAAAAATGCGCAACGAAGGTCTTCTGCCCCATGAGGCGTTCATCAAGAGAGCGGCGGATCTGCTATTATCTGCCATGACCCTTTTGATACTGTCGCCCTTGTTCCTGGTGATCTCACTGGCTATCAAACTTTCCGACGGCGGCCCGGTGTTCTACCGGCAGAAGCGGCTCACCCTCAATGGCCGCGAGTTTGACATATTGAAATTCCGCTCCATGGTGCCCAACGCGGAGCAGGTCACCGGCGCGGTGATGGCGGAGGAAGACGACCCCCGCATCACGAAAGTGGGCCGGGTGCTGCGTGCCTGCCGTCTGGACGAACTGCCCCAGCTCATCAACATCTTCCTGGGAGACATGAGCATCGTGGGACCAAGACCGGAAAGACCGGAACTGGTGGCGGAGTACGTGAAGAACACCCCGGAGTTTGCCTTCCGCACCAAAGTGAAAGGCGGTCTTACCGGGTATGCCCAGGTGTACGGACGCTACAAGACGGGCACGTACGACAAGCTGCGCCTGGACCTTATCTACATTGAAAACTATTCCCTGCTTCTGGATATCAAGCTCATGCTCATGACCCCGCAGATCCTTTTCCGGAAGGAATCCAGCGAAGGCGTGGACAGAAAGGAGACCCATTCATGAAAGTCGTAATTCTTGCCGGCGGGTTCGGCACCCGCATTTCCGAAGAATCGCAGTTCAAGCCGAAGCCCATGATAGAGATCGGCGGCATGCCCATCCTGTGGCACATCATGAAGGGATATTCCCACTACGGGTTTAACGATTTCATTATCTGCGCCGGCTACAAGCAGCACATCATCAAGGAATGGTTCGCCGATTATTTCATCAATTCCTCCGATGTGGAGTTCTGCTACAAAGACGGAAAGAGCGACATGAAAGTGCTTCATTCCAATGCAGAACCCTGGAACGTGCTGGTGGCGGATACAGGTCTTAATACCATGACCGGCGGCCGCATAAAGCGCATCAGAGAGTACGTGGGCGATGAGCCGTTCCTTATGACCTACGGCGACGGCGTGTGCGACGTGGACGTGAACGAGCTGGTGAAGTTCCACAAGTCCCACGGCAAAGTGGCCACGCTCACCGCGGTCAAGATGGACCAGACCAAGGGCGTTTTGGATATCGGCGAGTACGGCGCGGTGCGTTCCTTCCGCGAAAAGAAGCAGTCCGACGGTGCCCCCATCAACGCCGGCTTCATGGTGCTGGAGCCCCGCATCTTCGACTATCTGGACGGGGACGAAACGGTGTTCGAGACCACGCCCCTGGAGCGCCTGGCAGAAGAGGGCCAGCTGATGAGCTACGTGCACAAGGGCTACTGGCAATGCATGGATTCCCAGAGAGAGCGCCAGCAGCTGGAGAAGCTGTGGGAGAGCGGCAACGCCCCCTGGAAGCTGTGGTAAAAGCGTTGAGGAAACTGTGCGTCCGGCGTGAGCCGGCACACTGTGCCAGTTGAGGTATATTTCATGAAAAAGATCAGTGTGCTGATCCCGTGCTATAACGAAGAGGAAAACGTGGTCCCCATTTCGAAAGCCGTGATCGATACCATTACAACCGAACTTCCCGCCTATGACTACGAGCTGGTCTTCATCGACAACGACTCGCAGGATAACACCCGGCCGCTTTTGCGCGGTCTGTGCGCGGAGAACCCGAAGATCAAGGCCATTTTCAACGCCAAGAATTTCGGCCAGTTCAATTCCCCGTATTACGGCATGCTGCAGTGCATCGGTGACTGCGTCATCAGTATGGTGGCGGATTTTCAGGACCCGGTGGAGCTCATCCCCAAATACGTGCACGAGTGGGAGAACGGCTACAAGATCGTCATCGGCATCAAGACCACCAGCCGGGAAAATAAGTTCATGTACTGGCTTCGAAGCCTCTACTACAAGATGATCAAGAAATTCTCCAACGTGGAGCAGATCGAGCACTTCACGGGCTCCGGGCTTTACGACAGGGATTTCATCGAGGTGCTCCGCGACCTGAAAGATCCCACGCCTTTCCTTCGCGGCATCGTGGCGGAGCTTGGCTACAAGCGGAAAGAGATCCCCTATGAGCAGCCGAAACGCCGGGCGGGGAAGACGCACAACAATTTCTACACCCTTTACGATGCGGCGATGCTCAGCGTAACTTCCTACACAAAAGTGGCGCTCCGCGTGGCCACCTTCATCGGCGCCATCTGCAGCGGGATAAGTTTCCTGGTGGCGATCATTTATCTCATCATGAAGCTCATCTGGTGGGACCGTTTCCCGGCAGGCATCGCGCCCATGCTCATAGGACTTTTGTTCCTGGGCTCCATCCAGATCCTTTTCGTGGGTCTGGTGGGCGAGTACGTGCTGTCCATCAACCAGAGGGTGATGAACCGGCCGCTGGTGGTGGAAGAGGAACGCATCAATTTCGCGCAGGAAGACAAAAAGACTGCGGATGGACCGAAAGAATAAGCAAGGCATTTTTCGAGGAAAGATTTGATGAGCAATTGGAAGACAGAAGCCGAGGCGCGCGAACAGATCAAAGCGCTTGTGGCACAGTATTATAAGGATTTTAAGGAGCCGAAAAAAGCTTTCGAGCCGGGAGACCGTATCAATTACGCCTCCCGCGTTTTTGACGAAAAGGAAATGCAGGCGCTCACTGACGCGGCGCTTGATTTCTGGCTCACCACCGGCCGTTTTGCGGAGCAGTTCGAAAAGGACTTCGCTTCCTGGATCGGCGTGAAATTCGCCCATCTGGTGAATTCCGGCTCATCCGCAAATCTTTTGGCCTTCATGGTGCTTACAGCGCCGGAACTGGGAGACCGCCAGATAAAGCGGGGCGACGAGGTCATCACCGTGGCCTGCGGCTTCCCCACCACCGTAACGCCCATCCTGCAGTACGGCGCCGTGCCGGTATTCGTGGACGTGACCGTGCCCCAGGGGAATATCGACGTTACAAAACTGGAGGCGGCCTGGTCCCCCAAAACGAAGGCCGTCATGATCGCCCACACCCTGGGCAATCCTTTCGACATTAAGGCAGTGAAGGAATTCTGTGACCGCCGCGGGCTGTGGCTTATTGAGGATAACTGCGACGCGCTCGGCTCCCGCTATACCATGAACGGCGTTACGAAGTTCACGGGCACCTGGGGCGATATCGGCACGTCCTCTTTCTACCCGCCCCATCACATGACCATGGGCGAGGGCGGCTGCGTGTATACGGACGATCCGCTTCTTAACAGGCTCATCCTTTCCTACCGCGACTGGGGCCGTGACTGCATCTGCGCCTCCGGCCACGACAACATGTGCGGCCACCGTTTCGACGGCGATTTCGGCCAGCTGCCTCACGGCTACGATCACAAGTACGTGTACAGCCATTTCGGCTTCAATCTGAAAGTGACGGATATGCAGGCCGCGGTGGGCTGCGAGCAGCTGAAGAAGTTCCCGTCGTTTATTGAAAAACGCAAGAAAAACTGGAAATATCTGCGGGAGGCACTGGAGTGCGTTTCCGATAAGCTCCTTCTGCCGGAGCCGGTGGAAGGGGGCGATCCTTCCTGGTTTGGCTTCCTCATTACCGTAAAGCCGCAGGCGGGCATCACCCGCAACGAGCTCACCCGCTTTTTGGAGGGGCGCAACATTCAGACCCGCCTTCTTTTCAGCGGCAACCTTGTGAAGCACCCCTGCTTCGACCAGATCCGCGGCACCGACGCCTACCGCGTGGCGGGAGACCTTACCGTCACCGATCAGGTGATGAACGACTCCTTCTGGATCGGCGTCTACCCCGGCATGACGGACGAAATGCTCGCCTACATGGCAGAATCCATCATCGAGGCAGTGAAAGGATAAGTGCAGGGCGGCGGTTTTCGCTGACACCCGTGACAGAATTGTTTGTCAGAAAGGATGAACGATATGAATTATAAAAAAATCAAAATGGAGTATCGTTACAAGAAAGACCGCCTGAATCGAACGATCCTGGTTCGGGAAGACATTAATCTTATCGAATTGGGCTGCGCGATGTGTACAGCGGTAAGGGCTGAATTTGAACATTGCTTTCTGTTCCTTAAAGGAAAAACATCTTATTGTCCGGATGTGTTTATTGAGGAAGGCTGGAATGACGTGAATGAAGTGCCCATGAAAGAATACAGTCTTTCTGACCTTGGGGACAAGTTTTCGTTCTGGTATGATACCGGCGATGACTGGCTGTTTGATTGTAAAGTATATAAAAGAGAAGTGAAACTGGATAATACAGAGCTGGCTTTTCTGGTGGACGGGACCGGACAGGGAATATGGGAAGACAATGCCTGGACTTTGGGAAGATATCTTGACGGTGAACTGGATCCTGACTGTGCTGAAGAAAATGAGGAAGAGGGGATTTATTTCCCGTGGAATTTCAAAATCGAAAAATTGTCCGATTTTGATACAAAATTCAACATTGCGGAAGAAAAAGAATTATTCGACGAGTCATTGGACAGCAATATAGAAATGTACCTGGATGGCATGCACGAAGGCGGATTCGAATTGGAAGTGAAACCGAGGACCGCAGAAGAATTGGATAATGTGGCTGCCGGTGATTCAGATCCGACCGTCAACATGCACCTGAATACTGTAATCATGAAGGCCATTGACGAACAGATAAAAACAGTAGATTACGTGAATGCAAAGTATCGGGAGCTGGCGAAAAAATATGGCGATCTGACTGCAAGGAACAAGATTGGTGTAGTACTTGCGACGGAAATGTTTGAAGCAGTCGTAAACGGAAAGAAAAGTTCGAATTCAGAGTATAAGAAGAAAATCGAAAAAATCAGATAACATCAACATGTTCCCCCATGTGAGCCGGAGGACGCCTGAAGGCCGTTTTGGCTCACATGCGATCGGAGGTCAAAAACTGCGATGTGAGCCGCTGGCACGTTTTTCCTGCATTTAGCTCACATGAAAATAGTTATGTAAACCATTTGAAGACGATTTAGGCAGGATTTTCGTAAGCGATGTGAGCCGGAACGGGGGTAAGGGTCTCAGAGGTCCAAATCGGCAAAAGTTTCGTGAGCATTTATGTGAGCCGCGCACGGCAAAAACTGTTCTCCGGCTCACATGTCGGTTTTGATGGATAGAACGGTTTGGGAAATGGGCGCCGGCAGAACGACGGAATACGTCAAAAACTGAGCAAGAGGAAAAAATCATGAAGATCAGACTGGCAGATTATGTGGCGGATTTTCTGGTGAAGCATGGGGTGACCGATGCTTTTTCCGTGGTTGGCGGCGGTGCCATGCACTTAAACGACGCCTTCGGCCACAAAGAGGGGCTGACCGTTACCTATAACCACCACGAACAGGCTTCCGCCATGGCGGCCGAAGCCTACGCCCGTCTGTTGAACCGTCCCGCGCTTCTCTGCGTCACCACCGGCCCCGGCGGCATCAACGCCTTGAACGGCGTGTGCGGCGCGTGGCTGGATTCCATTCCCATGTTTGTGGTAAGCGGTCAGGTGCGCTATGACACCACGGCCCGCTTTGCGTATAAAGAGACCGGCGCGGTGCTTCGCGCCATGGGCGACCAGGAATATGACATCGTAAAGTCCGCGGCGCCCATGACCAAGTACGCCGTGATGATCGAAGATCCGTCCGAGATCCGCTATCATCTGGAAAAGGCCTGGCATCTGGCGGTGACCGGCCGTCCCGGTCCTGTGTGGATCGACATCCCGGTAAATTTCCAGGGGATGACCATCGAGACGGAAGGACTCAAGGGTTACGATCCGGCGGAAGATGACAGCATGCTTCCTCCGACGGTTGACATAAGTACGGTAGAAACCGTACTGGAAAAGATTCGGAATGCGAGGCGCCCGGTGTTTTACGCAGGCTTCGGCATCCGTTTAAGCGGCGCTTATGAGGCGTTCCGCCAGGTGCTTGAAAAACTGAACATTCCGGTGGTGACCTACTGGAATGCTATTGATTTGATCGAAACCGACCACCCGCTTTACTGCGGACGCGGCGGAAATATGGGCGACCGTCCCGGCAACTGGGCCGTGCAGAACGCGGACCTCATCCTTGCCGTGGGCACGCGAATCTCCATCCGCCAGGTGGGGTACGACTGGAAGACCTGGGCCCGCGCGGCCGAGGTCATTATGGTGGATATCGACGAAGGAGAGCTCAAAAAGCATACCCTTCACGTGGACATGCCGGTATGGGCGGACGCGAAGGATTTCCTTACGAAACTGGACAAGGCAGCGGATGCCGCGCTTTCCTTGAGCACCGTGGATTCCAAAGACGCCCCCGGCAGCATGGGGACGAAGGGCATTTACTGCGGCGAAGAGTGGCTTGCGAAGTGCCGCTATTGGAAAGAGACCTACCCTGTGGTGCGTCCGGACCAGAAAGAAGAGAGCGGCAAAGGCACCAACGTGTACGCCTTCCTTGACTATCTGAGCCGCCGTCTTCCGGAAAACGCCCTCACCGCCGTTTCCAACGGTGCCTGCTGCGTGGCGGGTCATCAGACCTGGCACATAAAAAAAGGCGCCCGTTTCGCCAACAACTCCGCCATCGCCAGCATGGGCTACGGACTTCCCGCGGCCATCGGCACCTGCATCGGCGGCGAACGGCAGGAGACCATCTGCCTGGAGGGCGACGGCAGCATCATGATGAATCTGCAGGAACTGCAGACCATCCTCACCAACCGGCTGCCCGTGAAGATCTTCCTGATCAACAACCAGGGCTATCACTCCATCCGCATCACGCAGACCAACCTGTTCCAAAAGAACTTCGTGGGCATCGGGCCCCAGTCCGGTGACCTTTCCTTCCCTGCGTTCGAAAAGATCGCCGGGGCCTTCGGATACCCCTATTTCTGCGCCCGCAGCAATGCGGAAATGAAAGAAGCCGTGGATGCGGCACTTGCGCAGAAAGGTCCCGTTTTCTGCGAGATCTTTACGGATACCGACCAGGTGTGGGAGCCCAAAAGTTCCGCAAAGCGCCTGCCCGACGGCACGCTGGTAAGCCCGCCTTTGGAGGACCTGGCACCCTTCCTTCCCCGGGAAGAACTGGAACGGCAGATGTACATTCCCCTGCCGGAAGAAGGTGAACGATAGATAATATATTATCCAATATTGACATAATTACGGAAAATAGATAATATATTAGCATGATTAGTTTGTCTCAGAAAACAGCATCAGAACTCGGCATCCAGATCGCGCAGCGCCTGGGTCGGATCAGAAAACGCCGGAAGATCTCGCAGAAAGATCTTTCGGAAAAGGCGGGAGTCAGTTTCGGTTCACTGAAGAGATTTGAACGGACCGGTCAGGTTTCCCTGGAATCACTTTGTAAGCTGGCGATCGCACTGGGAACGGAAGACGAGCTTGATCATCTTTTCGAGGATGTTTTGCCGCAGTCAATCGAGGAAGTGCTGAGCGAACAGGGACGGGGCGGCCCGAGACAGAATGGATAGGATCAACAGACTGGATGTTTTTTATCACGATCTTCCGGTAGGAACGCTTGCTCTGCATCAAAACAGGCAGGCGGCTTTTGCTTACGCGGATACCTGGCTTGCCGGAGGGTTCTCCATCAGTCCTTTTTCGCTGCCGCTGGAGAAGAAAGTTTTTTATCCGAAGATCGATCCCTTCGAGGGACTTTTCGGTGTTTTTGCGGACAGCCTTCCTGACGGGTGGGGCAGGCTCCTGGTAGACAGGATGATGCGTAAAAGCGGCGTGGATCCCGCAGCGCTTGGAAATCTTGACAGGCTGGCTATCGTGGGAACGTCCGGCATGGGGGCTCTCACTTACCGGCCGGCTCTGGAAGTGAAGGAAAGCGGCAGAACGGCATCTTATGATGAACTGGCTGCGGCCTGTGAGAAGATCCTGAAGGAAGAGAGTTCGGATGACCTGGACCTTCTTTTTGAAAAAGGCGGTTCCTCCGGCGGCACCAGGCCGAAGATCCTTACCAAAGTGGACGGTGAGGACTGGATCGTTAAGTTTCCGGTGCATGGCGATGGAAAAAATGCGGGGAAGCGTGAATATGAATACATGCTCTGCGCAAAGAAATGCGGGATCGAAACAGCGGAAGCGCGCCTGTTTCCTTCCAAAAAGTGCGAGGGATATTTTGGCGTAAAACGCTTTGACCGGCAGGGCCCGGCTGAGGCGGATAAGATCCATATGGTGACGGCGGGCGGACTTCTGGAGACGTCGCATCGTGTGCCGGATCTGGACTACGATCTGCTGATGCGTCTTACTCTGCAGCTTACAAAAGACATGTCAGAGTGCAGAAAGCTATTCCGGCTGATGTGTTTTAACGTTTTTGCCCATAACAGGGACGATCACGCCAGGAATTTTTCATATCTGTACTGCGAAAAGGAAGCCAGATGGGTCCTTTCTCCGGCATATGACCTTACTTACAGTGATTCCATCGGCGGAGAACACGCCACCACCATACACGGAAACGGGGAAAACCCGGGGCTGGAAGATATCCTTTCGGTAGCGAGAGGGATCGGCCTTAACATGCGGGAAGCCGAAGCGGTTGCTGAAGAGATCAAAGAAATCGTTTACGAAATGCTGCCCGGAAGAAAAGTTTGAGCAGGAAAGTACATATGACAAACGATTACGGCCTGTTAAAAGTGCATGAAGCGGAGCTTGAGATGCTAAAGGAACTGGATGCGTTCTGCCGGGAAAACGGCGTCGAATACGTCCTGGATTCCGGTACGCTTCTGGGCGCCATTCGTGAGCACGGCTTCATCCCCTGGGACGACGACGTGGACATCGTCATGACCGGCGAAAATTTCGAGCGCTTCCAAAAGTGCCTGGCCGAAAATGCCCCCGCGGGCAGCGGCGCGGCCGAAAATGCCCCCGCGGGCATGCAGCTCATCGGCCCCCACGAATACGCGGCGGAAAATAAATTCTACGATTTTGCCTATAAGCTCACGAACACGCAGACCGGCAGAAGAGAAGACGGCGCCGACGGAACGATCTACGACGAAAAACTAAACCATCTGTGGATCGATGTCTTTGCCTACGAAAACATCCCGGACGGGAAAGTGGCGGCGGCGTTCACCGTGCTGCGGCACAGGCTTTTATATCTGCTGGCACTTGGCCACAGGGACGTAAGCCACATCAAAACATCGGCACTGATGAAAGTGCTCACCGCGCCGTTTCGCCTGGCGGGGAGCCTCATTCCCATGGAAAAGCTGTGCACGCACAAGGACCGGCTCTCGAAAAAAGACCGGGGCTTACAGACAAAAAAATATTTTGTGCCGTCATATCAGCCCGACTGGCTCCAGGTGTGGTATGATAAGGAGTGGTACAAAGAGATCATCCGAGTCCCCTTTGAAGACACCTTCCTTCCCGTCCCCGCCGGCTACGACGCCATGCTCACCGCCATGTACGGCGAATACAGGAAACGTCCGGAGGAAAAGGACAGGGTTGCGGCCCACGGGACGTGTGCAGAGAACTAAAACGCGGGTGGATTGCGACGAGTGAGTGCTTTGCACCGAGTAGCAGCTTTGCTGCTTCCGAAGGTGCAAACACTCACCGCGCAGGGTACCGCCCGCGAGAAAATTGATATGAAACGACAGAATGGAACGATAAACCTCATAAAATTCCTCATGGCGGTGGGCATCCTCCTGATGCACGCCGGCATGGAGTTTGGTTTCGACCGCTTCCAGGGCACCTGGATCTTTGTGGAATGGTTCTACATTTTCGCCGGATACTGCGTGACCAAAGAAGTGGTGAAAAAATCCTGGCCCACCGCGGCATCTGCTGCAACACCCGCCGCGGCGTCCGCTGCGATGACCGGTACGACAGCCGGCGCACCGGCAGAGCCCGCAGATCCCGGCGAGCTGACTTTCGGCATCCTGAAAAAGCGCATCTGCGCCATCTACCCGTACTTCTTCGTGGCCTGCCTCCTGGGGCTCGTGATCCAGCTTCTGGCAGGGAGCCTTGTGATCGGCTCGGTCAGTGATGCGGCGCCGGTGGCTGCGGAGTTCCTTATGCTGCAGATGACGGGACTTAACCTTGCGAACCGCGGCGTCATGGGCACTACCTGGTTCCTTTCGGCCATGTGGATCGCCCTGGCGCTCATCATCCCCTGCATCGCGAAGATGAAAAAGTATTATGTCTGCGTGCTTTCGCTTTTGCTGGCACTTCTGATCTACGGCTATCTGGACGTGACCACGGGCTATTTGTGGTCGCCGGGAAGCTGGGCCGGATTTGCCGCAAAGGGCACCCTTCGCGCCGTTGCGGCACTGAGCCTGGGCGCCTTTTCCTACGGGCTTGGAGAGAGGCTGCGTCCCATCCTTACGCGCCCGAAAACGGAATCTCTTCTCCTGTACGCCGCCTATGCCCTGGTATTCCTTTTTACCTGGCGTTACGCCGATTCCAAATGGTATTACCTGATCCCGCTTCTGTTCACGGTGCTTGTGGCAGTGGGCATGACGAAGCAGCCCGGATGGGACATTCCGGACACGAAGGCCACCCGTTTTCTGGGAAAGATCAGCATGCTTTTGTTCATCAATCACGTATATAACATCTACGCCATTCAGAAGGCATTTCCGCAGTGGAGCCTTCCACGGAAAATGTTCATCACCCTGCTCGCCGCCTGCGTCTGCATGGCTGTGAGCTGCTTTGGCGGAGAGGCGCTGAAGAAATTATGGCATTCCAAGAAGAATGCTCTAAAATAAAGGCGATCGTTTTGGCATGAATTCGCTGACACTGTTGCTCCGTTTTTCGATTTTCTAAGTTTTCCTGCGACCTTCGTAAACGCGCACGGGGCCCCACGAGCCCCCATGCGCACTACGGTCTTGGAAGACTTGAAAATCTGAAAAGCCTCCGCAATGTGTCTGCGCCTCCATGCCACAACTCTCGCACAATTCTTTGGAGGACATACTATGAAATATTCCAAGTTGCAGAACGGCAGCGACATCCGCGGCGTTGCCATGGAGAATAACGCGGGCGAGGCCGTCAACCTTACCGAAGACGCCGTCGTCTCCCTGGCGAAAGCCTTCGTCAAGTGGCTTTCCGAAAAGAAGGGCAGGAACCTGCGCATCGCCATCGGCCGCGACAGCCGTCTTACCGGACCGCAGATCACCGAGTGGGCCATCAACGGTCTCACCGCCGCAGGTGCCGACTGCACCGATTTTGACATGGCATCCACGCCCTGCATGTTCATGAGCACCGTGCTCGGCGACGAGCCCTACGACGGCGCCATCATGATCACCGCCAGCCATCTGCCCAGCCAGAGAAACGGCATGAAGTTCTTCACCAACGAGGGCGGCCTGGAAAAGGCTGACATCGCAAAGCTGGTGGAGCTTGCCGAAGAGGCGGGCGCAGAGCTTGTAAACGGCGTGGTTTCGGCCGCAAAGAATGCTTTCATCGAGACTTATGCCGCACACCTGTGCGAGTTGATCAAGAAGAGCGTGAACGCCGCCGATTACGAGCATCCGCTCAAAGGCCTCAAGGTGGTCGTGGACGCCGGAAACGGTGCCGGCGGTTTCTTCGAAAAGCTGGTGCTTAAGAAACTTGGTGCCGATACCACCGGTTCCCAGTTCCTGGATCCCGACGGAAGCTTCCCCAACCACATCCCCAACCCGGAAGATAAGAAGGCCGCAGAGTCCATCGTTGCCGCCACTCTTGCCGCAAAGGCAGACCTGGGCATCATTTTCGACACCGACGTGGACAGAGCCGGCGCCGTGCTTTCCGACGGTACCGAGCTTACCAGAAACGCCCTCATCGCCATGATGAGCGCCATCCTTCTGAAGGAACATCCCGGCTGCACCATCGTCACCGACTCCGTGACCAGCACCGGTTTGGCAGACTTCATCAAGGCACACGGCGGCGTGCATCGTCGCTTCAAGAGAGGTTACAAGAACGTGATCAACGAGGCCATCCGCCTGAACGCAGAGGGCATCGATGCCGAGCTGGCCATGGAAACATCCGGCCACGGCGCGCTGAAAGAGAACTACTTCCTGGATGACGGCGCGTTCCTTATGGTAAAGCTCCTCATCGAACTGGGCCGCGGCGTGGACCTGAAGGCCATGGTCGCAGACCTGAAAGAGCCCGCGGAATCCAGGGAATTCCGCCTGAACGTCCTTTCCGAAAACGTTGCCGCCGTGCAGGATAAGGCACTTTCCGTCCTAGAAGAGGCCGTAAAGAGCGCAGAGGGACTTTCCCTTGCTCCCGATAACTTCGAGGGCATCCGCGTGAACGCCGACAAGGCACACGGCGACGGCTGGTTCCTGCTCAGAAAATCCCTGCACGATCCGCTTATGCCCCTTAACGTGGAATCTGACTCCGAAGGCGGCTGCCTTGTTATGGCAAAATGGCTCCGCGGCGTGCTTGGCACCGTAGAAGGCCTCGACATGGCGCCGTTAGATGCATTCGTAAAGTAAAGGAATGAAATGACCGCGGGTGGACATATGGACCTTTTTGACTACATGAGCGAACAGAATAAGGAGAAGAACGCGCCCCTGGCCAGCCGTCTCCGCCCGGAGACAGTGGACGAGGTGGTGGGACATACGCATATCCTGGGAAAGGATAAGCTGCTTTACCGCGCCATCAAAGCCGACCAGCTGGGCAGCATCATCTTCTTCGGCCCGCCCGGCACCGGAAAGACCACCATCGCCCAGGTCATCGCGAAGACCACCGCGGCAGACTTCAAAGAGCTCAACGCCACCACCTCCGGCAAGAAAGACATGGAGGAAGTGGTTTCGGCCGCAAAAGAAAACCGCGCGTTCGGCAAAAAGACCATTCTGTTCATCGACGAGATCCATCGCTTCAACAAGGCCCAGCAGGACTACCTGCTCCCCTTCGTGGAAGACGGCACGGTGACCCTCATCGGCGCCACCACCGAGAACCCGTACTTTGAAGTGAACCGGGCCCTCATTTCCCGGTCTAGGATCTTCGAACTGAAGCCCCTTTCGGCCGCTGACATAAAGACCCTCGTGTACCGCGCCGTTTCCGATCCCGAAAAGGGCATGGGCATGTACAAGGCCGTCATCGACGACGATGCCGCGGCTTTCATTTCGGACGTGGCAGGGGGAGATGCCAGAGCGGCGCTTAACGCCGTTGAGCTGGGCGTGCTCACCACCGATCCTTCCGCAGACGGGAAGATCCACCTCACCCTGGACGTGATGCAGGAGTGCATTCAGAAGAAGGCCCTGGGGTACGACAAGAACGGCGACAACCACTACGACGTGATCTCGGCATTCATCAAGTCCATGCGGGGCTCCGATCCGGATGCGGCGTCCTACTACCTGGCGCGCATGCTGGCAGCGGGAGAGGATATCAAGTTCATCGCCCGGCGCATCATGATCTGCGCCTCGGAAGACGTGGGCAACGCGGATCCCATGGCCATCGTTGTGGCCACCAACGCGTCGCTGGCCGTGGAGCGCATCGGCATGCCGGAGGCGGGGATCATCCTCACCCAGGCCTGCACCTACGTGGCCTGCGCGCCCAAGTCCAATGCGGCGGTCATCGCCCGGGACAAAGCTTCCGCCTGCGTGGAGCGGACGGGAACCCTGGACGTGCCGGTTTATCTGCGCGACGTGCATTACGACGGGCAGGAAGACGGGAAGGGCGGTTTCGACAGCAATGGTACCGGCTACAAATACGCGCACAACTTCCCTCTGCATTATGTAAACCAGCAGTATCTGCCGGATGCCATCGCGAACGAAAAGTTCTACGAACTTTCGGACCAGGGGTACGAGAAGAATCTAAAGGCCTGGGGCCGAAAGATCCGGGAGGCGCAGTCACAGCCCCCGCCCGGCGACCCGGACGGTCACTGCACCAAGTTCCGTGACCTGCACGGGAAATAAGCGAAGCCCTGGAATTCACAAACGCACCGGCGTTATGCGAAGGCAGGGTGCACAATTGCATAGTAATAACGAAGAATCCCCGACGGACCGATTCGCCGGGGATTCTTTCATGTAGGCTGGGTTATGTGCGCAGGCAGTGCAGAACAGCAACAGCGCCGCATTCATGAATCTGCCATGCTCATTTGCGTATTTTCGCATGGCTGCATGTTCAGAAATGGGGGAGTGCCGCGGCGGCGGGCCCCCCGGCGATGCTCCCGCCGCCCGGATCCATGCATTGGCCGCCCTTCCGGCTGATGGGAGAGAAAGAAAAAAGCAGATTGCATCCCCCCGGGCATTGGCTTCGGCAGCAAAAGCCCCTCTTGCGCACCCTCATGTGAGCCGCATCGCATAAAAGTGCCTGTCCGGCTCACATGGCTGATCCGGTCAAAAACTCGCATGTGAGCCGGACGCGCCAAATACCGCTCTCCGGCTCACATGAAATATATTATGTAAACCAAAATCGCCTTCGGAAAGGTCAATTTTTCTCGTTCATGTGAGCCGCATCGGGGGTAAGGGCGCCAGAGGTCCAAATCGGCAAAAATTTCTTGCGCATTTATGTGAGCCGGAAGCGACTCAAACCGCCCACAGGCTCACATTGCGGTTTATTTCGACATCTAAAAGAATCGGCGTTTCATCAAATTACGAAATGCAGCCGGATCGAAAGGAGAGTCCGGATCATCGAAGACCATGAAGAAGTCTTTTCCCTGGATATATCCGGCGGCTTCGTAATCATGGATCTTTTTGATGCTTTTCTTGCAATAATCCGGGTTCTCCATCAGTCCAAACGCCTCAATATATACACTTGTACCGTTTTGCGGGTCGAGCAGAGTAAAGTCAGGAAGGTAGGGCTTGCGATTTATCTGTTTAGGCCGTTCGTAGAGATAAGGGATGTTGAGCTCATATAGAATATTGGCCATTGACTGTTCATATTTTGAACGCACCTTATCCCCTCGGGTCGTGGGAAATTTCAGTTCTTCGGGGAAATGTGTACTTGGGGTATTCTGCGAAAGCCATACCTTTATTTGTTTGGTGTTGGGCTGAAATTCCCTGGGGGTAAGTTCTTTGAAGGCATTGTAAAAGTCTTCATACAGTCTTTGTATTTCAAAGGGATCGTAGGACCTGGGGGCTGTATATAGAGTTTTCTTCAGCTCCTTCACTTTTTTGAGTACCTGATTAGAGCAGAAAGTCCTGATCAGGTCTGTTTCTGCAGCAAGATCATCCTCGTTTTGATATGCGAAGACGTTGTTTCCGTCAGGATCCTTTTCGCGTTTATAAACATAGGCGTAAACATTGCCGTTCGTCTGACGGTGGCGGACTGTCAGGCACACGCCCTTCGGCCAGGGCGCCTGCATTTTTTCGGCAGCCGCCTGAGCTTTTGCCAATCGATCTGTTTCATAGATATAATCGTATTTGCTATAGTTTTTTGTCATGGGTACCTCCTTCGTGTTTTGTGATTTTCTTGTACACGAAAATCATAGAAAAATCAAGTGTTTTGACGCACATAGTATCGTGAAAGCCGCATAAAATAAGCTTTTTGTCACTAATAGGTGACAATTTCTGTTATATACAAGGAAATTTCGAAACATGCAATTTGCATATGGCGGCAGTTGGCTGTGAAATATTTCGAGGGGCGATAGTCGTAGAGCCGCTGATACTGATTGCTGAGCAAAACGGACGCGATACACAGCAAGCGGCCCATTGACATGCTCCCGCCGCCCGGATCCATGCTTTGGCCGCCCTTCCTGCTGGTGGGAGAGAAGGAAAGAGCGCCCCGCCGCGTGCCCAGGGCATTGATTTCGGCAGCAAAAGCCCCTCTTGCATGCCCTCATGTGAGCCGCAGAGCAAATAAGTGCCTGCCCGGCTCACATGGCCCATTTGCTCAAAAACTCGCATGTGAGCCGGACATGGCTTTGACTGTCCTCCGGCTCACATAGAAAAAGTTATGTAAACTAAAATCACACGTTTGGAAGTTGCTTTTCTGCATTCATGTGAGCCGCAAAGGGGGTCAGGGCGTCAGAGGTCCAAATCGGCAAAAATCTCCTGCGCATTTATGTGAGCCGGAAGCGGCTTAAACCGCCCACAGGCTCACATTGCGGTTTTTCGGGAAGTTGGTGGGCTTGCAGAAAAGTGCGTTCACCGGCTTTCGGATCAAAAGAGGCTCCCTGGAAGGGACATGACGGTCCGGTCGAAAAAGCAGGTGAGATGTGTTGACGGCGAGAATTTTCAGTTGTATACTTTCAGTGAAAGAAAGAGTGAAAGAAACAGAATGCAAGCAAAGAAAGAAAAACAAGCGAAGAACAAAAGTGAGCGAAGAGCAAGGGTGACGAAGAACAAAAGCAAGCGGAGAAAAAAGAGTGAAAAGTAAGAGAGCAATGAACAAACAGCGAGCAAGCAAAGAACGCAAGGTAAGCATAGAATAGATCGCGGGTAAGCGGAAGAGGGAAAAGAGATATGCCGGAGAATACAAATATTGAATATAAAGAGTTGAACCGTACCGATGGCAGCGTGCCGGACAGTGTGATCAAAGAGGTCGTGGCGTTTTTGAATACGGATGGTGGTGAGATCTACGTGGGTATCCGGGATGACGGCAGCGTGGAAGGGGTTTCGGACCCGGATGATACTACAAATCGTCTGACTGCAATGATCGTAAGTTCCGTCAAGCCGGATCCTGTCTCCTTTGTGAGGATCGATCCGGTCAGAATGGATGGTGCTGTCGTTGTGAAATGTATCGTATCCCCCGGGACGGAACGACCGTATTTTGTTGCCCAAAAAGGGCTGACACCCGGGGGCGTGTTTGTCAGAGTGGGGGCGTCTTCCAGAAACGTGAGTGAGAGCGTGATCCGAAAGATGATCGTGGAATCATCAGGGCAGTCCTATGAAGAAATGCGCAGTTTCGAGCAGCAGCTCACCTTTGAAACGCTGAAGGAAGAAATGGAAAAACGCGGTATTTCTTTCGGTGAAGCACAGATGAGAACGCTCAAAATGCTCGGCTCGGATGGCCTGTATACCAACCTGGCTCTGCTTCTTTCCGACCAGTGCCCTTTCGTGATCAAGGCGGCGATCTTTGACGGTGAGATCTTTCGGGACAGAGAACAGTTTGAAGGTTCCCTTTTAAAGCAGTTAAAAGACGTTTACAGGTATCTTTGTCTGAATAACAAGACACTGGCAACGTTTCACTATCTGGATCGCGTGGATGACATGGATTATCCGCCGGATGCCCTGAGAGAAGCACTCCTGAACAGCATCGTACACCGGAATTATTCTTTTTCCGGGGGCAACATCATAAACATCAGGGACGATCGGATCGAGTTCGTATCTTTGGGCGGGCTGGCTCCCGGGATCTCGTACGAAGCGATCTTCATAGGCGTTTCAGAATCGCGGAATCCCAATCTGGCAGCCGTGTTCTACCGTCTGAAGCTCATTGAAAGCTATGGTACCGGGATCCGCAAGATCCTGGACAGATATGAAGGAACAGGGCTTTCTCCAAAATTCGATACGGCAGAAGGCGTATTCCGCGTTACGCTTCCTAACCTCAATTACGGAAGGGTAGAGCAGATGAGGGAAGCTTCGGCGTTGAGGGAAGCGAGCGGAACGATACTGCCCCGGAAAAGTCGGGAACAGATGAAAAGGCAGAAACGCGGCGGCTTACCAGCCGTGGAACTGCTGCGGAAATTTGCAGACGAACAGGGAGAATTCTCACGAAAAGACGCGGAAAGAATGCTGGGTGTGGGTACTACCAGAGCTTTTGATCTGTTGAAAGAACTCTGCGCCGAAGGGACGCTGATACAGGAAAAAAGAGGCAGGTCCACGGTGTATCGAAAAAAACGCGGATAAACGCGGACAGGCCTTTGTCGTATTGTACGGAAATCGTTTTTCGCTACAGGCGGATCGGGCTTCCTTCGGTTTTTGTGGAAGTGCATGCGCGGTTGTGCTATACTGCGTATGAATTATGGCATTTGCACGGCGAACAGACATTTGCCCGGCGAGGGCAGCGTCACGGCATGCGGTGCCATAGGGGCACAAGGAGTTTATGGAAGATTCTGCACTGAAAAAGAGCATACTTTCCGGTTTCCTGTGGAAGGCGGTGGAAAATGGCGGCGATCAGATCATTACGTTCGTGATCTCGCTGATCCTGGCGCGTATCCTGGGACCCAGCCGCTACGGCACCATGTCGGTGATGCTCATTTTCATTGCCATTGCCAACGTGATCATCCAGACCGGCTTCCAGACGGCGCTCATCCAGAAAAAGGACGTGGACGAAACGGACTTCCATTCCGTACTGTGGCTGAGCCTGGGCGTATCCGCCGTGCTCTACGCGGTGATCTTCGGCCTGGCCCCCGTGGTGGCAAAGTACTTCAAGGATCCCGAGATCACGCCCATGCTGCGGGTGCTTTCGCTGATGCTGTTTTCGGGCGCGGTGACAAGCGTGCTCCTGGCGCACATTTCCCGGCAGATGGACTTCAGGACCCAGTGCATCGCCACGGTGATCGCGGACGTGATCGCAGGGGCGGCGGGCATCGCGGCAGCCGTTTTGGGCGCGGGAACGTGGGCGCTGGTCATCCAGCAGCTGTCGAAATCCGTGCTCCTGGCTGTGATCTTGTGGAGGCTGCTTTCCTGGAAGGCGGAGTGCGTGTTCTCACTTGAAAAAGTGAAGAGCCTTTTTTCCTACGGGTGGAAAGTGCTGGTCTCCGGGCTGATCGACACGATATACACGAACCTTTACACGCCGGTCATTTCCCGGCTTTACAATGCCGAAATGGTTGGCCTTTATACCCGCGCCAACCAGTTCCCCCAGGTGATCGCCAACTCCGCGGCCATGACCATGCAGTCGGTCCTTCTGCCTACGTTTTCGAAGACCCAGGATGACAGGGAAAGCACCCGTGTGATCATGAAACGGACCCTGAAAGTCTCCGGCTACATCATCTTCCCGGCCATGTTCGGGATCATGGCGGTGGCGGAGCCCATGGTGCGCGTGCTCCTGGGCGAGGAGTGGATGGGAGCGGTGACGCTTCTACGGCTTTGCTGCCTGTCCTTTTCCGTGTGGCATATCCACATCGCCAACCTGCAGGCCATCAACGCTTCCGGAAGGAGCGATATTTATCTGAAACTGGAGATCGTAAAGAAAGCCATCGGCGTTCTGGTGCTGGTGCTTTCCGTGCGGTGGGGCGTGGTCGCCATGATCTTTATGAAGGCACTGTTTGACTATGTGTGCACGTTTATCAACGCCTGGCCCAACCGGAAACTCTGCGGCTACGGTCCCATGGAGCAGTGGAAAGATATGCTGCCGGAGTTTCTTACGGCGGGGACAATGGCGGTATGCGCCTGGGCGGCCGGACGGGCCATGTCACTGGCTGGGCTTTCTGCGGCGACGTTCGGGACCGCGCTTCTTGTGATGATCGTGCAGATCATCGCGGGCGTGGCAGTGTACGCAGTGCTTTCCGCGGCGTTTAAGCTGGAGAGCTTCCGGTTCCTTCTGGAGACGGTGAAAGGCGTTCGCGGGCGAAAATAAGTGTCCGGCCTTAAGGAAAATGGAGAAAAAAGAGTTCACAAAAGAATATGCAGACTGTGGTAGCGCGTCTCGCAGCGCGAAGAGCTCTGCGATGTGCGGGTCGGCATTTGCCCCAACGCCCATAGAGTTCTTTGGGAACGTGGGCGGCGCCGAGTTATACGTGAAGCGGGACGACCTGATCCCCGTGGCCATGGGCGGCAACAAGGTGCGCATTGCGGCCGAAATTTTTGCCGAAATGTCCCGCCGCGGCTGTGACGCGGTGATCACCTACGGGTCCGTCACGTCCAACCTGAACCGGGCCGTGGCCCTTATGGCGAAGGACGCCGGCGTGAAATGCTATGCCATCGTGAAACAAGAAAAGGGAAGATGCAGCACAGGGACGGGAGCGGCCCAAGGATGCGGTGAGCTCACGGGCACGGAGACGGAGTCTGGTGCCGCCGCGGCCGAAAAGCTTCCCTTAAATTACCGCCTGGTGCTGGCATCCGGTGCTGAGGTGGCGGAGACGGACAGCGCCCATGTGGGTGAGACCGTGGCTCGGGTGTTGGCCGAAAGCAGGGCCCGGGGAGAAAACCCATTCTATGTTTACGGCGACGAGACCGGCCACGGGAACGAGGAAGTGCTTTCCCGGGCGTACAAAGAAGTTTACGGTGAGATCCTCAGGCAGGAGCAGGCGCTCTTTGACGGGGAGTATCACTTTACGGAGATCTTTACCGCGGTAGGCACCGGCAGCACGATAAGCGGGCTCATTGCGGCAGCAGGCGGCGAAGGCGCTTTGCCCGGCATGACAGACGCCGGCGCTTTGCCCGGCATGACAGGAGCGGGCGCGGCAGCAGGTCCGGACGGCGGCGAACGTCACATCACCGGCATTTCGGTGGCACGCCGCAGGGACGCAATCCTTGCAGCCATCGGTCCGGAAGACGAGCGGTTCACCATCACCGACGCTTATCTTGCAGGCGGATACGGACAGACCGCGGCAACAGGCGCGGCAACAGATCCGGCAGCAGGCCCGGCCCCGTCTTCCCTGGAAGATTTCTGCATCACCACCTCCCTGGCGCACGCCATGCCCCTGGACCCGGTCTACACCGGCAAGGCGCTTTTCGGCAGCATGGAAGAGATCAAAAAACGCGGCATCACCGGCAAGGTACTTTTCCTCCACACCGGCGGCACGCCGCTGTACTACGACATGTTAGAAAAATGACCATCAATTTACCTGAAGACGTTATATATATGATCGAAACTCTGGAAGCGGCGGGCTACGAGGCCTACGCCGTGGGCGGCTGCGTGCGCGATTCGTGCCTGGGCCGCACACCGGACGACTGGGACGTGACCACCTCCGCCATGCCGGAACAGATCAAGGCCACTTTCCGCCACACGGTGGATACGGGCATCGAGCACGGCACGGTGACGGTGCTGTGCTACCACGGTGACGGCACCATGGGCGCCTACGAAGTGACCACCTACCGCATCGACGGCAATTACGCGGACGGCCGTCACCCGGACCACGTGGAGTTCACCCCCAGCCTCACCGAAGACTTAAAGCGCCGCGACTTCACCATCAACGCCATGGCCTACAACTGCCGCTGCGGCCTGGTGGACAAGTTCGACGGCATGGGCGATCTGCAGCGCAAAGTCATTCGCTGCGTGGGCGTGCCGGCGGAGCGTTTCGACGAAGACGCCCTTCGTATCCTGCGCGCCGTGCGCTTTTCCGCCCAGCTGGGCTTTGAGATCGAGGCCGAAACGGCCGCCGCGATCCGTGAAAAAGCCCCCAACCTGGCCAGGATCTCAAAAGAGCGTGTGTACACGGAGATCACCAAGCTCATCTGCTCCGCCCGCCACGAGCGCATCGAGGCGGTAAAGGCCCTGGGGATGACGCCTTACATCGGCGAAGGTTTCGGCGTGACGGAACCCGCAGACGTGAGCCTGCCGGAGATCCCCACGGAAAAACGCTGCCTTCGCTACGCGGTGCTTTTCCGCCACGCGCTGCCGGAGACAGCCGCCGCGTTCCTGAAAAGCCTGAAAGCAGACAACGACACCATCCGGGGCACGGTGACGCTGGCTCCCATGCTGGAAGCGGAGCTGCCGGAGGACCGGTACGAATTAAAGTGCATCATCGGCCGCATGGGCCGCGAGTTTTTCGAGGACCTGCTGGCCTTAAAGGAAGAACTGGGGCAGGACGTTTCGGTGGTACGGGCCATCTACGTGGACGTCACCGCCAAAGAGGAGCCGATCTTCTTAAAGGATCTGGCGCTTACCGGCTCCGACCTGGTAAAGGCCGGCGTGACACCGGGCCCGAAAGTGGGAGACCTTTTGGAGGCCATGCTGGAAGCCGTCCGCCGGGATCCCGCCAAAAATGCGGCGGAAGAACTTGAAAAGCTGTATCTGTAAACACTTCAATACAAACGGAGGTTACATATGGAAAAGTATAAAGAGGCGTATACCGCGTGGCTGGAAGCTCCCGGCATCGACGAGGAGACAAAGGCAGAGCTTCGCGCCATCGAAGGAGACGAAAAGGAGATCGAGGATCGTTTCTACTGCGACCTGGAATTTGGCACCGCAGGCCTCAGAGGCATTATCGGCGCCGGCACCAACCGCATGAACAAGTACGTGGTGCGCCGGGCCACCCAGGGACTGTCCAATTACATCCTGAAAAATGCGGAGCCCGGTCGTGAGCTTTCCGTGGCCATCGCCTACGATTCCCGCCATTTCTCGAAGGAGTTTTCGGACGAAGCGGCCAGGACTTTCGCGGCAAACGGCATCAGGGCCTACCGTTTCGAGGACCTGCGCCCCACGCCGGAGCTTTCCTTTACCATAAGACAGCTTCACTGCATTGCCGGCATCAATGTGACCGCGTCCCACAATCCCTCCAACTACAACGGCTACAAGGTGTACTGGGAGGACGGCGCCCAGATCACGCCGCCCCACGATTCCGGTATCATGGCGGAAGTGCTGGCCATCGAGGATCTGATGACCTGTAAGACCATGTCCCGTGAGGATGCGGAAAAGGCCGGCCTTTACGTGACCATCGGCAAAGAGGTGGACGACGCGTTCATCGGCTGCGTGGAAGACACCATCGTGGATAAGGAAATGATCCGCCGCATGGCGGAAGACATCACCATCGTCTACACGCCCTTAAACGGCGCCGGCTACAACTCGGTGATGCGTGTGATGAATGACCTGGGCTTCAAGAAAGTCTATACCGTGCCGGAGCAGTCCGTTCCGGACGGAGATTTCCCCACCTGCCCCTACCCGAATCCCGAAATGCCGGAGACCTTCACCCTGGCTCTCAAGCTTGCGAAGGAAAAGGACGCCGACATCGTGCTGGCCACGGATCCGGATTCCGACCGCCTGGGCATGTATGTGAAGAACGAGGCAGACGGAGAGTACGTGCTGTTTAACGGCAACATGACCGCCTCCCTTCTTTGCGAATATATCTTGGGAAGCCGCAAGCGCCGCGGCACGCTTCCCGCGGACGGCTGCGTCATGAAGACCATCGTTTCCACCGACCTTATGCGGGCCGTGGCAAGCTACTGGGGCTGCGAGACCATCGAGTGCCTCACCGGCTTCAAGTGGATGGGCAGAGAGATCCTTCGCCAGGAAAAGGAAGGAAACATCCGCTACCAGTTCGGCATGGAGGAAAGCTACGGCTGCCTTATCGGCACCTATGCCAGAGACAAGGACGCCGTTTCGGCAGTGGCATCGCTTTGCGAGGCAGCAGCCTACTACAAGAGCCAGGGCAAGACCCTTATCGACGCCATGACGGACATGTACATAAAGTACGGCTACTACCGGGAGCACACCAAGAGCGTGGCTTTCCCCGGCAAGGAAGGCAAGGAGCTGATGGCAGCTCTCATGGAGAAGCTGCGCGCCCAGACGCCCACGGAGATCGGCGGTTTCAAAGTGCTTCAGAAGAAAGATTACCAGAAGGACGAAGTGCTTGACATGGCCACTGGCAAGGTGACGCCTACGGGACTTCCCAAATCTAACGTGCTCCTTTACAAGCTGGAAGACGACGCCTGGATCTGCGTGCGTCCCTCCGGCACGGAGCCCAAGGTGAAGTTTTATTTCGGCATCAAGGGTGCCGATCCCGCCGACGCGGAAGAGATGGTGCAGAACTTCGTCGCCTTCATCGACGCCTGGGTAGGGTAAAAACAGCGCCTCGGCGCCGGCCGGCGTGGAATGGAGAAGTTCCTGTGACATGCTTCTTTGAGAAGTACTGCCGGGATTGACAAAGAAAATCAGATATCGAAAAGTGCGGGCGGTCGAAACCGCCCGCGTTTTTATACAGCATGTAGGTAAGCGGGTCCGCACACCTCCGCCTGCGGCTTCGCTGTGGTATTTGCTGGCTTGGCGTCGCAGGACACGCGGGTCCGCACACCTCAGCCTGGTCGCTCGCTTGGCTCGCGTCCGCGGCTTCGCTGTGTAATTTATGTCTTGACGCCGTAAGGCATACGGGTCCGCACACCTCAGCCTGGCAGCTCGCCCTGCTCGCGCCTGCGGCTTCGCTGTGCGTGTCCGTCTGGGAAACTGCATTCCGCATCTGCGCCGCTTCGCACTCCGTGCTCGCTCTGCAGGCGGAACAGCAGTTTCCCTGCAGTCCAGTGGATGCGATGGGGCGCTGACGCGCCCTGGAAATAAGGGGTTCAAGCTTTAGTGTATGCCGTACCGGCTTACAGTAGACCGGGGGCAAAACTCTCATGTGAGCCGCAGGGAGCATTTAGGCCGTTCCGGCTCACATGCGGCCAGAGGCAAAAAACTGCGATGTGAGCCGCTGGCGTGGTTTGACGCCGCTAGGCTCACATGCAGAAAGTTATGTAAACTATTTTGAGACGATTTCAGCATGATTTTCGGAAGCGATGTGAGCCGGAACGGGGGTCAGAGCGCCAGAGGTCCAAATTGGCAAAAGACGTTTCCGCATTTATGTGAGCCGGATACGGCTTAAAGCGGCTAGCGGCTCACATGCCGGTTTTTTCGAGCGTGTAGATCAATGATTTCCATTCAAGCTCGGTTTATGTGAAAAGTAGCTTGACTAAATGACATGCTTAGCTATACTACTACGGTAGTACAGTTTATAAGCCGTGAAGAGGGAAATGCCATGACTGCTTATCATGAAACTTATCTATCAGATGCTATGGAATGCCTGGGCGAGGCATTTGATGCTGCCGTGAATTCGTACGGGGTACAGGCTGACCGCTTCTATGAGATGTTTCAGGCGGGAGGCTTTGCGGAACGTTTTCAGTCGGGAGATGCTTCTGTGATATCAGGTATCACGGGAAGAGATCTGGCAGAACGGGTCATCAGCAAGGCAGGGCTCACATTTGTATGTGATAAAGAAATGATCGCCTTTGACAGAACACCGGAATTCTGGGCGGGGTGGGTACTTGCGTATTATCAATACAGCCGGTGTCAGAGCTTTCGGGTGATTCACAAAGTCATCACCATGGATGCTTTGACTTCACTTTACCGGCCATATCATGAAGCAGATGAGGAAAAGGTCTGTGAACTGATCGACGGTAAGTTCAGGGAGTCGGGAAGGACCTCTTTACAGCGGATGCGCCGATGGAAAGGACTGTCGCAGAGTGGACTTGCGAAAGCGAGTAGTGTGGGGATCAGGACACTGCAGCAGTATGAACTAGGGAACAGAGAGTTGATAAAGGCTTCTTATGAAACGGTGAGGCGACTTTCCGCGTGTCTTGATTGCAC
The DNA here is from genome assembly GCA_024405155.1 of Lachnospiraceae bacterium. GTDB lineage: Bacteria > Bacillota > Clostridia > Lachnospirales > Lachnospiraceae > Avilachnospira. The sequence continues at coordinate 6,784 of JAKSPC010000022.1, read as the reverse complement.
ACCGGATGAACTATGCGCGGAAATTGATTGAGGTAGTTTTGGAACAGAAAAGAAAGGGCCTGCGGGGGTGACCGCAGGCCATTTGCTTTGGCAGCTCAAGTCATGCGGGGCGCACACCTCAGCCTGCCGCTCGCCCTGCTCGCGCCTGCGGCTTCGCTGTGCGTGTCCGTCTGGGAAACTGCATTCCGCATCTGCGCCGCTTCGCACTCCGTGCTCGCTCTGCAGGCGGAACAGCAGTTTCCCTGCAGTCCAGTGGATGCGATGGGGCGCTGACGCGCCCTGGAAATAAGGGGTTCAAGCTTTAGTGTATGCCGTACCGGCTTACAGTAGACCGGGGGCAAAACTCTCATGTGAGCCGCAGGGAGCATTTAGGCCGTTCCGGCTCACATGCGGCCAGAGGCAAAAAACTGCGATGTGAGCCGCTGGCGTTGTTTAATGCATTCTAGCTCACATGCAGAAAGTTATGTAAACTGTTTTGAGACGATTTCGGCATGATTTTCGGAAGCGATGTGAGCCGGAAAGGGGGTCAGGGCGCCAGAGGTCCAAATCGGCAAAAGATGTTTCCGCATTTATGTGAGCCGGATACGGCTTAAAGCGGCTGGCGGCTCACATGCCGGTTTTTTCGAATGTGTCGATCAATGCTTTCCATCCGTGAAACTGGCTTTTGGGCTTCTGTTCGAAAGTCTCGCCGGCTCGAGCAGGGGATGGGACGAATAGAGGATGGGACGAAAGGGGATGGGACGAAAGGGGATAGGACAAACAGAGGATGGGACGAATAGAGGATGGGACGAACAGGGGATGGGACGAATAGAGGATGGGACGAACGGGGATAGGACGAACAGGGGATGGGACAAACAGGGGATGGGACGAAAGGGGGATGTGACGAAAAGAAAGAACCTGCGGGGGTGACCGCAGGTCCTTCTTTTGTGTAGGGGGTCGGGACTTTTGCAAGTCCCTATATGAGTATGAAAAGCTTATGATTATAAGATACAGGATAGTCGTGAACATAGTGTGTAGGAATTATAGAAAGAAAATTAAAAGAATGAAAGAAATATTAACGGAGCGTGAGACGCCGGAACGCGGGCGGGGAGAGTTGAGAAAATTGTATAAAATTGAAAATTATGCCTTTGCGTCAGTGGCGTGTTTGTGTTATATTGATACACGGAAGAATATCCGGCGGCGCCGGAAGCAAATAAATGAATTTTACGGTCACTGACCGTTTGGAGGATCGAAATGGCATTATTCTCAGTAATGGGCAACGACCTGGGCATCGACCTGGGAACTGCCAGCATACTTGTATATATTAAAGGTAAGGGCGTGGTATTAAAGGAGCCCTCGGTAGTGGCAGTGGACCGTGATTCCGGCAACGTGATCACCTACGGCGAGGACGCGCGCCTCATGCTGGGCAGGACCCCCGGCAACTTAAAGGCAGTAAGGCCTTTGAAGCAGGGCGTGATCTCAGACTACACCCTCACCGAAAAAATGTTAAAGTACTTCATCGACAAGGCCATCGGCAAGAGAACGCTCAGAAAGCCCAGAGTGGCAGTGTGCATTCCCTCCGGTGCCACGGAAGTGGAAAAGAAGGCCGTGGAAGACGCTACCTACCAGGCAGGCGCCCGTGAAGTTATCATCATTGAGGAACCCGTGGCCGCAGCCATCGGTGCCGGTATCGACATCTCAAAGCCCTGCGGAAACATCGTGGTGGACATCGGCGGCGGCACATCCGACATCGCCGTGATCTCTCTGGGAGGCCCCGTGGTATCCGAATCCGTAAAGACCGCCGGTGACGACTTTGACGAAGCCATCATCCGCTTCATGAGAAAAAAGCACAACCTGCTCATCGGCGAAAGGACCGCCGAAGACATCAAGGCAGGTGTGGGCTGCGTATACAAGCGCCCGGAGAACCTGGTAATGGAAGTAAGAGGACGTAACCTGGTGACCGGCCTTCCCAAGACCGTGCAGGTGACCTCCGACGAGACCATGGACGCTCTCATCGAGCCCGCAAACCAGATCATCAACGCCCTGCACAGCGTGCTGGAGCGTACGCCTCCGGAACTGGCCGCCGACATCTACGAGCGCGGCATCATCCTGACAGGCGGCGGCGCAATGCTGTACGGCCTTGATCAGCTCATTGAGGAAAAGACCGGCATCAACACCTACGTGGCAGATGACCCGCTTTCCGCAGTGGCCATCGGCACCGGCAAATTCATCGAATACGCAAGCGGCGCGGAGGATGCATAAGCTTGGCGCGTATCAGAGCATTCATCGAGAATATCATTTATTACAACGAGGACAACTTCTATGCTGTCCTCGATGTTTCTTGTGAGGGGGATGTTTTCACCGCTGTGGGGTATTTTCCCTGCATCAGCCCCGGCGAGACCATCGACGCGGAAGGAAGCTACACCACGCATCCGGTATACGGGGAACAGTTCGCCGTGGAGACCTTCACCGTGGTTGCGCCCGAAGACCAGGGCATGGCGGAAAAGTACCTGGCGGGCGGCGCCATCAAGGGCGTGGGCCCGGCGCTTGCCAAAAGGATCGTAAAGAAATTTAAGGCAGATACCTTCCGCATCCTGGAAGAAGAGCCGGAGCGGCTGTGCGAAGTGCGGGGCATCTCGGAGCCCATGGCCCGTGCCATCGGCGAGCAGGTAAGTATGAAGAAAAGCTACCGCGACGCCGTGCTGTACATGCAGAACTTCGGGCTGGGCCCCAACATGGCCCAGAAGATCTACAATCACTACGGCCCGGCGCTTGTAAACGTGATCGAAAAGGACCCCTACCGTCTGGCAGACGAAGTGGAGGGCATCGGCTTTAAACTGGCAGATACCATCGCCGGCCATCTGGGCATCGAAAAGGACAGCCCCTTCCGCATTAGAAGCGGCGTGATCTACGTTTTGAGAGACGGCGTGGGACAGGGGCATACCTGGCTTCCGGCAGAGAGGCTCTGCCTGGAGACGGCGCAGCTTCTTTCCGTGGCGCCGGAAGCGGTGCGGGAAGTACTGGGAGACCTGCAGATAGAAGGTAAGATAAAGATCATTCCCCGCCAGACAGACTTTGAAGTGTCAGACTTTGCGGAGGGCAGCAGGCAGCAGAGCCTGCAGGACGACCAGGTGTATCTTTCCGCCTGCTATTACGTGGAGCGGGACATCGCCCTTCGCTTAAACGCTCTGGACATCCGCGAGACCTGCAGCGAAGAGACCGTCAAGGACCGTATCGCGGACGTGATGGATGAATCCGGCATGGAGCCGGATGAGAATCAGGCGGAAGCCATCAGAAGCGCGGTGACAAGCGGTGTCATGATCATCACCGGCGGTCCCGGCACGGGAAAGACCACCACCATCAACAGCATCATCCGCTACTTTGACAAAGAACAGTTCGAGATCATGCTGGCAGCCCCCACGGGCCGCGCTGCCCGCCGCATGACGGAAGCCACCGGCCGGGAGGCAAAGACCATCCACAGGCTTCTGGAATACACCGGCGCCCCGTCAGACACGGACCCCAAGGGACGTTTCGAGAGCTACGGCGGTTCCGGCAACGCAGGCGGCGCCGGCTCCACCGACGGCAAAGGTCATTTCTTAAGGGACGAAAAGAATCCCCTGGAGTGCGACGTGCTCATCATCGACGAAATGAGCATGGTGGACATCTTCCTGATGGAAGCCCTGTTAAAAGCCATCGCTCCGGGCACCAGGCTCATCCTGTCCGGTGACGTGGACCAGCTGCCCAGCGTTGGCGCGGGAAACGTGCTGAAAGACATCATACGGTCCGGTCGCTTCCCCACGGTAAGCCTTGCCCGCATCTTCCGGCAGGCGGCTCAGTCCGACATCGTGGTGAACGCGCATAGAATAAACGCCGGGGAACCGGTGAATCTTTCCAAAAAGAGCAGGGACTTTCTGTTCATCAAAGGAAACGATCCCGCCTCCATCACCGGCATGGTGGAGACCCTCATCACGGAAAAACTGCCGGGCTACGTGAACGCGGAGCCCTTCGATATCCAGGTGCTCACTCCCACCAGAAAAGGAGCGCTGGGGGTGGAGAGCCTGAACCGCACCCTGCAGGAATTTTTAAACCCGCCTTCCAAAAAGAAAAAGGAAAAAGAGACCCCGGAAGGGACGCTTCGGGAAGGCGACAAGGTCATGCAGATCAAAAACGACTACGACCTGGAATGGGAGCGGAGAGACAAACGGGGCCTCCCCTGCGAGACCGGCTCCGGCGTGTTTAACGGCGATATGGGAAAAATCGTCACCATCGACGAACACGCGGGCAAAGTCACCGTACTCACCGACGACGACCGCTACATCGAATACACCCCGAAGAACTTAAAGGAGCTGGAACTGGCCTACGCCGTCACGGTGCACAAATCCCAGGGAAGCGAGTACCCGGCGGTGGTCATGCCCATGTACTACGGCCCCAGCATGCTGATGAACAGAAACCTGCTTTACACCGGCGTCACCCGTGCCAAAAAGTGCGTGGTGCTGGTGGGCGTGCCGGGCGTATTCGTAAAAATGGAAGCAAACGCGGACGAAAACCTGCGTTATTCCGGCCTTCTGGACCGGATACGGGAACTGGATGAAGGATTATAAAAAGATCATCACGGATATCATCTATCCGCCGGTGTGCCCCGTCTGCGGGGACGTGATCCCCATAGCAAAGCGGAAGCCCTGGTACGAAGGAAAGCCCTGTTACAGCACTTTCCTCTGCGCGCCCTGCAAAGGAAACCTGCGTTTTCTGGAAGGAAACGTCTGCGAAAAATGCGGCGCGGAGACCTCTCCGGGAAAGACCCTCTGCAATGTGTGCGAAGAGGTGGCCCGGTGTTTTGCCGGCGGTAAGAGCATCCTGGCCTACGACGGCGTCGCCAGGCAAATGATGATGGCCTTCAAATACAGCGGAAAGCGGGAATATGCCGACTTCCTCACCTACGCCGCCGCAGAGCGTGCCGGCAGCTGGATACAAAGCCTTCACCTTGACGCCATCGTGCCGGTGCCCATCCATCCGGAAAAGCGAAAGGCGAGAGGATACAACCAGGCGGAGCTCCTGGCACAAGGCATCGCAACTTATACCGGCGTCCCTATGCGGGATATCCTGAAACGAAACAAAGAGACGAACGCCTCCAAGGAGCTGGGCCTTCACAGCCGGGTGTTCAACCTGAGAGACGCCTTTTCCTTAAAAGGCCCCATCCCCAAAGGAAAGCGGTTCCTGCTGGTGGACGATATCCTCACTACCGGCGTCACCCTGGAATCCTGTGCGGAACTCCTCTTATATGAAGGAAACGCGGACGCGGTGTACGTGCTTTCCCTTTGCTCCGGAAAGTAGAAAAAGTGCTTGACTCGCTTTCGCCTGCGTGGTATCATAACAAAGCTTGAGGCTCTAAGCCTTATTTTTGATGTTGTAATTTTTAATTTTTGGGAGGTGAATAACCGTGGCTAATTCAAAGCGCACCAAAATCATTCTTGCATGTACCGAGTGCAAGCAGCGTAACTATTTCCTTACTAAGGATAAGAAGCTTCATCCGGACAGAATGGAACTGAACAAGTACTGCAGATTCTGCAAGAAGCACACAGCACACAAGGAGACGAAGTAATGGCAAAGATCACCGAGTTCTTCAAAGGAGTAAAGGCTGAGTATTCAAAGATCGTTTTCCCGAATGCTGAGACACTCAAGAAGGATACCACTGCCGTGATCGTCATCAGCATCATCATTGGTGTACTGATCTTCCTGCTTGATTTGGGACTTAAGTATTTATTAGGTCTGTTTCTGTAATAGGAGAGAAAAATGGCAGAGGCGAATTCCAGCGCGAAGTGGTATGTAGCGCATACCTATTCGGGCTATGAGAATAAGGTTAAGCTGGATCTGGAAAAGACCGTGGAAAACAGAGGTCTGGGAGACCGCATCTTTGAAGTCTCCGTTCCGGTAGTATCGTCCGTAGAGCTGAAGAACGGCGTAGAGCGAAAGGTAGACAGAAAGATCTACCCCGGCTATGTGCTGGTGCACATGGTCATGGATGACGAGACCTGGTATGTAGTAAGAAATACCAGAGGCGTCACCGGCTTCGTAGGCCCCGGGTCCAAGCCCGTGCCCCTTTCCGATGAGGAAGTGGAGAGACTTGGAAGCAGAGAGCAGGAAGTCGTAGTAAACTTCGCAGAGGGCGATACCGTAGTGGTAACTCAGGGAGCATGGAAGGATACCGTAGGCGTGGTAAAGACCATCAATGCGGGAAAGAGAAGCCTTACCATCGCTGTCGAAATGTTCGGCAGAGAAACACCCGTGGAGTTATCGTTTGCAGAAGTCAGAAAGCTGTAAGTTACTTACGGCAGTAGTGGAAGGGGAAAACCCGTCTATCACCACAAGGAGGTGCCTAAAATGGCAAAAAAAGTTGAAGGATTTATCAAGTTACAGATCCCGGCCGGCAAGGCAACACCGGCTCCGCCTGTTGGTCCCGCACTTGGACAGCATGGCGTAAACATCGTTGAATTCACCAAGCAGTTCAACGCAAAGACCGCCAACGAGGGAGATACCATCATCCCCGTAGTCATCACTGTATACAGTGACAGAAGTTTCACATTCGTTACCAAGACCCCGCCCGCAGCTACCCTCATCAAGAAGGCCTGCAACATCAAGAGCGGTTCCGGTGCTCCCAACAAGACAAAGGTAGCCACCATCTCCAAGGCTGATCTTCAGAAGATTGCCGAAAAGAAGATGCCTGACCTTAACGCAGCTTCCCTGGAAGCAGCTATGTCTATGATCGCCGGCACATGCAGAAGCATGGGCATCACCGTTGAACAGTAAG
>JAKSPC010000021.1 GCA_024405155.1 Lachnospiraceae bacterium | reverse complement strand
CGGTGAAGCTGTGCTTTTTGATGTATCCGACGAAAGTGCGGATGGCCACCAGTGCCACCAGGAAGGATACGATGGTGCCGGAAAGCAGGATGAGCCACTGATCAAAACTGAAGCTGTTTCCTGCCAGAAAATACTTGAGAGTCTTGAGACCGCCGGCGCCGAACACGATGGGGATGCCCAGGAAGAAACTGAATTCCGCCGCTGCTGTCCTGCCCACGCCAAGGAGCATGGCGCCCAGAATGGTGGCGCCGGAACGGCTGGTGCCGGGGATCAGCGCCAGTACCTGGAACATGCCGATGAACAGTGCCGTACGGTTATCCAGGGAACTGAGCTTTTTAATGCGGAAGTCTTTTCCCTGACACATCTTTTCCACCACGATGAAGGCGATGCCGTACACGATGAGCATGACCACCACCACGTAGGGAGAGGAAAGCTTCGCGTCCACGATATCATCCAGGAAAAATCCCACGATGACCGCCGGGATGCAGGCGATGGCCACCTTGCCCCACAGCTGCCAGGTGGCGCGCTTTGCGGAAGCACTTTTTCCCCTGCCGAAAGGCCACAGACGGTCCCAGTACAGCACCACCACGGCCAGGATGGCACCCAGCTGGATGACTACTTTATATACGTTAAAGAATTCCGCCGGCTGGTCCAGATGGATCAGATCTTCCAGCAGGATGAGGTGGCCGGTGGAGGAGATAGGCAGGAATTCCGTCACGCCCTCCACGATGCCGAAGAGTATGCTTTTTAAAATGTCAAGAAAGTTCATATGACTCCTTATTGAGTGCTGCGCACTGCCTGCACGGGCATGCGCATTGCGGAGGCTTTTCAGATTTTCAAGGTTCCCCAGTCCGGAGTGCGCTGGGCGCACGACGTCCGGGGGACGTCGGTTATGCGCCGACCGAAGCGGAGCGTAGAGGCAAGGTTCCAGCGCGTTTACGCAGGACGCAGGGAAACTTAGAAAATCGAAAAACGGAGCAACCAGCGCTTGACGGGCAGACAGCGCGCCAGCGCTCATAAAATGTTCTATGGTATCTGCCAGTTGATAGGCGTGATGCCGTTTGCTGCCAGAAATTCGTTGCAGGTAACAAAGTGCCCGCAGCCGAAAAATCCGCGGGAGGCACTTAAGGGGCTGGGATGCGCGCACTTTAACACCAGGTGCTTCGGGTTATCAAGGAGCGCCGCCTTTTCCCCTGCGGGACGTCCCCACAGCATGAACACCACCGGGCGGTCCACCTGGTTGACGGCTCGGATGGCCGCGTCGGTGAACTGCTCCCAGCCGATGCCCTTGTGGGAAAACGCCTGATGGGCGCGGACGGTGAGCAGTGTGTTCAGAAGGAGCACGCCCTGTTTCGCCCAGGGGACCAGAGAGCCGCTTTTCGGAATGTAGCATCCCAGTTCGTTATGCAGTTCCCTGTAGATATTCACAAGGGACGGCGGCTGTTCGATGCCCTGCTTTACCGAAAAACAGAGACCTTCCGCCTGACCGGGCTCGTGATACGGATCCTGCCCCAGGATCACCACTTTCACTTCGGAAAGGGGCGTCAGGTCAAAGGCCTTGAAGAGTTCCGGTCCGGGCGGGTACACGGTACGGGTGCGGTACTCTTCGTTCACCTTCTCATACAGGCTTTTATAGTATGGCTTTTTAAACTCCGGTTCCAGGACCGTGAGCCAGTCATTTGTGATCATGCAGACTGCCTTTCGGGCGAAAAATCACTTTCTGTTCTTGAATACCAGATCCCTCTTTACCAGCTCTTCCAGGATCTGTACGGCGTTGGTGGCGGCGCCCTTTCTGATCTGATCGAAGGAGATCCACATGTTCATGCCGTGATCATTTACCAGGTCGGGACGGATGCGGCCCACATAGGTGAAGTCGGTATCCGTGGAGGTCACCGGCATGGGATATACGAAATTTTCGGGATCATCCTGCAGAACGATCCAGGGGCAGGCCTTGAAAAGTTCGCGGGCCTTTTCCACGGTGAGCTTTTCTTCCGTCTCGAAATAGACGGCTTCGCAATGGCTGCGCACAACGGGCACACGTACGGCGGCCACGGGCGTCACGCCCACTTCGGGATCCATGATCTTGTGGGTCTCCCACACGAATTTCATTTCTTCCTTGGTGTAATCGAAGTCCATCCACTTGTCGATCTGGGGGATCACGTTGAAGGCGATCTGATACTTGAAAGCACTGGGTTCTGCGCTCTTTCCGGCCAGTACGTCGGCGGTCTGGTTCAGAAGTTCCTCCATGCCTTCCTTGCCGGCGCCGGAACATGCCTGATAGGAAGAAACGACGACGCGCTTTACCTTTGTAAACTTGTGAATGGGATAAAGAGCGGTCACCAGAAGGATGGTGGAGCAGTTGGGGTTGGCAATGAGGTTATTGTGCCACTCCAGATCTTTTGCGTTCACCTCGGGGACCACAAGCGGAACGTCATCGTCATAACGGAACGTGGATGAGTTGTCGATGACCACGGTGCCGTTTTCGGCCGCTTTTCTGCCGAAAGCCACGCTGGCGGGACCGCCGGCAAAAAGTGCCACGTCCACACCTTTAAAGGAATCCTCGGTAGTCTCCTCCACCGTATAATCTTTTCCCTGGAAATTTATGATCTTGCCTGCGCTTCTTGCGGAAGCCAGGAGCTTTAATGAGCTGAATTCGATTTTTCTTTCGTCTATGGACTTAAGAAGCTGCTGTCCCACGACTCCGGTCGCGCCAACGATTGCAAGTGATAAAGCCTTTCCCATATCCGATATCTCCTTTTTAAAAAATTTGTTCAATTCTATCATGAACGCCCGTTATTGTCCATATACCGCGCGGTACCCTGTGCGGTCACAGAGTGATCTCCCTTCCCAGTTTCGTGCTGTAGAGGATCATGCGGACGTCTTCCACACTGTGGCGGGTAAGCTGGGCCAGGGCTCTGGCATAGAGAAGGAGCTGCACGGTATAGCGCTCCCTAAGTTCCCGCTCGCCGTCCGTTTCGCTTACGCTGTCCGTTTTGTAGTCGATGAGGGTGATGCCGTCATCTTCGATGATGCAGGCGTCGATGATGCCCTGTACGATCTGCAGTTCTTCGCTCTTTACGTTTTCGTTCAGCGTGCATGCCGGAAAGCCTGCCATGAAGTGCTGCTCCCTGCGGAGCTTTCCGCGCAGATATGCGTCACGCATGGTCTCATAAAGAGATGTGGCGGCGAACCGCCGCAGGATCTTCTCGCAGGCGCTTCTTTCCCCGGCTGTTTCCATGGAAGGGAACACTTTTGCAAGAGCACCGGCGATGGCCTCTTCCACAGGCAGGGCGTAGTCGAATACTTCGAAGGCGCGGTGGACTTTCGTGCCGAACTCAGCACCTTTCACCGCTTTCTTTTCCGCCAGGTCACGGACGAATTCCTCGTCGATCGCTTCGATCTTTTTCTCCTTGATCTCCGATACGGAGACCTTGGGCCGCAGCTGTGTCTCCTCGGGATAGGGGTAATTATTGTATTTTATTTCGTTTATATCCGAATTACTATTTATTTTGCCGTTATTTTCTTCTGTGATGGAATCTTTTAATTGAACAGGCTCCGTGTCCACGGTGAGACGTTCTTTCACCCGGATGGTCACATTGCCCCGGGAAAGAGCGCCGCTTTCCGTGATCATGGGCAGCATGCTGCCCCACCGGTCCGCTTCGGCTGCCGGTTTTTTATGCACATGAGCCCAGTCCACCGGCTGTCCCTGTTCTGCAGAAGCGGCCGCTTGCAGAGGAAGCTTTGACGCGGGGGCTGCCGCCGCCAGGATGAGCTTTTCTTCCGCTCTGGTCATGGCCACGTACAAAAGGCGCATCTCCTCGCCCACGGAGGAAGTGACCTCCGCGGCAGTGATCATGTCGGCCTTTGCGGAAAGTTTGCGCACCCGGGCATCCAGATCCACATAGTCCAGTGCCGCGCCGTATTTCCGGTGGAGCTTCAGTGTCTCCCGCTTTTCTGCTCCCGCGAAACGGCGGTCCAGAAATCCCACGATGGTGACGGGGTACTGCAGTCCCTTGGACCGGTGCATGGTGGTGACGGTCACAATGTTCTGACCCTCCACCGCCGCGCTGGCTTCTCCCATATCTTCGTCGTATTTTTTCAGCTGCTCGATGTAGCGGTTGAAGTTAAAAAGCCCATGGTACCCGGTGCCGGCGTAGGTCTCGGCCTTTTCCAGCAGAAGGTCCAGGTTCTTCCGGCGGCGCACGCCGTCGGGAAGGCCGGCCGCATCCTCATAGATGCCGCTTTCCCGGTACAGACGCCAGATGAGCTCATGACAGGAAAGCCTTGCGGAAGCGTCCCGCAGATCGTCAAGACGCGAAAGGAATGCGGCGCACTTTTCTCCAAGGGACGTATCCTTTCCGGCCGCGTATTTGAGCGCTTCGTACATCGCGCCGTTCGTGCGCGACGCATTTGCGTTTTCTTTCCGGTACGCCGCCGCGATCATTGCCAGTTCGTCGTCGGTAAAGCCGCCGAAATAAGGGCTCCGCAATACGGCAGCCAGAGGGATGTCCTGCACGGGATTGTCGATGACGGAAAGCACCGCCAGCATGATCCGCACCTCCGGCGACTCAAAATACCCGGTGCCGGAATCAAAGTATGCCGGGATCCCCTTTGCCGAAAGCGCCGCCAAAAGCGGCTCCGCCAGTTTATTCTTCCGAAGGAGCACAGCAATGTCTTTGTACGCAAATCTGTTTTCCGCCTCAGGAGAGGTCAGCTCCCGGATGCGTTCCGCGATCATGAAGCTTTCCAGCTCCACGTCCGAGAATTCATCCGTCTTTTCGCTTTCCGTATCCAGTACCAGAAACTCTGCCTTTGCCTTTCCTTCCGGTACGAAGAGCGGCTCTCCTCCTTCCGAAACGCAGTCGCTGCGGCCGGGCTTCAAGGAAACGTCTTCGTCATAATCCGTGCCGCCGGTCCGTTCCGACATAATGGCCGAGAACACGTCGTTTACAAAATACAGCACGTCCGGACGGGAACGGAAGTTTTTATTGAGCTCAATGACGCTGTTATGCTCCCCTTTGTGCTTTTCCATGAAAAGTTCCGGACGGGCTTCACGGAAGCTGTAGATGGACTGTTTCACGTCACCCACCATGAACACGTCCGGCCGTCCCAGACGCTGTGCCGAAAGCGCGCGGATCAGTTCCTCCTGCACGTCACTGGAATCCTGATATTCATCGATCATGATCTCACGGAAGCGGGAGGCCAGTTCATCGGCCACGGCGGAAGGCTTTCTGTCTTCCCCCGTACCGTCATACAGAAGTTCCAGGCAAAGATGCTCCAGATCAGAAAAATCCACCAGATTCTTTTCCTGCTTCATTTCCCGGAAGCGTTCCATAAACGTCTTCGCAAGATCACAGAGCACCAGCACGTCTCCCGCCGCGCCGGCGGTCCGTGAGGCGAGTTCCCCGTAGGAGAACTGATAGCGCTGGAAGATCCCGGATGTATCTCTCAGAAGCTCGATGATCTTCTTTTCCCGCTCTTTTTCCTCCGCGTCGCTTCCCGGCACGTTCCGCACCCGAGAAAGTTCCCATTTATATGATCCCGAAGCCAGCGCGTGCAATGCGTCCCAGGCCTCTTTTCCGCCGGTCAGGGCTGCTTCACGGACGCCTTCGTAAAATGACGCCAGGTCCGCAAACAGCGGCGCGTAAGGAGTCCAGCCGCCGGGAGCCTCACTGGCGGCTTTTCCCAAAAGTGCAAGCTGTGCCATGTCCCGGGCGTCCGCCGCCTCTTTTTCAAGCATATCCGTAAACCAGGCGGTCTTTTCCGCTTCGCCTGCCTTTTCCAGCTCCGCATCCTTTCCGCATCTGTCCAGAAAATCCACGGGCCAGGCAGCCGCTTCGGCCTTCCGGTAAAGTCGCTCCACCAGGGAAGAAACTCTGTCCTCCGTTCCGCCGCCGGAAAAACGGCGCGCCAGATCGCAGAAGGCGGGATCCGCCTCCTCGTATTTTTCCTCTAAGAGCTTTCTCATGATGTCGGTGCTAAGGAGCTTAAGCTCGTTTTCGTCCGCCACCCGGAAACCGGGATCGATGTCCAGCTGCTGAAAATACTGCCGGATGAGGTGCTGGCAGATGGCATCGATGGTGTTTACCAGAGCCCTTGGCAGAATGGTGCGCTGGGTCTCCAGATGCGCCCGCATGTTTTCGTCCAGCCCGCCGGCAGCAAGCTTTTTATCGATGGCTTCGGCGATCCTCCCCTTCATTTCGGCGGCGGCCGCCCTGGTAAAGGTCATGACCACCAGCTGATCCAGAGAAACGGGATCGCCCGCGTTCAGTAACAGTCCCAGGATGCGTTCCACTAAAACCGCCGTCTTTCCGCTGCCCGCGGCGGCGGAGACCAGCAGACTTCCCTCCCGGAAGTCGATCACGCTCTGCTGTTCTTTTGTGAATTTCTTCTCAGTCAATGTTTTCCCCGATCTTTGACAAATCTGCCTTTTCCACCCGGCGCATCTTTTTCCCGGACCGCCGGTCCATGCCGCACACTGCCGCGAACCGGCAGTAGTCGCAGCCGGTGCTCTCCCCGTAACGGTAGGGATATACCCGGATGTCACCGGCAAGGATCTTTTTTGCGTCTTCCTTCATCACCTCTCTGGTGTGGGAAAGAAGCCCCTCCAGAAGTTCCGGCGCCAGCACCGTGCCGCCGGTGATCTTTCCTTTTTTTCCGTCATATTTCAACCCGTTCACCGGTGACTTTTCCCCGGAGGAAAGAAGTTCCCGGTCCGTGGCGGCAAGCACTTCCTCTTCCTGTGCCGTCACGCCGTTCATGGCCATTTTGAGGGCAGCGTCCTCCCCCTCCTTTACGATGGGGTCACTTACGTGGTAGTAATACATGCCCGCGGGCTGCACCGTGCCCGGAAGTTTCCCGCTTTCCTCCACCAGCCGCACCGCTTCGGTAAGGTAGGTGGCCAGCTGCATGTCCAGACCGTCCATCATGCGGGCAAGGTCCGCCTCGCGGCTTCCGGATTTGTAATCGATCACGTTGACGAAAGTCCTGGTGCCGTCCGTGCTCTGTGCCGTATCGATACGGTCGATGATACCCGTAAGTTCCAGCCCCGGCTCCCTCACCGCAAATTTCTTTTCCGTCGCACAGACGGCGAAACTTCCGGCGCGCTGCTGTGCTGCCAGATTCTTAAGCGTTCGCCTCACGGTCATGAGGATCTCTTTGGAAAGATACCGGCTCCTGGCATCGGAAAGGAACAGGGAACCGCTGTAATCGCTGACGGCTCTGCCCACTACGGAATCTGCCAGAATGTCCAGCTCCGTATCGCTGACTTTGGCCAGTTCCTTCTTTTCCTCCTGAAGGCGTCTGACCGCGCTGTCCAGCGCCGCGTGGTATACCTTTCCCATGTCCACGGCTTCAATGTCACGGTTTTTCCGCTCCATAAGGTGAAGCCCGTAGTTTGCGAAATAGGCAAAGGGGCATTTGCGGTAGGTCTCCGCCGAGGTGACAGAACCGTGAAGTGTGTTATCATAAACGAAACCTGCTGTTTCTTTCGATATTGTTTCGGTTATATCAGAATCTTTACTTTGTTTTCTTTCCCGGAACTTTTTTTCTCCATAAGGGATGCGCTCTCCCTTTTCTTTCACGTGAGAGGAACGGCGCAGTCCTTTTCCGTCCCGGTCCGCGAAGGGATAGGTGATGATGAGCCCGTTTTTAGGCTTGTTTTCGGTAAGATACAGGTAGTATTCCTGCACGGAGGCATCCCTTCTGTCATCCGGCGCCATTTCCAGATCGGACGCCATCAGCTCTCTGCGCTCCGTGTCCGTAAAGATCCCGCCGCCGGTGACGGCAGATGGGATCTTTCCCTCATTGGCGCCCACCAGATAAAGCCAGCGGATGCCGTCCAGACGGGACCGTTTCAGGTCACCCACGGTGACACAGTCCAGCGTGGTGGGGATCCGGCCGGCGTTCATTTCGGAAAGACCCGCCTGGATCATTTCCGCGAAAGACTGCATGGACATGGGCTCTTCGGAAAGGAGGCTTTCGATCCGGTCCGTCATGGAAAAGAGCATCTTTAAAAAACGCAGGTCTGTCTGTTCTTCCTCGGTCTCACATTCATTTTCCCTAATGTCGATCTCCGTTTCCTCGCTTCCCTCTTCGGCAGTGATGCCGAAAAGTTCCCGCAGAAAGCGTTCCGCCGCCGCGGCTTTGCCCCCGGCGGTTTTTTCGGCCTTCAGACCGTCGTGCAGTGAAAACACCGGAGACAGCTTTTCATCCCGGTAAGCTTCCAGCACCGTCACGTCGTACCCTTCCGGAATGTAGGATGCCAGCTGCCAGCTTTCCTCGTAATGTTTCCTGCCGTGGCGCCCGGTCTCCCGCAGGTAGTTTTCCAGATGATCCAGAGTTTCCCGCTCTTCCCGCTTTGTTACATAGGGATTTCTGAGGTAAGTGATCACGTCCTCGAACTCATAGCCGTTTTTCACCATGGCCAGGGCAGAACGCAGGAGACCCGTCACGGGAGAGGTGTCGCCTGTGGCAGGATCGTCCATGAAAAAAGAGAGATTTCTGAGGGAGAACTCCCGGCGGATGATCTCACGATACGCGTTCATGTCTGAAACGCACAGAGCGATATCACGGAAGCGGCTTCCCGCCGACGTTTTCCGCAGGATGTCTTCCGCTATAAAGGAGATCTCTTCTGTGGGATCGTCTGCGTAAAATACCTTTTTTTCTGCCGCAGGGGCATGCACATGCGACATTTCCATGCCAGGCTTTCCGGACCCTGCCCTCGCCGCTTTGGCGGCGTCCAGCTCCGCGTCTTCCGCATGGATGAGGCCATTTCTGCTCATGACATCGATCACCCGGTTGATCCCGGTGCGGGGGAACCAGAACAGATCGGAGAAATGGCCGTTCTTTTTGGTCTTTTCCTCCCGGGGAATGGTCATGGCAATGGTGGTGTGATCCGCCTTTTTTACGATCTCCGAAAGGACTTCCAGCTGCACGGGCGTAAAACCCGTGAAGGAATCGAACCAGATCTCCGCGTGGTTAAGCATTCGCGACGCCCCGATGTGCTTTAACAGGATGCCCGGCATTTCTTCCGGAATGGCCTGCCCGTCTTCCCGGTGCAGATCATCATAAAAGGCTGTGAGGATCTTTGCCGTATCCTGAAGCTTTGCGCCCAGCAGGGTGCCCTCTCTGCCCTTTGCCGCGGCAAGGAGCGCCGCCGGCGTCACTTTGTACTGGCCGAATTCCGTGATCAGTTTTTTCAGCTGCATCATAAAGCCGGGGCTGTTCACTTTGCGGCCGTAGACCGTCAGCTGCCCCTTTACTTCCGAAAGAGCTTTCCGCAAAAGCATGGTCTTTGCCACTTCATCCAGAAGCTCCGGCGCCTTCACGTCCAGTTCCTCCAGCACCCGGTAGGAAAGCAGGCTCATGGACAGCACGTCCAGATTCAGCATGCCGTTCACCGGGGAATGCCAGATGATCTCCTGCTGCGCTTTCAGGGTGTTCTGTTCCGGCACGAAAAGATAGAACTGCCGGTCCGGCTCCTGAAGGGCCCGGCGGGTCAGCGTTTCGTATATGTATTCGGTTTTTCCGGCGCCTGCCGGGCCGGTCAGAAAATTGTACGTTCCCATGGTTTTCATTATACACTACCGAAATATGTTTTTAAAGGATTCTGATACAACCCTGAACATTTCCAGGCGCTCCATGATCATTCGGGCAGAACCTATATGCAGGTATCGCCATACCGGCATACATTCCATAGTCTTACTTTCGCTTTGAATCAGCCCAAATCGTGGTTTTTACTGTTTTCGGCTTGCATCCCTTCACTGCCGGTAAGCTGAAATAGCCAAAACACTCCCATACAGCTTACATTTTTCGTGATTTTTCCGTCATGAGTAAGCCTGATCGGGGGTAAAGTACCCGCCCCGGCTTACAACCAGACCGTTTTTTCTGGATTTTGTAAGCCGTATAGAGGAAAAACTGTGAATCCGGCTTACACCCCTTAGTGGCAGTCAGCCTGATCCGTATAAACCTGCATCAAACAGCTGCCTTTTCCTATAGGTCCTTCGTAAAAAGGCAGCCGGATAAGGGGTAAGCCAGTCAATACGGCTGACAATTCTCCTTAAGAGCGGTCAAAAAGGCAGCTATATTGAGACTTTCCGGCGCATCCGGCTTACATTGTTTTTTTGCTGTACTCACGCGCTTGCGGCGGCGGGCGGCTGCTATGTGGGAGCGCCGTCCCGGACACGCACAGCGAAGCCGCAGGCGCGAGCAGAGCGAGCAGCCAGGCTGAGGTGTGCGGACCCGCATGCCTTACGGCGCCAAGGAAGCAGGTATTACAGCATAGGCAAAGCGCTGCTCTGCCCGGACGCCAGGGCAAAATTTTCAGCAGCGTGAGCGGAAGCGAAATGCTGCTTACCCGGGGCTTCGAATTCACGACACTCTATCATCAGAATTCAATAATTACTGGCAAGAAAATACCACCTTGCGGGATCGATCCTGCAAGATGGTATGTTCTTTTACAAATTGGAATATACTTTTTTAAGTCACACACTCATTATTTTTTCTTAAGCGCTGCAGCGTAGTCCGCATCTTTTGCCACATAGAAAAGTGCCGTTTTCGTGCGGCCCTGATAGTTGAGCGTCACGCGGATGCTGGAAAGATCCGAAGAGTATAATTTTTTTCTCTGGGTCAGGTTCTTGATGGTGGAATCCGAAAGAAATCCGCAGATCTTTCCTTCCGAAAAGGAACCTTTGGGATATTTCCTCACGATCTCCCTGGTACATCCGGAGTTCTGCGCGTTCTCATACAACAGCGTGATCTCCGCGGAGATCTCTCCGATGTGTCCCGCATCTGTTCCGCCCTGCGCCACGATGCCGAACTTTGACGAAGGAAGGATCATTTTTCCGTCGTCGTAAAAGATGCCGCCGCCGGTCATATGCCCCGCATAGCAGAGCTTGTCGCAGTCTTCCGCATCCGTGGCAATGACGAAGGGGAACCTGTCATCTGCCGGACCGACTTTCGGGACAGTGAGCTGAGGGGTATCCGTCACGTTGACCGCAGCAAAACTTACGGTACAGAATACCGCGCTCAACAGAAGTGCCGCCGCTATGAACTTTGCCAGCTTCTTAAATCTCATACGGTGTGATAGTACCACAGCGGGGAGAAAATGACTACTCCCTCCCCGCTTACAAAATCCTTACAAAAGGATGTCAGCCGATCACTTTAACGAAATTCTTCTTGCCTCTCTTCACCACTACGCCGTCGGCCAGTTCTTCCTTCGCATAAGCTTTTTTGGAGTCGGTGACCTTTTCGTCCGCCACGGTGACGCCGCCCTGCTCCACATTCCTTCTGGCATCGCCTCTGGAAGAGCACAGACCGGAATTCACCAGAATGGTAAGAAGGTCTACCTTGCCGTCCGCGTAATCTTCCGCCTTCACCTCGTAGGAGGGCATGTCTGCGGAATCGCCGCTGCCGCCGAACAGTGCCTTTGCCGCAGCGTCTGCCTTGGCTGCTTCCTCTTCGCCGTGCACCAGCTTGGTAAGCTCAAAGGCAAGGATCTCCTTGGCCTTGTTTAACTGGGCACCTTCCCAGTTCTGCATCTCGCGGATCTGTTCCATGGGAAGGAAGGTGAGCATCTTGATGCACTTAAGAACATCCGCGTCGCCGATGTTTCTCCAATACTGGTAGAACTCGTAGGGCGTGGTCTTTTCGGCATCCAGCCATACAGCGCCGTTGGCGGTCTTTCCCATCTTCTTGCCTTCAGAGTTGAGGAGCAGCGTGATGGTCATGGCGTGGCTGTCCTTGCCCAGCTTCTTACGGATCAGCTCGGTACCGGCCAGCATGTTGGACCACTGGTCGTCGCCGCCGAACTGCATGTTGCAGCCGTAATCCTGGAACAGGCGGTAGAAGTCGTATGCCTGCATGGGCATGTAGTTGAACTCCAGGAAGGTGAGTCCTGTCTCCATACGGTTTACATAACATCTTGCGCGCAACATGTCGTTGATGGAAAAGCAGGGACCGATGTCACGCAGGAATTCGATGTAGTTGAGCTTGCAGAGCCAGTCCGCGTTGTTTACCATGATGGCGTCGTCCTTGCCGTCGCCGAAGTGGATGAAACGCTCCATCTGCTTTCTAAAGCATTCGCAGTTGTGCTGGATGGTCTCCACGGTCATCATTTTCCTGAGGTCCTGACGGCCTGAGGGATCGCCGATCATGCCGGTGCCGCCGCCGATGAGGGCGATGGGCTTGTTGCCGGCCATCTGCAGTCTCTTCATAAGGCAGAGTGCCATGAAGTGACCTACGTGGAGGCTGTCCGCGGTGGGGTCAAAGCCGATGTAGAAAACGGCTTTGCCTTCGTTTACCATTTTTCTGATTTCTTCTTCGTTGGTGACCTGCGCGATGAGGCCGCGCTCCACCAGTTCTTCATATACTCCCATTTTTTCTCCTTGCACTGTTTGCGCGGGCGGTACCATGCGGGTGTGGTGTTCGAGAGCCCCGAGCAAGCTCAGGGGCCTCGAAGCACGCACACCTCGCAATCCACCCGCGCTATTTATTCTTTGATGAAAACTTCAGTATACTCATCACGATCATACATCCAAGCAAACAGCCGGCGGTGTCGATCCAGACATCGGTGACCATGGAGCCCCGGCCCACATAGTACTGGATGGTCTCGTCGATGACGGCGGTGACCATGCCGATGCCCAGTGTGACCCACAGTTTTTTCGTGTAGATCGCCAGGGCGATTCCAAGCAATGCGAATTCAAACACGTGGGCACATTTCCGGATAAAGTCCTCGCTGACCACCTCCCGGCCCAGTACGGCTTTTTCCACCGGGATCACCACGGTCTCCATGAATTCTCCGCTTTCCCGGGCGGAAGCTTCGATGTCCTTTACAGACCTGCTCCAGATGAAGGCCATGATCAGGGCGATCACGATCAGGTTGACGATCTTTGCGGTCTTCGTTTTCACTTAGTATGCCCTGCCCCAGTATACCATCTTCTGCGCGGGCTTTCCGCAGTTGATGCAGGTGTCCGCGATATGTTCCTGGTTGAAAGGCATGCAGCGGCTGGTGGCGCCGGTCTTTTCCTTGATGGCGTCCTCACACTCGCGGCATCCGCACCACATGGCTTTTACAAAGCCGGTATTCTCGTCCAGGATCTTTTCCATCTCGTCGATGGTGACGGCAGAGAATGTGTGGCTCTCCAGATGAGCTTTTGCCTTTTCAAACATGGCGTTCTGGATGTCCTCCAGAAGCTCTGCGGTCTTCTGCTCCAGCTCATCAAGCTTTACGACCACTTTTTCGTGGGTATCTCTTCTTACCAGGACTGCCTCGCCGTTTTCAATGTCTCTGGGTCCGATCTCCAGACGGACGGGAGTTCCGCGCATCTCGGAATCGGCAAACTTGAAGCCGGGGGTCTTGTCACGGTCGTCCACCTTCACGCGGATGCCGGCAGCGGAAAGCTTTGCGCACAGTTCCTGTGCCTTTTCCATCACGCCGGGTTTCTGCTGCATGATGGGGCAGATCACCACCTGGGTGGGTGCCACGTGGGGCGGAAGCTTCAGTCCCTCATTGTCACCGTGGACCATGATGATGGCGCCGATGATACGGGTGGACATGCCCCAGGAAGTCTGGTGCACGTACCGGAGCTGGTTGTCCTTGTCGGTGTACTGGATATTGAATGCTCTCGCGAATCCGTCGCCGAAGTTATGGCTGGTGCCGGACTGCAGTGCCTGGCCGTCGTGCATGAGTGCCTCGATGGTATAGGTAGCAATAGCGCCGGCGAATTTTTCCTTATCGGTCTTCTGGCCCTTTACTGCCGGGATGGCAAGGTCCTTTTCGCAGAAGTCCGCGTAAATATTCAGCATCTGCTCCGTTCTTGCCTGTGCCTCTTCAGCCGTGGCATGAGCCGTATGGCCCTCCTGCCACCAGAACTCACGGGATCTTAAGAAGGGACGGGTGGTCTTCTCCCATCTCACCACAGAGCACCACTGGTTCTGCAGCTTGGGAAGATCACGGTAGGAATGGATCTTTTTCTGATAGTAATCGCAGAAAAGCGTTTCGGAAGTGGGGCGTACGCAGCACTTCTCCTGCAGAGGCTCCAGACCGCCCTGGGTGACCCAGGCGACTTCGGGAGCAAATCCCTCCACGTGGTCCTTCTCCTTCTGGAGAAGTCCCTCGGGGATAAACAGGGGCATGGCGCAGTTCACCACGCCGGTGTCCTTGAACATCTTGTCCAGTTTCTGCTGGATCATTTCCCAGATCGCGAATCCCGCAGGCTCCAGGATGATGCAGCCTTTCATGGAAGAGTAGTCACACAGTTCCGCTTTCTTTACGATGTCTGTGTACCACTGGGCGAAATCCACATCCATGGATGTGATGTCTTCCACCATTTTTTTGTTATCATCTTTTCCCATTTATGGGTCCTCCTTCCCGCCATTGAAAGCGAGGTTTATTTTATGCCGCCGGCGGCCTTTTCGGCACAGGGCGTATTTGTTGTATTATACAGGAAATTGCCCTCACTGTAAAGCGATGAAGTTTCCCGTGCAGAGAGCCTCTCCGGCCCTCAGGCAACCGTCCGGTCCTTCCTTGCCGCCACGATCATGCGGTCCATAACGATGATCAGCACCACCATGATGGCCGCATAGGCAAGAAGGACTCCCTTGTACGTGCCGACCACGTCAAAGATGTAGTTGGTGAAGAACATGCCGATACAGCTGCCCAGCTGGATCATGCCCACCAGGATGCCCATGACGTGGGCATAGGGCTTTTTGCCGAACATTTCCCGGGCAAGGAGCGGCATGAGCACCGTTTCCAGGGGAAGTCCCAGCGCGCCGAACACGCAGTAAGTGTAAGCGTTTGCGGGCGTCTTTACGAAAGCCAGCAGCACCATGGCCGCCGTGGCGCACACCGCGCAGAGGAACATTACCCGCCTGAGTCCCAGCTTATCGCAAAGGAAGCCGGAAAAAGTCTTTGTAAGGAACAGAAGGATCATGCTGACGCTCACCACGTTGGCGATGGTGACCGCATCCACGCCCACGTCGCGCATGTGCGCGCTGGAGCAGGAGGAATAGGACTGCACGAAGATCCCGTAAAGGAACAGCACCGCCAGAGTCACGTAGAAATAGCTCTTCTTTTTGAGAACGTCAAATTCGAGACCGTCCCAGTCGGCTTCTTTCTTTTTCTTCGCCTCCCTGTCCTTGCCCAGGGGCTCAAGGCCCATGTCGGAGGGCTTTTCCCGAAGCAGAAGGACTACCACCACGCCGGTGATGAGCACGATGATGGCCGAGGTGCGGTAAGCGTTCCGCCAGCCGCTCACAGAAGATTCGATAATAGGGGAAAGCACCTGGCTGGCTACCGAAGCGCCGATGCCGTTGGCCGCCAGGATGAATCCCATGATGGTCCCCTTGGAATTGGTGAACCATTTTTCTACGATGTAACCGATGATGGTGGTGGTGGTAAACGCCAGGCCCAGGCCAAGGAACGCGCCGCCCAGGCAGAACACGATCACCGAACTGGAGATGGAGTACAGAAACTGGGAAACGGCCAGGGACAGAAAACCGATGGCCACCATGCGCCGGGCGCCCAGTTTCATCACCATGGTACCGAAGACCATGTTAAGAGCTGCCACCACGATATACCGGGTGCAGTCCGCCAGGGAGAACAGACTTCTGGGAAGTCCCGTGTCGCTGGTGACCGGTGCCAGGAACAGGCTCTTTACGGAGCTGCAGAAGCCCAGAGTCACAAAGATCATGATGACGCAGGCGGCAAATACCACCCATCCGTAATGGAATTTCGGGCTTTTCGCCGGCGCTTTTGCTGTTTTTTCTTTTTCGCTGTTCAAAATGATGCCTTCTTTACAAACTTTTTGATCACGGCTCTCCCACCAGATGTACGGGAGTCATGGTATGGTGCACGGCCTCAAGGAAGGGGCCGAACGCGTCTTTCGTCCGAAGCTTCAGGCTGGACGTGTTCACGCAGGGGTGGCATCCCAGCCACTCCTCCGAAAGAAGATCTTCGTCCACCAGAAGATTCACGTGGTTTTCCGTGTCGTTCATAAGCCCCATCAGGCTCACCGCGCCGGGACGGATATCCAGATACTTTTCCATCTGTTCCGGACCGGCAAAGGAAAGACGGGCGGAGTTTATCTGGGCGGAAAGTTCCTTCGTCTTGAAGGGTTTGTCCGCCGGCATGAGCAGAAGATAAAACACGGTCTGCTGCCGGTTGCACAAAAAAAGATTCTTGCACATCGCGGTGCCCAGCACTTCATCCACCGCCTTGCAGGCCTCCATGGTCTCGGCGGGAGCGTCCCGGTGATCCACGGTCATGTATTCAATGCCCAGGTCATCCAGAAGATCATAAACTTTTATTTCGCGCGAAAAGCGGCCGGACAGGTCGCCCGGCCTACCGTTTTTCAGTTCCATAAGATTACTTCGCTTCCTCTTCGGGTTTTTCCGCCATCCTGTTGTATGCCTTCATGATGAAGAACAGTACAAGAGCGGTGAGCAGGAACTTGATCACGGCATTGATCACGTTGCCGATGGCAAACTGTGCCTCTCCCACGCCAAAGCTCAGGGTGGAGAAATCAATGCCGCCGCAGATGAGTCCCAGAAGCGGATTGATGAGATCGTTCACGATGCTGTTCACGATGTTCTGGAATGCGCCGCCGATGATGATGCCGACTGCCATGGAGATGACGTCGCCCTTGGCGATGAATTCCTTGAATTCCTTTGCAAAGCCTTTCATAATGGTATCCCTTTCTTTTGCTTATCTGATGCCGGGGCGGACATGTCTTTCCCGGCCGTCATTCATTGAATAAAACGCAGGTCTCCGATCTTCGCCATGTACAGCACGTCTTTTGCCTGGGGATTCTTGTCAAGATGCAGAGACGCGTCGCTCCAGATGGCATAGAGATCTTTGTTATAGTCTACGATATCATAGTATACCATGCCGCGGGGGTCTGCGACAAAGAATATTTCTTTATATTCGGAAAGATCCGGACCTTCTCCCATGACGAGCCGGCAGTTGTTCCGGCCGTCGCGCACCAGGTTCGGTTCCACGCCGCATACAGAATAGGCCACCAGAAGCTTTCCGTCGTAGGGAAGACACTGGGGACGGGTGCCGGCAAATTCCACGCGGCATCCCGGTTTCCAGGTCTTTCCGTTATCTTCCGACGTCCAGAAGTTTGCCGCTCCGTATTCCGCTTCTGCCGAAACACTGCGCACGATGGCGTAGAACTTTCCGTTAAGATAAGCGGACTGGGTCTCGTACTCTCCCTCCACCGGGATGTGCCCCAGGACCTCGAAAGTGTCGTCATGGTCTTTCACCCTTAAGAATACCGGCTGGGTGCCATTTGCGGTGGCAAAAGTATAGCGGTATCCGTCGGGAAGCAGGCGCAGCTTATCCGTAAGGATCACGCTCTCTCCCGCATCGCCGCTGCCGTGCTGCCCGGAAAGATTGCGGCTCTTCATGTATTCCACATAAGCCGTGCCGGTAAGAGGCTGCGTTTTGCCGTCAAAGCGGATCTGAAGGCGTCTGATGGGCGTAAAGGTACCGGCCTCCGTATCATAATCCGTATAAAAATAATCCTCCGGGCAGGCCAGGAAGATCACTCTCACGAAAGCGTGATACACGGGGCCTGTCTCGCCGAAATGGGTCTTTACGGTCTTATATTCTTCGGAATGCCACAGATAGGCATTGCAGTCCAGAAATTCGATGTAGGTGATACCGTCGATGACCACGCCTTTTTTCACCACGTCAATGGTCTGTGTCTTTTCGGGCTGTGTCACGGGAATGCGGGCAAGGATCACCGAATCTCTGGTCTCGCCATAGTTCTGTTCCGATGCCAGATAGGTGCTCCAGATCACGCCGTGATCCGTATCCGCGCAGGATTCCGAAGCGGACGATGCCGTGAAGCGGGAAGAATCGCTTACGGTCTTTTTATTTGCAAACAGCTGATACCGCCACTCTTTGTTCGTCATGTCACCCTCACTCTTTCACATCTTTCCGGACGTGCATCCGGGCAGGCCATTTTCGCCGGCCGTGTCTTTCGTGTTCTCCCCTCCACTTTACCCGCATGTCCTCCATTTTGCAAGCAAAAAAGCTCGTTGGTACTCTCATCCCTGCCCGTGCGGAAATGTTGATGCACGATCTTCCTTTCTATAGTACAATAGACATTATGAAGATAGATTTTTCTCTGAAAGACATGAAACAAAAGATGGCCGGCATGACGGTCGGTCAGAAGGCTGACTACATCTGGACCTACTACAAGGTCCCTATCCTTGCGGCAGCATTCATTCTGATCTTCACCGCTTCTCTCGTATCGGCGATCTTAAAGAATACGCTGTCTGACCCCGTGCTTTCCTACGGCGTGGTGGAGCGGGCCGACGTGTACTGCGGTGAAGCCTTTGATCAGATCGCCGCGGAAGCCTTCCCCGATTCCACCGGCTTTTATGCTCCGGAACGCTGCAGCATCACCTCTCCCGCAGACGAGGCAAGTCCCTATGGTCCGGTACAGCTGGCGGCACATCTTTCTGCCGGCGATCTGGACGTAATGCTGGCGGACAAAGCCATTGCCGATTACCTTGTGGAGGGAGAAGCAGCTCTCAGCGTGACGGATATCAGCGATACGGCCATCGGCAGATGGGTGAAAGAGTTCGAGGTGCCTGCGCTTTACTTTGTGGTCCTTTCCAAGGGCGAGGAAGCCGACGCTTCCGAAAAGAATGCGGAGAAAAGGAAAGCGGCCGAACATTTCCTGGAAGTCATACAGGGAATGTAGCATGAAACAGAAAACTTTCAATGAACTGATGAAAGATCGTTTCGGCGGGAAAGTATACCGCCTGGCGCTTACGACGGGGTGTTCCTGTCCGGGCAGAGACCGGGGAACGCCCTGCATTTTTTGTTCTGCGGAAGGCTCCGGCGATTTTGCCGCGCCCGCATCGCTTTCTGTTTCCGGACAGATCGAGTACGCGAAGAAACTGGTGGCAGGAAAGCTTTCCGGAAGTTTCGCCGGTTACATGGCCTATTTCCAGAGCTTCACCAATACCTACGGACCGGTGGAACGGCTGCGCGATATCTTCCTGGAGGCCGCAAACCATCCGGAGATCCTGGCAGTTTCCATCGCCACACGCCCGGACTGCCTGCCTGAAGAAATGGTGGAAATGCTCTCCGAAGTGAATGCCGTAAAGCCCCTTACCGTGGAGCTTGGTCTGCAGACCGCCAACGAAAAAACAGCGGAATTTCTTAAACGGGGATATAAAAACGAAGTGTTTGAAGATGCGGTGCGGCGCCTCAAGGAAAAAGGCATAGAAGTTGTGGTGCACCTTATCGTGGGCCTGCCCGGGGAAACCAAAGAAAACTGCCTTGATACGGCGAGATATCTGGCGGAATTATCGGGTACGGCCCCCGGAGAAATGTCTTCACAGACAGTGGCCCGGACAGGCGGTCTCATTGACGGTGTGAAGCTCCAGGTGCTGCAGGTGCTTTCCGGCACGAAACTTGCGGAATTGACGAAGGGAGATCCGTCGCTGGTGCCGCGGATCTCCCTGGAAGAATATACAGATATCGTAAAACAGATGCTGGAGGTCCTTCCGGAGACGGTGACGGTACACCGCCTTACCGGCGACCCGCCGAAAAAACTGCTGATCTCGCCTTTATGGACCGCAGACAAAAAGAAAGTCCTCAACTACATGAAAAGAGAGCTGTAATGGTTCAGAGGCTTTTCAAGATGCTGCGGCTTCTGGATCCCGGCTTGTTCTTACTCGTTATCACCCTGTATGGCGCCGTTTCTGTCGGCGTACAGGGTGATGATGATGGCGATCACGGCGGCGATGCCTTCAAACACCGGGAAGGCGTACCAGATGGACTCCGGGCCGAACAGCACCGGCATGGCAAAGATCACGATGGTATTCAGCACAAAGCTCCTTAAGATGCTGATCATAAGAGCCTGGCCCGTGCGGGTGGTGGAATACAGATAGGAACACAGCACCACCGTGACTGACTGCACCAGAAATCCCAGCGAATATTTCGGCATTGCTTCCATGGTGGCCTCCAGGGTGAGCTCGTCCAGCCCGTACAGGGAGCAGATGGGCCTTCCCACGAAAAGAAGCGCCACGTAAATGATCAGGGAGCCCACTACGCTTACGATCAATGAGGACCTCAGGTAATACTTCAGGTCCTCTTCTTTTTTTGCGCCGTAGGACCGCCCGAACAACGGCTGGGCGCCTTCGGCCGTTCCCACGAACACCGCAATGGCAAAAGCCGCCACGTAGCCGATGACGGAGAACACGTTTTCCGCCCTGTCGCCAAGGTCGCGAAGCAGCACGATATTGTAGAAGATCAGCTCCATGGGAGCGGCAAACTGGGATACGCACTCCGGAAGGCCGCGGACGATGATCTTTTTCATAAGGGCCGGATCAAAGCGGCACCGGATGAAACGAAGCTTTCCTTTTTTCCGGACAAAGTGGGTAAGGGTGACCAGAAGACCCGCGGCCTGTGAAATGCCGGTGGCGATGGCCGCGCCTTTCAGGCCCATGTGAAGCGGGAACACGAAAAGCCAGTCCCCGAAAATATTCAGCGTCGTACTCACCACCACGCTGATGGTGACGAGGAGCGGATCCCCGTCGTTTCTGCAGAAGCCGTTGAAGGCGGAGTACAGACCGCAGGGGATCATAAAAACTGCGTACCAGAAGGTGTAATCGCAGACCATGTCGAAAAAGGTGGCGTTGGAACCCAAAAGGGCGGCCACCTGTTTTACCGTCACCGTGCCCAGAAAACAGAATACTGCCGAAACGACGGCCGAGGCGATGACGGTGTGCACGTAGGATACGTTGGCGCCGTCCCAGTCGTCTCTGCCGATGCGGATGGCTGTGATGGTAAGTCCGCCCACGGTGACTAAAAGCACCATGGCGGTAAAGATCATGACGAAGGGGAAGGCGATATTCACGGCGCCCAGGGCGTCAGTTCCCACGCCTCTTCCCACGAAGATGCCGTCGATGATGGTGAAGAGCATGACGCTGAGCATGCTCAGGATGCTGGGGGTTACGTATTTAAATAAGAGTTTGCGTTTGGATCTCATGTGACTTCCATACGCGCGGGCGGTACCATGCTCGGTGAGTGTTTGCGCCTTCGGGAGCAGCAAGCTGCTACTCGTCGCAAAGCACTCACGCGTCGCAATCCACCCGCGCTGTCTGCAAAAAAGCCGCCGTGTTTTTCAGCGCGGCGGCTTTCCTGTACTACTTACTGCTTTTAATTACTTCTCGTCTGCGTAGGTGTAGACTTTGTAGTCGTCCTCGAAGAGGGCGTTCATGTCTTTTAAGGTCTCGCGTACCAGAAGGTCGCCGCCTTCGTGACCTACCTGGCCGGAGGCGATGAATGCTGAGTAGTGGCCGTGCTTTTCTGCCTTTTCGGTGGGAAGGTAACCCTCGGTACCGTTTGCCAGCTGGATGAGGAAGCTCTGCTCGCAGTACTGACGTGCCTTGATCTGATTTGCATAGTCAAGGAACAGCTCGAAGGGGTTCGATGCGAAGCATACGGAACCCATGCGGATCACGTGTACATCGGTGTCCAGGCAGTTCATCTTCTCCTGCAGCTTGAATCTCTTTACGATGCCAAGCTTTACCTGCAGGTTTGCAGCGTCATTGAAGTCCACATTGCCGGGATGCTCGCGGAGGTAATCCTTGATGGCCTTGATGGCTTCGTTGTACTCGGTGAGAGTTGCGCGGCGGATGGGCAGCTGCATGTCGTGCACGTGATGCTCAAACTTCACGTCTTCCTGGGCGTCCTTTACGTCCACGTCGCACTCGAAAGTATCGATGATGGCATTGGCAACACGCTTGCCGGCCTTTCTCATGCCTTCCAGATCGAACATGGAAGGATCGGCCTTACGTACGGGCGGGTTGTTGCGGATCAGGTTGGGATCATGCACGTCGGTATCCGGATTTACCCAGCGGACCAGGTCAACGGGGCACTGATCGCCTGCGGGGCTGCACAGCGGCAGCATGTAAAGATCCTCGCCGAAACGCTCGCGGACGAGCTTCTTGGTCTCGCCCCAGAAATCGGGAGATACGAACAGTCTGTGCTGCACGCACTGTGCCGGGCATGCCAGGTTGGGGATCACGCCGGTGAGCTTGTCGTTTTCGTCAAAGATGTACATCAGTTCCACGCCGGAGTCATTGCCGCCTTCCAGCTCGGTGAATACGGCAGTGTTGGCGTTGCCCCACATCTGTGCGGTACCGTCGGAGTAGTCAACACGGCGGCACATGCCGACTGCGGCACGGTCGAAAGCGTTGACGAACTTGCCGGGCTTTCTTGCCTTCCAGGCTTCCAGGATGACCTTGGAGATACGCTCCACCAGAAGGTCGAAAACTTCCTGGGGCTTTGCCACGTCGGGAGCGTTGGTGTTCACTGCGGGAACGTACTCACGGCCGGGCTCCAGGTACTGCTTTAAGAGCTGTACGTTGGAATCGGACTGGGTAAGGTTCTGCAGCTGGCCTCTGGGATATACAGGGCCGGTATGGGTGTGGATGGCGCAGATGATGGTCTTTGAGGGATCAAGACCTTCCTTGTTGTCCCTGAGCGCGTCCTGGATGGCATCCTTTAAGTTGTAGGATACGCCGACCAGGTCGGTGGAGCAGATGACCATCTGGTCGCCGCCGCACTCTACTGCCATGGCGGTGGCGGTAAGGGGCTTTTCCACGTACTCGGAAATTCTCTCTGCGAACTGTCCTGCCAGGGAGATCTTCTTGTCGGGGGTGATGTTGATTTCGGACCAGCCGATGTTAAGTTTTGCCATAATTCTCTCCTTCTTAAAAAACACGGTCCGTGCATGCACCCGCTGGCGCCGGTTGCTCCGGTTTTCGATTTTCTAAGCTTTTCTGCGCCCCCGCAGAGGGTGCCAATCGCTTCGCTCAAGGACCTCTGCTTTACGGGCTCGAAAACCTTGAAAATCTGAAAATCCTCCGCAATGCGCCTACGTGCGCATGTACGGACCTGTTTATGAATTTTATTTTTCGTCTGCGTAGGTGTAGACTTTGTAATCGTCGCCAAAGAGTTCGCTGATGTTCTTTAGGGTCTCGCGCACCAGCTGGTCACCGCCTTCGTGGCCCACGTTTCCGGAGGGGATGAAGGCTGAGTAGTGTCCGTGCTTTTCGGCCTTTTCGGTGGGAAGGTATCCTGCCGAACCGCCTGCCAGCTGAATGAGGAAGGTCTGCTCGCATACCGCGCGGGCCTTGATCTGGTTGGCGTAGTCCAGGAAGAGCTCGAAGGGATCGGAAGAGATGGCCACGGAGCCCATGCGGATGCAGTGGAATTCGGTCTCATGGATGTTCTTCTTTTCCTGCTCGTTGAAACGGATCAGGATACCCACGTCGTTCTGCATCATGGCGATGTCGTTGAAGTCGATGTCGGCGCCGTTCTTTTCGCGTATATATTCCTTGATGTTCTTTTCGGCCTCTTTCGCCTGGGTAAGGGTGGCGCGGCGGAGCGGAAGCTGCATGGTGTAGGTCCGGTGCTCGAATTTTACGTCGGACTGGAAGTTGTCCAGGCCCTCCTCGAAGGTGTCGATGACCTCGCGGGAGATCCTCTTTCCTGCCTTTACCATTCCCTCGATGTCAAACATGGAGGGGTCTGCCTTACGTACCGGCGGGTTGTGACGGATCAGGTTGGGATCGTGCACGTCGGTATCCGGGTTCACCCATCTTACCAGGTCCACGGGGCACTGGTCACCGGCGGGGCTGCACAGCGGAAGAACGAACAGGTCCTCGCCGAAATGTTTTCTTAAGTTCACTTTTACTTCGCCCCAGAAGTCCGGAGATACGAAGTTTCTGTGCTGTACGCACTGTGCCGGGCAGGCCAGGTTCACTGCCACGCCGGTGAGCTTTCTGTTCATGTCGAAAATGTACATGAGCTCGATACCGGAGTCGTTTCCGCCTTCCACTTCCGTAAATACGGCGGTGTTGGCATCGCCCCACATCTGTGCGGTACCGTCACTGTAGTCCACGCGGCGGCACATGCCCACTGCCGCTCTGGCAAAAGCATTGGAGAAGCCGCCGGGCTTTCTTTTCTTCCAGGCATCCAGTACGACCTTGGAAAGGCGCTCCACCAGGAGCATGTAATACTCTTCGGCCGTTTCCACGTCGGGGCTTGCGATATCGGCGCTCTCCACGTATTTCTGACCGGGCTGAAGGTTCTGCTCCAGAAGCTTTCTCAGCACGGTGAAGCCGCTGGCTCTGTTTTTATTTGCCGGATTCAGATGGTTGGGGCCGCAGTGGGTATGGATGGCGCTGAAGATGACCTTGCTGCCGTCCAGGCCTTCCTTGTTGTCCTTGAGGACTTTACGGATGTCGGCGATGACATCCTCCCGCACGCTTTCCAGGTCGCAGGCGCAGAGCACCATCTGGTCGTCTCCGCACTCTACTGCCATGGCGGTGGCCATGAGGGGCTTTTCCACATATTCGGAGATTCGCTCCGCGAACTGACCGTAAAGGGATACTTTCTTATCGGGTGTGATGCTGATCTCGGACCAGCCGATGTTAAGTTGAGCCATAATTCTCTCCTCTTGTTTTTTCCTTCGGCCGTGGGGAACTCTGTCAGTCTGCGGGTCTCTTCGGCGTTTCTTCCTGAAATTGAAGAATGAAGAAACGCCTCGAGCCAGTCCTCGTGTGACAGAGTGCCTCACGACCGCTTTATCTCATCTACAAGATACAGTATAGCCGAATTTCCGTTTTTTTCAACCGCAATGTCACCTTCCGGTCCAGGCGCCGGAGGCATCCACTTCCCAGCCGTCCGGGGTCTTTCCCGGGCCGATGAAGCAGGCGCCCAGGGTGCCGTCGCGCACGGGGTTGAGATAATACCATTTACCGTCTATCAGCTGCCATCCCGTGAGCATGCGGCCATCCGCGGCAAACCAAAACCAGTCGGCCTTATTCTGCCCCTCCCCGGCATAGGGATTTTCGATGTATCCCCAGGTGTTCCGGAACCGACCGTTGGTCGTATAGTACCAGGAACCGCCCGGACCCTGAGACCATCTGCCGTTTGTTACGGGGCTGCCCCAGGTACCGGTAAAGGCAGGCCTTTCTTCCGGTTCCTCCCGCGGGTCGGGATCGGGATCCGGCACCGGCGGATCTTTCGATTTCTTCACATCCGGATACCCTTCGTGCGCAATGTCCCGGATATCCAGGGCAGAGAACTTCATGGTCTCTCCGTAACCGGCTTTTCCGGTCACGCCGAGAACGTACAGCGTGCCGTCCACGAGGCAGGACGATACGTTCCGTGTACGGACCGCATCAAAGCAGGCAGGATATTTTTCATACGTGTCGCTGTCCATATGGTAGCGCCAGGTATCGGCAAAGCCCTCTTTACCGTTTTCCGCCACAGGCCCCACGATCATGAGGCCGTCTTTTAATGGCACGGCAGAGGACTGGTGCCAGGTATTCTGATCGATGATCTCCGATCCTTTTCCGAAAAAGACCGTTTCCGAAACCGACCAGGAGTCATCTTTCTGATGATACCGGTAAATCTCCCGGAACATGGCGAACCCGGGGAAAATTCCGTCAAGCACCACGTACATGATACCGTTCAGCGCGCCGGAAAGAAGGATATCGCCGCCGACTTCGAAAGCACTTCCCATGGCAACTTCCTCCGGCATTTCCATGGAACATCCGGTGAACTCTCCGGTGTCGGGATAAATGCGGTACACTGCCGGTTCCTGTGCTCCGTCCAACAGAAGGAGCTCTCCCTCATGGATACACAGCGTTCCCTGCCCGCAGTCTTCGAGCTTCACTTCCACGTCATACTTCCAGGTGCCGCTTACTGTGTCGAACGTAAGCAGCCTTCCGACGGAACTTGCCGACTGTCCGTCGTCACTGAACTCATACTGTCCGGCCAGCAGATAGATTTCCGTTTTTCCGGCGGCCACCTGCGTTTCGTAGGGAAGTCCTACCATAAAAGAGATCTTTTCTCCCGGGTAAGGCACTTCGCTCCAGGTCTTTTTCCTGATGTCATACTTCCAGACCGTCACCTGGGATTCCGCCCCGTCGGTCCCTGTTTCGGCAAAACAGAGGATCGTTCCGTTCGTTCCGCAGATACAGTTCCAGGGAGAAGTAAAAGGCGGCGCGGGAAGTTCCTCGTAGGACGGTTCCCCGCTTTTTCCGATAATAAAGAAATTTCTGCCCCGTTTTCCGGAGGCGGCGGTAACGGCGATCTCCGAAAGGCGCCCGATCCCGCCGGGAGCTTCTGCCGTGATCACGCGGTCTGACCAGGAAATTACGGTAAGGGATTCTCCGCCGCATGTGACGGTTCCTTTTTCGCTGCCGAAGAAATATCCGTCGATCGTGACAGTCCCGTCTTCGTTTTCCGTAAGTTCATTTACCACCGGCGAAACATTTCCGGTAAGGGAATTTTCCGCACTGATCATGCCGGAGGTGATGCAGTACCCGGACAGGTCTTCACTCTGGTTCACGCCGCCCTTTAAAAGCGCGATCGCTTCTTTGGCGATCTCGCAAGCGGTCTTTTCTGTCCCGGCAGACTCTGCAATGAGTTTTTCCAGAATGAGGGAAAGCACGCCAGAGGCCGCCGGGCAGGCCATGGATGTGCCGCTGGAGTAGGTATACTGTCCCGGCGCGGTGCCGATGCCGATGTTATCCAGATAAAATGTTCCGGTGCCCTCTTCCCGGCGTCTGCTCACGGTACACAGGCGGATACGGATCACATTGCCGCCGCCGCACAGATCCGCCAGATCCATTTCTCCCAGACGGATCGCCGCATAATTCCAGCGGGAGTCGATAAAAATGCCTTTTGTCGTCTCATCCACGGATACGAACTGCTCCGCGCGGTGGTCCCATACGCTTACCAGAAAACCGGTGTCATCGTAGGAAAGCACATCGCCTTCCCGGTCGATCTCAAAGCTTAAATAAAATTTCTCAAAGGAAGCCAGTTTTTCCTTCTGCTCTGCCGAAAGCTCCAGCGCGATGTCAAACATGAATTCGTCGGTGGGCTCGTCTTCTTCCTCCGCGAACGGGTCTTCCTCGTCCTCTTCCTCGTCCTCTTCCTCGTCCAGCGTTAATTCCACGTCAAAGGAAAGCACGCGGTTTTTCTTATTTCCGCGGTGCTGTCTTTCTGTTATGGCAGGCTGTATGGTGCTTGGTGTTGCGATGCTGGGCGAAGCTTTCGGCGTTCCCAGCCACTGCTGTGCCGCCGCGGGAATGACATCCCCTTCCATGTCACAGTAAAAGATGTTTTCTTCCGCCGAAGGATCGGTCCAGGGAAGATACTGCGCGGGCATCGAATACGCTCCCGGCGATGTAGAAGCTGCCGCCAGGATATTCACGCCCGGCGCAAAGACGTCCGTAGAAAACTTTCCGTAATTGGAGAATCCGGCTTTTCTTCCGGTACTGTCCGCGGCATCTACGGAAACGTAAAGCTCCGGCGGCGCTGTAAGGACTGCCGGTTCGCCGTCCATGTTCTGATTCGCATTTCCCGAGGCAAAAACGCTGATGATCCCGGCATCGGACATGCGGGCAACGATATCGCTGAGCGCGGGCATCCAGGTGACGAACCGGCCGGCGGTCCCCCAGGAATTGCTGGTGATCCGCACGTTGACGCCGGCTTCTTTTGCCGCCATCACATACCGGCAGGCCTTGATATAGTTGGCATTGGATCCGCCCTTCGACCCCATCCAGCACATGGCCATGATCTGCGCCCTGCCGTTCACGCCGGCAGTGCCCTGACCGTTCCAGGCGGAAGCAATGACCGAAGCGCAGTGGGTCCCGTGGCCCACCGAAACGTCCATCGGGTCGTCCGTCTCGCCTTCGCCGCTGGAATTCAGCCCGTATTTTCCGCCGCCAAGGGCGACAAGTTCCGGATACAAAAGGCCGTCATCCCACATGACCGGGGCAAGATCCGGATGGGTATAATCCACACCGGAGTCCATTACGGCAACGACCAGCGGTTTTTCCGGCTCTATCCGGCCGCTTTGCTCCCAGGCCTTTTCGGCGCCGATATCCGCATCAGCGTCCCGGTTGGAAAGTACCCACTGGAAGGGGTAGAACGGTTCGTCCTGCCCGCCGCAGCTTTCCGGCGAAAAAACGTAGTTTGGCTGCGCGTATTTCACGAAAGGAAGCCGGGAGAGCTTCTCAACCGCTTCTGCGGTATCGTTCGTGTGCAGAAGGAGGATCTGCTCCGTTTCGTTGGCTTCACCGGACCCGTTTCCCAGAAGTTCTGCTGCCTCTGTTCCTGTCTCAGCGGTTTCTTCTGCAGACGCCGGGACTTCCTCTATGCCTTCTTCCGAAGTGCCCCGCGCCGGGAACTCCGCCAGGACTTCCTCAAAGGTATAGCCGCCAAAAGGCGCCCCGTCTTCCGACGCGCCAAGGAGCCCTCCGGAAAGAGCTTCCGAAAGAGCGCTCCTGCCGCCTGTCACACAGACGATGACATCGCCCTCCACATAGTTCTGATCGAAAGGCAGAGAAGCCGGCGCTTCGGCATTCGGTCCCGCGTCCGCAGTTTCCGCAGCCTGTGTTATGGCAGCTTCCGTTAACGGCGCTTTTGTTTCCGCAAAAACAGGAAACGTAAATGACTGCACCAGAAGGCACAGGACCAGCAGCCATGACAGTTTTTCTTTCATCGTTTTCCGTTTCATTTTTGTATTTAATCCCATTTTCATCCAATCGTATATGTCTTACCAGTTTTCCAGGGCGTCGATGTACTTCTGCGCAATGACCAAGCGGCCATCCGCGTCGACCTGATAGCCCTCCGTGCTCACGGATTCATGCGTCTACCCGCGCCGAAGCGCTCTTCTTCGGTAAGCCTTCCCATGTCATCCTCAGTAAGCTCCGCCGCGAACGTACTGAAAGAAAACACGGCCAGAAAAAGCAGTGCTGACAGAAGTATTCGGATCGTGCGAAACTTTGTATTCATTTATATAATAAGGCGGAAGCACATACAAAGCAAGAGGCGAAACGGAGTGGGGGAGGCTACTGTTCAGAGGCAGGCCAAAACCATGATTCCTGCGCTCCCGGCTGGCCTCCTGCCCTTCCATTGGTCTGGAATGGGGTAAAAAAACCGGCATGTGAGCCGGTGAGCGGTTTGAGCTGTGTCCGGCTCACATAAATGCTCAGGAAATTTTTGCCGATTTGGACCTCTGGCGCCCTGACCCCCTTAGCGGCTCACATCGCTTCCAAAAATCCTGCGGAATCGCCTCAAAACGGTTTACATAATATTCTACATGTGAGCCTAATGACATTAAACCACGCCAGCGGCTCACATCACAGTTTTTTGTCTTTTTCAGCATGTGAGCCGGAACGGCCTAAATGCGCTCTCCGGCTCACATCTGAACAATAACTGGGGAAGCCGATATAAGCAACCAAGACTTTTTCGTTTGTTATACCCGTTATACCCTTTACATTTCAGCAGCATTGGGTATAATAAGGCATGAGGAGGCATTTATGGAGTATACACAGGAACGCGTCTTTGCAATCGAGCGGGAGATCGCAGCTCTCCCTGCGGGCAGCATCACGACAAAAAAAATCAAAAACGGCACATACTATTATCATCGTGTCACCATAAACGGAAAGCGCAGAGAGACCTACGTTGATCCGGTGCGTGCTTTTTTTCTGAAAGAGCAGATCGAGCAGAGAAAAACTTTGGAAAAGGAACTGAAGCTCCTGAAGCTTTCTCTCCCGAAAACGCCCGACAGAATAGAGGCCCTTCGGGACAGTGCCTCTTCTTTTCATACCTATCTCCGTACCGGGGACGCACTCAAAAATTTTGCAGCCCCGGTAAAACACTATCAAAAAAGAGATTGTTATGTGCGGCTGCAGAACTTCCTGTACGATAATACCACCGAAAAAGTAATGATCCTTTACGGTCTTCGCCGGACAGGAAAAACCACTCTGATCCGCCAGGCGATCGCCGAAATGAACGGAGAAGATCTGAAGAAAGCTGCATTCATCCAGGTAAAATCCACAGATACTCTGGCCGATGTAAATGCAGATCTCAGGCAGCTCGAGGTCGCCGGCTTCCATTACATTTTTATGGACGAAGTCACCCTGATGAAAGACTTTATCGAGGGCGCCGCTCTATTCTCGGATATCTTTGCCGCATCCGGCATGAAGATCGTGCTTTCCGGCACGGATTCCCTGGGATTTCTTTTTTCCGAAGATGCGCAGCTGTTCGACCGATGCCTGATGATCCATACTACTTTCATCCCCTACCGGGAGTATGAGCGTGTTCTGGGCATTACGGGAATTGACGAATACATCCGTTATGGCGGCACCATGAGCCTTGGCGGCGTGGATTACAACAGTGATTCTGTCTTTGCGACACCGAAAAGGGTCGGGGAATACATTGACAGCGCTATCGCCAGAAACATACAGCATTCTCTGAAATGTTACCAGGGCGGAGGGCACTTTCGCAGCCTACGGGAACTTTATGACAAAAACGAGCTCACAAGCGTGATCAATCGCGTCGTCGAAGACATGAACCACCGTTTCACCGTGGATACGCTTGACAGGATCGACACCTGCCAGGTCACGGAAAAACTGAGAGCTGCACTGGAGATACGAAACCGGGAAGAACAGAGCGTCCAGATCAGTGATTCCCACACCATAGAAATCAAAGAATACCTGAGACTTCTGGACCTGATCACGGACATCGATATTGACCACATTCCGGCCTCCGCTTACAAAGATACTATCTCCGTCATCGCCCAGCCCGGTATGCGTTATGTTCAGGCAGAGGAATTGATTCAGAGCATTTTATCTGACAGCACATTTGATGAACTGGACATTTCGCGGAAAAACAACATTCTGGAACGCATCCGCAGCGAAGTAAAGGGAAGAATGATGGAGGAGCTGATCCTTCTGGAAACAAAGCTTTCCTGCCCACAAAAACGGGTCTTCAAACTGCAGTTTGCCGTCGGCGAATTCGACATGGTCATCGCCGATCCCGAGACCCTCACCTGCAGGATCTATGAGATCAAGCACTCTGACAAAGCCGTGCCGGAGCAGTGCCGTCATCTGGCTGACGAACAGAAATGTCGCAAAACAGAGCATCGGTACGGAATGATCACCGGTAAATATGTGATCTATCGCGGTGTGCCTCAAATCATAAACGGTATTGAGTATCTGAATGCAGAAGAATATCTGAGAACATTGCCTACGCCTGGTTTTTGATGTGAACAAGAAGACAGAGGAAGAAGACAGAGGGACGGTTCTTCCGTCCTTATTCCTCCTTCAAAACTCTTTCAATTACCGCTTTGCTGACCCCCGTGATCCGGCTTAACTGGCGAATCGAGATCCCGTTCGCGTATCCCTTTCTGATTGCATCTGCCTTTTGGGCACCGTCCCAGCTTCCTATTTCCTGCACATGCCTGCACCGGCATTTTCTGCATAAGATCCCTATGGCATCTCTATCCGAGAGGCGCTTTGGCGCTTCGTATTCCAAATGCTCTTCGCTGTCGGGACTGCTTACAAATTGCAGAAGTCTTTCTCCCGAAAGATCTGTCAGCTCTGCTGTGCCGTCCAGCAGGGGATCTGTGTGGATCCCGCTTATTTTAAGCCATGAATACTCCCGCGGATCTTCACAAAGACCGGCTTTCATAGGATTCTGAAATATATAACGCAGCAGACTCTCAAAATATGCATCACCGTCTACCGGCTCGCTGCGAAAGCGATCCTGAAAAAGGTGACCGTAAAGGTCATATTTTCGGTTATAGTAATACACGTAAGAGGAACCGATCCTTTTGAAGATCTTCTCCAGGGGCTCCGCGCCCTCGCGAAGAAGCATGTGAGCGTGATTGCCCATCAGGCAATATGCATAGAGCTGAAACCCGGAGATTTCCTTTGCGCGCGCAACCGTCTCGATAAATTTCGTGCAGTCTTCGTCATCCGAAAAAATGATCCGTCGGTCTGCTCCCCGCAGCATGACATGATAGATTCCGGACTCAGACTTTTGGCGTGCTGTTCTTGGCATAAGCATTCCTCCTTGCGTCTAAGCATATCACAAAGTCAAGGACGAAGCAAGACAGAAGAACCGTCCCGCTGTCATGCGATACATTTCATGCTACATGTGTTTTATTTTTTGATTTCTTCGCTGTTGGCAGAAACGAAAGCAAATACCTCCGGAACATTCTGTGTCCAAAGTTTCAGAACATCCAGCTGGTGCCTTGTCAGCACTGCCCGGCAGTTTGTCATAGCGCAGAAATCTCTCTTGAAATCTTTCAGTGTTTTGCTTCCCGTCAGCTCCATTGCTTTTGACACATCCGTACAGCGAACAAGTTCGTCTTCCAAATTGAGAACCTGCGGAAGACAAACCACTTTGGCTCCGGTACAATAGGTAGATACCAGCTTGATGTTTTTCTTCAATCGCTCTGTTATCTCTACGTCCGTATCAAACACGAATACCACCGTTGTACCGCTTTGAATCGTAACCAGCATGGACCGGGTCAGTTCGTTACTGATGGCGTTGAATACTTTGGTTCTTCCGGGAACTATCAATGTCGGCTTTTCTTTCAGGGCATCAATCAATACTTTCTCACAGGAGCCTTCAACAAAATAAATACAGTTGTTATTTCTCATCACTCAAGCCCCTTTCAATGGTATCCAGAAGAGACTCATCCGGAAGTGATGAGAACACATCATTCTGCAATGCGCAGCGGATAGAATCCGTATTTCGTTTCAGCATATCGGAAGCATACATTACGGTTGTTTTGTACTCTCCGTCTTCTTCCTTTTTCCTGAGAAAAGCATAGGTGTGCTTAGGCAGATTCAAGTCCAGCATATCGGTATTGTGAGTGGTAAAAATCATCTGTTCATTCACACCCAGGTTATCCAACATGATGCCGAAAATGCGTTTTTCTATATCACTCTGGATATAGGAGAAATGCTCGTCGCAGTAATAAAAGCTTTCGCTTCCTGAAATCATAGATGCGAGGAAAACGGCAATATCGATACCTTCTGCGGTTCCGCTGGAAAGGACTTCGCGATTGAGCAGCTTTCCTTCCTGGATGATGATCTCGATGCCTTTTCTGCGGATAATGAAAGAATCTTTCAGATCCTTTGCAACCGTCACATCGGTAAGCGTTGGGTCTAAGGTTCCAATGACTGCCTTGAGTGTTTTGAGAAGAATATTCTTATCCATTCCCTTTATTTTCAAGGAAGGTTCAATTTCAGGGTAAGCGAACCGGAAATTCAATTCACCAACAACATTCTTTAGCGGTTTCTTTCCAATCGATGCGGTTTGGTCAGTCAGTCTGTCGGCGCATTTCTCGTAAGAATCCTTTTCTTCAATCTCTGCAGAAGCGTAATGAACATCAACCGTTCCTGCTGCAGCATTGATCTCTGCGGAAAGTCTGTGAAGAACAAATCCTTCATTCACAAAATCAACGGAGAAGGAGCCGGTGGAGTCCGCAGGCACCATTTCAAGCAGCAATGTTTTATTCTCTGTATTGGCATAGCTGAAAATCCGAAGCAGTGCTTTACCGAGGCTGGTCTTTCCGGTGGCATTCGAACCCATCAGAATAACAGCCTTTTTATAGCGGAAGTTCGGTCTTTCACCCAGATGTTCTTCTTCTATCAGTGAATTGAGGATTCTTTTCGGATAAGAGAAATTGATTTCAAAATCGTCAAATCCGAAAACATTGTTGAGTTTTGTCCTTAATACAATCATTTTGTGATCCTCCGAATTGATTACTTCGCATTTTACGAACTTATTTTACCGCAGCAAAGTTGGTTTTTCAAGGCCCTTAGTCAAAACAATTGTAATTTTTCTATATCCTAATATTTTTCGGAATAATCTGCATCCTTGTAATAGCGCTCTACTGACATAAATCCGCCTATTGAGGATTATACCATTTGTTTTCTGCCAGAGTACCCCTTTGGCAGGGGCAAAACCGGCATAATTCTGCTTTCGGTTCTATAACAAGATACGCTAAAAGAAAAGAAGAACAGGCACGGATCTACCGTTCCCTGACGTTTTTTCACGAAATTCGCACATTGGATTGAAACCGGGACATTTTCGCAAAAAGCGCATGGGTGATCCCGGAAACCTATTTAAAGAAAGTGATAGCTGACATTTCTTCAATAAAAAAGCCTCAGAGCCGCAGCTCTGAAGCCTCTTTCAGGTCATGGGAATCACGCGTAGCAGCAGTAGTCTTCGATCGGTTCTGAAGCTTCGATGTTCTTCCTGTACTCTTGAGCACTTCATCACCGCGTGTCTACAGATTTGTCTACAACACCTTTCCTGCACCCCATTATCCGGGCGGCTACAGACCACCCGGATATTTGATAATGTTTTCGTTCTTTCTCTGACGCGGTTTACGGAGCAGCTTCTTCTGCCACGGCTTCCGCAGGCTCGATCAGTTCTTCGGGCATTGCTTCTTCAAGCTTTTCCGGCTCGCAGCTTTCTGGTTTGGAACGCGGAGCGAGAGCTTTAATGACCGGTTCCTTTTCTTCTGTGCCAAGCATCGGAACATCATTGATCTGTTCGATACAGACCAATCCATTGGCTACGCAATAGTCACTTAACGCTTTTATCCGTTCCCATGTAGTCAGACCCTTTCCAATGGCAACATTCAGGTACTGCAGGTTATAGTCAACATAGTCAGCCTCGATAAATCCATCGAATTCCAGGATCTTTTCTATGGGAGTCAGGCCATAGGTTTCGATATCAGCTTTCTTCTTGTCTGCGTCATATCTCATCCGGTCATCATACTCGAAAATATTCGCAATCATTTTTACAGTTCCATCACACATGGAAAGCATACCGTTGGACATATGATTCAGATGTCCGCTCGTTATAATTGCGTACGCGTCGACCCTCTCGTTAGATACCTTACAGCTCTTCAGCTCAAGCCAGTTGTTGCTGTCCGCATGATAGAAATGATCCCCGATGTATTCTTCTGCATTCTGCAGATTGATAAATACATATTCCTGTTCTTCCTGATCATAGAAACCATGCTCCTCGATGACAGTGACCTCTATGTCA
>JAKSPC010000020.1 GCA_024405155.1 Lachnospiraceae bacterium | reverse complement strand
ATCCTACAAGATGGAACTTACTCCTGCAAAGTGGAACTTACTTTTTCAAGTCACCCTTTTTTTGTTACTGTTCAGAGGTAAGCCGGTCGACAGGTAAGTAAAATAACTGAAACAGTGGTTTCCCATCCATTCGGCCAACCTGGAATGAGGTCGAAAAAACCGGCATGTGAGCCGGTGAGCGGTTTGAACTGTGTCCGGCTCACATAAATGCGCGAGAAACTTTTGCCGATTTGGACCTCTGGCGCCCTGATACCCTTAGCGGCTCACATCGCTCCCGAAAATCCTGCAGAAATTGTCTCAAAACGGTTTACATAAATTTCTGTATGTGAGCCAAATGGCATCAAACCACGTCAGCGGCTCACATTGCAGTTTTTTGACTTTTTCAGCATGTGAGCCGGAATGGCCTAAATGCGCTCTCCGGCTCACATCGCAGTTTTTGTAACCATTATACGGAAGAGCAGGAGGCCAGCCGGGAGCGGCAGGGATCATGATTCCGGCTGATTTCTGAACAGCAACCTTTTTTGTCTGGCCTTTTTTCTGCCTTCTCTGTGAAACTTGAGCATTGTGTGTCCATCAGAGTAAAAACTCTTCTGTGGCATGCACACGGCGAGGTCCTGCGTGTCCGTGGAGCTGAGATCCCTGCCACCGCTGCGCGAAGTATGATCGGTATGGCGTGCACTAAAGCCTGCCTTCCCTTATTTCCAGGGGCGCGTCAGCGCCCTAAAAATGAAAAGTCCAGTGTCTGTAAGAATGAAAAGTCCAGTGTCTGTAAAAATGAAAAGTTCGGTGTTTTGCTTGCACTTTGCGGCAGATGATCCTACAATATGAAAGTTGCTGTGGATGCCGGGGCGCATCCCTGCACCACAAGGAGTACATTGATGAATCACGAAGCTTCCATAGAAATACAGACAAACGAGACCGCCTGGCCGTTGAATAATGACGCCGATCTTACATGCGGCAGCTTTTTTTCGTTACTGAGGGAGGAGTATGCCGACAAATGGCCTTCTCTGATGAATGAGCTCAAAGAGATGTATGAATCTCTTTTTGCGCTGGTGAAGTCGTACGTCGATCCTTTGACTGCGGCTGACCAGGAAGCGGCACGTGTCGAAGAACTGGCACACCGGTACTACACGCTGGCGGTGGAAAAGGAGCCCCGTATCACAAAGGATATCGTGGAGATCAGCGAGATGACCGGCAGCAGGCTGGCACATCTTGCCAGGAGGATAAAAGAGGAAGATTCCCTGAAGCGGAAGCTGGATAAAACAGTAAAAGAGGAAAATATAACACCGGATGAAGCCATAGAGGACTTTTCCGACTGTGTCAGATATACGGATGTTTCGCCCACGGAAGGATTCACGGAGCATTTCCGGACGTTCCGGGAGGAACTGCTGAGCCGGAACTATGTGATCGTCCGCGTGAAAAACACGCTGATGGATCCCGCCAAGCCTTACCGCGGCATCAACACCTACGTGCAGGATCCGGGCGGATACTGGTTTGAGATCCAGTTCCACACAGACGAAAGCTATGAAGCGCTCAGGGCCAATCACAAGCTGTACCGGGAACAGCGGGAAGTCACGACCCCGCAGGAACGAAAGGAAGAGATCGCGCAGATCATGATGAATGCGTCTTCCAAAGTGCCCGTGCCGGAAGGCTGCGACACTATCCGGCAGTATCAGCTGGAGAAGTAAGGGCGATGAACTCCTCTTCCGTGATGATGGGGATGCCCAGTTCTTTCGCCTTTTTGTTCTTGCCGCTCTGGCTCAAGATGTCGTTATTGATGAGGTATGTGGTCTTTGACGAGACACTGCCCGCGGCGTGCCCGCCCAGAGATTCGATCTTTTCCTGCAACTCACGACGGTTTTTGAAGATGTGAACGTCACCGGTGATGACGAAGGTCATGCCGGTAAATATTTTTTCTTCCTGCGGCATCAACGCAGGTTTTTCCACTGTAAGACATGCAAACAGACGGTCCGCCGGATCACGTTTTGCGTTATCGGCAAAGTACTGCACGAAGGCCTCCGCTACCACGGGGCCCACCATGCCGATGGTCATGAGTTCCTCTGCCGAGGCGTCCCGTACTTTTTCCCAGTCGCTGCCGAAATGATCGCAGATGAGTTTCGCCGTGGCAAGCCCCACTCCGGGGATGCCAAGGCCGAAAAGCATGCGGGAGAGCTCCGTATGGGAAGCTTTCTCTGCCGCGGCAATGAGGTTGTCGGCAGACTTTTCCCCGAATCCTTCCATTTCCTTTATCTCATCGCGATGGGCTTCCAGGCCGAAAAGATCGGCATATTCGTGAATGAAGCCCCGGGCGATGAATTTCTCCAGGGTCATTTCCGAAAGGCCTTCCACATTCAGGGCGTCCCGGGAGACCATCAGTTCAAAGCTCTTTATTTTCTTTGCCGGGCAGTCCGGGTTCAGACAGTACAGATATTTCGCATCATTATCCTGACGGACCTCCGTTTTTCCGCCGCAGGCGGGACAGGTATCCGGGACGGGCAGGGTGCCGGACTTCGTGAGATTTTCCGCG
Source organism: Lachnospiraceae bacterium (assembly GCA_024405155.1). Classification (GTDB taxonomy): domain Bacteria; phylum Bacillota; class Clostridia; order Lachnospirales; family Lachnospiraceae; genus Avilachnospira. The sequence goes on along the minus strand of JAKSPC010000020.1, from coordinate 36,657 downwards.
ATCTTCGGGATGATCATGTTGGCCTTGTAGACCGTTACGGTATCACCGATGCCAAGTTTCAGATCCTCCACGATACTTACGTTGTGCACGCTGGCGCGGGTCACCGTGGTGCCCTCCAGCTCCACCGGGTCGAAAATGGCCACGGGATTGATGAGCCCCGTGCGGGATGGTGACCACTCCACTTCGCGCAGGGTGGTCTCCGCCGTTTCGTCCTGCCATTTGAAAGCGATGGCGTTCCGCGGGAATTTGGCGGTGCGGCCCAGGCTCTCGCCGTAGGCGATGTCGTTAAAAGAAAGCACCAGACCGTCGGAAGGGATGGGGTTTTCTTCGATGCGGGAGCGGAACTTTTCGATGGCCCCGTGAATGGTGACGGCAGTGACGAGCTCATGCTCCACTACCGTAAACCCAAGGGAAGAGAGCCAGTCGAAGCGGCCCATGAAAGTGCTAAACGTGTCTGCTGCGCTGCCATCAGACCGTTCCGAAGAAATCGCTTCCGAGGTATCAAACAGAGACAGCTGCGTGTATGCCGGTTCGTTGCCCTGTTCCGGGACAGTCTGTGCGGCTGCCGGTGCGGGATCGGCACTCACCAGATTGAAGATGATGCACTGCACGCGGCGTCTGACCGTCACTTTGGGGTCCAGCTGACGCACGGAACCGGAACAGAGATTCCGGGGATTTTTGTATTTCGCGTCCGCGTCCGGGATCTCCGCATTGATCTTTTCAAAATCCGCATAAGAGATCACGGCCTCGCCGCGGATCACCAGGCGGCCCTGATAAGGGATCTCAGTCGGGACGTTTGTGAAATTGTACGCGTTTCCGGTGATGACCTCTCCCACTTCGCCGTTTCCCCGGGTGACCGCCTTTGTAAGCTTTCCGCCCTCATAGGTGAGCACCACGGTAAGACCGTCCAGCTTCCAGCTTAAGACGCCCTCTTTGTCACCCAGCCATGCCGCCAGATCGTCGGCGGATTTGGTCTTGTCCAGAGAAAGCATGGGGGAAGCGTGACGTTCCTTCGGAAGCTCCGACACTACCCGGTAGCCCACGTTTTTCGTGGGGGAATCCGGCAGGGAGAGCCCCGTTTCGGCCTCCAGCTTAAGAAGCTCGTCGTAGAGCCTGTCGTATTCGATATTGGGCATGATCTCCCGGCCCTCCTGATAGTAGGCCCGGGAGGCTTCGTTCAAAAGCTGTGTGAGTTCAGTGAGTCTGTCCATATTTCATGTGTTACGTAAAAAATCAGCAGGCAGCGCCCGCGGCACGTGCCTGCTGTGAAATAATCATTCTTCCGTATTCTTCACGCCGTGCTTTTCGCAGTAGCCGGTAAGGATAAGGGTGAGCGCACCGTCGGATGTGACGTTGCAGGCGGTGCCGAAGCTGTCCTGCAGGGCAAAGATGGCAAGGATCAGAGCCGTTCCGGTGGGATCGAATCCCAGCACGGAAGTCACGATGCCCAGGGAAGCCATTACCGTACCACCGGGAACGCCGGGGGCTCCCACGGCAAAGATGCCCAGCAGCATGATGAACAATACCATGGTGCCCACTGACGGAAGGGTCCCGTAGAGCATCAGATTGATGGCCATGCAGAAGAACACCTCAGTCAGCGCGGAACCGCACAGATGGATGTTGGCGAAAAGCGGGATGCCGAAGTCCACCATGTCCTTACGAAGGACTTTGGACTTGTGGGCGCACTTTAAGGCAACGGAAAGCGTGGCCGCGGAGGACATGGTGCCTACTGCGGTAAGGTAAGCCGGGCCGTAATGACGGAACACCTCAGAGGGGTTCTTTTTGGAATAAAGACCTGCCACACCGTAAAGGACAGCCATCCAGACAAAGTGCATCACGATAACGATAAGGATGATCTGCACGAATGCGGGGAACTGTTCGGTAACGGTGCCGTCCCAGGAAAGACAGCAGAAAGTAAGGGCAATGTAGATGGGAAGTACCGGGATGACCACCTTTTCCACGATCTTTAAGATGATGTCCTGGAACTCGGCCAGAAGCTTCATGGTGGTCTCTGCTTTTGCCCATACCGCAGCCAGTCCGATGAGCAGCGCGAAGATCAGCGCCGACATTACGGGCATGATCTGGGGGATCTGCAGCGCGAAGATATCTTCGGGCAGTGCCTTTACCGTGGCATCCGTCTTAATGGCAAGGCCGGGGATCAGTGCGTATCCCACGCCCATGCTCATGAAGCAGGCCAGCACGGTGGAACCGTAAGCCAGTACCACGGCAATACCCAGCATGCGGGACGCGTTGCTGCCCAGCTTCGTGATGGAAGGGGCGATGAACGCGATCACGATCAGGGGAACGATGAACATGATCACCTGGTTCACAACGTTCTTGACGGCAACCACCACCTGCATGGGGCCTTCTCCCAGGAATCGTCCCAGAACGGTTCCGACGAGGATCCCCAGCAGAAGCTTTGCCGGCAGTGAATTCAGAAACTTTTTCATAACATATTACCTCCAAAAAATTATATGTCGATGGACTCCGGATATTCCGCGTCCATTCGGATCAGCTGACGGACGGCTTCCACGCCTGTCCTTATGGCGCCTTCGGTGTCGTGAACGATGGGGTTGTCCATGCCCCGCCGCTCCCGTTCCTGGTTGGCCACGGCAAGAAGCACCGTGCCGCAGCGCACGTGACGGTGCATGGCGGTGATGAAGAGCGCCGCGGATTCCATTTCGGAGGCACGGCAGCCCATCTGCTCCCAGGCACGCCATTTGTCGATAAGTTCATTTCCCACGGGCATGTTTTCCGGAGAATGCTGCCCGTAATAGCAGTCCTTGCACTGCACCACGCCGATGTGGTATTTCATGCCAAGTTTTCTGGCGGCGGCCACCAGACCGATGACACAGTCATAATCGGCTACGGCGGGATACTCGATGGGAGCGATCTCGCGGCTGGTGCCTTCCATGCGCACCGCGCCGCTGGCGATGACGATATCGCCGCCCATGACTTTCAGGTCAATGCCGCCGCAGGTGCCCACGCGGATAAAGGTATCGGCGCCGCAGTTACACAGTTCCTCCATGGCAATGGAGGCGGAAGGGCCGCCGATGCCGGTGCTGGTGACGCTTACTTTCACGCCGTCCAAAGTGCCGGTATAAGTCACAAACTCACGGGAATCGGCGACAAGCTTCGCATCGTCAAAATATTTTGCTATCTTTTCGCACCGCTTGGGATCGCCCGGCAGGAGCACATATTTACCAACATCCCCGGGACGGATCTGCAAATGGTACTGAAGGTCCGGATCTTCCGTATATTTAGGCATTGGCATGGTTCAGTCCTCCTTTTTTACAGTAACACCGGAAGATGTGATGGCGCATTCCGGACACACGATAACGCACAGATGACAGCCCACGCACTTTTTCGCATCCATGACGGGAATTCGCTTTTCCCCGTCGAAACGGATGGCCTCGTGCCCGCCGTCGCGGCAGGAAACAAAGCAGCGGCCGCAGCCGGTACAGAGGTCGCGGTCGAATTTCGGATATACGACCACATCACGCTCCATGTCCTCGGTATCCACCACCTGCGACAGCGCTCTGCCGGTGATCTCTTCCAGAGAAGTATTGTTGGCGGCAAGGAATACCGCCAGACCTTCCTTCAGATCGGAAATGATATCGATGCCGTATTCCATGACGGCAGTGGTCACCTGCACGGTATTTGCGCCGTAGCCGATGAATTCCGCGGCATCACGCCAGGTCTCCACGCCGCCCATGGCGCTGATATACGTATCGGACAGGCGATGATCAAGCCCCAGTTCCGAAATGAACCGGAGCGCAATGGGAAACACGGCTTTTCCCGAAAGACCGCCCACGGCCACTTTGGTATCGGCCACGGGAATAAGGCTCTTTAAGGTATTGATGGCGGCGATGCCGTCCGCGCCGCCTTCCACTGCCGCTTCGGCAGCTTCCGACATGCTGGCCACATTGGGAGTGAGCTTGGCAATGACGGGGATGGTCACGGCATCCTTCACGACTTTCGTGAGATGCTTCACCACCTCCGGCTGCTGCCCGATGGCAGAACCGGTGCCCTCCTCCACCATGTTGGGGCAGGAGAAATTAAGCTCCAGGGCATCCGCGCCGGCCTTCTGCATTTCCTTTGCCAGCCAGGCCCATTCCGCGTCGTCTTTTCCCATGATGGAAACCAGCATGTACTTGGTGGGATAATCTTTTTTAAGCCTCTTTATGATATCCGCATTTTCCTGCACGGAGAGCTGGGAAAGCTGCTCGATATTTTTAAAGCCCTGGATCTCTCCGGCGGCGTCCCAGGTGGCGCTGTAGCGGGGAGATGCCTCGTGAATGTCCATGGTGGTCACCGTCTTGGTGGCGGCACCGGCCCATCCGGCGTCAAAGGCACGGGCCATCTTTTCGTAAGTACTGCTCACCACGGAGGATGAAAGCAGGAACGGATTTTCCAGCGGGAAGCCGCAGAACTTCGTTTTCAGAAGCGATTCGTCCGGTTTGATGGCAGATCCGTTTTCCTTAAGACCGTACAGGCGGCCCAGCACAATGGGAATGTGGACATACTGATTGCAGGCCAGCTCACACTTTGCACGGCATCCCATGCAGGCCAGCGGTCCGTCGGGAAGTTTTGCCGCGGCGGCGTTCTCATTGTCGAACCACACGCTCCGCAGCAGTTTCGCCGGATCCAGGTGATGAAGACAGGCCTTCGAACAGGGCGCATCGTAGCAGAGAGAACAGTCGATCATCTCACTGCGGAAGATCTTTCGCTCCAGATAATTCATGCAAGCCCCTCCTTTCTGAGGTACTGATACGTGGTCCCGGGAAGCAGCGTTCGGAGGGTGACGTCATCTCCCGCATTGAGAGCTGCCCGTACTTTTTTCGCGCTGACAGGGACGCCTTCCGCGGAAAGCCTCCCGATCTCTATGAATTCCACGCCGTATTCCGGCAGGATGCGCGCCATGGTCCCGTTGTAGGCCCGGGTCACCGGGTCGCCGGGCTCCGTGCCGGCAAAACGTTTTCTGATATGCAAAGGCCCTGCGATGCACTTTCCGAAGATCCTTACGTCCAGCTCCGTGTTGGCGATGATCGCCTTTTCCGTATCCTTAATGAAATACGTGGGAAACGTGGCTGCCGAGATCAGATAGTCGCTGGTGGGATGTAAAAGCACCAGGTTCAGATCCGCGGTGCCGGCTTTTACCATTTCGTACCGGTCTTTCGCCGGGAAATGGGATCTGTCTTCCGAAAGCACGAAAAGATGCAGAAGGTCGCACTGCTTCAGTGCTTCTTCAATTAAATAGCGGTGCCCTTTCGTAAAGGGGTCGCAGTTTGCCACGGCGGCGCCGTACAGAGGCTCCGCAGGAAGATCCGGCAGGTCTTTTCTGAGCGCGTCCACCCGGGCGGAAGTTTCGGCCGCAATGCCGTCCACGTAGGAGGCGATGCCGTTTTTTTTGTTCTCCATGAAGAGCACGGTGTCCGTGCACAGGATCTCCGAAAACCCCAGGTCCGTAAACATGGCTTTGTTGGCAGGCTTTGTGAACAGAAACAGATGGGTGATGCCCCGCTCCGTCTCATAGCGCATGAGGGCGGAGACCACCGTGGCGGTAAGGCCTTCTCCCCGCATGTCGTCGCTGACCGCGATGCACTTTAACACGTTCCCCGCAGCGCTGCCGCAGGCCTTGATCTCGCCCTCGTCATCCGTCAGAAGCACGGTATGCTCGATGGTGTCATCGTAAGAAAGCCCGGCTTCCGCCAGGAATTTCTTCAGCCTGTCCAGCTTGCGGCCGGTGCAGGGACTTTCTTCTTCTGTGTAAAGACCTCCGAAAATCATGTCCTAATTATAACAGAATGCTTGCGAACAAACAAGTTTTGCTCTACAATGGGATGGTAATAATTTCCTTTGAGAGGAACAAAAAAAATGAGCAAAAAACTGGAAGATTATGTACTGACGATCCCGGATTTTCCCAAGCCGGGCATCATGTTCCGCGATGTCACCACCATCATGCAGAGCCCGGACGGCCTGCAGCTTGCCATCAACGGCCTTTGTGAAAAACTGAAGGACGTGGATTTCGACCTGGTGGTGGGTCCCGAATCCCGTGGCTTCATTTTCGGCACCCCCGTTGCCTACAAGATGGGCAAAGGCTTCATCCTGATGCGCAAAAAGGGCAAACTCCCCCGTGCCACCGTTTCCCAGAAGTATGATCTGGAATATGGTACTGCCGAAATGGAGATGCATGCCGATGCCATCAAGCCCGGGCAGAAGGTGGTCATCGTGGACGATCTGATCGCCACCGGCGGCAGCACCGAGTGCGCCGTGAAGCTTGTGGAAAAGCTGGGCGGCGAAGTGGTGAAGATCGTTTTCATTATTGAGCTTGCCGGCCTCAAGGGCCGTGAGCGGCTGAAGGGTTATGACGTGGAATCCCTCATCGTCTATCCCGGCGCGTGATAAATTCTTAGGAGGAATGAGATGGATAAGCTTTTTAAACTGAAAGAGAACGGCACCAACGTCAAGACGGAAGTGCTGGCAGGTGTGACCACCTTTATGACAATGGCCTACATCGTTGCTTTGAACCCCAACCTTCTGACCGGGTTCGGTGCCAACGGCGGACAGGGCCTGTGGAATGCCGTATTCCTTGCCACCGTGATCTCATCCGGTGTCGGCACGATCTGCATGGCGTTCCTTGCCAACAAGCCTTTTGCCATGTCTTCGGGCATGGGACTCAACAGTTTCTTTGCCGTTGTCGTTGCCAATATCGTAGGCCTGACCGGTGCCTCCTATCTGGAGAGCTATCAGGCAGGCATGATCATCATTCTGGTGGAAGGTATCGTTTTCATTATCCTTTCCGCCTACAACATCCGTGAAAAGATCGTAGAGGCCATTCCGCTGGGCGTCAGACTTGCCATCAGCCCGGCCATCGGTCTTATGCTCCTTAACATCGGTCTTGGCTCCAACGCCGGCATCTACTCCGAGACAGGCGGTCCCTTCTTCGTGATGAGGGACTTCTTCGGAGCTCTTACCGCAAAGAGCGCGGCTGACCTGATGGGCAGCGGCTACGGCCCCATGGTGCTTACCGTTGTGACCATGTTCGTGGGACTTTTCCTCATTGTGATCCTGGACATCAAGAAGGTCCGCGGCTGCGTGCTGATCGGCATGCTGGGCGCTTCCGTCCTTTACTGGATCTGCGACTTCCTGTTCCTGGGACAGAACCCCTTCGCTTCCCTTCAGGGAGCAAGCTTCCTTCCGCCCTTCCAGGATATGGTGGAAAACACTTTCTTCAAGTTTAACGGCGCCGTATTCGTAAAGATCGGCTGGTTCACCGTCATTACGCTGATCATCACCTTCTGCATGATCGACATGTTCGATACCATCGGTACTCTGGTGGGAACCGCTTCCCGTGCCAACATGATCGATGAAAAAGGCAACATGCCCAAGATGAAGGAAGCTCTTCTGTCTGACGCCATCGGTACCTGCGTAGGTGCCGTGACCGGTACTTCCACCATCACCACTTTCGTGGAATCCGCTTCCGGCGTTGAGGCAGGCGGCCGCACGGGTCTTACCGCTCTTACCACCGGTCTTCTGTTCCTGGCCTGCATGTTCATTGCTCCTTTAGCCGCAGTGATCCCCGCAGCAGCGACCAGTTCCGCGCTTATCTACGTAGGTATCGTAATGCTTTCCGGTTTCAAGAAGGTGGACCTGGACGACAGGTTCCAGCTTGTCCCCGCAGCCATCATGCTGATCGCAATGCCCATTTCCGGTTCCATCGGACATGCCATTGGTCTGGGCCTCATCTCCTACACCGTTATGAAGGTCTGCACCGGCAAGGCAAAGGACGTTTCCGTGGTCACCTACGTGATCTCCGCACTGTTCCTTGTGAAGTTCTTCCTGGCAGTGTGATATCGTAAATCTTAACAAGCTCGGGTGGTACCCTGCGCATTGCCTGTCCGAGAGCGCGGCGCTTCGCAAGCGCCTCGGAGCAGGCAATGTCGCAATCCACCCGAGCTTTTTTACATTTGGGCGATGTCGTCCAGGCCGTTGAGGACCAGAAGTGCCCGGCGGATGCGGTCATCGGACAGTTTGAGATTTTTTATTTCCCCGGCGGGAATTCCGTCGAGATACCATTCCGTATGTTCGCCGTCATCCATGGACGCTGCCGCAAACAGGTAGGAAATACCAAATTCATGGCACTCTGTCTTGAGTCTTTTGAGTGCGCCGTGCCGCAGCTCCTCCAGCTGTTTTCTTTTGTCGTACATATTTATTTTCCTTGCATTATTTAATTACAGCCATTCCTTATCTTTTCTGCAGATCTTGCTGATTCTTTTTGTTTTCTTTATCTTTTTTGGGGCGAAACAGTCCTTTTTTCGGCTGCGGCTGCTGATACCGGTACAGGCAGGTATTGCAGGTTTCCGTGGTGCGTTTTCTGTAGGGGCACTGCACTTTGGGCTGGAACAGACACTTTTGTTTCGCGCCGGTGAGCAACAGAAATACGATAAACGCCGCCGATACCACCAGACAGAGCACCGACTCCTGCGGGTGCTCTTTGATGATACGGACCACCTTCCCCACAGCCTGTTTTACGGCTTCGTAGATCGCCCTGATGATCCCTCTGAGCCCGTCGGCCCCGGGTTCTTCCACGGGGGTCGGCAGCTCTGAATTCTCCGTCTCCGGTTCTGCGGGTGTCATTTCCTCAGGCCTCTGAGGAACGATCTCCCGGTATTCGCACTCCCACGCTTTTGCGCTGACAGCCGGATAGGTGACCATGCCGCCATAAACGGCGGTCACGTCCCGAAGACGTTTCTCCCCTATGGCCCACGCATCCCGGCAAATGACCCCTTCATTGTCCTCGTAAGGGTCGTTGCTCCACTCAATGGCGGTGATACGATAGCTGTCCGGATCCAGTTCCAGCATTTCCAAAAGGTCGGGAGCACAGTTTATGAGCGGCGTTTCCTTCGGTACTTCTTTTTCTCCCAATAAAAATGTATCCGCGTCTGCGTGCTCAACGTGAACGGAGAAGGAGAAACTATTGTCCCAATACCGGTCCGCGGTCTCTGCGGAGATCAGCGGAAGGCTTGCAGTAAAGACGTCTCCGGTATTGTTATCCGTAAACTCGATCTCCTGAACGCCCGGTACCGCAGTGCCCGCTTCCAGTCCATAGTACTCATAAGGTACCGTCTGTGACTCCGTCCGTTCCTCTGTTTCAATGTCGATCATTTCGCAGGAGATCCGCTCCATCAGCACCCCGTCGATCTCACGCACCGGTGCCGGATAACAATCTTTCCCGTCCCCCGTAAAAGGCGGAGATACGTATGTGCCGCCGGCACGGTATTCCGTGACGGGTGCCGCAAAAGCAACGGTGGAAAACAGAATCATCAGAACGAATGCCGTAAGTATAGTGGCACGATTCTTTTTGTTTTTCAAAAGGATGAAGATCAGCAGGAGCAAACTGCCGAAAAACACTGCCATAAGGACCTCCCAGGGGAATTCATCGCCAAACTGACCAAAAGGCCAGAGGAAAGGATGCCATTTGCCGGTGTGGTCATAATAGCCGCCGCCGGTGCCGTACATGGTCTTTACGTAAGTTGCCGTGATCCTGCCCACGGTCTTCGGACTCTCTTCTGCCGGTATAAAGCCGGGAACGTCATCTTCCGCCGGAACGGGATCCGACGGAGTGGGGCGGACGGGAGGATCCGGCGGAGACGGCGGGTCCGGGGTCACCGGAGGATCAGGAAGTACGGGCGGGTCCGGTTCTGCGGGAGGATCCGGTTCGGGCTCTTTTTTATCGATCATGACGACACGTTCCGGTGCGCCGTCATCATTCACAGTAAACAGGATGTCCGAACTCAGGGCATAGCCGTCTTTTGCCGTTTTTTCGTGCAGCCGGTAAGTGGCCCCCGGCAGCAGCACGCCATCCAGTACGCGGGCACTGCCGTCGGTGATCCAACTGTCCAGCAGAATGCCGGCACCGTCATAGAGTTCCAGTTCGCAGCCGGAAAGCGGCATACCCTCCGGCGTGAGCTTTTCGATCACCACTCTGGTCTGACTGTCAAAGACACCGATCTGTTCCACGGAAGCGCCGTCCCCCAGGGTAACTCTTTGCCTGTTCGTAAGCTGAGTTTCGCCATCCGTGAACTTTACGGTCTCATAAAGGTCGTAAGTGCCGCCTTTTACAAAGATGGTCCTCTCCGAGGTATCCTTAAAGTTCTGCGTAAGGACTGCGGATCCTCCGGTCACGTTTGTGAACCTTCCGGTAAGACGGCGCTCCGCGAAGGGCCGTCCGTCCGCGAACCGGGCAACAACGTAATCCACGTCATGATAAGCGCCCGTATCGATGCGGATGTAATCGTTTCCGGTAAGAACGAATGTATCACCGGATCTCATGGCCCCGGTCAATGCGGGGCTCACATAGGAATATGTCCCTGCGAGCTCGTCTCCGGAAGCGTGGTCAAAGAGCCTTACCGTCACTTCCGCTGCTTCATCCGCGAAGATCTCTTTTCCGGATCCCGTCATCTCAAAAAAGACGGTAAGGGTATTCGGAAGGACGCAGGGAACTGTCTTCGTTCCGGCAAGCACCTTCCCGCCGATCGCTGCGCTGATGTCGGCCTTTGCGAAGTTTGACGTCGCCTGTGTTTTGTAGGTAAATGTCCTGGATCCGCCGGCAGGGATATCCGCAGCCGTAAACGTGATCTTTGAACCGCTTACCGTGCCCTCTCCCGGATCGATGACAGTAAGACCGGAGTGCGTCACAGTGACCGCCGCATCGCTCTTTCTGTGATCCGGATTTGTAACAGTCACGGTGTTGACCACGGCATAGTCCCTGTCGATGGGATCTCCGGAGACTGTTCCCGTCTGCCGCATTTCATAGGCAGGATTTTCCGGAGCCACAGGATTAACGATCAGTTTCTCAAAATCTGACGGTGTCACCGTGAGCTCATCGATCAGATCGCCGTCCGTATAGCGAAGCGCCAGCGAGACGGAGTCCACGGATCTTGTATGGAAGGTGAACTTTCCGGTTTCGTCAAAGTCGAACACCCTGGACTGAGAATCCGTAACGGCAGTCGCCCCGTTACTGTAGGTGACCGTTTCCACGATGGAATAACTCTTCCCGCTCGTGTATCCGGTCGAAACTTCGATGTCGTGATCATACCCGCCCGGGAAGGTCTCGATCACGGTGCCGTGCTCATCCTTTACGGCATAGGTCACGGCCGTGATATAGGATCCCTTCATCGTTACGGACTGAATGGAATCCGTATCCCGGTTGATGGTCCCGGGGGCGTAGTCAGCCGGTTCGATGGTATGGAAGGTAAGCGCATCCAGGGCCGTTCCCAGGAAGGTGATCTTACGCCCGTCTGCAGAAACAGCAAACATGGTGGGATCCATCCTGGTGAGACCGGCTGGAAGTGATGTCTCGTCGATGACATAGCTCTTACCGGCTGTAAGACCTGTAAGCGCATACTCGTGGATAGATTTATCCGTAGTGATCGTTGCCAGTACATCGGAAGCTTCATATACAGGATTTCCATCCGCATCTACGGAAAGGAGCGGGTGAACCTTCAATACTGCACCATCTACGAAAGCATCATCCGTTTCATCTCCTCCTGCGGAACCGAGGATCTTCTTTGACAGCTTGAACTCTGTCTTCCTGTCAACGAACTCCACGGAATACTCCGCATATTCACCGTGGGCGTAGGGAACACCGTGGTCATCTTCCTTAAAGGAGAAGTTGATGGATCTGTTGTCGATCTGATACCCTGCCGGCGGAAGGATCTCGCATACACGGTAGCGGTACGGGATCACTTTTCCGCCTGCCGAAAGCTCACCCACCGGAAGGTCAGAAACCACCAGCGTCGGGGAAGTCATCACATAGGTGCTCTCCCAGTCAGGTGTCTGGTAATTATCCTTTTTGTATCTCTGAACGAGCACGGTCGCTCCGGAAAGGCCGGCACCGCCCGCGTCTTTCTTGTTTACGGTGAGTTTTCCTTTTACAACTTCATTTTCAGCTCTGACAAATTTGATCTCCGAAAGATCCGTGTATTCGATCTTTAAGGGAGCGATGGCCGTATAGTAGGGAAGCGCATCCTCTTCGACAAGCCAGTATGTCCCTGCCGGAAGCTTTGTGATCGCATGCGCTCTCAGATCTCCCATGGCGTATCCGGACGGGATCCTGCCATGGAGCTGATCTTCCAGCGTATAGGTCCCGTCAGACGCCGTCTGCCAGGTCTCTACCAGATGCGCTGCGTCTTTGATGAGAGTCGTTCCCTCATATAAAGACAGCGTGATTCCGGCCGCTTCTTTGGTCTCTCCGGAAAGCACCTTGGAGATGACCATCTGCGCTTCCTGATCCTCGATGCCGTATCTCTGGATATCAGCTGTTTCCGAGATCTGAAGAAGTGTCGGCCTTGCAACAATGAATCCTGCCGGTGCTGCCGTCTCCACAGCAACGTATTTTACAGACGGATCCAGATAGTCGAATCTTCTTGTTCCGAACGCTGTCGCATAGCTTACCGCGTAGGAGCCCATGGCCGGGATCTCCTTTACATCAAACTCGTAGTCATAGGTAAAGTCTACTCCTGTGCCCTCTTTTACCTGCTCATAGACAGCAACTTTGTAGTTCCTGCCAAGCTCATCAGTCATCCATACCACAGCCTTCTCCGGGAACTTCGTAGATGCGCCGCCGGCAATGGTCTGGTCGATCTGCTCGATGGAAGTCACGGCGGCCGTGTGAGTCACGCCGTCAGCGATCCAGGTAACGGTAGCGATCGATGTGCCGTTGGACTTGTACTGGCTGTTAAACGCATTTCTGAAACCGATCCATTCGGAATCGGCCATGGTGGTCCACGCTGTAAGGACTGCGGGCTCATAGGTCGGGCTGCCGTCACCGTCAAAGATCACGTTTCCGAGGCTGTCGGTCTTTGCCTTATGGAGCTCGAACCTTGCGCCGGAAAGCTGCTTCTTCGTGCCGTCCTGCGCGTCAATATAGTATTTCTCAACTTCCAGCTTGGTATGGTCGTCGTTTACCACATACTCCCGGACTTCCATGGAGGTGCCGATTTCGACCTCCATGGGAGCAGACTTTATGAACCCTGCGGGAACTGAAAGTTCTTCCAGGATGTAGAGCCCCTGCGGCAGCCCTTCCAGGTAAATGGGCGCAGTCCCTGTGGTCCACCGGCACGTCTCCATGACGGGGCTGGATACCGTCCAGGCAGTCGATTTGCAGGAAACCGGCGTGGAGGAAGTCTTCTGCAGATAGTATCCCCTGGGGTAGTGCACATAGTCTGCGGTGTAGACTTTCTTTGCAGGGAAAAGAGCCAGTTCCGCACCCGGAACAAGGCCGTAGGAGTATGCGGCGATGCCCTCTTCAGCGGAACCGGTCTTCGTGCCGCCGTTTGTCATGTCGAGGATATCGATCTTAATCTTTTCCTGGCCGTCCACCTTTGCGATCTCAAGCTTGGTGGTACGGTCTACCATCTTTACAGACTGATGATCCGTGGTCTCCTTTACGGTGATCGGTGCCGGGAAGGCTTTTGTGTATCCTTCGGGAGCATAGATCTCCTCCATGATGTAGGTACCTTCCGGCACTCTCTTTAAGATGTCCGCCTGGCCGTCAGTCTGAAGAGTGCGGAAAGGATCGTTCGGCGTTTCGTCCGAGGACACCCAGGTATTCTGAAGCACATAGCCTTCGCCGTAGCGGTGATAAAGCTTCTTCGTGGTCGGATCTTCAGTCTTTCCGTCTGTGTCAAAGAGCTCGGCCTTTGTGTTCTGACGGTATGCGTTATCACTGTATTCCCAGAGCCCGTCAGAAGGATCGTAACGGACGAAGTCTTCATCACGGTCATACAGGTTGGATCCCTTGTCATAGGTATCATTGGAGCGCTGGTAGTACAGGATATTTCCGTTCCTGTCGTAGACCGGGCTGTACTGCTTTACGAAGGAACCGTTATTGTCGGTCAGAAGTGTCTGTCCGTTTAAGTTGAGACCGTTATCCTTCGTGGTACGGTCGGAGGTCCGGGTATGCGACTTGACTCCCGAAACGATGCCGGAAGTCCAGGTGCCTGTAACGGATCCGGTCTCATCATGCTGATAGGTTGCTGCGGTACCGGATACTGCATCACCGCTCGGATCGTTTGCCTTCGGCACATTGGTCAGCGCGTCTTTGTCTGTCGCAACATTTTCCCCGATGGTCGCCACTCTTGATGTGGTGATCTTATCCCTGGCAATGACGTTGCCGAAAGAATCCTTATAGATCTCCACCGGCCATACCATGTATTTCTCGTATGTTCCGCCGTGGCCGTCATCACAGAGCTCGATGACATAGGCCATGCCGGTGTGAGGATTCACCATGGCATCCCGGTTTCCGTCGGTATCCAGATGGTAAACGATAGTATCGTCATCGACCTCGATAGATTTATTGGTACTGTTATATTTCGCTTTTGTGAGATCCCCGCCAACGAGCTCAAAGGTGGGTACAGAGCCCTTGAAGGCATAAATGGATACCTCGTTATCGCTCTTTCCGAAATGAAGAGCATCCGAGGAAAGCAGAGAAACCTCTACCAGGTCGTGTTCCTTGTCATATCCATAGAGCTTCTCTCCGCCTCCAAGGTCCTTCTTTACCGTAAGCTCCAGCGCATCCAGATCGTAGAACAGGATATCCGTATCTTCCCGCTCCACAGTGACGGCGTTCCAGATATTTCCCGTCGTCACGATGGGCTTTCCGTTTTTGTCATACCCGGTCACATAGTTCGCTGTAAGCTCGGTACCGGAGGCATCCGTTTCTTTCTTAAAGACAGTCTTTACGCCGGCATAGCCTTTTTCCACATACATGCGCTCCACACGGCCGGTGACGGAGTTCCGTTCGATCCGCAGCCCGTGCTTCTTTCCGCTGCCGTCAATAAAGGTGAAGGCATGCTCCGAAGCAAACTTATAGGAATCGTTCCTTCTAAGCTGCAGGGCATCATAAAGTGTCAGTGTCGCATTGACCGCATACTTGTTCGCATCATCTGCCGTTTTCAGCGGTAAAGTGACATAGCCGTATCCGGAGAACAGCCCGCCGTCGTATCTGACGGATACGTTCGTGAGCGGATCTCCGTCCGTGTCATAGATGTTTTTGAGATTCGCCAGGTATTCCAGGGTGCCTTTCTTCCAGGCATAGCCCTGGTAAACACCGGCATCACTGTAACAGAGGACCAGATCCTCTCTTCCGGCCAGATCGGAAACGAAACCTTCCACCCTGCCGGAGTACCGGTAGGTCACGGTCTTATCCGCCGTAGTATCTGCGGAAGAAACGGAGGATTCCTTTACCTTTTCGACGGTAAGCTTGATGGGCTCATCTTCCACATATACCTCGGCCACATCCACTCTGTCCTGGGGTTTGTTCTTATTCACCGTAAGGTCATTGGTGGTCTGCTCGTCATAGACTGCTGCCATTACGCGGCTGTCTTTCTTTCCTTCTTTATAATAAGTGACTTTATCAGAATAGATCTCCACTGCAACGGGAGCTGTCCGGACATAGCCTGCGGGCGTCTTCTTTTCTACGATGACATAGGTTCCCGCGCCGAGTGGCTGCGGCAGTTCAAGATACCCGGTGTTCTGCGTCACAAAAGTCGCGGGATCCGTGGAAACATTTCCGCTTTCTGTCTTTGCCGGGAGATCCTGGGCTGTCGAAAATGCTTTGAATTCGGATACCCGGCTGCCGTAACGGTCGCCAAGGATCACAAGGTCAGCTTCCGCGCAGATGGGGGTTCCCGCTTTGACGGTCCCCTGGTACTCTCCGGAAGGATCTGTCGGATCCACAGGCATTACCGTAGTCCTGTCACAGTATGCGGTCACGAATTCCTTCGATCCCGTGATAGGAGTATCCACGGTATAGAACTTCACGTCGCCGGTGGTGGTGTCTCTCTGGGCTTTATAGATAGCAAATACAGCGTCGTCATGAAGGATGTTTTCATGGGTTTCTGCATCCAGCTTTTCCAGACGGAGCTTTGCGGCATAGAAGGTGTTATGCTCATTCAGATCAGCAAAGCCTTCAAAGTCTGCGTTGTCATAGGCAGCAAGGCTTGTGGGCCTTGTTACCGTATAGGGCACAAGCATCTGGGCATACTCTTTATCGTATGCCGTGAGCTGGCCGGTGATCGTGGGAACAGAAGTTCTTACCAAAAGTCCTGCGGGATTTCCTTCCGTGGTGACGGTCCCCTTCGTAAGGAGTTTCGCTGCCACGCCGGAATCCTCGGAAACGGACGCATAGTTCACCCTCTTTTTAAGATCTGCGGTGTCATAGTGCTCTGTCCCGTTTGCCGTGGGCTCCTTCCCGGTATTCATGCCTTCGATGGCCCAGGTACAGGAATCGTTTCCGCCCTCTAACGCGGTGATCGGAGAGATCGCGCCTGTCGATGCAGAGTATTCTCCGTTATGGCCGGCAAAATAATAGTCCTTCAACGGATCGTATTCTTCCTGTGCGATGGAGAAGCCGATGTACGCATATTTTCCTGTATTCGTACTGTCGGATACTGTCTTCCCGCTTCCGGCCAGATAGTCCACATCCAGACCGAAGGGGTAAAGTTCAAAATCGCCATAGAAGGAATGCGCCCGGATCACATGGCTGTTTGTTCCGGTACCGTTCTGATTCCATTCCTCGCCGAAACGGATGAGGTAATCCTTTCCTGCCCAGTATTCATTGTTCTTTGAAATATCGAAGGTATATTTCGCATCATAGTTGTCCGTTGTGGCATTGGAGATCCCGCCGGCATACAGTGAAGGCACTTTCACTTCCTTCGGCCTGTCGATGGAATAGTGCTTGTTCAGAAAATCATTGAATGCTGCGGCAGACGGTCCCACATAGGTCGGCTGCTGCTCAACTACGATGTATTCGCCATAAGGAAGGTAAGCGGAGTAATTATATGTCTCATCTCCGTTCATGAGATCTGCGGAAAGTGTGGTAAGATCCGTATCTTTCCCACCTGCAAGCTCGCTGTCCCAGGAAAGAGCATAGATCTTGTCCAGGTCGTACTTAAAGAAGGGTTTCAGATAGTTTTCAGCCTTTATGATCGCTTTGTTGAGGGCTTCATCATAGACGGCATCACCGTAATTGTTTGCAGAAAGCTCTCGCTTTGCTTCATCCTCGGTGTATTTGCCGCTGATCTTTGAGTTCTCAACGCCCTTTACCTGTTTTGCCACTTCGTCTTTCAGGTACCAGTCGATCGCGAACTGTCTTACTCTGTCAGAGCGTTTTGCGTTATCGACGGCAAAAGCAGAACGGTTGGCTTTGTTGCCGATGGGATGCCAGGAGGTGTAAGTGGGCGCGTTGTCATCCCACTTGTCACCGTTGGCCACAGCAAGAGCATCTAAGAACTTCTGATAGTTGTACTGCTCTATCTCCGCAAAGGATGCTCCGCTTTCCACTTTGTCCGTTTCTATTTCCAGGATCCTGTTGTATTCTTCCCTCGTGTAGATCTTCTGCACGTTAAGGAACAGCGTGGACCCGTCGGTATTCTTCGCTCCGATCTCCGGGAAGTCAACGGTCTTCTTTCCGTAATCGGTCTTATACTTCCAGGTCACGCCGTCGGCTCCGTACACCGGCTCCCACTCGTTGCCGTTACGGTCCGTCCATACGATCTCGCCGGCTTCGTTCCGGTACAGTCTCTCCAGGTTTGATTTGAGATACGCCTTGAAACGGAAGTTGGTCTGCTTTACCACTTCCGTGAAATCATAGGTATTGTCACGATAGGAATCCGGTGTCCCGTCACCATCGGTATCGGCATTCAGAACGATGTCCTTTCCGATCTTTACAGACTCACGGATGGGGCGCTCGTATACATCGAGAGGTTTCGTAAGAGTGCCTGCCGATGTCCCCGCAAATTTCTGCGTGGGATATTCCAGGGTAACGGCCTTCACAAAGGAAGCTCCGCCGAAGACGCCGGTGGCATAGTCGGCGTATGCCTTAACGGAAGCCTGATCCACTTCGACACAGTAGGTGGAAATGGCCATGGTGTTTCCAATATGCCAGCCCATGCCCGGAAGCTTTTCGATATCTGCTGCAGTAAGTGTTCTGGTAAGCTCCGCTGCAGATCCCGTTTTCACTACCAGACAGAAACGATAGTCCTGCGGATCAGTTGTATCATCCTTTGTCACAGGCACCGTGACAAGGTGAGGCTCTGCTGTGGGAATCGCAAGAGAAAGATCCGTCCACACATTTCCTTCATAGAGAACGGTCTCCGGGTGCGTCTTTACCTTGTAGCCCGTGATCTTGTATTTCGGTACCAGCGCATGTGCCGCAGAGTCCCATTCATAGACCGCATCTCCTGTACTGTAATAGACGTTTTGAAGGATCTCTTTGGATACGAGAGTCATATCCGATGTCCCGGGGGCATTGTCAACGGCTTCCGTTACCAGGGCGGCATCCATCTGTGCGCCGGATACAGAGTAGTCTTTGTAATAACCGAAGATCGAAAGGCCGGCCACGGTCTCTTTCGTGTCCTTCGTATAGTACGCCCAGATCTTTCTGGTGGTATCGTTGTCCGCTCCGGTATGCTCTACGGGGGAAAGGATCATCTCCTTCCCGGAGACCGTGGACTTGAATCCCTTTGATGCTCCCTTTCTGTCTGCATAAAGGACAAGGGAAAGTACTCCTGCGGAATAGCTCATGGAATGGATACCGCCATAGTTCCAGTATCCGATATCGTTATAGTAGGAAAGGATCTCGTTAATGACCTGGGATACCTTTAAGGAACCGACACCGCTTATGGTAAGAGAAAGCCTGCTTGCTCCGTAAACGACCGGTACCACGGCAGGATCACCTTCATCTGTTGCCTGGTTCTCTCTTCCGGAGAAGCCGTTTCCGTTTACAGGGGTACCATAACCGTTGGCACGAAGAGCAGCCTCCACCTTGGTCTTGATAAATGCATCCTTTTCTGCCCGGGTGTAACTGCCGGCAGCATAGAGATCGTCGTTTATGAAAGCAACTTCCGCAGTCGTCCATACGGAATCCTCCGCCTGCGTTACTGCTGTATTGCATACAGCGGGATCAAGTGCCTTCGACGTGACGACAGGGATCTCTTTCACTATCTTGTTGGGATATGCCGTGTATGTAAGCGGAGCTCCTGTGGAGGGATCCAGCTTCATGTACTGATGATCGTTTTCGGCAACGACCTGAATCTTGTTTCCGCCGCCGTCCAGTTCATAGACGGGCTCATAAATGACGTTACCGGAGCCGTCCTTATCCGGGACCTGTATGGTCTTCGTGCCGGAGGTCTGATCCAGACGGTAGAGCTTTGAACCGGAGGGAAGCTTTGAGAACAGAAGGTCGAATGCGCCTCTTGTCTTCGTTCCGTAGGTCGTGACATCAAAATAGATCTCATCGTAGTCCGGTGAGCTGTAATCCGGCGCAGTGCCGTAAACATGCAGGCCGTCGATCTGACCGGGGTAGAAAAGCTTCGTTGTTACTTTTGCATAGACGGTGGAAGCTGCCGCCCCGGCGTCAAGATTCTGTCCGAAGTTGGTAAGGGTATCTTCCTTTCCTTCGATGGATAGCTCATAACCTTCCGAACGGGAGAGCTCCTTCACGTAGTAGTCGCCCAGCATCAGCGGTCTTCCGATCCAGGCGTTTCCGTTCATTCTTTGATTGGACGGATAAACTCTCGCATACTTTCCGTCGGCCGGGTAATCATCAATGGTCGTGGTATCAGAAGACGTCGAACCGTACAGATTGGAGGGACCTGTGCCGACCCCGGTGCTTACGATCGTTCCTGTCGCATAGTCAAATTTCTGATGCGGTGCCACGGTATAGGCCATGAAGGAGAAGTTTCCGCCCCGGTCGGTAGCGGCCACTGCGGTAAGGTCGTTCTTTGCATACACCACGCCGGTATGTCCGTCGGGATGACTGATATCGTCTGCCGCGAAAAGACCGTAGACAGCGCCCTCCAGGGTACCGTCACCGTTGGCATCAGCGTAGGCGTCATAGTCAGTACCGGACTTTGCCGCAAGGTCCATGTCCTGCTTGTTCAGATGGATCTCACCTTCGGTACGGTGGTCAAAGACCTTCCAGGTGTGGGAAACCTCACCGGAGGATCCGAAGGAATAGTCACCTCCCTTGGACGGAGTAGAAAAGGCTGCGGCAAAGGCGGCCTCAAAATCAGCACCGGAGCCTCCTCCTGCTCCTAGAAGAGGCATACCCAGTGTCTCCGCAAAGAATTCTTTTATCCCGTCAAAAGAGATGAGTGCTTTAGACGGCTCTGCGGTCTCTTCTTCCTCATCTGCGATCACAAGAGCTTCCAGGCCGATGTCTTTCGCTGACTGCGGTACTTCTTCCGCAACGGCCGCTTCTACGGCAACCGCCGCGACTTCCTCTTCCGGTGTAAATGTAACTACAGATACTTCAGAGACTTCCTCCTCTGTCTCTGTATCCGCCTGTTCCGTTACGATCTCGATCACATCTGATTCTGCAGCTTCCGCCGTGATCAGGCCAAAGGCTTTTTCAATAGAGGAAACAAACCCATCCCCGGCATCAAGGTCAATGAGATCGTCCACTGCTTTCACAATAGAATCCGTTGCCTTCTCTACCGCTTCCTTTGCTTTCTGAAGAAGAGAAGGTTCATCCGCTGCAAACGGTTCTGCGGAAGTGAACATTTCTGTCTCTTCCTTCGGTTTGGAAACGGACTTTGAAGCCGACTTTGACATCGCCTTCTTTGGTGCCGGGAGTTTCTTCACTCCGGAACCGACGTTCTTATCTCCCACATCAGTAGAGTATCCGCCGCCGAAGACGCAGTTGGCGCCGTTTTCTGATGAGTCGGTCTTTACGATCTCGATGGGGATATCGTCTGTATGTACGTCATGCAGCGTATAGCCGTTTGCCGCTGTCACTTCCTTTACGGTGTAGGAGTATTCCTGGGCAGCAAATTTTTCTGCTGTGGCATCTCTGTCCGCTTCGCATCCTGATTCGGAGAACATCTCGTCATCGGAAGGCTCTGCCGTGGATCCGGCATCGATGGGCTCTCCGGGCTCTCCGCCGGATGCTGCGATTCCTTCGATCGTGCTCTGGTCCACACCATCCATGACAAAGTGGAAATGGATCCCGGCATAAGAACCGGAGGCTGCGTCCTCACAGGCGGTCACGGCAGCCAGCCAGGACTGGGCGAGTTCCATGTTTGCCTGCTGTGCTTCCTCGATCTCCGCCTGGTTCGTGGGAACGCCCGGGTTCTTCGGATCGATCACAGGCTCAGGGACTTCCGCAAACGTCGGGGCCGGATGTCCGTTACAGAACGTCTTCTGATAATGATACTTGTGTTCCTGGGTGTAGCTTGCCTTGCCGTCGGCATTCGTGGTAAGGGAGGCGATCTTCTTCCAGTCTGACTGCATCAGATCGGAGGAATCCCGGTACCCTGCTCCGTCGTTATTGGAAGGCTCCCAGCAGAGGGCTTCCGCGCCGTCGTCGGAGTCCACGTTTCCGCGGTCGTCGAATCTCTCATACAGGCTGAAAGAAGCGCCGCCAAGGCCCTCTCCTGTCTCATAGTCTCTCTTTTCCAGTTCCACGTTGTAATGAGTGACGAAATCCTCGGAATGGTTGTAGATCGTGAAGGATACTTCTCCACCGGTGCCTCCACCGACTTTTACATAGTATTGAAGGGGAACCGTACCGAAATGAAACTGGATGAATCTCTGGTGATCCCCCGGAGGTGTAGGCGAGGGGTTTGAAGAATGGCTGCCGCCGCAAGCGGTGCAAACGTATAACTCCAGGCAGTTATCATAGACCTCTTCCGGACTGCTGAAGGATCCGCCGGAAGAGGTCGCCTGATAAGCGGTGTCCGTCGGATCAAACTTCACATAGATAGTTCCTGTTCCATCAAGACTGAGAATGCTTCCGGATACATTGGAAGTCCATCCGGACGGAGCGGAATCAGTGAACTCAGATCCATCTGTTGAATATTTGATCTTTACCGTGCTCAAAAACTCCGGATCACCGACGTCAATGGACTTGGTGCCGGAAATGTCTACCGCCGTTGCCGGAGTTGTGGCACCGTTAAGGGCTGCAGGGATAGTTTTTCCGCCGGAGGTGGATCCTCCGCCGCCGCTTCCCATAAGGCCCATGGCGGTAAGAAGTGTGCTTGCATTATTCACGCACTGCATGATCCAGGGATACTTTGCAATGTAGGCATTGGAATGAATGAAGCATTTGAGATCATTGGCAAACGCAGGATGCCCGCAGGAATAGGAAATGCCGGCACCTGCCGCATTGGCTTTCTCAAGGACCGGCACGCAGTCCGGGCCGTTTCCGCTGGAACCAAAGAGTGCAAGTCCTACCCAGAAAAGGATCGCTTCGTCCCTCGGAGAAAGAACTGAGGATGGCACAACTCTTTTGTAAATATCAGGATGTCCGGTATCGGGGCCGGCATAGACACCGCCCTTTCCGCCGAGAAGTTCATGAGAGTCGATACAGGCAAAGGTAAACCTGTCCATGGGAAGCGGGCCTGTGTAATCAATCGGCAGATCTGTCGCATAGGATGTCATCTCCGGTACTCTCACCCACAGGGAAGTAAGCAGCACTACTGCTGCAAGAAATGCTGCCCAGATCCTTTTACCCATACTGTTTCCTTTTGTTGTTGCTCTCATGTTTGCTCCTGATTGCCTGTTTTCTGACAATAAAAAAGTCTCAACCGTTTATTGTTGAGACTTTCCCCGGGAGTTTTTTCTGATCAATCGACCGGATCCCACACTCGATCGTTTCCATAAATTGAATTTCCTGCTGATGCATCAAAGGAATACGGGACTCCATCTATTACGATCCGCGTGGTCCAGTGATTATATCCGTTAAACAGCGGCTTTGCATCCATATCCATCAGCCGGCAAAGCATTGAAAGGATCTGCGCGTAGTCCTGGCAGTTTCCCTCTTTATTCACCAGCGTATCCCAGGTGCCTGCGATTTTTTCTCGATACTTATAGCCGTTATGGTTTACCGCGATCCTATTGTAGGCATGCTCGACCTTCTCGGTATCGCTTGCGTTAATCCAGTCAAAGGAAGTAAGGAATTCTGCCATGAGGTCGTACGCCTCCTGCGGCACATGACACATACCATAGGGATAAAGACTGTATTCTCCGGCATTGTACCTTTCCATGAATGCCGCAACATCCATCTGGGTGTCACCAATCAGAAAGAATTTGTCCATGTTTTTCAGCCTGGGATCCGCACCGTTTGAAGTTGCTGCCGTTCCCGAGGAACCGCCTGCTGCCTGCGCCTTTCCGCCGAAGCTTGAAGTGTAAACGCAGTTGGCGTTATTGATGTTCGCAATGCCCTTTAAGCCGTACTTTGCGTTAAGGGCTGCGATGCCGTCTGCGTTTTTGATTGCTGCGAAGCTTCCGTTATGGCTTCCCTCCAGCTGAAGGTCGATACCGCCGTAGTTGCCGCTCTTATAACGGAGCATTCCGTAATAGCCGTTGTGCTCGGTCTCGATGGAGTAATAGTTTCCCGTACCGTCCTGCACAAGACCGGCGGAGATCATCTGGCCGTTTGCATCGAGCAGGTACCAGACGTCTTTTCCGTTTGCCGCCACAGCATCATCGCAGAGCCATGCGTTTACGACCTTCGTTCCATCAGGTTTCTGTACGAACCAGTTCCCGGAAGCGTCCTGCTTCCAGAATTCGGAATACGTAGTGTTTGCAAATGCTGTAATCGAAATGATCGCGGCAAACAACATGCCAAACAGGATTTCTTTTCCAAATTTCTTCATCGTTATCATCTCCTTCCTAAGTGATCCGAAGGTATAATTCCTTTCCGATATTGTAATATTACCATTTTTCTTATCGGGCATACAGAGTGTTATATACCATCCGATGTAATGTAAGATAAGAGTAAGGTATCTGTCAGAGATATAACGAACCTAGTCTCAACAATATTCAGTTTTCAATGTACCTCTGTATTCACATGAAACAGATCCGGAAACAATCGAGTTGACAGGAAAAGCAAACGCGAGTATGGTAAGAACCAAACCGATTGCTGCAAAAATGATCGAAATCACTTCATACTCACTCATAGTGATAGCCCTCTCCTTTCTCCGCAATTCCGTATTTCCGGTATTCTTTTTCCAATGTGCAAATGCATGCCCTGCCGGGGCAGTTTTTTTTTATCTTCCTGCGCCTGCCTGCATCAGGCTTTCCATCGTGTTTTCATTGTTTTTGAAGGTGCCGGGATCCGTTTCCGGGCTGCCGGATGCGTTCAGGATCCTTCCTTCTGCGTCCGTAGCAAGACCTGCGGGGTTTGATCCCACCGTCCGGGTGACGCCGTTCCTTACCAGGGCGCCGCGAGTCCCGTCCGACGTATTGTTGAAGTAATACCAACAGCCGTCGATGTACTGGTATCCTACCACCATGTGTCCGTAGGTACCGTCATGGGCCGGGCTCAGATAATACCTGTTTCCGTCCGTATCATCGAACCATCCCACCCGCATATTTCCAGCCGGATCAAAAGCAAACCAGTCAAATTTCGGCTGAGAAGCAGCGGCATAAGGATTCACCACGGCTGCCCAACGGCCCTGGATCAGCACATTTCCCGTATCCGCAAAGCTCCACAGGGAGTTTACTTCTCTCCAGGTGCCGCCGATCACGTAAGACGGAAGCCCCTGTACCATGGCATTAGGTCTTGCCCCTGCACTGCCTCCGCTGGAACCGCCGCCGGATACTCCGCCGGAATTCGAGCTGACTGCACTGCCTGCGCTGCTTCCGCCGTATGTGACCGTTCGATCTTCGGTCACAAAGTTGACGGTCACTTTGCACTTTGCTGTTTCTGCCGTTCCGTCGGGAACGGTCACGTCGTCAGACCTTGCCGTAATGTATCCCTCCACAGTCGCGGCTGCGGTCCTTTTCTCCGCTTTTCCGCTTCTGGTCCAGCGGTCATCGTCAGTGCTGATGGCGTTGGCGATCCAGGCAGGAGCGCTTTCAAGGTCTGCGGGATCGAAGTTCACGCTGACGGTCTCTGTGGAATTGAAGGTTCCGGAAAGAGTTCTTACGGTCGCAGGCTCAAGTGCCGAGTCTACAGACCAGATCACATTCTCTAAGAACGGGGCATTCCCGGAAAGGGAAGCGGTCAGCTTCTTTGAGGAAGTGATATTGTAGGACTCTGTAGGAACCTTCCGGTCTCCGGTAAGAATTCTGGTAACGGTATAGGTGAGATTATCGGTGTTAAGGGTGAGCTCGTCCACGTCGGGAGTCTCATCCGCTGTCACATAGGTAACGGTGAGAGCACAGGTATCCGTCCAGACGCCTTTCTCCTTATCTTCTGCCGTGACCTTGATGGTGCCGGTCTTCGCGGCGGTGTTTGCCATCACGTAGTTCTTGTCGGCAGTCTTCTTTGCATTGTCATCTGCGTAAAGGTCGCTCATCCAGGCAGGAAGCGTCAGAGGATCTGTGCCGTTGAACACGGAAGTTACGGTAAGGTCATGATCATAATCTCCGGATGCGGACTTTGATACAGAAGTCGCTGCATCGCCGGTGATCTCCCAGCTTACGTTCTTTACGAAAGACTCTGCAGGTGAGATCGCTGCCTTGAGTGACTGGGAACCGGTAACGGTCCAGGCCTCCACAGGCGCTCTGCGGTTCCCGGTCAGCTTTCTGGTCACGGTATAGGTAAGAGAATCCTTATCCAGGGAAACTCCTTCCACCTGCAGGGTGGTCTGGTCGTCGATGTGGAAGTTAAGGGTGATCTCGCAGTGCGCCGAGCATACCTTTCCGTCAATGGAGTGTGCCGGATCAGAAGTTGCCGTGAGTACGGCGGTCTTCGTATGAACTGTTGCCGGGATCTTTGTGGTATAGTACGCGGATCTCTGTGCCAGTTCCGCCTGGTTGATGAGAGTGGCAAGCCATGTGTTCGTCACGGTCATCTCGGGTTTGATTTTTGCTGCCTTGTCGGTGTATCCGCTTTCGGTACCGTCCGTGCAGATGAGTGTGGAATCGTCCACGGACCATACCACCTTGTTGTCATCCGAAATGGAGTTGAACAGTGCTGCTGCAGAGACAGGTGTTACCTTGTCATTTGTAAGGAGCTGATCGGTCATGGGGCCGCCCTCGGTACGGGCAGCTTTTACCGCATTGGCAAGGGTGTTTCCGTTCTCATCCCTGATGGTCCAGCTGATGCCGGGATTCTTGCGGTCGCCGGTCCTGGTCTCCACGATGTTGATCACAGTCGATCTGGGGGAAGTCAGGACTTCGGAAAGGACCTTCTCGTATTTGATGTTGAGCTCTGTATCGCAGTCGGGCATCATGAAGGTATAGCAGCCTTCTGTCTGATAGGTCATGTCGATGAGCTGGGTGGATCCAGAAGTAGAATCGGAATAGGTAGGTCTTACTTCCTTTTCCGGAGATACGGTCTCATCCACTACTCTCTGGAAATATTTGTTCTGCTCAGGTACATTCTTTGCTGAGGACCGGATAGTGACAAGAGTTCCCGCTTCTACTGCTGCCGCGGAATTCATATCCATAACTTTGTAGAAAAGGCTGCCATCCCCTGCCACTGCGGTAAGGGTGGCCACATCCGTATCTACGGAGTTCACGGAATTGATCATGGGGATCGATACCAGATGACCTTTTACAGGCACACCGTTGTAGGCGGGCGCGTAGTGGTTCAGCTGGAAGCGAAGGCCATCGGCATAATCGTCAATGGTGAATTTGCGGTTGAGCTTCTGAGTTACCAGGAAGCGGATACCGTCCTCCAGCTCCTCGTAATAAAAGTCGGTGTCCCCGCAGGAAACGGGAGTGGTACCGTTATAAAGCACGTACTTTAATTCGTTGTTGGTCCAGCAGCCGACATGCGCGGCCGTAGTGTATGCTGTATCGTCGTCACGGCCGGAACCGATATAACGCAGGTTCTTATCGTCTTCTGTCACGAACCAGTATGCGGCCGTTGCTTCCTTTGTGTTGCCGAACTTCACGGATGAAGTGGAGGAAGAGAAGTAGTCGCCAATGATCATTCCTTCGTGTGCCGTCACTGCCTGGGTGTCTCCCAGTTCGGCAAAGGACTGTGCCAGGATGATCTCGCCGCCTTTATACTGACCGACGATGCCGCCGACAGCAATGGAACCGGATCCGCCGATGGTACCGTTCACATAGCTGTTATAGATATTTGTTCCATCCTGCTGTCCTGCAATACCGCCGATGTATCCGCAGCCGGTAAGACCGGTTGAGAGATTGGCGATGGCGGTGCAGTCCACGATATATCCGTCTTTTGCTGTGCCGGCAATACCGCCGACATAGCAGATGGACCCATCCGGGACAGAGAAGCAGACGCCTGCTGCCTCGCAGTCTTCGATCACGACGCTGCCTTCCATGGCGCCTACGATCCCGCCGATCGAGGGCGTGACGGACAGATAAGAGTGTCCCTGAACATATCCGGAAACGGCAACATTCTTAATGTCGGTCTCTCCTGCTGCTTTTGCAGCAAGGATACCAAGTTCGCTGTAGCCAAGGATGCCGTCGGACTCAACGGTAAGGTTTACGATCTCAGCATCGTTCACATATCCGAAAAGACCTGTAAGCACAAGCTCCTTCGCGGAATTGATATTCAATCCGGAGATCGTGTGTCCCAGGCCGTCAAAGTGACCACTGAAGGGAGCACTGTATTTATCGGCTGTTCCGGCCTCGTTCTTGTAAAATCCGATGGGGTGCCACCAGCCGGCACCGGTAAGGTCGATATCGGCAGAGAGCACATAATATGCTGACGCCACACCGGCGGTCTTCTTCGTCGTGTTGACCGACAGCCACATCAGCTGAGAGGCTTCGGAGATGACGTAAGGATCGGCTTCCGTTCCCGAACCGGTCGGCCTATACGTATCTTCGGCAAACTCGTCCCAGCCGTCCCACAGATCACCGATACTGGAGCCTGTGCCGAGCATGATGGATAAGTCAGCCTCAGCCCCGTTTTCTGCTTCGGGAACAGCTGTGTTTTCTTCAGCTTCTTCCATCTCTCCTTCTGCTGCCACAGCGGCCTCAGCTGCTTCTGCTTCAACGAACCCGATGCTCTCAGCAAAGGCTTCGTTTGCTTCTGCGATCTCTTCGGCAGCAAATGCCGGTGCGGACATGGTGAGGACCATGATCGCGGTCAGGAAAAGCGAAAGAAACTTTTTCATTTTGTTCTTCATTTGTTTCCTCCTGTGCTTAGTAATTTGGTATCGTGAACGCCGGTCTTATTCCGACAGTTGTCTGGGTATCTGCGAACGGATCTCCCGTGGATGACTGAGGCTTTATGTAGGTCGGATGAATGTTTCCCCGGTTAAGGTCAACCTCGTAGACCATGTCAGTCTCGTCGTAATCATTGTTCGTTCCGTTCGGTGTCCGAAGCCAGTATCCGGTGAGTGTCCCGCCTGTGATCGTATCGGGATTATCCGTTGTGGATCCGTTGAACTTCCAAAGGAAGTCTTTGTACTGGAGAGCCTCTTCTACAGAAAGGATAAACAGGTTGCATGACATCTGCTGGTATCCTATCGAGCAGGACCTTAATCCGGCATCTGTCATGGCTGAATACTTTCCGGTCTCTGCTGCGCCGGTGTATGCGGTAGGTACTCCTATTGCACTGCTCTTTGCGCTCTGCACGGAAGATGCGTCCAGGAAGGCTTTGATCTTCGACTTCTTAAAGTTATTGTTTTCGCCGAAGTAAGCGATGGGGCCCGGATGCCAGACGTATATCTGCTTTCCGGTTCCGTCCGGTTCCAGTACGTAGCGGCCTCCTTCGGTTGGATCTATGATAGTGTCACACAGGAACAGTGCCGATCCGGTATGGTTGCCGGAGATGTCGCAGTAATCCTCGTCGATACACCTGAAGGAATATGATTTGTCTCCTACCGTCTCTGTGATCGCGTCTCCCAGGTACCAGTGTGCTGCTGCCGGCGGTGTTAATGTCGGCTGACCGCACACATCGCAGGTGCCGTCTCCTCCTTCGTCCACATGCGGGAGTGCCGCGTGGCAGGTGGTACTTACCGTACCGCAGAGCGAGCACTTGAGTCTCGTTACTCCTCTTGAAAGACAGGTCGGTTCCAAGTCGGTGATGGTGTCCCAGCGGTGAAAACAGGTGGTGTCGTAGACTTTCCGGATCTTGAAACATGTCACCCGGTATGTGGATCCTCCGATCTCCAGGACTTCCTTTTCGTCATTGCTATATACAATGGAGACACCGTAAGCTTCCTTCAAACAGATGCCTGTTGGGATGCAGTCTTTGGCGATGATGTAGACGTCGTGGAGGCTGTCATCTGTGATATAGGCCGCGGCCGACAGAAGCCTCATCTTCGATGCACCCTCTTCGGCGCAGATCAGTGCATTGTCTGGGATCTCTTCTGCCGACTTCCCGGTAAGGGCACTTTCCGCTTCCTTTCCCTTCTGTATCCACTCGGCAAGAGCTTCCTTTGCTTCCGCGTCCGGATCTTCCGGTTCGGGAAGGTCTCCCGTGTGTTCATAGATCACGTAGATGATCTCCAGCCCCGGTCCGTTGATCACGCGCTTTCCGGGTGTTTCTGATGTCTCCCAGATCTCGGTGCCCACATATACCGTGGAAGGAAATCCAACATAGATCCCGGTTCCGTTCAGGCAGGTGCCTTCTTCCGTGTCGGCGATGGTCATCGTGTGCGTGCTGTCTGTGTATACCACCCGCCAGCTGACATTGTAAGATCCGGAGATCTCTCCCTGCGTCTGAAACACCGAGACAAATGTGAGCAGTGCCGCAAAGAGCACTGTTCCCGTCATTCTTATGAAACTCTTTCGGTTTTTTCTCATTTGTTACCTTTCAGATCCTGTTTGGTTTTCTTCCTTAGTTGATTCAAGAAACCGATTTCTGTTGTCTCTGATTTTTGCAATTGAAACGGCATTATTTTATACTATTGTTCATTTTAATGCAAGCTTTTTTTTATTTTAATGCACTATTTATCATAAAAAAAAACGCCGCTGTCTTAAGCGTCGTTTTTTTCTGTACCGTGTTCAGTGATTATGCCAGTGTTTTGCAGGCTTTTGTACAAAGATCGATGAAATCCGCTGCGGTGCGGCTCAGGTACCGTTCCCGGTTGTAGCCGATGGCGAAGGTATCCACGTTTCTGAGTCCATAGAAATCCAGCACCTCCAGTTTGGAACGGATATAGGAATCCGGGCCCACGATGGTGTAGGGACTTCCCAGATAGATCTCCGGGCAGACCGTTAGACCCATGCCCTCGGCGCAGAGCGCGAATACGGTCTGGATGTTTCTGGTCTCCACTGTCACCTTGGGATCAATGCCTTTGTGGTAGAATTCCCGGTCCACCAGTGTGCGGATGCGGTCTCCCTTCTGCAGAAGGACAAAGGGCATGTCTTTAAAGAGAGAAATGTCCGTTTTCTTCCGGTATTCGGTCAGCACCCGCTCCGCTTCCTCCGGACCAAGCTTTTCCTGCAGAAGCGCCTTGGGTACCAGAAGCAGCATGTGTTCCTGCATGAGTTCCACAGTTTCGGCAGTATCCAGCAAAAACGGCACGTAACCGAACAGCAGATCAATGGTGCCGTGTTCCAGCTGCTCCTCCAGTTCCTCCGTACTGCCTTCCACCACGGAAAGCTCCACCAAGGGATGAGAGCGGGAAAATTCCGGCAGAACAAGCGGAAGGATAGCCTGGCCTCTGGTATGGCTGATGCCTATCCTCAGCTCACCGCGCATGTTTTTATTGATGTCATCGATGGCGGTGATGGTCTGGCGCTCAATGTCCAGGATCTGTTCTGCGCTTCGTTTCAGCTGCTTTCCGCTGTAGGTAAGGGAAAGTCCGTGACCCCGGTCAAAAAGCTGGCAGCCCAGTTCCTCTTCCAGTTTCAGGATGTGGCTGGACAGCGCCTGCTGGGAGATGTGCAGTTCTGCCGCCGCGCGGGTCATATTCAATTCTCTGGCCGTCACCAGAAAATAGTTCAAATTCTGAAAGTTCATGGCGATTCCTTTCTGATACCCTGGAATATACCACCCGCGCTGCGTTTCCGTCAAGGCGGCCTCCCGTTTCTTACATAACTTTCAAAACACGAAATGGCATCGAAATCGGCGTTTTTTTCCATTTTCGATGCCATTTTCAATTTTCAAGCTTTTTTCCGAAGACCGGCGGCTTTACTGACGACCGATCACTCGATCCTTTCGAAATCCGCTGCGCCGTGTTTGCAGAGCGGGCAGATGAAATCATCCGGCAGTTCTTCGCCGTCATAGACGTAGCCGCAGACTTTGCACACCCAGCCCTTTTTGCCGGCAGTCTCCGGCTTCGGCTTTACATTGGTCTGGTAATAGGAGTAGGTCATGGTCTCTGCTTTGGACATAACTCTGGCTTCGGTCACCTCGCAGATAAACATGCCGTGGGTGCCCAGATCGATCTCGTCTGCAACCTTCAGACTCATGACCGCGTTGATGTATCGGGGCAGGAAGATAAGGCCGTTATCCGTTCTGGGCGGCTGCTCCGGGCAGTCCGCAAACTTGTCCGCGGTCCTGCCGCTCTGGAAGCCGAAGGTCTTGAATACCTCGAAGGGCGCCTCCGTGGAAAGGCAGTTCACATTCAGGACGCCGGTCTTCTGTACCACGTGATAGGTATAGTTCTGCTTATTGATGCTGACCGCCACTCTGAGCGGGGTATCGGTGAGCTGGGCCACGGTGTTTACGATGCAGCCGTTATCCTTTACGCCGTCATTGGTGGTCACCACGTAGAGTCCGTAGCCGATCTTAAAGAGCGCGGTCATGTCGTTCTTTACCGCAGTCTCTTCCTGTCTCTGCTCGTAATCGGTGCACAGTTCCCCGGCCAGGGCTTCGATCTGCGCTCTGCTCTCGTCGTTCATGGCAGACATGATGCGTACGGTGGTCTCCGCAAAAGTGATATCCCTGCTCTTTTCAAACATGCCTTTCATGACCTTTGCTGCCTGAGGCGCCCAGGAACCGTTCTCCATGAAGGCGATGGTGCGTTTCTGATACCCTCGCTCGGTAAGATGCTCGATAAATGTACGCATGAAGGGGAAGATGTCCGCGTTGTAGGTGGTGGTGGCAAGGACCAGTCTTCCATAACGGAACGCATCCTCCACTGCCTCGAACATATCGTCGCGGGCCAGGTCGGTGACCACGACTTTGGGGCAGCCCTTCTTTCGGAGCGTATCCGCCAGCAGTTCCACGGCTTTTTTCGTATTGCCGTAGACGGAAGTGTAGGCGATGACGATGCCGTCCGACTCCACGCCGTAGGAGGACCAGGTATTGTACAGGTTCAGATAATAACCCAGGTCTTCCGTAAGCACAGGTCCGTGCAGGGGGCAGATGGTCTGAATATCGAGCCCTGCAGCCTTTTTGAGGACTGCCTGCACCTGTGCGCCGTATTTGCCTACGATGCCGAAATAGTAGCGCCTTGCCTCGCAGGCCCAGCCTTCGGGATCGACCACGTCATTGGCGCCGAATTTTCCGAAACCGTCCGCGGAGAACAGCACTTTGTCCGCGCTGTCGTAAGTCATGAGGACTTCCGGCCAGTGCACCATGGGTGCGGCAACGAAAGTAAGGGTGTGTCTGCCCAGTTCCAGCGTATCGCCTTCGCCGACGACCACTCTTCTGTCTTCAAAAGAGGTGCCGAAAAAGTTTGCCATCATTTTGAAGGCTTTGTCGGAAGAAACGATGGCGGCCTCCGGATAGGCTTTCATAAAGTTCACGATATTTGCGGAATGATCCGGCTCCATGTGCTGCACCACCAGATAATCCGGCTTTCTGCTCCCCAGGGCTGCGGCGATGTTGTCCAGCCATTCGTGGGTAAAGTTTTTGTCCACGGTGTCCATGACGGCCACTTTTTCGTCCACGATCACATAGGAATTGTAGGCCATGCCCAGAGGGACCACGTACTGTCCCTCGAACAGGTCGACCTTGTGATCATTGACGCCAACGTACAAGATGTCTTTGGAAATTGTCATACTGAGACCTCCTTCTTCTGTGGTTTTATTGTTTCATCTGCGGGCGGATACGTTCTCTGCGATACCGCTTCACAGTCGTTATCAGGAACTATTCCTATTATAGAGCAAGGCCTGCGATATATCAATGGCTGTACACGAAAGGTCTTGTATCTTTTTTGTATTCACCTGCGCAGCTTCTTTGCCGGAAAGCCGAGGGGGAACAGAGGCATTCTGCACCCTTTTTCCGGGTTGACAAGGATCGGGAACCGTGATAGGCTTTAGGAAATTCAGGGAGCACAGTGATGAAAAGAGTATTTTCAGCAGAAAAGTATTATTACGGCTATTATCCCGCGCACAGTAAGCGAGGTTGATTTGTTTCGCCGTGATCTCTGAAAAAAGTAAGGAACCAGCGCGGACCGGATCGACCGGTCCGTTTTTTATCAAAAATCAGGCAGAATACCCCATCCTCAGCCCCGGCAGGGTGGGGAGGAATGCCATAACTGCCAGGGCTGGCCATAACTGCAATAGGGTTACTGTTCAGAGGTCGGCCGGTTTCAGGAACCGCGATGTGAGCCGGAGAGCGCATTTAGGCCGTTCCGGCTCACATGCTGAAAAAGACAAAAAACTGTGATGTGAGCCGCTGGCGTGGTTTAATGTCATTAGGCTCACATGTAGAATATTATGTAAACCGTTTTGAGGCGATTCCGCAGGATTTTTGGAAGCGATGTGAGCCGCTAAGGGGGTCAGGGCGCCAGAGGTCCAAATCGGCAAAAATTTCCTGAGCATTTATGTGAGCCGGACACAGCTCAAACCGCTCACCGGCTCACATTCCGGTTTTTTCAACCCCATTCCAGGTCAATGGAAGAGGAGGGGCGCGGCCGGGAGCGCTGGAATCGTGGTTTTGGCCTACCTCTGAACAGTAACGCAATAGGCTGCCAGCCGGTTTGAAAGTCCGAAATAAGGGACTGACTTTTGTCTATACTGTAAAATACAGAGGGGGATACCCTCCGAAACTCAAGGGAAGGAGGAAACTCATGTATCTTACAGTAAAGCAGCAGGTGAAACATCTTTCAAAGGAAGAGTACGCCATCCTTAAAGACCTGTGTCATACGGCAAAGAATCTTGCCAATGAGGCCATCTACAATGTCAGGCAGTATTACTTCGAGAACAGGAAGTATCTGCGCTACGAGGAAAACTATAAGCTTCTGAAATCATCAGAGAATTACAGAAGGCTCAATTCCAACATGGCACAGCAGATCTTAAAGGAAGTGGACGGAAGCTTCCGGTCGTTCTTTGGCCTTTTGAAACTTGCCGAAAAAGGACAGTATTCCTACAAGGACATCAAACTGCCGCACTATCTTCCGAAAGACGGATACACCACGCTTGTGATCGGCATGGTAAGGATAAACGGAAATCAACTGATCCTTCCGTATTCCAACAGCTACCGGAAAGATCACAGACCTGTTGTGATCCACGTGCCGCCGATCCTGTCCGACAAGGCGATCAAAGAGATCAGGATCATACCAAAGGCAAAGGCCGGGTTCTTTGAGATACAGTATACCTATGAGGCAGCCTGTATCGAAAGAAATCTGAACAGACAAAACGCACTGGCACTTGACCCTGGTGTGAACAATCTCGTTACCGCCGTATCGGGCAGCGGAAAAACCTTCATCATCGACGGAAAGAGGCTCAAATCGATCAATCAGTGGTACAACAAGGAGAACGCCCGTCTTCAAAGCATCAAGGATAAGCAGCACTTTGATCCGAAAAAGACCACGAGCCGCCAGAAGGCACTGGCCCGGAAACGGAACAACCGTGTGAACGACTACATGGCCAAAGCCGCCCGGAAGATCATCGACTACTGCATCGAAAACGATATCGGCACGCTGGTGTGCGGTATCAATGATGACTTCCAGAGAAACGCTGATCTGGGGAAAAGGAACAACCAGACCTTTGTCGGCATCCCCTACGGAAAACTGACTGAGAAACTGTCGTATCTGTGCGAGCAAAACGGCATCGACTTTCACAGGCAGGAGGAGAGCTACACCTCAAAGGCATCCTTCTTTGACGGCGACAGCATTCCTGAATACGGCAAAAGCGGAGCTTGTCATACGTTCAGCGGGAGGCGGATCCACCGCGGCATGTACCGTACCGCATCCGGCAGGCTGATCAACGCGGATGTGAACGGAGCGCTGAACATTCTGAAAAAAAGTAATGTTGTGAGCCCCCGGGCTCTATACAGTAGGGGCGAAGTGGACACGCCCGTAAGAATAAGGATCGCC
The DNA here is from genome assembly GCA_024405155.1 of Lachnospiraceae bacterium. Lineage (GTDB taxonomy): Bacteria > Bacillota > Clostridia > Lachnospirales > Lachnospiraceae > Avilachnospira. Next base: position 1,558 of record JAKSPC010000020.1, on the reverse strand, counting down.
TGAGAGATCAGGTGGAAACATAAAGATCAAACTTCTTAAACGGAGGCGAAAGCCTCCCAGAAGCCCTCACTTCAAACGCAACGCGTTAAGTGGCGGGTAGTTCACACAGTCTCTACAGTAAAAAGGTGACGGCTGCGTCAGTGGCGGCTTCCTTCGTATGGGGCTGCGGCATGGAGATCGTGCAGCTTTTCATCTCCCTGGGAGCACTTGACGTGTCCGGAAGCCCTGTGCTTTCCTTCGTGTTCAGAAACTCCATCTACTCCGGCGTATTCGCCATGGTGGGCGGGCTGGCACTGGTACCGCTGGTGGGGCTTTTCACTGCAAAGACAAGACCGTCCAACGTGGACGAGACCTTCTCCTGCTACAGCGAGAACAAGACCGTAGGCATTACCGACCATCTGGGAAAGTAAGCCGCGGCTCCTCCGGGAGCCGTTTGCAACGCAAAAAAAGAAGGCACCCGTTCGGATGTCTTCTTTTTTGTTTTGTCTTTGAAAGAAATTATCTCTTTGAGAACTGGGGTGCCTTACGAGCTTTCTTGAGACCGTATTTCTTACGCTCTTTCATACGGGAATCTCTGGTAAGGAATCCTTCCTTCTTGAGAGCTGCGCGGTTGTCTGCGTCTGCCTCAAGGAGTGCTCTGGAGATGCCGTGACGGATAGCGCCTGCCTGGCCGCTCATTCCGCCGCCGCGAACGGTTACCATGATGTCGAACTTGCCTTCATTGCCGGTGGCTTCGAGAGGCTGCTTAACGATCATCTTCAGTGTATCAAGTCCGAAGAACTCATCGAGAGTTCTGCCGTTTACCTTGATCTCACCCTTGCCGGGTGCCATGAATACTCTAGCGATTGATTTTTTTCTACGACCTGTGCCGTAAAACTTAGCTGCTGCCATCTTCCTCTACCTCCGATCAAAAATCGTACTTCTCAGGCTTCTGTGCTGCATGAGTGTGCTCGGGACCTGCGTATACGAAAAGCTTCTTATACATCTGATTTCCGAGAGCTCCCTTGGGAAGCATTCCTCTTACTGCATGCTCTACAGCCTGGGTGGGGTGCTTTGCAACCAGTTCCTTTAAGGTAGTGGTCTTTGCGCCGCCAACATAATCGGAATGACGGAAGTAGGTCTTCTTGTCCATCTTGCCGCCGGTTACTGCGAACTTCTCGGCGTTTACGATGATCACGTAATCACCGCAGTCGATGAAGGGTGTGTAGGTGGGTTTCTTCTTTCCTCTGAGGATCATTGCTACTTCTGAAGCAAGACGACCCAGATTCTTTCCTTCTGCATCGATCACGAACCATTTTCTTTCGATCTCGGATGCCTTAGGCATATAACTAGTCATGGCTGACCTCCATAAAAATATTTGGTTTATATATGTCGATGTTTCCGCCGGGGCTAGTGGTTTCCACACCAAAACGCACTGTTTCCATAGAACAGCTTTTACATTATACTTGCGGGAATTGCGACTGTCAACAAGAAATTACGTTTTTATTAACAATCTATAAGCAGTCTTCACTTGCAAAACTAAATTCCACCCCAGAAAACGAAAAAGTGGATTTTACTT
>JAKSPC010000002.1 GCA_024405155.1 Lachnospiraceae bacterium | reverse complement strand
TGTAAGGTTTTACGATCTGGATGGAAATCTGATCGAGGTCGGAACACCGGTGTAATAAACGAGGAGAAAGCAATATAAATTCCTGTTTTGATTCAGCGAAATATTCCCTCGTATGACACGGAAATCGGTTGACTGATGCGAAATCAAATGAGTAGATTCGTGTGGTACCACACGGATCTTTTTAATATGGTTCAGATAAGGTCGGCGTATGAAGCACCGATATAGGCCGTAAGCGCATCCGGAGACAGGATCACCTGTACGCCGCGCTGGCCGGCACTGACGGAAATGAGATCCTGCAGCTGTGCCGTTTCATCGATATAGGTAGGGAACTGCTTTTTCATGCCGATGGGAGAACAGCCGCCCCGCATATAGCCGGTGAGAGGGACAAGTTCTTTTACGGGGATCAGGTCACATTTCTTGTTTCCTGAGACAGAGGCTGCTTTTTTGAGATCCACTTCATAGGCTACGGGGATCACGCAGACAAAATGACCGGTCTTATCGCCTTTTAAGACCAGAGTCTTAAAGACCATGTCCGGATCGAAACCGAGAACGGAGGCGGCATGAACGCCGGAAAGATCCGATTCGTCATAGTCATATTCTTTTGTTTCGTAGGGGATGCGTGCCGTATCCAGAAGCCGCATCACGTTGGTGATCGCTTTTTTATCTTTTCCCATGGATCGTTATTCGTCACTTGATCTTCCTGATGAAGTTATGATGGAAGAACCTTACAAAGGGACCGGTGCAGAAGGCAGTTACGATGGAGCCAAGTCCGATGCGGCTTTCCACGGGGGCATTGGCAAAGCCCATCAGAAGCTGGAAGAGAAGCGTGATCAGACAGCATGTGAGGTCACAGATCACACGCGCCACGGCAAAATTTTTGATGCCGTGCTTCTGCATGATGAGCGGCAGTGCGTCATAGGGCGCGGATCCCAGACCTCCCGCAACGTAAACGGAAATGCCCAGAGAAAGGAAGACGGTGGCCAGGAATTCAAAGACGAGCTGACCTATGGACTTAAGCCCCAGGAATTCGATCAGATAGGTGTCGGCGGTGCGGTAATCCAGACCGATCTTCGCAAGTAAATTACTGAAAAAGGTGATCACGTATCCCAGAAGGAGCATGTTTACGATGGAACCGAGTCCGATGTACTTTCTGTCAAGGAACATGACAATGATGAACAGGATGATATTGATGATCCAGTAAAGCGTGCCGTAAAGGGAGGCGTCACCGCGGATCAGACCCGACAGGGCATAAACCATTGTGTGGAAGGTATGGTTTCCCAAAGCGGCATTCGTGAACATGGCCAGTCCCAGTGCAAGGATCAGATTGCCGATGATCATCATGAAGAACTGTTTTGCCGTGAAATGAGTGAGATGATAGAAAAAATCTTTTGCGTTGTTCTTAAAACTTTCCATATTTAGGGCCTCGTGTTGTATAATACGGATAGTTTAGTATATTATGATCATTTGTCAAGGGAGACACATGTTAAAAACGACTCTGTGCTATATTGAAAAAGACGGAAAGTATCTGATGCTTTACCGGAACAAAAAGAAGAACGATATAAACGAAGGCAAATGGATCGGCATCGGCGGAAAGTTTGAAGAAGGCGAAACGCCGGAACAGTGTCTCCTTCGGGAAGTGAAGGAAGAGACGGGGCTTACCCTTACTTCATGGAGCTTTCGGGGGCTCATCCATTTTGTGCCGGATAAAGGGCAGGCGGAAGACATGTACCTGTTCACCGCTGACGGCTTTACCGGAAAGATCACCGACTGCAGTGAGGGCGAGCTTTCCTGGATCGAAAAAGAAAAGATCTTTGACCTTGATCTGTGGGAAGGCGATAAGGTATTCCTCAGAAAACTTCTTAACGGGGAAAGCGGTTTTGAGCTGACCCTCGAATACGTGGGAGAAGCTTGTGTAAGGGTAACGGAGAAGGCATTATGAAAAGAGAAATGAGACCGGGAAACATGGTCTATCCCTTACCGGCTGCGCTGGTAAGCTGCATTGATAAAAACGGGAATACCAACCTGATCACGGTGGCCTGGACGGGGACCATCTGTTCCGATCCGGCCATGCTTTACATTTCCGTGAGACCGGAACGCTTTTCCCATCACATGCTCATGCAGACCGGGGAGTTCGTACTGAATCTGACCACCGAAAAAATGGCCGGTGCCGTCGACCTGTGCGGCGTAAAGTCCGGCAGAGACTGTGACAAATGGAAACTTTCCGGACTGACACCGGAAAAAGCCCGTAAGGTAAAGGCGCCTCTTGTAAAGGAAAGCCCCGTGAGCATCGAATGCAAGGTGACGGAAGTAAAGAAACTGGGATCTCACGACATGTTTCTGGCGGAAGTGCTTTGCGTGGATGCGGAGGAAAAACTTTTCGATAAAAAAGATGGTCTCGCTCTGGAAAAAGCAGGTCTCATGGCCTATTCCCACGGAAAGTATCTCCACATCGGAGAGGAACTGGGAAGCTTCGGATATTCTGTAAAAAAGAATGCCGCAAAGGAAAACAAGGCCAAAGATGCGGGATGCCCCGTGAGCGGAAAATGCGGAAGCTGTCTGTATGCCGGGATCCCCTATACAGAACAGCTTCAGAAAAAACAGCGGAAAATGGAATCACTTCTGGGAAGTTTTGCCAGGGTTGATACGATACTCGGCATGGCAGATCCGTACCATTACCGGAATAAAGTGCATCACGTATTCGGTCACACAAAGGCAGGAGATATCATTTCGGGGTGCTACGAGCAGAATTCCCACAGGATCGTCAATGTGGACGATTGTCTCATTGAAGATGAAAAATGCCAGCAGATAATCCGTACCATCCGTAAACTGTGCAGGTCATTTAAGATAAAGACCTATAACGAAGACACCGGATACGGGCTCCTTCGTCACGTGCTGGTAAGGAGAGGTTTTATAAGCGGAGAGATCATGGTGGTGCTGGTACTTTCCTCCCAGGTGCTTCCAGGAAAGAACAATTTCGTGAAGGCGCTGCTTTCCGAACACCCCGAGATCACCACCATCGTGTTAAACGTGAACGACAAGGATACCAGCATGGTATTGGGCGACTTTGAAAAGACCCTTTACGGACCGGGTACCATCAAAGATGAACTATGCGGGAAGACCTTCCGAATTTCTCCGGCATCCTTCTACCAGGTGAATCCGGTGCAGACTGAAGTCCTTTACGGGGAGGCCATTAAGCTTTCCGGACTTACGGGGAAGGAAACGGTGATCGATGCGTACTGCGGCATCGGTACCATCGGTATCTGCGCATCCGGAAAAGCAGGAAAGGTGATCGGCATTGAGCAGAATCCGGCAGCCGTCCGCGACGCAAAATTGAACGCAAAAGAAAACGGTATCCGCAACATAAGTTTCGTGACCGCAGACGCAACACAGTGGATAAAAGACTATGACGGGAAGGCGGACGTGATCTTCATGGATCCGCCCCGCACCGGAAGCACTGCGGAATTTATCCGGGCGGCGGCAGGTCTCGATCCGGAAAAGATCGTCTACATCTCCTGCGGACCGGATACCCTGGCAAGGGACTTGAAAGAGTTTGGAAAACAGGGCTATCACCCCTCCGTGATCCGGCCTGTGGATATGTTCCCGCTGACCGACCACGTGGAGACGGTAGTATTGATGTCAAGAGTAGACAAGTAAAGAGGGAGAAAATGCCTTGAAATCAAAGGGTTTCGGAATGATATCCTCATCCAGGCGGAATGCCGAAGTCCTATTTTTATAGGTTTTGACAACAATGCTATCGTCTGAAAAAGGGGTATAGTAGTGGCGACAGATTAGATAACAGGGGGTCGTGACAACAGGATTGATGTTTTTAACATTTTTCGGTTGCCGTGACAATAGGATTGATGTCAGCAAAAATTCATTTGTCAGTTTCTAATGCGATTGGTAAAATATTTCTATCTTCACTACATGTTAAACTTTCTGAATTGGATTCTAAATTGAAATCTTGAGGAACAAATAAATGAACAACAACATTAATTTAAAAAACCTGATTGGTGAAGCAACTGAATACGACAAAAAACAGGCTGTTGAAATGAAGAAGCCGAAGAGCTGGTGCAAGAGTGTCAGTGCTTTTGCTAATAGTTCCGGTGGTGCCTTGATTTTTGGTATTGCAGATGACGGAGGGATTGTCGGACTTGATAATCCGGATTCTGACGCTGAAAAAATCAGTGAGATTATCAAATCGCGACTTGATCCGATTCCGGAGTTCAAACTTCGTTTTGAACAAGTGGATGACAGGACTGTTATTATCCTTGATATCATGCCGGGTGGTGATACGCCATATTATTATTCTGCAGATGGTGCCCTTGAGGCATATATCCGTGTGGGAAATGAAAGTGTAAAAGCGACCTCAATGGAACAGAAACGTCTGATTATGAAGGGCAGAAATATGTCTTTCGATACACAGGTTTCTTCATACAAGGCTTCTGACTATGCTTTTTCAAAGCTTCGTGAAAGATATAAGAAGTGGACCGGAAAAAGCTTTGAAGATAAGGATATGATTTCATTTGGACTTGTTACAGATGAGGGATATCTCACTAATGCCGGTGCGCTGCTTGCAGATGAATGTCCAATCTGGTGGTCAAGAGTATTCTGTACACGTTGGAACGGACTTAATAAAAGCGGAGGGACACTTGACGCATTGGATGATTCCGAATTTTCGGGCAGTCTTATTTATCTTCTTGAAAACGGTGAAGAATTCATAAAGCGTAACTGTAGAAAGATGTGGCGAAAGACTCCGAACTCCAGAGAAGAGATGCCGGAGTATGTTGAACGCAGCTATCATGAGGCCTTGATTAATGCGTTGGTTCACAGGGATTATCTTGTAAACGGCAGCGAGGTTCATATTGATATCTTTGATGACCGAATGGAAATCTATTCTCCGGGAGGCATGGCTGACGGAATAGCAATTCAAGATAGAGATCCATTGTCTGTTCCGTCAACAAGACGAAATCCGCTGCTGGCAGATATCTTTGAACGGCTTGGCTACATGGAGCGCAAAGGCAGTGGGTTTGGTAAAATCCTCGATGCATACGAATTCCAGGTAAATTACAAAGAAGACAAGAAACCGTCTTTCCGCTCTGACAGAGCAAGCTTCTTTACCACAATGCCGAATCTTAATTATGATATCAAAGGTGTCCCTCAAGGTGTCCCTCAAGATGTCCCTCAAGATGTCCCTCAAGAGGGAATCGATGATCGCATTATTTCTTTAATACGAGAAAATAAGGATATAACAACCGAAGAAATAGCATCAATATTGAATGTCAGCTCAAAAACAATAAAACGACATATTGAAAAAATGCCAAATGTAAAATATGTAGGAAGTGGTTACAGCGGTCATTGGGAAATAACGGATAATCAATGATATATTCCCACAAACGAGTAGTTTCTTGATTTGTTCCCGCAAACGCAAAATGGCTTTGATATGTTTCCATTAACGAGAACGGTCGTGACAAGGAGCAAAAACATCAATCTCATTGCCCCAACACACGTGGAGACGGTAGTATTGCTTTTGAAAGATCAAAAAATGATAAATACGAAGGATACATGCGATGGAAAATCTGAAATTGACAAATGAAGGGATCGACGCGGCATCGGAAAAGATGACGGCATACTTTGACGAAAACGGCATCGATAAAAAGGAGATCATAAGAAACCGCCTCCTGCTGGAAGAGGTGCTGATCAGCTATCAGGAAAAGTTCGGCATGGAAAAAGAGTTTTCTCTTTCTTTCAACCGGATCTTCAATCAGCTGAGATGCTACGTGCGGATAAACGGAGAATCCTTTGATCCGCTGAAGGCAGAAAGCGATTTTGATACCAGACTGCTGGGATCACTTTTGGATTATGAAGGCGGCACACCGAACTGGACCTATCGTAACGGATGCAATGTCACCTTCTTTGTGACCAGAAAGAAGCGAAAGGTAAGCTTTATTGCAAAGATCGCCCTGGCGCTTATCCTGGGAGTTGCGTCCGGACTGGTCCTTAAGGGAAGTCCCGCGGCCGCGAACGTGCAGCAGTTTGCCAACGATTATCTGGCACCTCTGGCAAACGCCTATACGGGGCTCCTCTGTGTCATGGCGGTCCTTCTTACCTTTTTTGCGCTGCCTCTGGGCATCAACGCCCTGGGAAACGCGGATTCCTTCGGAAAGTTTTCCAAAAGTTCTCTGCTTCGCATGTACGGAGTGATGACCGCCGGCATCCTGGTTTATTTCCTGATCTTCCTGGGAAGGGTGGATTCCAGAGCGGACAGCGCGGCGATCTCCGTGAAGGCACTGTATGACATCCTGATCGGGTTCTTCCCCACGGGGCTCGTGGCACCGTTTTTAAACTTTAATTCCATACAGATCCTGATCATCGGCGTGATGTTCGGATTTGCATTTCTTGCCATGGGGGAAAAGGGGCAGAGAGTGATCGAGCTGTTTGATTCCTGCAATCTGGCAGCCATCCTGACCAATAATTTCCTCAACGCATTTATTCCGGTGTACGTTGCCATCAGCATGTTTACCAGTATCGTCAATGCGGATTTTGCGGCACTGGGAAGCGTACCCATGATCCTTCTGTACGCTGCCGCAGGTTTCCTTCTGCTTCTCGTTTTCTATACGGCCGTCATCTGCGTAAAGCAGAAGATGACGCCCCGTGAGGTGGTGAAACATTTCATGCCGGGATTCATGATCGCACTTTCTTCGGGAAGCTTCGGCGCCTGCTTTACCACCATCATCAACTCCATGCTTGCCTTTGGCGCGGAAGTGAACCGTACCACATTTATCATGAACGTGGGGGGCATCGTGTTCAAGCCTGCCCACAGCATCACGTTCCTGGTATCTTCCGTGATCATGGCAGGGATCTACGGCATGCCCGTTTCCGTGCCCTGGCTCATCTTTGCGGCGCTTCTTTCCGTGATCCTTACGGTAGCGGTACCCAACGTGCCCGGCGCGTCCGCTTCTGTTTATGCGCTTTTGTTTACGCAGCTGGGGCTGCCGGCAGAGGCACTGGTCCTTATGATCTCCGTGAACGCTTTCCTGGAATTCGTGATGGTTGCCGTAAACATGTACTGCCTGCAGGGGGAGATCGTTCTCCAGGCCAGGAATATCGACGAATAGGAGGCTTTTATGTACGAACTGATACAGGTCTCGGAACATGATCACTATATCGACTGCCCGTCGCGGATGGGCATCGTTAAGACCAGAGGTAACGAAGTCGTGATGATCGATTCCGGAAATGACGCTTCGGCGGCAAAGAAAGCCCTTCGTGTCATTAAGGAGAATGGATGGGAACTCAAGGCGGTCTACAATACCCATTCCCATGCGGATCATATCGGCGGGAACAGGTACCTGCAGGAGAATACCGGCTGCAGGATATTTGCCAACGGGAAAGAGTGCGATTTTATCCGTCATCCGGAAATGGAGCCGCACATGCTTTACGGAGGTTATCCTGCGGAGGAGCTTTTAAACAAGTTCTTTATGGCAAAGCCGAGTCAGGCGGAACAGATCACGGATGACGTTCTTCCGGAAGGCTGGTCTGTGATCCCGCTGCCGGGGCATTCGGAAGACCAGGTGGGATTTATCACGCCGGATAAGACGGCTTACATCGGAGATGCGCTGGCGTCAGAGGAAACACTTTCAAAGTATGCCATCTCTTATACCTTCGACATAGGCTCCTGCCTATCCACCATAGAAAAGCTGAAAGAGACCGATGCCTCCTGCTTTGTTCCCTCCCATGCCGCGCATCAGTATGATATCGCGCCGCTTTGCGAAGTGAACACACGCGTGATGCTGGAGGTGGCCGAGCGTATCCGCGGGATGCTTATAGAACCGTGTACCCACGATGAACTGATGAAAAAGGTATTTGACGCCTATGAGATCAGCATGAGCATTCCCCAGTTCTGTCTGATCGGCACAACGGTCAGAAGCTACGTGCTCTGGATGAGAGAAAAAGGAATAGCAGACTGCACGATCCGGGACAACCGTATCCTGTGGCAGAATACGGCAGACAGAAAGGCGGAGGAGTTATGACCGGAAAAGATGTGACAGTGATCGGTGCCGCCATCGTGGACTGCATGATGACGGGACTGGATCTTAAAGATCCCGTTACGCCCACGGGCTTCCGGGCGCTTTCCACGGGGCTTTATCCCGGGGGAGAGGCGCTGAACCAGGCGATCATTCTGAAAAGGCTGGGCATGGAACCTCATATCGTATGCGGACTGGGAGCGGACGGTGCTTCGGAGATCCTTTTAAAGGCGCTTACGGAAAACGGAGTGGATGTAAGCTTCGCAAGACGGACGGAAGAGATGCAGACGCCGGTAACGGTGATCTCTCTGGACGAAAAAGGCGAAAGGTATTCCATTACCAACAATGCGCACAGCTACAACTTCCGCCCGGATAAAGACCTTTCCTGGAAAGACGCATGCGGTGCGCTTTCCCTGGCTTCCCTGTTCCGCACCCCCTTCAACGATCCGGAAGTGATCAAAACGGTGGTAAGAACGGCAAAGGAAGGCGGCTGTACGGTCTACGCAGATACAAAGCTTCCGAATTTTAATAAACTTTCTCTGGATGATCTTTCCGGAACGCTTCCCATGATCGATTACATCTTTCCCAACGAACGGGAGGCGCAGTACTATGCCGGTGTGACGTTTTCCTGCGAGGGAGACGTGGAAAAGGCGGCAGACGTATTCCTTTCCAAAGGGATCAGAAACGTGATCATCAAGCTGGGAGCGGAAGGATGCTTTTTCAAAAATGAAGGCATGAAAAAACGGCTTCCTGCCTGTAAGGTGAAAGCCGTGGATGCCACGGGGGCGGGCGATAACTTTGCCGCCGGCTTTATTGCCGCAAAAGCGGAGGGGGCTTCCGACGGGGAAGCGCTCTGCTTTGCTTCTGCGTGCGGAGCGCTTTGTGCCACGAAGACCGGAGCGGTCAGCGCCATTCAGAACAGAGAACAGGTATGTGATCTGGCGGCAGGTTACTATCCGGGGTAAGCTTACAGTATCGCGGAGATGGTCTCCCGGGTATAGTCGGTACCTTTTGTGACGGAAAGGGCTTTTTTGAGAAAAGCAAAGGCCGCTTCGTCACCGCTGTCACGCATTTTGATGAGCGCGGTCTCCAGAACGAACCGGGTATCCGGATGCATGATCACGTGCTCCAGGGTCTTTACATAGTAATTGTACGGGTCCGCCTGGGTATAGGAACTGCCGTGATAGGCGATGCAGGCGGCACGCCGGTCACATACCATTTCCGCCACGTACTTTAAAGGCATCTTGCAGCCGAAGGGACCATTCACCGGTTCGCCCATGAAGTCGATCCAGTATTCGTAATGGTGCCTGTTCCTTCCTTTGTGGTGGAGCCATGCACGGGAACACCCGTTTAAGCGCCTGTCGATGGCATTGGGACTTTTGGTGCCGTCATAGTACTTTACACTGAGAAGAAACTCCGACGGAGCGTACTTGGAAAGATCGTGGGTCAGGCCCTGGAAATACAGACCGATCCGGAAGCACGCCTTGCGAACGTTCTTTCTGTGGATGTGTACCGTCAGGATATGCCCGGATAGCCTCTGCCAAAGACTTTTTTCCCTGAAACGGAAATAGTCCGCGGGGATGGAAGGGCCTGTGATATTATTTTTTGTTTCGCTGTTGTTCATGGGAACGATTATAGCATATTTGCTCTCTTTCAAGGAGGAAAATATATGGAATCTTCAAAAGTGGTGCTGATCCCCTGCAGAAATTACGGGGATGATGTTCCGGGAAAGATCAGGAAGGGAATGGAACTTCTGGGCGGATGGAAGCAGTTTGTGTCCCCGGAAGAAAAGATACTTGTGAAACCGAATGTACTAAGCGGCGTTTCTCCGGAGAAAGCGGTGACGACACATCCGGCTGTCTTTGACGCCGTTCTGCAGATCCTCAAGGAAGAAGGATATCCCTCCCTTTCCTATGGCGACGGTCCGGGTAGCACTGCAAAGGATATTGAAAGTTCCATGGAGGCCTGCGGACTTAAGCAGTCGGCAGATGCCAGAAACGTTCCCATGGCGGATTTCAGAACTTCTGTCAGAGTGACTTTTCCGGAAGGCAAAGCCGCGAAAGAATTCGTTCTCGCCAAAGCGGCATTGGATGCGGATGCCATCATCAGCGTATGCAAGATGAAGACACATGCCCTGGAGAACATCACCGGCGCCGTGAAGAATCAGTACGGACTGGTATTCGGGAAGCATAAAGCAGCCGGACACGCGCTGTATCCGGACAGCAGCAGGTTTGCGGAAATGATTGTGGATCTTGACCTTTGTGTAAGACCCCGGCTTTATATCATGGACGGCGTGATCGCCATGGAAGGAAACGGTCCCGGTTCCGGAGACCCGGTGCTTGTGGGAGTGATCATTCTTTCCAAAGATCCCGTGGCAATGGATACGGTATTCGCCCGTCTGGTGGATCTGGATCCGGCCAATGTACCCACCTGCGTGGCTGGGGCAAAGACAGGCCTTGGCACCATGAAGGAAGAAGAGATCACCGTAGTGACGGAACAGGGCTTTCTAACCGTGAAGGAAGCTGTCGGAAAATTCGGGAAACCGGATTTCAACGTGAAGAGAAAGAAGCCGTCCTTCTGGAGGCTGGGATTTTTCTTCCGCACGCATCCGAAAAAGAAGGACAGACCGGTGGTGGATCCTGAAAAGTGCATCGGCTGCGGCATCTGTGAGGAGGCCTGCCCGGTGGAAGGAAAGGCCGTTCACGCCGGAAAAGGCGTAAAGGCGGTCTATGACTATAAAAAATGCATCCGCTGCTACTGCTGCCAGGAGATGTGTCCGCAGAAAGCCATTACAAAGGTGGAATGATAATGTACGATCTGATCATAAAAAATGCCAATATCTATAACGGAACGGGGAATGCCCCCATGTTCGGGCACGTGTTTGTAAAAAACGGAAAGATCGTTTCCGTGGAAAAAGACATGCTGGGATACTTTTCCTGTGATGCCGAAAACGCCGTTGACGCACAGGGAATGGATCTGACCCCTGGATTCATTGACAGCCATTCCCACGCGGACGAATCCATTTTTGCAGATCCGAAAAGAGACTATGTGCTGAAGATGGGCGTGACCACGGAAGTGGCAGGGCAGTGCGGACACACCAGCAGTCCTTTCCCGGAAAACGTGGACAGGAAGTTTTTTGCCATGGCTTCCGGGAATTTCGGCGGGAAGCCCTATGAGTGCTTTTCCGATATGGCAGCCGACGTGGAAAAGCTATCCTTAGGTCCCAACCAGATCTGGTTTACCGGTCACGGCGCCCTGCGCACATACGCCATGGACGGGTTTGAAAACAGAAAGGCAAGCCCCGAAGAGATCGGAAAGATGCAGGAACTCTTGCGGCGGGAGATGGAAGGGGGCGCTTTGGGATTTACTTCCGGTCTTGCCTATGTGCCCGGCATCTATTCCGATGCGGAGGAGCTTTCACAGATCGCCCTGGCCATGAAACCGTTCGGCGGCATCTATTCCTCCCACACCAGAAGCGAATCCGCAGGACTATTCGATGCGGTGAAGGAATGTATCGATGTGGCCGGAAAGGCCGGCGTCCGCGCCAACATCAGCCATTTCAAGGCGTGCTATCCGGAATTCTGGGACAGAATGGACAGGGCGCTTCAGATGGTGGACGAAGCCAGGGCGGAAGGTCTGGATATCACCATGGACGCGTATCCGTATATCGCCGTATCAACTACCACACTTTCCGCCATGCCTTCACAGTTCCTGACAGGCGGTGCGGAAGCTTTTGCAGAAAGCCTGAAGGACCCGAACGTGGCAGAAGCGGTGCGCCGCGAGATCTACGAGGTCGATTCCCCCACCTGGGACAACGCGTTAAAACATGCAGGACCGGACAAGTTTCTGATCGTTAGGGCAGAGGATACCCCCTGGATCCAGGGAAAGACCTATACGGAAGTGGCCGAAGAGATGCATCTGGATCCCTATGATGCCGTGATATGGGCACTTAGGGAGAATCACGGAAAGATCACCGACGTCCGCTTTATCATGACGGAAGAAAACGTGGAAAAAGTACTGAAACATCCGGTATGCACCGTGGGTTCCGACGGTATCTATGTGGGAGGCAGGGACACCTCTGCCCATCCCAGGGCTTTCGGGACTTTCCCCAGATATCTGGGACACTACATCAGAGAACGGGAGATCCTCTCACGGGAGGAAGGGATCCGCAGGATCACCGGCCTTCCCGCGGAAAGATACGGACTGAAAACAAAGGGCTTTGTAAAGCCGGGGTATGACGCGGACCTGGTGCTTTTTGACTATGATACCATCCTGGACGGTGCGGATTTCAAAGATCAGACGAAGCCCAACAAAGGTATCTCAAAAGTGATCGTGGGCGGAAACGTGGTGGTAAATGACAATGTGCCCACAGGGATCGCCGCAGGAAAGTTCCTCAGGAGAACGTAAACAATGATCACCATCGTACCGGATTACTATTCTGATTTTGTATGCAAGGCAGGGGACTGCAGACATACCTGCTGCAGGGACTGGGAGATCTGCATCGACGCCGAAACGGCGGAAAAGTACCGTTCCTTCGGAAAAGAAATGGAAGGGAAAGCGGATCTTACGCCGGGAGCGGAAAAGATGATCCCTCTTTCTTCCGGAGAGTGTCCCTTTCTTCTTGCATCGGGGCTTTGTGAGCTGATCCTTACAAAAGGGGAAGACGCCCTGTGCCAGATTTGCCGGGACCATCCGCGTTTTCGCAAGTTCCACGACGACCATGTGGAGATGGGACTGGGGCTGTGCTGTGAGAGAGCGGGAGAACTTCTGTTTTCAGGAACGGGCCACATCACTTACCGGTCCCTTTCCGGGGAGGATCCCTGGGATGAGGCGAAAAAGGTGACTTACCGGGTGAAGGAGATCCTTCGGAAGATGGACAGCATCCCGGTTGGGGAAGCAGATCCGAAAAGTTTATGCGGGTTCCTTCTGACACTGGAGCATCTGGATGACGCATGGACCGGACTCTTAAAAAAGATGGATGGGAAAGAGACATCCGCCTGTGCATGGGAGGAAACGGAAGTCTGGAAAGACAGATTCCTGCGTCTGAAAGAATATCTGGCTTTCCGGCACGGAGAAAAACGCTCCCCGGCTTTTCTGGCGTTTTGTTTCCGCCTTTGCAAAGAAGTGCTGAAAACGATGACAGGCGGAAAAGAACCGCAGAAAGAGGACCTTGAGGAGGCAGCGCGGATGTTCTCTTCGGAGATCGAGTATTCGGAAGAAAACATGGAAAGGATCGAAGAAAAACTTGGATCAGGGAAAAGAAAATAATAAATACGAAGGCATTCTGTGTTTTGATCTGGACGGAACGCTTCTGGAGAACCGTTCAGACAGCATTCCGGAGAGCGCCATGAAGGCCATCGACAGTCTCCGGGGAAAATATGTGATCTGCCTCTGTACCGGCAGGGACATGGAGTCACAGAATGCCCGGAAGTACGCGGAAATGGTAGATCCGGACATCATCATCCATCAGAACGGAACGAAGATCACAAAAGGAGAGGAAGAGCTTTTCCGGCACGCCATGGACGCGGGGCTTCTTCACGAACTTTACGAGTATTCGGCAAAGAAAGGTTTCTGCATGGGATTTTCTCATGCGAACGGCTGCTATTATACCATCCCGGAGATAAAAACCGCTTCAGATATTGCCTGGCGCGGCTTCTGTGACCGGCATTACCTGCCCTTTGAGGAGGTCTTTGAGAAAGAGATCCCCATTGCGGCCCTTTCCTTTGCGGGAGATATTCCGAAGGTGAAAGCGGAGGTGGAAAAGGACTTCCCTCAGCTTACTTTATTTGCCTTTAACAGCGGGCTGGGAGCCGACGTGGCGGAAAAAGGTTTTACCAAGGCAGACGGAGTGAGAAGAGTACGGGAGTATTACGGTATTCCGAAAGAGAAAACGTATGCCTTCGGCGATTCCCCCAACGACATCCCCATGTTTGAGGCGGCAGGGACCTCCGTTGCCATGGGAAATGCCGATGAACGGGCAAAGGAAAAAGCAGATATGGTGACGGATGACATTACAAATGACGGCATCCGGAACGCACTTTTGAAACTGGGTATCCTTTCATGAGAAAAGAACTGGAACGATTAAGAGAAGAAATGAAAAAGACCGGATGTGACGCATACATCACGGCAGACTGTGACGACCACCTGGGGGAATATACGGACAGGCACTTTAACTGCATGGAGTTCATTTCCGGGTTTACCGGCGGTGACGGTACCCTGGTGGTGACGATGGAGGAAGCCGGACTGTGGACCGACGGCAGGTATTTTATCCAGGCGGAAAAGGAACTGAAAGGTTCCGGCATTACGCTGATGAAGGAAGGACAGCCGGATTGCCCGGAGATGCTTTCCTGGATATGTGAACATATCCCGGTCGGAGGCACTCTGGGATTTGACGGAAAGACAATTTCCTTCCGCAGAGCGAAGGAACTTGAAAGAAAGCTTGCTCTTAAGGGGATCGGCCTTTCCGCTGATAACGATCTGATCGCAAAGATCTGGACAGAAGGAAGACCGGCACCAAGAGAAGAGAAGATCTGGATCCTGCCGGAGCGGTATGCGGGAAAAAACGCTGGGGAGAAGCTTGCGGAACTGAAAAGTGAGCTTCGGGAAAAAGGGGCAGGCGCCTGTCTTCTTACTGCTGCAGACGAGATCGCATGGCTCCTTAATCTTCGCGGTGACGACATTCCCTATTGTCCCACCTTTGCTTCTTTTTTCCTTATGGACGGAGAGCAGAGCACCCTCTACATTTCGAAGCCGCATCTGACAGAAGAAACAAAACAGTATCTTTCGGATCTGGGGATCCGGACGGAGACAGAAGTCTTAAACGTATACGAAGATATCAGAGCGCTTCGCTCCGACGTCATTGTGATCGACGATCTGCAGACGTCCTGGAACATGGTACAGAACATCCCCGCAGGAAAAGACGTCATTTGCTCACTGACCCCGGCAGCTATCCGGAAAAACAGAAAGAACGAAGTCGAGTGTGAAAATTTGCGAAAAGCGCAGCAAAAAGACTGCGTGGCTGTTACAAAATTCATGTACCGGTTCAAAAAGGAGATGGCATCCGGCAGCCTTACGGAATGCGGCACGGCCGATCTGCTTCATGAGCTGAGAGCAGAACAGGAGGGGTTCCTGGGAGAAAGCTTTGCGACGATAAGTGCCTACGGCGAAAACGCGGCCATGTGTCATTACAGCCCTTCCCGGGAAAAAGATGTCATCATCAGGCCCCGGGGACTTTATCTGGTGGATTCCGGCGGGCATTATCCGGAAGGAAGTACCGACATCACCAGGACCTGGGCCTGCGGTCCCCTCACACAGGAGGAAAAGGAAGCGTATACGATGGTCGCCTGCGCGAATCTGCGGCTTGCTGATGCGGTATTCCCGAAAGGGACCAACGGACTTACGCTGGATTACGCAGCCAGAGAGATGTTCTGGAAAAAGGGAATGGATTTCAACCACGGGACGGGTCATGGCGTTGGGTATCTTCTTAATGTTCACGAGGGTCCGGCAAATATCCGGTTCCGGGCAAATTCCTCCACCGTATGTGACCGGATGGAGGAAGGCGTCTACGTTTCTGACGAGCCGGGACTTTATGTGGAAGGGGAGTTCGGCATCCGTCTGGAAAACATGCTGCTGGTGGTGAAGGATCACGAGAATGACTTCGGACAGTTCCTTACATTCGAAACGATGACGTATGTTCCTTTTGACAGGGAAGCTATGGAACCTTCTCTCATGACAGAAGAAGACAAACGGCTCTACAATACTTATCAAAGAAACGTTTTTGAAAAGATGAGCCCATTCCTTACGGAGGAGGAAGACGTGTGGCTCCGGAAAATATGTGAACCGCTCTCTTGACATTTGCGCTTTAAAGTACTAAACTAACTGCATATTCAGAAAGGAGCAGGCAGCAAATATGTTATACAGGATCGGTTATTATTATTCATACGGCTGCCGGAATGCTTCTTAAACCAACGGAAGTTTATTTTGGCGGTCCCGGGCAGGCTTGGGACCGCTTTTATTTTGAAAGAAGAGGAAACTGACATGGTAATTACGGAACTGCTGGAAAGAAACGCAAGGTTTTACGGGTCAGAGACTGCTATTGTGGAATTGAACCCTTCCGAGGCAAGAGACAAGGCGGAGACCTGGCGGGAGGCAAGCCTTGTGTTTGAGGCGGAAAAAGGGACTCCCTACCGCAGAGAGATGACCTGGAAGGAGTTCGACCGGCGGGCAAACCGCACTGCCAACCTGCTCCTTAGCCGCGGGATCGAAAAAGGAACGAAAGTGGGTCTCCTGATGACCAACAGCATCCGATGGCTTCCCATTTATTTCGGTATCTTAAAGGCCGGATGCATCGTTGTTCCCCTGAATTACCGGTATACCGGCGAGGAGATCGCCTACTGCATGGATCTGGCAGATATCGAAGTTCTGATCTTTGGTCCGGAATTCATCGGACGTATTGATGAGATCCGCGGAAAACTGAGAGAGTGCCGGTTCCTCTTCTACGTGGGAGAAGAAGTTCCTGCCTTTGCCGAAGATTTTTTGCGGCTGAACGGTTTCTGCTCCACGGAAGCACCGCCGGTCTCCCTTACCGAAGATGATCTTGGCGCCATTTATTTTTCTTCCGGAACCACCGGCTTTCCCAAAGCCATCCTTCACAAGCACAGGGCACTGTATCATGCCTGTGTTACGGAACAGGCGCATCACGGACAGAAACGGGATGACGTGTTCCTCTGCATACCGCCGCTTTATCATACCGGTGCCAAGATGCACTGGTTCGGTTCTCTTCTTTCCGGAAGCAAGGCAGTAATCCTCCGCGGCGTAAAGCCGGAATGGATCATCCGCGCCGTTTCCGAAGAAAAATGTACCATCGTATGGCTCCTGGTCCCCTGGGCACAGGATATCCTGGATGAGATCGAGGCCGGACGCATCCGCCCGGAAGAATACATGCTGGATCAGTGGCGGCTTACCCACATGGGCGCGCAGCCCATACCGCCGGTGCTGGTGGACCGCTGGAAGAAGATCTTCCCGCATCACGAATACGACACCAACTACGGCCTTTCCGAATCCATCGGTCCCGGCTGCGTGCATCTGGGGCTGGAAAATACGAACAAGGTCGGCGCCATAGGCATCCCCGGCTGCGGATGGGAAACGAAGATCATCGATGAGAACGGCCTTCCGGTAAAACAGGGAGAAGTGGGAGAACTTGCGGTGAAGGGCCCCGGCGTCATGATCTGCTACTACAAGAATCAGGAAGCAACGGACGAAGTACTTCACGGAGAATGGCTCTGGACCGGCGATATGGCCATGCAGGACGAAGAAGGATTTATCTGGCTGGTTGACAGAAAGAAAGACGTGATCATTTCCGGCGGTGAGAACCTGTACCCCGTACAGATCGAAAGTTACCTGAGGAAAAATGACAAGATCAAGGATTGCGCGGTCATCGGCGTGCCGGACAAGAGACTTGGAGAAGCTACACTTGCCGTCATTGAACTGAAGCCCGGAGAGACCTGTACGAAAGAGGAGATCGATGCTTTCTGCACCGAACTTCCCAAGTACAAAAGGCCCAGAAACGTGGTGTTTGATACCGTTCCCAGAAATCCCACGGGAAAGATCGAAAAGCCGGTACTCAGAAAGAAGTACTGCGGCGAACGTCTCGTGGAAGCGGAGACCAGGAGGATCTGATGAAACAACTGATGCTTGGCAATGAAGCAGTTGCCAGAGGACTATTTGAAGCGGGATGCGGTTTCGTGTCCAGTTATCCGGGGACACCCAGTACGGAGATCACGGAATACGCCGCAAAATATGATGAGATCTACGCGGAATGGGCACCCAATGAGAAGGTGGCCCTGGAGGCCTGCTTCGGCGCTTCCGTATACGGCGTGAGGAGCATGTGCGGTATGAAGCACGTGGGACTTAACGTGGCGGCCGATCCCCTGTTCACGCTTTCCTATACCGGAGTGAATGCCGGTCTGGTGATCGCCGTGGCCGATGACCCCGGCATGCATTCCAGCCAGAACGAACAGGACTCAAGGAATTATGCCATTGCGGCAAAGCTCCCCATGCTGGAACCTTCGGATGCGGCAGAGAGCCTTTCCTTTACAAAGCTTGCCTTTGAGATCTCGGAAAAGTTCGATACGCCGGTACTTCTTAAGATGTGTACCCGTGTGGCGCATTCACAGAGTATCGTGGAACCGGGGGAGCGTACGGCTCTGCCCGTGAAAGCTTATGCGAAGGACGCCGCCAAGTATGTGATGACGCCGGCCTTTGCCAGAGGAAGAAGACCGGGGATGGAAGATCGCATGCAGGCGATTTCCGAGTTTTCCGAAACGTCCGGCGTGAACCGGATCGAAGAAGGAAAAGACAGTGAGTGCGGTTTTATCACTTCCTCCACATCCTATCTGTATGTGAAGGAGGTATTCGGAGACCGTTTTCCCGTATTAAAGATCGGCATGTGCAACCCCATGCCGGACAGCATGATAAAGTCGTTTGCGAAAACGGTGAAAACGCTTTATATCGTGGAAGAGCTGGACGGCATCATGGAAGCTCATGTAAAAGCTCTGGGTATCCGCTGCAAAGGAAAGGAAGTCTTCGGAAACATCGGGGAGTTTTCCCAGAATACCATCCGGAAGGCTCTTTCGGTAAAAATTCCGGACTGCGTATCCGCAGATCTTAAGATACCGGCACGTCCTCCCGTGATGTGCGCCGGATGTCCTCACAGAGGTATCTTTTACGTGATCCGCAAGCTGGGACTTACCGTGTTCGGCGATATCGGCTGCTATACCCTGGGGTCTGCACCACCGCTTTATGCGCTGGATACCACGCTGTGCATGGGCGCTTCCGTATCGGGACTTCACGGCTTCAACAAGGCCTCTCAGGTCTCGAATTTCCTTCTGGACGGCGCAGATCCCTCCAACGACAATACCGTGTGCGTGATCGGTGATTCCACGTTCCTTCATTCCGGCATGACGGGACTGGCCAACGTTTCCTATAACGGGTCCAATTCCACCGTCATTATTCTGGACAATTCCATTACGGGAATGACGGGCCATCAGCAGAACCCCACGACAGGCTGGAATCTAAAAGGGGATCCTGCGGTAAAGATCGATCTGGAAGCGTTATGCAAAGCTTTAGGCATTGAAAGGGTACGGGTGGTGGATCCCTATGATCTTACCCGGTGTGAACAGGTACTGAAAGAGGAACTTGCCGAGGACGAACCTTCCGTGATCATTTCCCGCAGACCGTGCGCGCTGTTAAAATACGTAAAACATGCAGGGCCACTGACCGTGGATCCCGAAAAGTGCGTGGGATGCCGAAGCTGCATGAAAGTGGGATGTCCGGCAATTTCCGTAAAGAATAAGAAAGCCGTGATCGACACCACGCTCTGCACCGGATGCCGCGTATGCGCACAGCTTTGCAAGACGGGCGCTTTGTGAGAAAGGAGCATTCACCATGGAAAAATGTAAAGTGATGATCGTGGGTGTGGGCGGTCAGGGAACGCTTCTTGCCTCCAGAGTGCTGGGAAGGATAATACTCAGGCACGGATATGATGTAAAGGTGAGTGAAGTGCATGGCATGAGCCAGCGCGGCGGCTCCGTAGTGACCTACGTATGCTGGGGAAAAAAGACATACTCCCCCGTGATCTGTGAAGGGGAAGCGGACTTTATCGTAAGTTTTGAACTTCTGGAAGCGGCAAGATGGGCGCAGTTTCTGAAAAAAGATGGTATACTGATCACGGGAACGCAGACCATCGATCCCATGCCCGTGATCACCGGAGCGGCAGAGTATCCGGAAAACATTCCGGAGATCCTAAAGAAGGCGGGGATCCGCACAGAGACCCTGGACGCGCTTTCCATTGCGGAAAGCGTGGGCACCGTTAAGGCTGTGAACATGGTGCTGATGGGGAAACTTTCCCGGCATTTTGATCTTCCGGAATCAGAATGGCTGGAGACCATCGCGGAAGTGGTGCCGGAGAAATTCATTTCGCTGAATCAGGCGGCTTTCATCGCCGGAAGAAAGGAAGAGTAGAGGAAATGCAGGAACTGTCAAGAAAAAACGCTTTATTTACGGATTCCGTGATCCGAAGGATGACAAGGCTTGCCATTCACAATAACGCCATCAATCTTTCCCAGGGATTTCCGGATTTTGATCCGCCAAAGGAGATCATGGACCGGCTGGCAAAAGTTGCCTATGAGGGACCTCATCAGTATCCCATAACTATGGGAGCGAAAAACTTCCGCAAGGCACTTTGCCGGAAATGCGGTCATTTCATGGGAAGAGATCTGGATCCGGAAACGGAAGTGGTCGTCACCATCGGTTCCACGGAAGCTATGGTGGATACCATCTTTGCTCTTACCAATCCGGGGGACAGGATCATCGTATTCAGCCCGTTTTTCGAAAACTACAGGGCGCAGTCTATTCTGGCATCCTGTGAACCGGTATTCGTGCCGCTTGTCCCGCCGTCATTCACTTTTGACGCGAACCAGCTGGAAGAGGAGTTTAAAAAGGGAGCAAAAGCGATCCTCATCTGCAATCCCTCAAATCCCAGCGGCAAGGTATTTACAAGAGAAGAACTTACCGTGATCGCAGGGCTCTGCAAGAAATATGACGCTTATGCCATCATGGATGAAGTGTACGAGCACATCACCTATGACGGTCACGATATGGTATACATGAACTCCATCCCCGGCATGTGGGAGAGGACCGTAAGCTGTTCCAGCCTTTCAAAGACCTATTCCATCACGGGGTGGCGGCTGGGATATGCCATTGCGCCGAAACACCTGATGGACAGGATCAAGCAGTATCATGACTTCGTTACCGTGGGAGCGCCGTCACCGCTGATGGAAGCCGCCATGGCAGGGCTGGAGATGTACTGGGACTACTATGATGAACTGGCGGCACATTATGCCCACATGAAGAAGGTCTTTACCGGGGGCCTCCGTGAGATCGGTATTCCGTACTCGGATCCCCAGGGGGCATACTTTGTAATGGCGGACGTTTCTCCTTATATGAGAAAAGGCCAGTCGGACGTGGATTTCTGCGAAAAGATGGTGGAGAAGATCGGCGTTGCCGCCGTACCGGGAAGTTCCTTCTTCCAGGAAGACGTGAACGGTCTGATAAGGCTGCATTTTGCGAAGCGGGACGAAACCCTCATTGAGGCTCTGGAAAGGCTTTCGGAGATCGGTGAAAAAATGAAATAACCGCTTGCTATTTATTGTTCGATATGTTAGGATATGTACGCTCTGTGAAAACAGGGCGTATTATTCTATGTACATGCCTGAACACATTACCCGGTTCCTGCTCTTTAAAGAGTCCCGGAGAAAACAGGCAGACGCTTAAAAGGAGGAAAAAATCATGAGCGTTATTTCTATGAAGCAGCTTCTTGAAGCAGGTGTTCATTTCGGACATCAGACCCGCAGATGGAACCCCAAGATGGCTCCGTACATCTATACCGAGCGTAACGGTATCCACATCATTGATCTCCAGAAGACAGTCGGAAAGATCGACGAGGCTTACAAGGCCATGAACGAAGTAGTTGCCGAGGGCGGCAGCGTTCTTTTCGTGGGCACCAAGAAGCAGGCTCAGGAAGCAGTTATGACCGAAGCTCTTCGCTGCGGAGAGTTCTTCGTTAACGAGAGATGGCTCGGCGGCATGCTGACCAACTTCAAGACCATCCGTACCAGGATCGAAAGACTGAAGGCTATCAGACGCATGGCGGAAGACGGCACTTTCGACGTACTTCCCAAGAAGGAAGTCATCCTGATCAAGAAGGAGCAGGAAAAGCTGGAGAAGAACCTTGGCGGTATCGTTGAAATGAAGGAACTTCCCTCTGTTATCTTCGTAGTAGACCCCAAGAAAGAGAAGATCTGCGTTAAGGAAGCACGCGCACTTGGCATCACCCTCATCGGTATGTGCGATACCAACTGCGATCCCGAAGATCTTGACTATGTGATCCCCGGAAACGATGACGCCATCCGCGCCGTAAAGCTGATCGTTGCAAAGATGGCTGATGCCGTTATCGAAGCAAAGCAGGGCGAAGAAGCTTACGTAGAGGAAGCTGCTGCCGAGGCAGTGGAAGAAGTTGCCGAAGCAGTGGAAGAAGCTGCAAAGGACATCGAAGAAGTTGTTGAAGCTGAATAATCATCAGGTTCGGAAGGAGAGGTAATTATTATGGCAGAGATCAATGCTAAGATGGTAAAAGATTTAAGAGAGATGACCGGCGCCGGTATGATGGACTGCAAGAAGGCTCTTGCAGCATGTGACGGCGATATGGATAAGGCTGTGGATTTCCTTCGTGAAAAAGGACTTGCAGGCGCACAGAAGAAGGCCGGCAGGATCGCAGCTGAAGGTATGGTTCAGACCATGCTTTGCCCCTGCGGCACCAAGGGTGTTGTTGTGGAAGTTAACTCCGAGACCGACTTCGTTGCAAAGAACCAGGTATTCAGAGACTATGTTTCCGAAGTGGCCGCACAGGCACTGGATACAGAAGCAAAGGATATCGAAGGCTTCATGAAGGAGACCTGGAAGGGTGACGCTTCTCTTACCGTAGAGCAGAAGCTTTCCACCATGATCGCCACCATCGGTGAGAACATGCACATCAGAAGATTCGAAGTTCTGGAAGACAAGAACGGGTTCGTACAGTCCTACATACATGCAGGCGGAAAGATCGGTGTTCTTCTTGACGTAGAATCTGACGTGGTAAACGATGAGCTTAAGGAAATGGCTAAGAACGTCTGCATGCAGGTAGCAGCTCTCAAGCCCCTGTATACTTCTTCCAACGAAGTAGGCGCAGATTACATCGCCAAGGAGAAAGAGATCCTGAAGGCTCAGATCATGAACGATCCCAAGGAAGCTGCAAAGCCCGAAAAGGTGATCGAGGGCATGATCGCAGGACGTATCAACAAGGAACTCAAAGAGATCGTTCTTCTGGATCAGGTATACGTTAAGGCAGAGGACGGAAAGCAGACCGTTAAGCAGTATGTGGATTCCGTTGCAAAGGCCAGCAACGCAAAGGTCACTGTAAAGAAGTTCGTACGTTTTGAGACCGGCGAAGGCCTTGAGCACAGAAACGATGACTTCGCAGCTGAAGTAGCAGCTCAGATGGGCAAATAATCTTAAAGATCACAGAAAGACTGTCACGAAGGTGGCAGTCTTTTTTGTTGCGCGGATCCCGGCAGTACTTTATAATGAAAAAAACTTCGATCGGAGGTATGGTGATGGGGAAATATGTGATGGCCCTGGATGAAGGGACGACAAGTGTCAGATGTATCCTGTTTGATCACGGCGCAAACATGGTGTCTGTTGCACAAAAGGAGTTTACCCAGTATTTTCCGAAGCCGGGCTGGGTGGAGCATGATGCCATGGAGATATGGACTTCGCAGCTTGCCGTGGCAAGGCTTGCCATGCAGAAGATCGGTGCCAGAGCGGAAGACATTGCAGCCATCGGCATTACCGATCAGAGAGAGACTACCGTGGTGTGGGATAAGAAGACCGGTGAACCGGTGTGCCATGCCATCGTATGGCAGTGCCGCAGGACGGCGGAATACTGTGATTCCTTAAAGGAAAAAGGACTGGAGGAGACGATCCGGGATAAGACAGGACTTACCATTGACGCCTATTTTTCCGGCACCAAGATCCGCTGGATCCTGGAAAACGTGCCCGGTGCCAGGGAACGCGCGGAAAAGGGTGAACTGCTGTTCGGCACCATTGAGACGTGGCTCATCTGGAATCTGACCGGAGGAAAGGCACACGTAACGGATCTTTCCAATGCCTCCCGCACCATGATCTTCAATATTCACGATCACTGCTGGGACAAGGATCTGCTGAAGGAACTGACCATACCGGAGAGTATGCTTCCCGCCCCCATGCCTTCCAGCTGCGTTTACGGAGAAACGGTACCGGAGCTCTTCGGGGGAACGATCCCCATTGCCGGTGCTGCCGGAGATCAGCAGTGCGCTCTGTTCGGACAGACCTGTTTTGAAGCCGGAGATGCCAAGAATACCTACGGTACCGGCTGCTTCCTTCTGATGAACACCGGAGAAAAGCCGGTCGCTTCCAAGAACGGCCTGGTGACTACCATCGCCTGGGGCATTGACGGAAAAGTGAACTACGCTCTGGAAGGCTCCATTTTTGTTGCCGGTGCCGCGATCCAGTGGCTCAGAGATGAACTTAGACTCATCGAAAGCGCATCGGACAGCCAGTACTTTGCCTCCAAGGTCAAGGATACCAACGGCTGCTATGTGGTCCCCGCTTTTACGGGACTTGGTGCGCCTTACTGGGATCAGTACGCCAGAGGCTGTATCGTGGGACTTACCAGGGGCGTGAACAAAAACCACATAATAAGGGCAACGCTGGAGTCCCTGTGTTTCCTCACAAATGACGTGCTGGAAGCCATGAAAGCGGATGCCGGCATGGAACTTACCTCGCTGAAAGTAGACGGCGGCGCCAGTGCCAATGATCTTCTGATGCAGATCCAGGCGGATATTGCGGCACTGGAAGTAAGACGTCCTTCCTGCGTGGAAACGACTGCCACAGGCGCTGCCTATCTGGCAGGACTTGCCGTGGGTTACTGGAAAGACAAGGATGACATCCGGAAGAACCATTCCATCAGCAGGACCTTTGAACCCGCCATCGGCGAAGCGGAACGGGCAGAGCGGATCCGCATGTGGAGAAAAGCAGTAAAGCATTCCTTTGATTGGGCCGAAGAATAACGTAATGATCGTAAATGACCTGGTGCTGGGGATCCTGGCAGACGTAGATGCCGGAAAGACAACACTGTCCGAAGAGATCTTATATTGTACCGGCAGTATCCGGAAGACCGGCCGAGTGGATCACGGAGACACTTTTCTGGATACTGATGCCCAGGAGCGTGAACGGGGGATCACCATCTTTTCCCGTCAGGCTCTGTTTCAGGTCGGTGAGAAAAGGTTTACGCTTCTGGACACTCCGGGTCACGTGGATTTTTCCGCAGAAATGGAACGGACACTTTCCGTTCTGGATCTTGCGATCCTTGTGATCTCCGTTACGGAAGGGATCCGGAGTCACGTCTATACACTGTGGAAGCTTTTGAGGAGCTGCCACATCCCCACGTTCGTATTTATCAATAAATGTGATATGGTAAACTCCGGAACAGATCCGCTGATCAAAGAGCTTAACCGGGAACTTTCCAAAGGGTTCGTTTCCGGAAGTGATCTTTACGGGGAAGAGACCGCATTACTGGATGACGGACTGACGGAAAAGTTTCTGAACGGAGAAACCCCTGAGACAGATGACGTGATCCGGCTGATCGCCGAAGGGAAACTTTACCCTGTCTACAGCGGCTCTGCCTTAAAAAGAGACGGGATCGAAACGCTGGTAAAGGCACTGGGGGACCTTACGAGAGCAAAGGAATACCCTGACAGGTTCTCTGCCCTGGTTTACAAGGTAACGCGGGAAAAAGGGGAACGATTGAGCCATCTGAAGGTTACCGGCGGCACCCTCCGGGCAAAAGCCGAGGTCACCCGTATGCATCCGGAAACGGATGAAGATCCCGTATATCAGACGAAAATCGAGCAGATCCGCCTGTTTTCCGGTCTGTCCTTCCGACCGGTCCAGGAAGCTTCTGCCGGAATGGTGGTGGCCGTTACCGGACTGGATGGATCTTTTGCCGGGGAAGGCCTGGGAGAGGATCCGGGCAGCACGGATCGGAAACTTACGCCGCTGTTTTCCGTGACGGCAGTCCCGCCGGAAGGGACGGACAACACCGTACTTTTTCAGAAGTTGAGAGAGCTGGAAGAGGAACTGCCGGAACTTTCCGTGGATCCCTATGGAAAAAAAGGTGACGTGCGGATCCGTCTCATGGGTACGGTACAGACGGAGATCCTGAAAAGGATCCTTAAGGACAGGTATTCCATGGACGTGACATTCACGGACAACCGGATCATCTATAAGGAAACGGTAAATGCCTGTTCCGAGGGAGTAGGACATTTTGAGCCACTTCGTCATTACGCGGAGGTGCATCTTCTTATTGAGCCCGGTGAACACGGCAGCGGTATAACGGTACAGTCCCTTCTCAGTACGGACGAACTGCCGCTTTCCTATCAGAGGCTGGTCCTTACTCACCTCACGGAGAGAAGACACAGAGGAGTCCTTACCGGATCGGAGCTAACGGATGTAAAGATATCCCTGGTCGCCGGGAAACACCATATCAAGCATACCGTGGGCGGCGATTTCCGCCAGGCTACGTATCGTGCCATAAGACACGGGCTTATGAAAAACGAAACGGTGATCCTGGAACCGTTTTATGAATTCAAACTGACGGTGCCTTCCGAAAATGCGGGACGGGCCATGAGCGATCTTTCCACAAAACTGTTCGCGGATTTTACAGGCCCTGAGATCGTCGGAAAGAACTCCGTGCTTACGGGAAAAGCTCCTGTGATATGCTTGCAGAATTATGCGGCGGAGCTTTCCGCATATACCAAAGGTTTCGGAAGGCTGGAACTTTCCTCTGCCGGGTATTATCCCTGCCACGACCCGGAACGGGTAGTTTCGGAAGCGGCATACGATCCGGAAGAGGATCTGAGGAATCCCACCGGATCCGTGTTCTGTGAACACGGTGCCGGCTTCTACGTGCCCTGGCAGGAAGTGGAAGATCACATGCATCTTCCGCTGGTCACGGAAAAGAACAGCAGAACGACTGTTCCGGAAGAGCCGGAAATTCCGGAAGAAGAGGCAGAAGGAGTGCCGCTTCCTTCCGGCTACGATTACATGGGCCACGGCTATGCGGAAGAAAAGGAACTGGAATCCTATTTTCAACAGACCTTAAGCAGAAACCGGAGAGAAAAAGATGACCGAAAAGGCCCCGTAAGGACCGATCTGGATTTCCGCTCTTCGTCAAAAGTGAACTATGATAACGAAGGTCATATCATCCTTCCGGAAAAGAAAAAGGATTTTCTGCTGGTGGACGGATATAATATCATCCACGCATGGAAGGAACTTTCCGAACTGGCCAAGACGAATCTGGACAGTGCCAGAGAAGCTTTGCTGAATATCCTGGCGGATTATCAGGGATTTAAGGGAATGACGCTGATCACCGTCTTTGATGCCTACCGGGTAAAGGGCGGAAAGGAAACGATACTGAAATATCACAATATCCACGTGGTCTATACCAAAGAAGCGGAGACCGCGGACGCCTATATCGAAAAGACCGTTCATGAGATCGCAAGGAAAAACAACGTGACCGTGGCAACCTCTGACGGATTGGAACAAGTGATCGTTTTCGGAGAAGGCGCAGTAAGGATGTCTGCAAGGGAACTGTGGGAAGAAGTCAGAAAAACAAAAGAAGAAGTGCGTGAGATCACGGACAAGACATCACCAAAACTTGAAAATAAACTTAAGTTCTAAATTTGGTGATGTAATGAAGTTGCCGATATGTTATACTGAAAAAAACGAATCACGGGAGATGAAGTGATGTCTGAGAAAAGAAGAGTCATGCTGAAACTTTCCGGAGAAGCTCTGGCGGGAGATCTGAAGAAAGGTCTCTGTGAAGAGAACATCCTGGAAGTTGCTAAAGAAGTGAAAGAAGCCTGGGATAACGGCGTGGAGATCGCCATTGTGATAGGCGGCGGAAATTTCTGGCGGGGAAGACAAAACCAGAACTTTGACAGAGTGAAGTCCGATCAGATCGGCATGCTGGCAACGGTGATGAACTGCCTCTGCGTATCAGAGTATTTCCGTACCGTGGGAATGAAGACCGCAGTGTTCGGATCTTTTGAGATCCCCGGGATCATGCCCATCTTTGATAAAGATAATGTAATGAAGGCACTGTGCGAGGAACACAAGGTAGTGTTTTTTGCAGGAGGTACCGGTCACCCCTATTTTTCCACGGATACCGGCATTGCCCTTCGCGCCATTGAGATCGGTGCCGACAGCATCCTGATGGCAAAGAACGTGGACGGCGTTTATGATTCCGATCCCGTGAAAAATCCCGACGCAAAGAAATTTGACACCATATCTCTAAAGGAAGTGATCACAAAACAGCTTGGCTTCATGGACCTGACGGCAGCTGCGCTCTGTCTGGAAAACCGGATGCCGATCGCGATATTTTCCTTAAAGGAACCCGGTGCCATTACCAGAGCACTGAACGGTGATATCAAAGGCGGTACGACGGTTACCGTATAAAATAAAAGTGGAGGATAAGAACATGACTGATGAGCTGAAGGTATATGAACAGAAGATGCAGAAGACCATCGACAATCTTGTGGAAGAGTACAAGGGTATCCGCGCCGGCCGTGCCAACCCCCATCTTCTTGACAAGATCAAAGTCGATTACTACGGAACGGCTACTCCGCTGCAGCAGGTAGGAAACATTTCCGTTCCCGAAGCAAGAGTTCTCATGATCCAGCCCTGGGAGAAGAGCCTGCTGAAGGAGATCATCAAGGCTATCAACATGGCAGACATCGGCATCAATCCCGTGGATGACGGATCCGTGATCCGTCTGGTATTCCCGGAACTTACCGAGGAAAGACGTAAGGATCTGGCAAAGCAGATCAAGAAACTTGGCGAAGATGCCAAGGTAGCCGTAAGAAATATCCGCCGTGATGCCAATGAACTGACCAAGAAGCTTCAGAAGCTGGGTGAGATGACCGAGGACGACGTGAAGGATGCCGACAAGGACATTACCAAGTTCACGGAGAAGGCCATTGAGAGCATTGACAAGGAAGTGGAAGCAAAGACCAAAGAGATCATGACCGTATAAGGAATTGGTATGACAAATTATCAGGGAGTAAACATTCCGGCGTCCGTTGCCATCATTATGGATGGCAACGGACGTTGGGCACAAAAGAGAAACCTTCCCCGCACCATGGGTCACAAGGAAGGATGTAAGGTCGTGGAGCAGATCATACAGGATGCCGGAGAGATCGGCATCCGTTATCTGACGGTATATGCCTTCTCCACAGAGAACTGGAACCGTTCCCCGGAAGAAGTGGGCGCGCTTATGGATCTTTTCCGCTACTATGCGGGAAAGCTTTTAAAGCGTGCGAAGGAAAACGACGTAAGGATCCGCATGATCGGCGACAGGGCAAGATTTCCGGAAGATATCCGGGAAGCCATAGGGAAGCTGGAAGCGGAGACCGCGGACAACAAGGGCCTTACTTTTATCATGGCCGCGAATTACGGCGGACGTGACGAGATCAGAAGAGCAGCCATGAAGTACGCGGCAGACGTCTGCAGCGGGAAAGCAGGGGCTGAGATCACGGAAGCAGATCTTGCAAAGTATCTGGATACGGAAGGAATTCCTGATCCGGATCTGGTAATACGTACATCCGGAGAGGAACGTATCAGCAATTTCCTTCTCTGGCAGGCGGCCTACGCGGAGTTCGTCTTTACCGACGTGCTCTGGCCGGATTTTTCAAAAGAGGAGCTGTTAAACTGTATCAGAGAGTTTAACGGCAGGAACCGCCGTTTTGGAGGTGTGAAAAATGCTTAAGGAAAGAGTACTGACTGCGGTGATAGGGCTTCCCCTGATTCTGCTTCTCATGTATTTCGGCGGTATCCCTTTTGCAGTGGTGATCTTTGCCGCTTCTGTGATCGGTCTTTTTGAATACATGCGTTGTCTGGGGCTGGAGAAGACACCTCTGTTCGTGATTTGCGCCGTGATGTCTGCGGCTGCATTTTTGCTGACGGAGCTTTTTGGAAAAGAGTATCTGTTAGTTTGTGCTATCTGCTGTTTTCTTCTGCTTTCCGCGGCAATGGTCATAAAATTTGACCGGATCAGATTTGAGCA
Source organism: Lachnospiraceae bacterium (assembly GCA_024405155.1). Taxonomy (GTDB): domain Bacteria; phylum Bacillota; class Clostridia; order Lachnospirales; family Lachnospiraceae; genus Avilachnospira. The sequence goes on along the minus strand of JAKSPC010000002.1, from coordinate 176,776 downwards.
TGTGACGGCTTCGTTTCTGGGATACGTATATATTCCGGTCATTCTGGCACTGTTTGTCCTTTTGAGAGAAAAGAACCTGTATTACGTGATCTTCGTGCTGATCGCGGCATGGGGCAGTGATACCTGCGCTTATTTTGCAGGAAGAGCATTCGGAAAACACAGAATGGCACCTGTCTTAAGCCCGAAAAAGACCTGGGAAGGTTTTGCCGGCGGGATCCTTGGCGCGGTGGTCCTTGCCATTGTCTTCGCCCTTATCTTCCGGGAGAAGCTATCTCTTTTGCCTGCCCCGATCCTTTCCGTCTCTCTCGTGACAGCCGTGGCTTCCGTTGCAGGCGTGGCCGGAGATCTGTTCGCTTCAGCCATAAAGCGCACCTTCGGGATCAAAGACTACGGGAAGATCTTTCCCGGCCACGGCGGCATGATGGACCGGATCGATTCCATGATATTCTGCACACCGGTCATTTATTTCGCATTTGAAGTATTGGAGAAACTGCATTGAAACGATTCTCGATCCTGGGAAGCACAGGCTCCATCGGCACACAGACGCTGGAGATCCTGAGAGCCGATCCGGAAATGAAAGTGACGGCTCTTGCCGTACTGAAAAACATCGATAAGCTGGAAGAACAGATCCGGGAGTTTCACCCGGAGCTTGTTTGTGTTTACGACGAAAAGAAAGCAAAGGAACTGAAAGAAAGGCTTAACGGTCAGGCAGACGTTCCGGAGGTGGTATCAGGGATGGAGGGTCTGATACGATGCGCGTCTCTTAAGAACTGCGATACGGTGGTGGTATCCGTTGTGGGCATGATCGGTATCCGCCCCACCATCGCCGCCATCCGGGCAGGAAAACACATAGCGCTTGCCAATAAAGAAACGCTGGTGACCGCCGGACATATCATCATGCCCATGGTAAAAGCCTACGGCGTGAAACTGATGCCGGTGGATTCCGAACACAGCGCCATTTATCAGTGCCTTACCGGGGAAGATCACGATGGGATCGACAAGATCCTTCTGACGGCATCCGGCGGGCCTTTCCGCGGCTATACGAAAGATCAGATAAAGAACGTGACGGCAGCCGACGCCTTAAAGCATCCCAACTGGAGCATGGGGGCAAAGATCACCATTGATTGTGCCACCATGGTCAACAAAGCGCTGGAAGTCATGGAGGCTCACTGGCTCTTCGATGTTCCGGTGGACAGGATACAGGTGGTGGTGCAGCCAAAGTCCATCATACACAGTATGGTACAGTTCGTGGACGGAGCCGTAAAAGCACAGCTGGGGGTCCCCAGCATGCTGATTCCCATCGAATACGCCCTTTATGAAGAGAAGAGGCACAGACTTCCCCGGGAGGAAAAGCTGGACTTTACCACGCTTACTTCCATAGAGTTCTGTGTTCCCGACATGGAAGTGTTCCGGGGACTTTATCTTGGCATTGAAGCAGGAAAAAAAGGCGGAACGATGCCCACGGTATTCAACGCGGCAAATGAAGAGCTGGTGGCCGCTTTCCTTGCCGGAAAGATTGGATTCACAGATATTGCGGAGGGCATTGAAAAAGCCATGCATGCCCACGTATGGACGGACGCTCCCGAACTGGAGACGGTCTTTGAGACGGAAGACTGGGCCAGGAACTTTATCAGAGAGGAATATGGTCTTACATGCTGAGGGTAATCATTTCCATCCTTGCATTGGGATTTATCGTCATATTTCATGAACTGGGGCATTTCCTCACCGCAAAGGCTTTCGGCATCTCCGTGGTGGAGTTCACCGTGGGCCTTGGTCCCGTTCTGGTATCCAAAAAACATGGAAGTACCAGGTATTCCCTGAGAGCTCTTCCTTTCGGAGGCGCCTGTGTGATGTATCAGGAATCCGGGGAAGATGAGGAAACGGAGGGGGAAGAAAAGACGGAGTTTCCGGAAGGTTCCGGTTTTCAGAACCAGCCTGCCTGGAAAAGGTTCCTTGTGATCTTTGCAGGTCCTTTCTTCAATTTCCTTCTGGCTTTTCTGCTGGCCGTGGTGTTCATTTTCAATGTAGGATACGACAGACCGGTGATCGCAGACGTGACAGAGGGGAGTCCAGCCTGGGAAGCGGGATTAAGGGCAGGAGACCGGGTGCGCTCTCTGGAAGTCTCCGGCATGCGTTCCGGTATCCGTACCGGCGGGGATATTCAGCTGTTCTTTCTTGCCAATCAGTCGCTTGTGGACGCGGGAAAGCCCGTGAGATTCAAAGTGATCGCTTCCGACGGGGCGGAAAAGAACGGAGAAATGACGTCGGTCTATAACGAGGAATATAAAAAGTCACTGTTTGGATTTTCTTATTCCCGTCTGGCAGAGCCCTGTGACAACGTATGGGATCTGATGAGCATGAGTGTGCATCAGGTGAAATATACCATTCAGTTGACCGTGGAATCCATACGCATGCTGATCCGGGGAGATCTGGGGGCGGAAAGCATAGGGGGTCCCGTGCAGATCGTTGCCGTCATGGATGAATCCGTAGAAGCCGCCAGGGAGCAGGGCGGGAACGAAGCGGCGGCTCTTACGCTTCTGGAGCTGGCGATCCTTCTTTCCGGTTCCATGGGAGCCATGAACCTTCTGCCGCTTCCGGCACTGGACGGCGGAAGATTGCTTCTTTTGCTTGTGGAAATGATCACAAGGAAGAAACTTCCGCAGAAACTGGAAGCTGCCATCAACTTTGCGGGACTTATGATCCTTCTGGCGCTGATGGTCCTTGTCATGTTTAAAGATATTATCTGGCTGGTACTTGGGAAATGAATGATCGGATGACTACAAGAGAAGTAAATATCGGCGGCGTGCGGATCGGCGGCAATAATCCTGTCGCAATTCAGAGCATGTGCAATACAAAGACCGATGACGTGGAAGCTACGGTGGCTCAGATCCTTAGCCTGGAAGAAGCCGGATGCGAGATTATCCGCGTTACCGTTCCTGACGAAAGCAGCGCGGAAGCTGTTTCGGAGATCAAAAAGAGGATCCATATCCCGCTGGTGTCGGATATCCATTTCGACTATCGCATGGCGATCCGCGCAATAAAAAACGGAACAGACAAGATCCGCATCAATCCTGGCAATATCGGCGGTCGTGATAAAGTGGAACAGGTAGTGGATGCGGCGGCAGAATATCACGTTCCCATCCGTGTAGGCGTCAACTCCGGCTCCCTGGAAAAAGAGTATCTGGCAAAGTTCGGCGGACACGTGACAGCGGAAGGACTGGTGGAGTCAGCTCTGGAAAAATGCCGGATGATAGAAGAAATGGGATACGAAGATCTGGTGATCAGCATCAAATCCTCCGATACCATGATGTGTGTACGCGCCTATGAACTGATACGGGAAAGAACGGATCACCCGCTGCATATCGGTATTACAGAGGCAGGGACACCCTGGGCCGGCAACATCAGATCCTCCGTAGGTCTGGGGATCCTTCTGTACGAAGGGATAGGGGATACTATCCGCGTGAGTCTTACCGGAGATCCTGCAGAGGAAGTTCGCTCCGCAAAACAGATACTGAAAACTCTGGGTCTTCGCAGGGAAGGGATCGAAGTGGTAAGCTGCCCTACCTGCGGAAGAACGTCCATCGATCTCATTATGCTGGCGGAAAAGGTGAACCGCCTGGTTTCAGAGCCGAAATACAGCGCTCTTACCATGAAAGTTGCCTGCATGGGCTGCGTGGTAAACGGACCCGGGGAGGCAAAAGAAGCAGAACTGGCGATCTGCGGCGGAAAAGGTGAGGGACTGATCCTGAAAAAGGGAGAGATCCTTAAAAAAGTAAAAGAAGACGAGCTCCTGGACGCTTTTCGAAAGGAACTGGATCAATATATCAAAGCATGACTTCATTCAATGACGCATTTCAAATAGAACTTGACAGTACGGACAGAAGGATCTTAAGCGGTGCTTCCGTTCTGAAGCTTTTGGTGGCGGGAGACAGAAGCTCCCTGGATATTTACGTGAAGGCAGATGAGAAGATCCCGTCTGCTACCGTAACGGCAGCGGAAAACGCCATCCGTGAGCAGATCTTTGAAGGAAAGAATGTCCGTGTATCCATCATCGATACCTCCGGCGTTTCCACGCAGGAAACATCGCAGGAAAACAGACAGCAGACAAAAGACAATACAAAACCGAAAAAAGTCTACGGCCAGTCCGGCTACCGTGAGGCAAGAAACGAGTATTCCGTAAGAAGGATCAAGAAATCAGACAATCCGGACGTGATCTACGGCTATGACATTACCGGGACTCCGCTTTCCGTCAAAAGTCTGGAAGAAGGTATGGGGGAAGTGATCATTCAGGGAAAGGTCTTTTCTCCGGAGACCATCACCACCAGAAACGGAAAGTACATCCTCACTTTCAACATCACCGACAGGACCGATTCCATTACCTGCAAACTGTTCTGTGATGAAAATGCCATTAAGGACCTGGAAAAGAACCTCAGTGAAGGACAGAACGTGATGCTTTCCGGCTTTGTGACTTCACCGAATCAGTACAATCCTGAACTGACCATCTCCAATATCAAAAACATCAAAAAGATCTCTGCGGACGGGACCAAAAGATCGGATACCCACGAAGGGCAGAAGCGGACGGAACTGATACTTCATTCCAATATTACGGAAATGGATTCCATCGGAGACATTTCCGAGTTTATTAAGCTTGCCGACAAATGGGGATGGGACAGCATTGCCATTACAGATACGGATTCCGTTCAGGCGTTCCCTACGGCAGCACATGCGGTGCCGAAGGGAAGCAAGCTGAAACTTCTGTTCGGTATCAACGGTCACCTGGTGGACGATACGCCGGATGCCGTTTATCGTCCGAAGGGACAGAGCCTTGATGACGAATACGTGGTATTTGACCTGGAGACCACCGGCTTTTCCCAGGAAAAGTGTAGGATCATTGAGATCGGTGCCGTAAAAGTGAAAAACGGAAAGATCGTGGACCGTTTTTCCCAGTTCGTGGATCCCGGTTTCCCCATTCCGCAGCACATTACGGAACTTACCTCCATTAAGGACCAGGATGTGCAGGGACAGGGCGGTTATGAGGTCTGGATCCCCAGATTCCTGGAATTCTGCGGAGACAGTGTGGCCGTAGGTCACAATGCGCTTTTCGATGTGGGATTCGTAGATCATTACGCAAGAAAACTGGGCACACGTTTCGATCCGACCGTGGTGGATACGCTGGGACTTGCCCACATGCTTTTGAAGGATCTGTATCGGAACAAGCTGGACAACGTGGCGAAAGAACTGGGGATCAGCATGGGATTCCATCATCGTGCCGTGGATGATGCGGAAGCTACGGCGGGGATCTTTTTAAAGTGCGCGGAGATACTTAAGGGAAAAGGGATCACTGACCTGGATGAAGTACTTAAGAATGACGTGATCGACATCCCCACCATCAAAAAGATGCACGGAAACAGCTTTGACGTTCTTATTAAGAACGATCTGGGAAGGACCAATCTGTACCGACTGGTATCCGCTTCTTTCGTGGATTATTTCTATCTGCACGCCAGGATGCCGAAGTCTATGGTACAGGCTCTCCGTGACGGACTTCTGCTGGGAAGCGGAAATGAGGAAGGCGAGCTTTACGATGCCGTGTTCCGTGACCTTTCCGACGAGAGAGTGGAAGAGATCGCAAGCTTTTACGACTATCTGGAGATCCTTCCTCCCTGCAATCTGAAATATCTGTACCATGACGACAAGTCCTCCATAGATACTATGGATGACATCATTCGTGTAAACAACAGGATCCTTTCCGTGGGGCGAAAACTGGGGATCCCGGTAGTTGCCTCCGGTGACGTTCGTTTTCCGGAAAAGGAAGATGCGGTATTCCGGAAGATCATCCGGTATTTTGAGGCAGCTTCCAAAGGAAGAGGAGCTTCCTTTGACGAAGACAGATATACCGCACCTCTGTATCTGAAGACCACAGACGAAATGCTGGAAGAGTTTTCCTATCTTGACAGAGAGACGGCAGAGGAGATCGTGATCAGAAATCCGCATATGCTCAGCGACATGTGCGAGAGGATCTCGCCGGTACGTCCCGATAAATGTCCTCCCGTGATCGAGAATTCGGATCAGGACCTGAAAGACATGTGCTATGCGAAGGCAAAGCGCATGTACGGAGATCCCATTCCCGAGGTGGTACTTTCCAGACTGGACAAAGAACTGAATTCCATCATTTCCAACGGATATTCCGTAATGTATATCATCGCCCAGAGACTGATCAAGGATTCCATGGACCATGGTTATCTGGTGGGATCCAGAGGTTCTGTCGGTTCCTCCCTGGTCGCTACCATGGCAGACATTTCCGAAGTGAATCCTCTGCCGCCGCATTACCGCTGCGAGAACTGTCATTATTCCGACTTTACCAGCGAGACGGTAATGAAATACAGAGACTATTCCGGATGCGACATGCCGGACGCGGTATGCCCTGTCTGCGGAAAACCGCTGATCAAAGACGGCTTCAGTATCCCGTTTGAAACGTTCCTTGGCTTCAAGGGGGACAAGGAGCCTGATATCGATCTGAATTTCGCAGGCGATTATCAGCCGAAGGCACACGCTTATACGGGCGTGCTGTTCGGCGAAGGAAACACTTTCAAGGCGGGTACCATCGGCAGAGTGCAGGACAAGACGGCATTCGGATACGTGGAACGTTATAATGAGGATCACAACGTGTTCGGCATGCGGAAAGCGGAAAAGGCGCGCCTTGCTCTGGGCTGTACCGATGTGAAAAGGACTACGGGCCAGCATCCCGGAGGCATCATCGTTCTGCCTCACGGAGAGGAGATCCACACCTTTACTCCCATACAGCACCCGGCCAACGACATGGAAAGTCCGGTCACCACACATTTTGATTATCACAGCATCGATCACAACCTTCTGAAGCTGGATATCCTGGGAAAGGATGATCCTTCCATGGTTAGGATGCTTCAGGATCTGACCGGCGTGGATCCCATGACCATGCCCATCGGCGTACCGGAAGTTCTGGAACTTTTCAAGAGCACGAAGAGCCTGGGGATCTCTCCGGAAGATATCGGAGGGACGCCGCTGGGCACTCTTGGCATTCCCGAATTCGGCACGGATTTCGCCATCGGCATGCTTCTGGACGCGAAGCCCCAGTATGTATCCGATCTGGTGCGGATCGCCGGTCTGGCACATGGTACCGATGTATGGCTGGGCAACGCGCAGACGCTCATAGAACAGGGAAAGTGCACCATTCAGACGGCCATCTGTACCCGAGACGACATGATGCTGTATCTTATCGAGATGGGGCTGGATCCGGCCATGTCCTTTAAGAGCATGGAAGCCGTAAGAAAGGGAAAAGTGGCAAAAGGGGCCTGCGACACCTGGGAAGACTGGAAGACGGAGATGAGGGCCCATAACGTTCCGGAATGGTACATAGAATCCTGCAACAAGATCAAATACATGTTCCCGAAGGCACACGCCGCCGCCTACGTGGTCATGGGACTCCGCATTGCCTACTTTAAGGTATATTATCCCAAAGAGTATTATGCCGCTTACTTTACCGTAAAAGGCAGCGGATTCGACTATGAAAAAATGAACGTTTCTCTTCCTATCCTCAGGCAGACCATAAAAGAGCTGAAGGAATACGTGGGAAGCAACCGGAACGCCACGGCAAACGACAAGCTGGCACTCAGGGATATCCGCATCGTGGAAGAGATGATGGCGAGAGGCGTGGAGTTTGCTCCCATTGACATCTTTAAGGCAAAGGCGACGCAGTTTACGCTGACAGAAGACGGTAGAGTCATGCCTTCTCTGAACTCCATTTCCGGTCTGGGTGACAATGCTGCCGCCGCTATTGAAGCGGACGCGGTAAACGGACCGTATCTGTCGGTGGAAGAGTTCATTCAGCGGACCAAAGTTTCAAAAACAAATGCGGAACAGCTTAAGGCGCTGGGACTCCTGGGTGATCTTACAGATACGAATCAGATGAGCATATTTGATATGATGGCGGATTAAGGAGCGGAAAAGTTTCTTTCCGGAATGTATTGACATTCCGGATGATATTCGTTATAATGGCGGAGCTTGTTGAGGTAACAGCAAGATCTCGAGGTGTGGCTCAGTTTGGTAGAGCGCTGCGTTCGGGACGCAGAGGTCGCAAGTTCGAATCTTGTCACCTCGATTTAGGGCCTTGTAGTCAAGCGGCTAAGACGTCGCCCTCTCACGGCGAAGACCCGAGTTCGATTCTCGGCGAGGTCATGAACCATGTCTCCACATGGTTCTTTTCATTTAATACGTGCCAACGTAGCACAGTCGGTAGTGCAGCTGATTCGTAATCAGCAGGTCGTGCGTTCGAGTCGCATCGTTGGCTTAAGAAAGCGGTCCCGGACCGCTTTTTTTACATGCTTTCCGAAAACTCCACTAAATAGTGTAGAAACCTTGAATCGAACCACACTCTGTGGTATGATTTTACAGATTATAGATATCCCGGAGGTACCATGGGAAAAACAAACGATTACAATGCAGACAGTATTACCGTACTGGAAGGCCTGGAGCCGGTAAGGACCAGACCCGGAATGTACATCGGCGGTGTGGGAAGCAAAGGTCTCAATCATCTGGTTTATGAGATCCTTGACAACTCCGTGGACGAGCACCTGGCCGGTTATTGTGATACCATCTGGGTAACGCTGGAAAAGAACGGTTCCTGTACGATAAAAGATAACGGACGAGGACTTCCGGTAGACATGCATCAGAAGGGCGTTTCCGCAGAGCGTGTCATTATGACGACACTTCATGCAGGCGGAAAGTTTGACAACAACGCCTATAAAACTTCCGGAGGACTTCACGGCGTGGGAGCCGCAGTGGTGAACGCCCTCTCATCGGAAATGACGGTAAAAGTGTCGAGAGGGGGCAGCGTCTACTTTGATTCCTACTCCAGGGGCAAAGCGACCACCAAGCTGGAAAAAGGACTTCTGCCCGTAGTGGCAAAGGCAAAAGGAACGGGAACGGAGATCAATTTCCTTCCCGACGATACCATTTTTGAAAAGACAGAATTCAAGGGAGAATGGATCAAATCCAGACTGCACGAGACTGCTTACCTGAATCCCGGACTTACGATCGAATATGAAGACAAAAGAGCGGGATCCGAAGAAAAGATCACGTTCCATGAACCTGACGGGATCAAAGCATATGTACAGGAGCTGAACAGAGGACAGAACGCCGTTACGCCTGTGATCTATTTCAATGCAGACGTGGACGATCAGCAGATCGAATGCGCGTTTCAGTTCGTGGATGCCTTTGAAGAGAACATCCACGGATTCTGCAACAACATTTACACGCAGGAGGGCGGCACCCACATTACGGGCTTCAAGACAAGATTTACCCAGCTCGTAAACATGTATGCCCGTCAGCTGGGCATACTGAAGGATAAGGATCAGAACTTTACGGGTCCCGATACCAGAAACGGAATGACGGCGGTGGTCGCCATCCGTCATCCGGATCCCATCTTTGAGGGGCAGACGAAAACGAAACTGGCATCTGCCGACGCGGTCCAGTCCGTTTCCGCCGCTACCGGGGAAAAGCTGGAGCATTATTTCGACCGCAATGTGGAAGTCATCAAGGCGATCATAGAGTGTTCCGAGAAATCGGCAAAGATCCGGAAAGCGGAAGAGAAAGCAAAGACGAACCTGCTTTCTAAGTCAAAGTATTCCTTTGACTCCAACGGAAAGCTCAAGGCATGCACCTCCCGGGATGCGGAAAAATGTGAGATATTTATCGTAGAAGGAGATTCCGCAGGCGGTTCCGCGGGAACGGGGCGGAACAGGGAGTACCAGGCCATCCTTCCCATCCGCGGAAAGATACTTAACGTGGAGAAGGCTTCCATAGACAAGGTGCTTGCCAACGCAGAGATCAAAACAATGATCAATGCCTTCGGCTGCGGATTTTCCGAAGGGTACGGCAATGATTTCGACATTTCCAAACTGCGGTATGACAAGATCATTCTTATGACGGATGCCGACGTGGACGGAAGCCATATCGACACGCTGCTGCTCACTTTCTTCTACCGTTTCATGCCGGAACTTATCAACGACGGTCACGTTTATATTTCCATGCCGCCTCTGTATCTGGTGACTCCGAAGAAAAAGAGTGAAGAGCCCAGGTACCTCTATGACGACAGGGCACTGCAGAAGTATGAAGAGAAACATGACCCCTCCACTTTTGAACTGAAGAGATTCAAAGGTCTGGGAGAGATGGATCCGCCGGATCTGTGGGCCACTACGCTGGATCCGGAAAGAAGGGTGCTGAAGCGGGTGGAGATCGAAGATGCCAGGATGGCGTCGGAGGTCACGGAGATGCTGATGGGTGCCGATGTGGCTCCCAGAAGAGATTTTATCTATAAACATGCCAACGAAGCGGAGATCGATGCATAATGGCTGAGAAGATACTGAGAACAGAATATACCGACGAGATGCAGAAGTCTTATCTGGATTATTCCATGTCCGTCATCACGGCCAGGGCAGTACCGGATATCCGTGACGGCCTGAAACCCGTGCAGAGACGTCTTCTTTATGACATGGACGATCTTCACGTGCATCATGACAGAAAAGAAATGAAATCCGCCCGTATCTGCGGTGACACCATGGGCCGGTTCCATCCTCACGGCGATTCCTCCATTTATGAGACCATGGTGGTGATGAGCCAGGATTTCAAAAAGAGCGTTCCTCTGGTGGACGGAAAAGGAAATTTCGGCTCCGTAGAAGGAGACTCCGCGGCTGCCTACCGGTATACGGAAGCAAAACTGAGAAGATTTACGGATGAGGTATTCCTTAAGGATATCGACAAGGCCGTGGATTATGTGCAGGCATACACCAATACGGAGGGTGAACCGGAAGTCCTTCCGGTGAGGATCCCGAACTTCCTTCTGAACGGATCGGAGGGCATTGCCGTCGGCATGACCACGTCCACGCCCTGCCACAACCTTTCGGAACTCTGTGATCTCTGCAGCGCTTATGTGGACAATAAGGAAATGACGCTGGAACAGATGATGGAGATCCTTCCGGGCCCGGATTTTCCCACAGGCGGCATCGTTGCCAACAAATCGGAACTGGCCGACATCTATCGGACGGGATCCGGAAAGATAAAGATCCGCGGAAAGGTGGAATATGTTCCCGCGGCGAAAAGATCCGAGAAGGACAGACTGGTGGTGACGGAGATCCCCTATACCATGATCGGTGCCGGCATCGGCAATTTCATGCAGGACGTGGCAGACCTGATCGAAGCGAAAAAGATCACCGACATCAGTGACATCGGAAACGCTTCCGATAAAGACGGCATCAGCATCTTTCTGGAACTGAAAAAGGACGCCGATATTCAGAAGATCATCAATATCCTGTACAAGAAGACAAAACTGGAAGACACTTTCGGTGTGAACATGCTGGCCATTTCCGGGGGAAGACCGGAAGTGATGACGCTTAAGGCCATCCTGTCCTCCTGGCTTTCCTTCCAGCACACGATCCTGGAAAAGAAATACAAAGTGCTTCTGGAGAAGGAACAGGACAAGCGTGAGATCCAGGAGGGTCTGATCGCGGCCTACAATATCCTGGATCTGGTGATCGCCGTGATCCGAGGCGCCAAAAACAGGAAGGACGCGGAAGACTGTCTGACAAAGGGAGACGTATCCGGCATCAGTTTCCGGGATCCGTCTTTCAAAGAAGACGCCATGAATCTGCGGTTTACCGACCGGCAGGCAAAGGCCATTCTGGAAATGCAGCTTTACAAGCTGATAGGTCTTGAGATCATGGAACTGAAAAAGGCATATCAGGAGACCATGAAGGCCATTAAGGAGTATACGCAGATCATCAGCGATCCGGCAAAGAGAGAACAGCTTATTAAGGCAGATCTTTCAGATATTAAGTCAAAGTTCGGTTATCCCAGAAGGACGCAGATCGAAGATGCGGAAACAGTAGTTGTGGAAAACAGCGAACCGGAAGATATCCCCTGCGTGTTCCTGATGGACAGAATGGGCTATTGCAAGCTTTGCGACCCGGCAGTGTTCGAAAAGAACCGCGAGACCGTGGAAGAAGAAAACAGATACGTGGTTTCCACATCGACCTGCGGAAAGATACTTATCTTTACGGATACCGGTGACATGCATCTTTTGAAGATGTCGCAGGTGCCTTTTAAAAAGATCCGTGAAAAAGGTCTTCCCGTAGATAACCTGACCCGGTACAAGGCGGCGGAATCAGAGATCCTTTTCCTGGATGCGGACGCATCGCTTAAGGGAAAGCTTCTGATGTTCATGACAGCCTTTGCCAACATCAAACTTGTGCCCGCCGAAGAGTTCGAGACCAACAACAGGCTGGTGCAGGCAACGAAACTGGAAGACGGCGACAAAGTCGTTTCCATGGAAGCCGTCAGTGAGATCGGCATGAACACCGTTGCCTGCTGGGCGGATAACGGCAATTTCATCCGGTTTGCACTGGATGATATACCCATCATGAAAAAGAACTCCAAGGGCGTGCGGGCCATGAAGCTGGCCAAAGGAGCCTTAGCTCTGGGAGCCAAAGTGGTGGACGGTGACGCCGTAGTGAAAAACGGAAGTCATGAGGTACATTTGAATACGCTGAAGATCGCCGTGCGCGGCGGTGTCGGAAGCAGACAGAAGGATAAATGATCGTGGCGGATTATATCATTACAACAGAATCAACATGTGATATTGCCCCCCGCATCCTCAAAGAATGGGATGTAAGGTTTTCCTGCTTTTCATTCAGTTTTGAAGACGAACCGGAGGTTCAGAGAGAAGACATCTCCATGTCGGCGCCGGAGTTTTACGCAAACATGCGTGCCGGTCGGATGGTAAATACTTCCGCAGCCAACAGCTCTGCCGTAGAAAGCACGTTCCGAAGCATTCTGAAGGAAGGAAAGGACATTCTCCATCTGGGTTTTTCTTCCGCACTCAGTTCCACGTTTGATACCACGTGTTTCGTGGCAAAAGAACTTCTGGAAGAGTTTCCCGAAAGAAAGATCTATCTGGTGGATACGCTGGCACAGTCTGCCGGCCTTGGTCTTCTGATAAAGAAAACAGTGGACAGAAAGAATGCGGGAGCTTCCATCGAAGAAGCGAGAGATTACGCGGAATCCGAAAAGCTGCATATTGCCCACTGGTTCTCCGTAGACGACATCAAATATCTGAAACGCGGCGGAAGGCTTTCCACGGCATCTGCCGCCGTTGCGACGGTACTCAACATCAAACCTATCCTGCATACGGACAATAACGGAAAACTGGTGGCCGTGGGGAAGGCCAGAGGCATCAAGGCTGCCGTGCAGACACTGCTGGACAAGTACGATGAACTGGCACTGACTCCGGGAAAGGGGACTGTATTCTTCTGCCATGCGGATTGCCCGGAGTACGCGGAACTCTTAAGAAAAGGGCTCAGAGAGAAATACGGCATGGAAGACTTTCTGACGACGGACGTAGGTCCCGTGATCGGTTCACATATCGGTCCGGGTACGTACTCCCTGTTTTTCGAGGCAAAGGAGAGATAAGTCCATGAAAAAGGAAAACGCAAGGATACCGGAAATGTATGATCTTTCCCATACGATGGCGTCCGGACTTTTAGAATCGGTCACATATCCCTGGGAAGCACTTCCGAAGATCAAAGAGTTTATTCTGAAGACCGGAGCCGGTCTTTCTTTGGAGGAATACGATCATCCCGCGGATGACGTCTGGATCCATAAGACCGCAAAGGTATTCCCCAGCGCCTATATTGCGGGGCCATGCATCATTGGCGCGGGAACGGAAGTAAGGCACTGCGCCTTTATCCGCGGATCGGCACTTGTGGGTGAGAACTGCGTCGTCGGAAATTCCACTGAATTAAAAAACGTAATTCTGTTTGATAATGTGCAGACACCGCATTATAATTACGTAGGAGATTCCATCCTGGGATATAAGTCCCATACCGGAGCCGGCGCCATTACGTCCAACGTGAAGAGTGACAAGAAACTTGTAACGGTTCATTTTGAGGACGGTGACGTTGAGACGGGCCTTAAGAAGTTCGGTGCCATGATCGGAGACTTCGTGGAAGTCGGATGCGGTTCCGTACTGAATCCGGGTACCGTGATCGGAAGGAATACGAACATTTATCCGCTTTCCTCCGTAAGAGGCGCGGTGAATGCCGCTTCCATTTACAAGCATAAGGGAGAAATCGCTCAAAAGCGTGAATTTTAACATATATTCAGAAAGGTGGTCCCGAGAATGAAACAGATTTATGACAACGTATATGAGTTTACACACCCGCTGGTACAGCACAAGCTTACCATGCTCCGCATGAAGGAAACGGGAACGAATGAGTTCCGTAAGATCGTGGAAGAGCTGGGCATGCTGATGGGGTATGAAGCACTTGCCGACTTAAAGACAGAAGATATCGAGATCGAGACACCCATTGAAAAATGCAAAGCTCCCGTACTTGCCGGAAGAAAGCTGGCGGTGGTCCCCATTTTAAGAGCAGGCCTGGGCCTTGTTCCCGGCGTTCTTTCTCTGGTCCCTTCGGCAAAGGTAGGACATATCGGCATGTACCGTGACGAAGTTACCCACGAACCCCACGAGTATTTCTGCAAGCTTCCCAGCCCCATTGAGGAAAGAGTCATCGTAGTGACCGATCCCATGCTGGCTACCGGCGGTTCCGCAGTGGACGCCATCAACCTGATCAAGAACAAAGGCGGAAAGAAGATCAAATTCATCTGCATGATCGCGGCTCCCGAAGGCGTTAAGAAGCTTCACGAGGCGCATCCGGATGTTCAGGTATACATCGGGCACATCGACAGAGAACTGAATGAAAACGCATATATCTGCCCCGGTCTCGGCGACGCCGGTGACAGGATCTTCGGTACCAAATAATACATTTTCTGCAATACAAAAAGCTCCGGGATCTCCGGAGCTTTTTTCTGCCGATAGCGGGACTCGAACCCGCATGGTTTCCCGCATGATTTTGAGTCATGTGCGTCTGCCAGTTCCGCCATATCGGCCTTCGTGCCATAATCTACCATAAGAAACTTGAAATATCAAGTCGTTACAGGTAAAATGGCTATATGGAATGCAGAGAATATCAAAAATCCATCGGCACCTATCTTTCCGAAAACTTATCGGACAGAGATCTGAATGATTTTCTGAATCATACGGAGCATTGTGAAAAGTGCAGGGAAGAGCTGGAACTGGAATACATCGTCAAAAAAGGACCGGAGATCATAGACACCCCCGGTGCCGACTATGACATAACCGCAAACTTTCGTGAAAATCTGGAAGAAGGCGGACGATACATCCGGTTCCGGAAGAAATTCCTTGTTCTTCGCTACATTATGGACACGCTCGTCTTCTGGTCACTCTTTTTTTCTCTGATCAAAGTGATCGGCATCATCACGCAAGGATAAACATATGGAGAAGTTACTACTTGTTGACGGACACAGCATTCTGTCGAGAGCTTTTTTTGGTGTACCCAATCTGACAACGGGAAGCGGATTTCCCACCAATGCCGTCTACGGATTCATGAACATACTGCTGAAAGCGGTGGAAGACGAACATGCGGATCACGTTTGCGCGGCATTCGATCTTGACAGGAGCAAACTGAAAAGGACACAACTGTATCCGCAGTATAAAGGTACCAGAAAACCGATGCCTCAGGAACTGCACGTCCAGGTAAGTAAAGCGCAGGAACTTCTGAAAGCCATGGGGATCCCCGTGATCACTATGGAGGGATACGAGGCGGATGACATTCTGGGGACGCTCGCCAAAAAGGCACAGGCAGAAGGAATGGAGGTCACGATCCTCTCGGGTGACAGGGATCTTCTGCAGCTGGCGGATGAGAAGATCAAGATCTCTATCCCCAAGACATCCAAAGGGCATACGGAGGTGTATCACTATTATCCGGAAGACGTAAAACGGGAATACGGCGTGACACCGCTTCAGTTTATTGACGTGAAAGCGCTGCAGGGAGATACGTCCGACAATATTCCGGGTCTTCCCGGAGTTGGAGAAAAGACAGCACGTGAGATCATTGAAACATATGGTTCCATAGAAAACGCAAGGGCACACGCCGATGAAGTGAGACCGCCCCGTGCCTCCAGGGCGCTTTCGGAAAATTTTGATCTGGCAGAACTTTCAAAAGAGCTGGCAACCATCGATATCCACGTGCCTGTCCCTAAAGATCTGTGCTGCTTTGAAAAAAACAATACGGCTGACATTTATACGAGCGAAGCGCTGGCGATCCTTCGGGAACTGGAATTGAAGTCTCTGGCGGCAAGATTTTCATCTGCCTGCCAAAAAACGACGGAAGCGGAAAAAAGCGGGGAACCGGAGTTCGTGACCGTCACGGAACTGACCGTGGCAAAAGAGGCAATAGCATCTTTTTATAAAGTACCTGTTATCGGAATGTCTCTTTCCGTAAGCGAACTGAAAGATGAGCCGGAACAGATATCGCTGTTTGACATGGCAGATGAGAAAGGCCCGGGGTCCGCGTTACTTTCCGTTTCCGACGGAATAGATACCGTTGTGATCCGTTCCGGAGAGAAGATGCCGGCAAAAGATATTATTTCTCTGGCAGAAGATCTTGCCGAAAACTTTGCGGATACCGTGTCTGTGATCGGTCTCAAGGGACTCATGAAAGACCTTCCCGAGATCCGGAAAGCAAAGACTTTCGATCCTTCGGTAGCTGCGTATCTTTTGAATCCGCTCCGTGATTCCTATACCTACGACACCATCGCCATGGATCATCTGGGGATGGTTCTCCGTCCGGAAAAGGAACTTCTGAAAAAGGGAGAAAGCGTCAGCGATATCGCTCAGGCATTCAAGGCTTTTGCGGCGGCTTCCTCCGTGAGCGTCCTGAGAGAAAAACTGAAAGACGGTCAGATGGAGGCTCTGTATGATACCGTAGAACATCCGCTGATCGGACATTTGTGCGACATGGAGATCGCCGGGATCCGCGTGGACAGAGAGGCGCTTTCAAAGTACAGTCAGTATCTGAAAGAAAAGATCGGTTCTCTGGAAGAGAAGATCTATAAGGAGGCCGGAGAGATCTTCAACATCAATTCCCCCGCCCAGCTGGGTATGATCCTGTTTGAAAAGCTGGGGATCAAAGGAAGCAAAAAAACGAAGACCGGTTACAGCACCGCTGCTGACGTGCTGGAAAAACTTGCTCCCGAATATGATATCGTAAGAGACGTGCTGGAATACCGCGGTTACGGAAAGCTTCGCTCCACGTACGCGGAGGGGCTGACCGCCTATATATCCGCGGATAACCGGATCCACGGCACGTTCCATCAGACAGTCACCGCCACGGGAAGGATCTCTTCCGCCGATCCGAACCTGCAGAACATTCCCGTAAGGACGGAAGCCGGAAGAAAGATCAGAGAAGTATTCATTCCGCAGGAAGGTTTTCTGTTCACAGATGCGGACTACAGCCAGGTGGAACTGAGGATCCTGGCTTCGCTTTCCGGGGACGAAAAGCTGATCGGTGCCTACCGGGATTCCGTGGACATTCATACACTGACTGCTTCGGAAGTCTTCCATGTATCGCCGGAAGAGGTAACTCCGGAGATGCGGCGGAACGCAAAGGCGGTGAATTTCGGCATTGTATACGGCATCTCCGCCTTTGGTCTGGGAGAGGATCTCTCCATTTCCAGAAAAGAGGCCACGGAATATATCGACAGGTATTTCGAAACATATCCGGGCGTGAAAGAGTATCTGGACATATCCGTAAAAGAAGCGAAAGAGAAGGGATACGTAAAGACAATGTTCGGCCGGATCCGTCCCATTCCGGAACTGAGATCCTCCAATTACATGGAGAGACAGTTCGGAGAGCGGATCGCCATGAACTCACCGATACAGGGCACCGCGGCAGACATCATGAAGATCGCCATGGACAAAGTGGCGGAAGATCTTATGGGAATGCGATCCCGTCTGGTGCTGCAGGTACATGATGAGCTGCTGGTGGAGACGGCACCCGAGGAAGAAGAGGAAGTGAAACGGATCTTAAGGCGCGACATGGAGACGGCAGCGGATCTTTCCGTGCAGCTGAAAGTGGATATAAAGACAGGCGGTAACTGGAATGAGTGTCATTAAAGAAGAATTTATCAACGATAAGATCACGCAGTATGATCTGCTTCCCATCGGATTTCTGAAGAAATCACCCTACACGGGATCCAAAGGAAAACTGCGGTACCGCATTGAAAAGATCCAGGAAGGTGAGGAGCCAGACGTGAAAAAGTTTCTCCTGGTGAGTACCTGGACTACGCCGTTTTCCTACGACGTGACGCCGAAAGAGGAGCTCACTGAGCAAAAATTCGGTTTTTCCGATGAGGAAATTGAAAAAATAATAGAATATCTTAATGAAAAAGCTGTACTTTAATTAGGCAGAGTGCTATAATCCCGAATTATGTAACCATGAACCCGTTCGTTCAGGGGGATAAAATTTACAAAAGTAAATTGGAGGATTTGAATTATGAAACGTTTTGTAGCACTCGGACTGGTACTTTGCATGATGGCTGCAGCACTTGTAGGTTGCAGTTCAGGATCATCAAGTTCAGAAAAGACAGTTAAGATCGGTGTTTTCGAGCCGCAGTCAGGTGACAACGGTGCCGGCGGAAAGCAGGAGATCCTTGGCATGCAGTATGCACTTACCAAAACTCCTACCGTAGAGATCGGCGGCGAGACCTATAAAGTTGAGCTCGTTTATGCAGATAATGCATCTTCAAATGATAAGGCTCCGTCAGCAGCACAGACGCTGATCTCCGGCGGTGTATCCGTGGTACTCGGTTCCTATGGTTCCGGTGTTTCCATTGCAGCAGGCGATACCTTCTCTGCAGCAAAGGTTCCGGCCATCGGCGTTACCTGCACCAACCCGCAGGTCACTTCCGGCTGTGACGTATATTATCGTATCTGCTTCCTGGATCCCTTCCAGGGTACCGTACTTGCAAACTTTGCAAAGGCTAACGGCGCAACCAAGGCATACTGCCTTGCAAAGCAGGGCGATGACTATTCAGGCGGACTCTGCAACTACTTTATCGAAGCATTCGGCGCTGACAACTGCGTATATGAGCAGTTCCCCGCTGATACTTCCGACTTCTCCACTTATGTGACCAATGCGCAGAACCAGGGCTGCAACGTATTCTTTGCACCCGTTTCCACAGAAGCTGCCGCACAGATCATCAAGAAGGCTTCCGCACAGTCTCTGGGCATGCCCATCCTTGCCGGCGACACCTGGGATTCCAACGTTATCCTGGAAGCTGCAAAGGGTTCCGATCTGGACATCAACGTAACGACCTTCTATCAGGAAGGTGCTAATCCCGAATTTGATAACGGCATCAAGGCATGGATCAATTCCGACGCTACCGCAAAGTCCAATAACGGCGGAAACGATGAGCTGGCTGCAGTTACCGCAATGGGTTACGACGCTTACTACGTAGCTCTGGAAGCCGTAAAGAAAGCAGGTACCACAGATCCTGCAAAGGTGCTGGAAGTTCTTCCTTCACTTGAGTACACCGGCGTTACCGGAGCGATCGCATTCGACGAGATCGGCGATGCAAAGAGAGATTCCGCATTCGTTAAGAAATGCAACACAACTACAGGAGTTTGGGATTTCGTAACAGAAGCCAAGGCTCAGTAAGTATTCAGAACAAAGTTTTTGAGGCGGGGGCCTGAAAGGCTCCCGCCATTTTGAAATCAGAGGGTTTAATATGAGTTTATGGCAAACAATATTCCCGTACATATTATCGGGAATTTCCGTAGGCGGTCAGTATGCGCTGATCGCGATCGGATATACCATGGTATACGGTATCCTGCGTCTCATAAACTTTGCACACGGTGACGTGTTCATGGTAGCAGGTCTTTCCATGGTCTATCTGGCGGCTTCACTGCCTCTCTATCTGGCGATCCCCGTCATGATCATTCTTACTGTTGCTTTGGGATTCACCATTGAGCGTGTGGCGTACAAGCCTTTAAGGACCGCACCCAGAATGTCCGTTATGATCTCTGCCATTGGCGTAAGTTACCTGCTGCAGAATCTGGCACTGTACATTACCGGCGGACTTAACAAGAACTATCCCGAGATCCCCTGGATCTCCGACAAGATCACCATCTTTGGCGCAACGACGACCAGAGTTACCGTGATCACTCCTTTTGTTACCATTGCACTTGTGCTTATCCTTGTATGGGTGATCAACCATACCAAGATCGGCATGGCCATGCGCGCTGTTTCCAAAGACTTCGAAACGGCACAGCTGATGGGCATCAAGATAAATAACGTAATTTCCATCACGTTCATTATCGGTTCCTTCCTGGCTGCCATCGGTTCCATGCTGTTCTTTACCAACTATCCCGGCGTAGTACCCACTTCCGGCGGCATGCCCGGTCTGAAGGCCTTTGTCGCAGCCGTGTTCGGAGGGATCGGATCCATCCCGGGTGCCGTGATCGGAGCTTTCATTATCGGTATCTGCGAAAGTCTCATAAAGGGTCTGGATACCATTCTTATGTCTCAGGGAGTCATTGCGGAACAGATCGGTTTTGCAACGTTCTCTGATGCATTCACGTTCATTCTGCTTATCATCATCCTGGTATTCAAACCCATGGGCCTGTTCGGTGAGAAGCAGACGGACAAAGTCTGATGGAGGTGCGTTATGAAAAAAGATAACAAAAAGAACTTCATCAGTCTCGTTATCGTTCTGGTATTTTTAGGCATCGTGCTCCTTCTGGATCAGGTCATCAAGCCCACGGACAACATGTCCATGCTTCTTACGGTCCTTCAGAAGGGTTCTGTCTATGCGCTGGCTGCCGTATCCATGAACCTTCTGAACGGTTTTACCGGTCTGTTTTCTCTTGGACATGCAGGATTCATGCTGATCGGTGCCTATACGTATGCCATGCTTACCATTCCGGACGCAGCTAGAGCAGACGTCTATCAGTACTATGATCCCGCGATCCGGTTCTCCATTCCGGAAGTCTTAAGCAACGGGATAGGCCCTGCAGGAACGGCACTTGGCGTGCTGATCGCCGTGATCATTGCAGGTCTGATCGCATGTCTGTTTGCTTACCTGATCGGACTTCCTGTACTGAAACTGAAATCGGACTACCTGGCCATCGCAACACTGGGATTTGCGGAGATCATCCGAGCCATTTTCCAGTGGTCAAAGCTGGGACCGCTTACCAATGGTTCCAACCTTCTGAAAGGATTTGAAAGGACCAGTACCTTTAAGCTGGCGATAGGAGATTTCACACTTTCCCTTTCCACGTTTGTACCGGTACTGATCGCCACCATATGCATCTGGATCATCGTTCTTATTAAGAATTCCACATACGGCAGAGCATTCGTCGCGATCCGCGACGATGAGATCGCTGCAGAAGCCATGGGTATCGATCTGGCGCATCACAAGATGCTTTCCTTCTGTACCTCCAGCTTCTTTGCCGGCATTTCCGGAGCTATGATGGCAATGGTGCTTTCCATCGCACAGGCATCCAATTTCCGTTCCGCAATGACCTATGAGATCCTTCTCATGGTAGTGCTTGGCGGTATCGGTTCCATTTCCGGTTCCGTTATTGGCGCTTTCCTGTTCATTTCCACTTCAGAGTGGTGGCTCAGAGGTCTGGATTCCGGAAAATGGCTGGGCATCAGCGCGCCGGGGATCTTCCGGAACGGTTTCCGCCTCGTTGTATTCTCCGTCATCATCATGATCGTTGTTCTGTTCTTCCGGAAGGGTATCATGGGTGACAAGGAGCTTACGCTGGAAATGGTAAAAGCGTGGCCGAAGAATATCTTCAACTGGATCCGTTCGATCCCGAAGAAGATCAAGTCTCTGTTTTCCAAAAAGGAGGCGAAGTAATGGGAGGAAATCATCTGAACGTAAACAAGCAGCATGATTTGAATGATTCCGTGCTGCGTCTGGAAAACGCGACGATCCAGTTCGGCGGTGTGATCGCCGTGAATGATCTTGACATGTATGTGGATGACGGAGAGATCGTTTCTCTTATCGGCCCCAACGGCGCGGGAAAGACCACGGCTTTCAATATCATTACAGGCGTTTACGCACCCACAAACGGCGCTGTGTATTTCAAGGGCAAGAAGATCATTCAGAATCATCCCCAGGGAAAGATGAAGAAGATGTATTCCGGAAAAGATGCGGAAAAATACATCAATCTTCCCGTACTGGAACCGACACCCGACAAGATCACACAAATGGGCATTGCCCGCACGTTCCAGAATATCCGGCTTTTCAAGAGCCGCACCGTATTTGAGAACATCCTGACAGCCAAACACTTAAGAAGGACCAGCAATTATTTCACTTCCACCTTCGGACTCAACAAAGACGAGGAAGCACAGATGAGAGAAGCTTCCCTGGAACTTCTGAGGGTCGTCGGTCTGGAAGACGTAAAGGACGAGCTGGCCACCAGTCTTCCTTACGGAAAACAGCGTCGTCTGGAGATCGCCAGAGCCATGGCCACCGATCCGGAGCTTCTGCTTCTGGATGAGCCCGCAGCAGGCATGAATCCCCAGGAAACGCTGGAACTTGCCGAGTTTATCCGTGAACTCAGAGACAAATATCATTACACCATTCTGATCATTGAGCATCATATGGATCTGGTAATGAATATATCCGAGCGCATTTACGTGCTTGAGTTCGGCCGTCTGATCGCGGAAGGCACTCCGACGGAGATCCAGAACAATGAAGACGTAATCAACGCATATCTGGGAGTAGGTGAAGAAGATGCTTAAGATCAGGGATTTAAGAGTGAACTACGGCGGGATCGAAGCCGTGAAGGGCATCACCTTCGATGTTCCCGAAAAATCGATCGTAACTCTGATCGGAGCCAACGGCGCCGGAAAGTCAACGACTCTCCGCACCATTTCCGGTCTGGTAAAACCTTCGGGCGGCAATATTGA
Organism: Lachnospiraceae bacterium; assembly: GCA_024405155.1. GTDB lineage: Bacteria > Bacillota > Clostridia > Lachnospirales > Lachnospiraceae > Avilachnospira. Next base: position 153,902 of record JAKSPC010000002.1, on the reverse strand, counting down.
ATGGAACGGGAAGGACATTACCGGTATTTCCTCCGATCAGGTGGTAAAACAGGGTATCACCATGGTGCCTGAAGGAAGACGCGTTTTCGCAGATCTGACTGTACTGGAGAATCTGAAGATCGGAGCGTATCTGAGAAACGATGACCTTACAGAGGACCTTAAGTGGGTATTCGATCTGTTCCCCAGACTGAAGGAAAGAAGCTGGCAGTACGCCGGTACGCTTTCCGGCGGTGAACAGCAGATGCTTGCCGTGGGAAGAGCGCTGATGTCAAGACCGGAAGTGCTGATGATGGATGAGCCTTCGCTCGGACTTGCACCGATCATCGTACAGGATATCTTTTCCATTATCAGAGACATTCACGAAAAGGGTGTGACGATCCTTCTGGTGGAACAGAATGCCAATATGGCACTGAAAACGGCAGACATCGGCTACGTTCTGGAAACAGGACGCATCACCATGCAGGGATCCGGAAAAGAGCTTCTGAACAATGAAGACGTGAAAAAGGCTTATCTGGGAACTTAATATGGTACTTGGTATTACAGGAAGCATCGGCAGCGGAAAATCGACCGCTGCCGATATTCTTAAAAATGAATACGGTTTCGTTCCGATAGGTACCGATGAACTGGCAAAGCAGATCATGAATGAAAACGATCAGTGCAGACGGCTTCTTAAGGACGCTTTCGGACCGGAGATCTACGGTCCGGACGGAAAGATCGACAAAGAAAACTATAAGAAGACGATATTCTGCTCGGACCGGAACAGGAACATTTCCGACAGCATCGTTCATCCCCTGGTATGGGAAGCGGTAAAAAAGATCGTTTCCGGAGAATCCGGTAAGGATCATCTTGTGGAGACCGCGCTGCCGGGAAAGGATTTCTGCAGTATCTGCGACAGGATCCTTCTTGTAACGGCAGACAAAGATACGCGGGTGGAGCGTCTGATGAAAACCCGCGGGTATTCCAGAGAATACGCGGAATCCGTCATTTCCGGGCAAAAAAGCGAGGACGAACTGAAAAGCATTGCCGATGTTGTTATCGATAACAGCGAGGGACAGGAAGAACTGAGAGAGAATATCAGAAAGGCGGTGGAAGCCTTATGATGATGGTAAGCCTTTCCAGCGGTTCCAAAGGCAACTGTACACTGGTCAGAACAGATACGGAGACCATTCTCATCGATTGCGGCATTACCGCAAAAAAGATCGACGAAGGGCTTAAGGAACTGGGGCTTTCACTCTCTGAGGTAGATGCGGTACTGGTGACACACGAGCATGCGGATCATATCCGGGGACTGAAAAGGCTGATGAATTCCTACGGGATCCCCGTCTATACCTCTTACGGTACGGCTTCCGGCCTGTATGGCGTTACCAAGGACGAATACTTTCGTTACTGCGGTGACAGGATCCGGCTGATCTCTGCCGATACGGATTTCTATATCGGAAACACGCTTGTCCGACCGTTCCGCATTTATCACGATACCATGGGGCCTCTGGGATTTCGGCTGGAACAGGAACAGGCCGTATGCGGAAGAGACGTGGCAGTCTGCGTCATGACGGACTGCGGACACTATGACGATTATATCAGAGAGAATCTCACGGGACTGGACGCTTTGCTTATTGAGGCAAATCACGATCCGGAGATGCTGATGGAAGGACCGTACCCCATGTTTTTGAAAAGACGGATCTTTTCTGACAGCGGTCACGCAAGCAACTACAGCTGCGGACAGCTCCTTTGCGAGATCGATTCCGACAGACTGAAACACGTGCTGCTGGGACATCTTTCCGAGACCAACAACACACCGCAGACAGCGCTTCAGGAAGTTCTTTCAGAGTATCACCCGGGACTTACCAGAGTGACAGTCGCACCGCAGAACGGCCTTTCAGATATCGTCAGAGTCTAAGACGACGGGAGAGCGGTCAAATTCCCCTTTTGCTCCGGAAACGGAATAATAGATCTGGTCGTACAAAATATCACCGGCCAGCAGATCGGCATATTGCGCGGTCCTTCCTATGACGGGAAGGGCTGCGTTTTTTTTGAGGAGAGATGACACAGGACTGTTCTTTCTGAGGCCGAGGATCCGAAGATATCGAAGATAACCGTTTTCTTTTGCGTTCAGAAACTCATCTTCACGCATACCAAGCGAAATATGAAGGAGCGCCCGGGATATCCTGGTATAAGTGTATTGCCTTGTCTTCGTATCTGCGATCCTTTCGGTAAAAGTCATGATCGTGTTTTTTCTGTTGGCAAGACGCCCGGCGATCTCACGCGAAACATCATGGAATACGGTAAGATCGGGCTCGGTAAGAAGTGCCTTGGTGAGAATGGATGACAGATCATCGGCAACCACCGGACGTTTCAGATCAGCGGCCACAAAACCGGGAACGTAAGAGGAAACGGACACGCCTTCCGTAAGCAGTCCCCGTATCGCCGTTGCGGAAGTAAAACGCTTATCTGCGGGATCACGGGAAGAAAAGGGATCGCCGATCCTCTTTACGGGGACGGGGGTCACGGATGAGTGAAGTCTGTCAAGTTCCCTGAGGTATTCCACGGCAAGGATATTGTTGGAAGAATACTGCGGACCGGACTCCCCGGAAGCGGAGAGTGCCTCGGGATAAGTCATTCCCTGTTTCATCATATCTCTGATCTGTTCGGAATCCGCAGAGATATCTTTTTTCGCTTCTTCCTTAAGCATCTCGAGAGAAACGTTACCTTCGATACCGAACAGAAGTCCGTCCACAATGCCGGAAGATACAGCTGCGCGCACTGCGCAGGCTGCAAATTCCCGGGCAGAAGAAGCGGCAAAGACGGGCGGGATCTCCAGTACCAGGTCGGCACCGGCCATAAGAGCCCATTTTGCACGCTGATATTTGTCGCAGACGGCAGGCGCGCCTCTCTGCACAAAATTGCCGGACATGATGCAGATCACCTGATCATAGCAAAGCTCCGTTTTTGCTTTACGGATCAGATAGGCATGTCCGTTGTGGAAAGGATCATATTCACAAATAATAGCTGCGGTTTTCATGATTTTTTCGGAATCATATGGATTTATAAGTTACGTTATGGTATTATAACACAAAGTGTGAATAGTGTGCATAGACTATATTTAAGGAGGTCTTTATGAAGCTCGTATATGCGATCGTAAGAAACGACAATGAAGATGACGTAACTGCGGCTCTGAATGCGGAACATTTCTATATTACAAAGCTTTCCACCGTGGGTGGCTTTTTAAGAAAAGGAAACGTTACGCTTCTGATCGTGACTGAAGACGACAAGGTAGAGCAGATCATTGACATCATAAAGAGAGAATGCGGTCAGAGCCAGGATATCACCGTGAATATGCCCTACATTTCCGGAACGGGAATGATGAACAGTTCCACGGTACCGGTCAAGGTAAAGATCGGCGGAGCTACCGTATTCGTAACAGACGTTGAAAGATTTGAAAAATTTTAAATAACCGGAGGAATACCAAAATGGCAAAAGATTTTATTGTTGAGACCAGTGCAAGACACGTACACGTAACCAAGGAGACCCTTGAGGCTCTTTTTGGAAAAGGATATGAGCTGACCATGAAGAAAGCTCTTTCACAGCCCGGACAGTTTGCGTCCAACGAAAGAGTCACCGTAGTAGGCGCAAAGAGAGAACTTGCCAACGTATCTATCCTTGGTCCCTGCCGTAAGGCGGATCAGGTAGAGATCTCACTGACCGATGCGCGTTCCATCGGCGTGGAGGCTCCCGTACGTGAGTCCGGTGATACCGCAGGAAGCGGTGCATGCAAGCTGGTGGGTCCTGCCGGTGAAGTGGAACTCAAGGAAGGCGTTATCGCAGCAAAGCGTCATATCCACATGACTCCCGAAGACGCAGCTGAATTCGGAGTAGAAAACGGTCAGATCGTTGACGTTCTGGTAGACTGCGGTACCGGCCGTAAGGCAGTTCTGGGCGACACCGTTGTCCGCGTTTCTTCTTCCTATGCACTTGCCATGCACGTAGATACCGATGAGTCCAACGCAGCAGGATGCCAAGGCACTGTGAAGGGTGTTATCGTAAAGTAATCAAAAAGGAGATCCAAATGAAAATTCTTGTTCTTAACTGCGGCAGCTCATCACTTAAATATCAGATCATCGACATGGAAACGAAGGATCTTCTCTGCAAGGGTCTTTGCGAAAGGATCGGTATCGACGGTTCCAAACTGACTCATAAGGTCCCCGGAAAGGACGACTTTGTAAGACAGGAAGCAATGCCTGATCATAAGAGAGCTGTTGAGATGGTCATGGAAGCCATTACCGATGAGGTCGTTGGTGTTCTCAAGTCCATCGATGAAGTGGATGCCATCGGTCACAGAGTCCTTCATGGCGGAAACCTTTTCACCAAGTCCTGCCTGGTTGACGAAAAGTGCAAGGCGGCCATCAGAGAGTGCTTTGATCTTGGACCGCTTCACAACCCTGCAAACCTTATGGGCATCGAAGCATGCGAAGCAGCAATGCCCGGTAAGCCCAATGTGGCAGTATTCGATACTTCCTTCGGCATGGGAATGGAGCCCAAGGCATATACCTATGCGATCCCCATCGAGTATTATGAGAAGTATCACGTTCGCCGCTACGGCTTCCACGGTACAAGCCATGACTATGTAAGCCACAGACTTCCCGAGATCGCAAAGCTTCCCGAGAATGCCAAAGTCATCGTCTGCCATCTTGGAAACGGCGCTTCCGTATCCGCTTCCATCGGCGGAAAGTGCGTAGATACTTCCATGGGTCTTACTCCGCTGGAAGGTCTGATCATGGGTACCCGTTCCGGTGATCTGGATCCCGCGATCCTGCAGTACATCTGCAACAAGGAGGGTATTGATGTCAATCAGATGCTCAATATCCTGAACAAGAAGTCCGGCATCTTCGGCATGAGCGGCGGCGTTTCCTCCGATTTCCGTGATGTGGGCGCTGCAGCAGATGCAGGTGATCAGAAGTGCAAAGTTGCTCTGGAAGCTTACAGATACAGAGTTGCCAAGTATATCGGTGCTTATGCAGCTGCCATGAACGGTGTGGATGCCATCTGCTTCACCGCCGGCGTAGGAGAGAACGATAAGCAGGCCAGAAAGCTGATCTGCGAAGAGTATCTCGGATATCTGGGAGTCAAGATCGACGATCAGAGAAACGACGTCAGAGGAAAAGAAGCTCTGATCTCTGCCGACGATTCCAAGGTGCAGGTATGGCTTCTTCCCACCAACGAAGAGCTTAAGATCGCCATGGATACACAGGCACTTGTTACAAAATAAAAATACTGTTGACATAAACGGTATTACTGTGTATAATCCATAGGTCGCTTAAGAAAAGGAGGTGTAGACTATGTCGATCTGCCCGAAAAATAAATCATCAAAAGCAAGACGTGATTCCAGAAGAGCAAACTGGAAGATGAGTCAGGTCTGCCTTGCAAAATGTTCTAAGTGCGGTGCATTGGTTATGCCTCACATGGTATGCAAGAAGTGCGGCTCATACAACAAGCGCGAGATCGTAAAGGTTGACGCTGAGTAATAATAGTTTTGCGAAAGGCTTTCAGCTTCAGGCTGAAAGCCTTTTTACTTTATAATGAACATAGAGGTATGTCATGTCTGTTATTGTACTTGATGCCATGGGCGGTGATAATGCTCCCGTGTGTAATATCGACGGTGCCGTGGATGCCGTAAACGAGAATTCCGATATCCGTGTGATCCTTACCGGACCGGAAGAAAAGATCACAGTGCTTTTGAAAGAAAAGCAATATGATAAGGACAGGATCTCCGTCGTGAACGCGGAGTCCGTCATATCTCTTGACGAAAGTCCGGTACTTGCCATTCGAAGGAAAAAAGATTCCAGCCTTGTTGCGGGAATCAATGAGCTTCGTGAAAAAAGGGCGGACGCGTTTATTTCTGCCGGTTCTTCCGGTGCTGTCCTCGCAGCCGGACAGCTGCTGGTGGGCAGACTTCCCGGCGTATTGAGACCGCCGCTTGGTTCTCTGATCCCCACGGTAAAAGGGACGACCTTCTTTCTTGACATGGGTGCGAACGTGGATGCCGATCCTGCCTGGCTGCATCAGTTTGCCCGCATGGGTTCCATCTACATGAAGGAGATCATGGGGGTGACTTCGCCTTCCGTGAAACTGGTGAACATAGGCCTTGAAGAAGAAAAGGGAAATCAGCTTACAAAAGCGGCAAACAAGCTGCTTTCCGAAGATAAGGAACTGAACTATCTGGGGTACTGCGAAGCAAGAGAGATCCCGGAATGGACTGCCGATGTGGTGGTTGCGGATGCGTTTACCGGCAATGCCATGGTAAAAATGTTCGAGGGAACGGCTTCATTGTTTCTGAAGCTTATAAAGCAGATATTCAAGAAAGATCTGCTGACAAAGCTGGCGGCCGTCATGATCCTTCCGGAACTGAAAAAAACACTGAAAACCTTTGATACCAGCAACTACGGAGGGGCTCCCCTTCTGGGGATCAAATCCCCCGTATTCAAGTGTCATGGCAATGCCACAAAAAAAGAGATCAAAAATGCCATCCTTCAGGCAGATGCCTACGTGAACAGCGGTGTCAATGAAATCATTGCAAAAGCCTTTGAAAAGGTTTAATATTATTTTGAATATAAAATGAAGGAGAAATGCATGGAATTTGAAAAACTTGCCGGTATCATTGCCGAAGTAATGAACATCGATCCAAAGTCGATCACCGAGGATACGGATCTTTTAAAAGATCTCGGCGCGGATTCCCTTGATATCATGCAGATACTCATGAACGCAGAAGAAGTGTTCGATATCGAGATCCCCGATGATGAGGAACTTTTAAGCGGGATCTCTACCGTAGGGGATGCACTTAAACTTTTGGAAGACAGGAAATAATTGAGGGATCCGGCAGAATTATCAGAATACACCGGATATTCGTTTCGGGATGGATCACTTCTGATCCTTGCTCTGACACATCCGTCCTATTCCGGAGAGATGCAGAAAACCAGGATATACAGCAATCAGCGCCTGGAATTCCTGGGTGATGCCGTACTGGAACTGGTGGTATCGGAATATCTGTATCGCAGGTACCCGGAAAGCGAAGAAGGAGAACTGACACGAATGCGTTCATCGCTGGTTTTTGAACCGGCGTTATTTTTGTGTGCGAAGCAGATCTGCCTTCCGGAATTTGTTCTTCTGGGAAAGGGTGAGGAAATGAGCGGCGGGCGGGATAAGCCTTCCGTCATATCAGACGCGTTTGAAGCGTATACCGGAGCCCTGTATCTGGACGGCGGATTTTCGGCAGCCAGAGAATTTATTTATGAGCATGTCATAGGATGCGTCGACGCAATGGAACTGTTGAACGATAATAAATCCCGGCTGCAGGAGATCCTTCAGAAAAGGGAAACTCCGTTCCGGTACGATACCACGGGGTGCAATGATGCAAGAGGACAGTTTTACTGCCGGCTGTTTGTAGACGGAGACGAATATTCCGAAGGGTACGGAAACTCAAAAAAAGAAGCGGAACAGAAAGCTGCAGGTGCGGCTATCGATAAAATCAAAGAGATCAGTCAGTTATGTTTTTAAAGAAGATCGAGATCCAGGGATTCAAGTCGTTTGCACATAAAACGGTACTGAATTTCAGTCCGGGAATGACAGCGATCGTAGGTCCCAACGGATCGGGAAAATCAAATATTGCAGATGCCGTACGATGGGTGCTGGGAGAGCAGAAAGCAAAAGCGCTTCGCGGTTCTTCCATGCAGGACGTCATATTTGCCGGTACGGAATTCAGGAAGCCTTTGGGATTCGCATACGTTGCCATGACGTTTGACAATTCCGACGGTTCTCTTGCCATTGACTATTCCGAAGTGACCGTGTCACGAAAACTGTTCCGGTCAGGGGAATCCGAATACATGCTGAACGGACAGGTGGTCCGTCTGAAAGACGTTCAGGAACTGTTCTTTGATACGGGTATCGGTAAAGAGGGATACTCCATTATCGGTCAGGGACAGGTGGAAGCGATCATCAACGGAAAGCCCGAAGACAGAAGAGGACTTTTCGACGAAGCCTGCGGTATCACGAAATTCAAGAAAAGAAAGCAGATCGCCGTTAAAAAACTGGAGGATACAAAAGCTGACCTGATCCGTATCACGGATATCCTGCATGAACTGGAGCGAAGGATCGGTCCTCTGGAGAAGCAGTCAGAAGGCGCGAGAGAATATCTGAAACTGAGAGATGAGCTGAAGATCTTTGAACTTAACATGTTCGTGAGAGACGCCGACAGGCTCCTTGGCGAAATGGATGAGATCCAGAAGAACATCACGATCACCCGAGGGCAGCTGGATACCGTAAAAGGAGAAGATGAATCCTTAAAGAATAAAAACAAAGAACTTTCCGAAGAACTTGCGAAAGCGGAGGAGGTACTTCGTACTTCCGGTGAAGAGATCCACAAAGGCGAACTTCTGATCCAAAATCTGGAGAGTCAGATCAGTGTTTCGGATACGGAGATCCGTTCTCTGGAATCGGAGATCGCGATCCTTTCCGGAAACAATGAAAAACTGCAGGCAGAAAACGCCAGACGTACCGCGGCCGTGGGGGATTACCTCAGGTCTCTTATTGATCTGCGAAATGACCTTGCCGCATTCGATACCCGAAGCGGATCCCTGATCACAGAAAACGGTTACGCAGAAGAAGAGATCAGTACTTCGGAACTTTACAAAAAGATAGAGGGCTTTGAGTCTTCACTTAAGAAAGCGTTTCCCGGTGCAGAAGCACTTCCTTCGGAAACATCAGAGGCTGCCGAACCGGACGGCGAGACGGATGACTTTGAATTCGAAGAACCGGCCTGGCTGAAGGCGATCAAAAATAAAAGAAATGATCTGACTGACATTCACGAAAAAGAAGCCGACAACAGAAAGTGGATCGAAAAATCCACCTCTGAAGCGGCGCAGATCAGTGCTGATCTGAAAGATCTTACGGATAAGAGATCTGCCGTGGAAACACAGGCTGCCGGCGTCCGCTCAAAACTGGAAACACTAAGGAACATTTCCGAACGTTATGAGGGATATGGACAGAGCGTTCAGAATGTGATGGCGCTGAAAAACAGGATCCCGGGGATCCATGGCGTGGTCGCCGATCTCGTTACCACGAAAAAAGAATACGAAGTCGCCATTGAGACGGCACTTGGAGGAAGGATCCAGAATATCGTCACGGAATCGGAAGAGACCGCAAAAAACATCATCGAGATCCTGAAGAAGAACCGCCTGGGCAGGGCCACGTTTTTACCGCTGGACGCCGTAAAGGGAAAGACCGCGGAAGAATACAGAGACGCGCTCAAGGAGAACGGGTGCCTGGGGATCGCCTCTTCGCTGGTGGAAAACGATACCCAGTATGACGGTGTCGTACAGAATCTTCTGGGAAATACGCTGGTCGCCAAGAACATAGACTGTGCTCTGGCCATTGCCGGAAAGCACAGGCACGGGCTTCGCATCGTTACTCTGGAAGGAGAACTGCTGAGCCCCGGCGGCTCCATTGCCGGCGGATCTTTCAGATCCTCAACAAGCCTTATGAGCCGTTCCAGAGAACTGGGAGAACTGCAGGAAGAACTGAACCGGCTGAATGCCGAAGTAAGATCCCTTGCCGGTGATATTTCCGACTGTGAAAAGAAACTGTCGGAAAAGAACGATGAACTGAATAAGCTCTATGAAAAACAGCGTGAGATCAACGAAAAGAAGAACAGCATTTCGTTCGATATCATGAGTGATCTGAAAACAAAATTCGCAAGCCTTACGCAGTCCGTGGATTTCATCGCGGAAAACATCGAAAGGATCCTGTCTGAAAACGAGGCGTATCAGAAGGATCTCGCCTCGGTGGAGGGATCCATGACGCAGAACCGGAATGCTATCAGCGAAAAGCAGAAAAGCATTTCCGACAGAAAAGAGGATATTGAAGCTGTAAGAAAAGGCATACAGGGCGCAAAAGAACTTCTGGAAGTATCCGAAAAGAAACGTGATGAGCTGTCACGCTCGCAAAGCGAATACTTTACCGTTAAGGATGAACTGAGCGAAAAGATCGTCATGCTGGAAAAGGAAGTCATGCGTCTGGAAAGCAGCATGGAGAAGGGACAGCAGAAACTGGAACAGTCAACGGGCCATATCTGGGAAGAATATCAGACGGGGCTGTCCGAAGCGAGAAAGTATATGGACAAGGAACTGGGTCCTGACAGCAGGATCCGGCAGAAGATCAGCGAACTTCGTTCCGCCATAAAAGATCTGGGACCGATCAACATTCAGGCGATCGATGAGTTCAAGGAAGTTTCGGAGCGTTATGAACTTACGAAGACGCAGCATGATGATATCATGACGGCCCAGAACACGGTACTTGACATTATCAGGGAACTGGATACGGAAATGAAAAAACAGTTCAGCGTTCAGTTTAAGCTGATCGCGGAAGAATTCAGCAAGGTTTTCGCAAAGCTGTTCGGAGGCGGAGAAGCGTCACTGGAACTGGTATTTGATGAAGAAGCAGGTGAAAACGATGAACTGACCTGCGGCATCGGGATCATTGCCCAGCCGCCGGGAAAGAAACTTCAGAACATGATGCAGCTTTCCGGCGGTGAAAAAGCACTTACGGCCATTGCTCTTCTGTTCGCCATCCAGAATCTGAAGCCCTCGCCATTCTGTCTTCTTGATGAGATCGAAGCGGCACTGGATGATTCCAACGTGATCCGTTTCGCCAGATATGTGAAAGCGATCTCTGGCCGTTCACAGTTTATCCTGATCACGCACAGAAGAGGAACCATGGAAGAGGCTGACCGTCTGTACGGGGTCACCATGCAGGAGAAAGGAGTAACATCGCTTGTCAGCGTGGATCTGGTAAGTGATTCTGTCAACTAATGGGACTGTTTGATAAAATAAAAAACGCACTGGATACCGTATTCGGAGATTATTCCCAGGTAGACGATGATTTTTATGAAGAACTGGAAGACATTCTGGTCATGGCGGACATGGGAGCGGATCTTTCTTCAGAGATCGTTTCCGCAGTTCGTGAGGAAGCTGTGAAACAGCATCTGAAAGATCCGGAGGAAGTCAGAAAGATATTGATCGAAAAAGTGTCTGCCGGAATGATGACAGATCCCTGCGCCTATGACTTTCTGAAAGAAAAATGCGTGATCCTGGTCACCGGCGTCAACGGGGTGGGAAAGACGACTACCATCGGAAAACTGGCACTGCTTCTTAAAAATCAGGGCAGGAAAGTGATCCTCTGTGCGGCGGACACCTTCCGTGCGGCTGCCATTGAACAGCTGGAAGTATGGTCGGAACGTACGGGGTGTGAGCTTGTGAAACAGGAGGAAGGCGCGGATCCGGCCAGCGTGGTATATGACGGGATCGGAGCCATGAAGAGCAGGAATGCCGACGTACTGATCTGTGACACAGCGGGAAGACTTCACAATAAAAAGAACCTGATGGATGAGCTCTCAAAGATCAACAGGATCATAGACAGAGAACTTCCCGGAGTTCGAAAAGAAGTATTTCTGGTGCTGGATGCCACCACCGGACAGAACGCGCTGAACCAGGCGGAAGAGTTTTCCAAGGCCTGCGGGATCACAGGCATCATCCTTACCAAGATGGACAGCTCCTCCAAAGGAGGCGTTGCCGTGTCTGTCTGTAAAAAGATCAACGTGCCTGTGCTGTACATGGGTACCGGAGAAAAAGCGGAGGACTTCAGAGAGTTTGATCCGCAAAGCTATGTGAAAGACATGTTTCAGTAAGAAATCAGGGTGTCAAGTAAAGTACTTGACACCCTTATCTTTTACGTGTATAATTTCCGGGTCATGGGGCATGCTATGGAAAGAATCGTAAGATTGGGAATGTTATATGATCTGTACGGGGATCTTCTTACGGAACACCAGAGAGAGATCTTTGGGGCTCTTGTCAATGAGGATCTGTCTCTTTCCGAGATCGCGCTTGATTGCGGGATCACCCGGCAGGGCGTCCAGGACATGCTGAAAAGAACGGAAAAGAAACTGGAAGATTACGAGTCAAAGCTCCATCTTCTGGAAAAGAAATTAAGTGAGAAGTAATGGCATTTGAAGGACTGACTGAAAAACTTCAGAATATATTCGGCGGGCTTCGCGGAAAAGGAAGACTTAGCGAGGAAGACATTAAAAGCTCCATGAAAGAGATCAAAATGGCTCTTCTGGAAGCGGATGTCAACTTTAAGCTCGTCCGTCAGTTTATCAGGGATACGGAAGCCAAATGCATGGGGCAGGAAGTGATGCAGAGCCTCACACCTGCGCAGACCATCATCAAGATCGTAAATGACGAACTGGTCCGCATGATGGGATCCGAATCGGAGGAACTTGTTCTGAAGGCGCCGGGCACCGTTACGGTGATCATGATGGTGGGCCTTCAGGGCGCCGGCAAAACGACCACGGCGGCAAAAATCGGTGCCAAGTTCAAATCAAAGGGCAGAAGAGTGCTTCTTGCGGCCTGTGATACCTATCGACCCGCTGCCATCAAACAGCTGCAGGTAAACGGTGAAAAGCTGGGTCTGGACGTGTTTACCGAAGATCCGGCAAAAGGAGCGGTAGCCATCGCGAAAGACGCTTATCAGGAGGCTGTCAGAAAGTCATACAGCGTACTTATCGTAGATACGGCCGGCCGTCTGCAGATCGACGAGACCATGATGCAGGAACTGTCGGAGATCAAGGAAAACGTTCCTGTAGACTACACACTTCTTACCACGGACGCCATGACCGGACAGGAAGCCGTGAACGTCGCTCTGGAATTTTCCGAAAAAGTGGGGATCGACGGACTGATCATCACCAAGCTGGACGGCGATACCAGAGGCGGTGCCGCGCTCTCCATTCGTTCCGTGACAGGAAAGCCCATCTATTTCGTGGGTATGGGCGAAAAACTTGACCAGCTGGAAGAGTTTCACCCGGACAGAATGGCTTCCAGGATCTTAGGCATGGGCGATGTGCTGACACTGATAGAAAAGGCACAGAGCACGGCAGATCAGGAAAAAGCAAAAGAGACCGCCAGACATCTGAAAAAAGGCGAATTCAATTACAATGATTTCCTCAGCTCCATGGAGCAGATGAGAAAAATGGGCGGATTGTCCGCCGTCATGGGAATGCTGCCCGGCATGAAAGGGTTTAATGCGGATGCCGTGGATGAATCCGGTATCAGGAGGATCGAATCCATCATCATGAGCATGACGCCTGCAGAGCGTGAGAATCCCAAACTGATGAACCCGTCAAGAAAGCAGAGGATCGCAAAAGGATCCGGCAGCGATATCGCGGAAGTCAATCGCCTGGTAAAACAGTTTTCGGAAATGCAGAAAATGATGAAGCAGTTTACCGGCATGTCAAAACACGGTGGTATGAGCCGTCTCGGAAGGATGTTTAAGGGCATGGGAATGCCGTTCTAACATATCAATATACTTTATTTAAAGGAGAAAAAAAGATGTCAGTAAAAATCAGATTAAGAAGACTTGGTGCAGCTAAGAAGCCCTTCTACAGAGTGATCGTTGCCGATCAGAGAGCTCCCAGAAACGGTCGTTTCATCGAGGAGATCGGATACTATGATCCCAATACCGAGCCCAGCACCATCAAGATCGATGCAGAAGCTGCAAAGAAATGGCTTGCTGACGGTGCACAGCCTACCGAGACCGTATTAAAGCTCTTAAAAGCTGCCGGTATCGAAAAGTGATCTGATCGATAAGAGGTGACTCATGGAAAAATTATTGGAAGTTATGGCTAAGTCACTCGTCGATGATCCTGATCAGGTAGAAATTACAAAAGAAGAAAAAGGCGACATGGTCGTTCTTTCACTGAAAGTTGCCGAAAGCGACATGGGAAAAGTCATCGGAAAGTCAGGAAGGATCGCAAAAGCGCTGAGACAGGTGCTGAATGCCGCCGCGACCAGAGATAAGCTCAAGGTCGTTCTTGACATTGGTTGATATGAATAAGGAATTGAGGGTAGGCGTTATAGTCAGGACTCATGGGATCAGGGGAGAGGTCAAGGTTTTTCCGACGACCGACTCTCCTGATCGTTTTGATGAACTGAAAAACGTCATCATCCGCAGGGAAAACCGTTTTCACGCGGCAGAAATGGAAAAAGTCAGATATTTCAAGAATCTGGTGATCGTAAAGTTCAAGGATATCGATTCCATCGATGAGGTGGAAAAATACGTCGGCGCCGATCTGTGCATCAAACGGGAAGACGGCGTTCCGCTTTCCGAGGGAGAATACTACATAGCGGATATTATCGGCATGGAAGTGTATGACGAAGACGGGATCCATCTGGGAACGGTAAAGGATGTCATGGAAACTGGAGCAAACGACGTATATCTGGTATCCGCGGAAAAAGGAAAAGAATACATGCTGCCTGCGGTAAAAGAATGCATCAGAAACATTGACATAGAAAACAACGAAATGAAAGTCCACGTGATCCCCGGACTTCTGGACCTGTAATGAATTTTCACGTAATGACTCTGTTTCCTGAGCAGATCTCCGGCTTTCTGGGAGAAAGCATCACCGGAAGAGCACAGGCAAACGGATTGATACAATTGCATACATACGATATCCGTGATTTCACTCTGGACAAACACGGGAAAACGGATGATTATCCCTATGGCGGCGGTTCCGGCATGCTGATGCAGGTGCAGCCCATTTATGACTGTTACCGTTACGTAAAAAGGCATATTCCGGATGATTCCAAAGTGAGAGCCCTGTACATGTCTCCGAAGGGCAGAAAGTTTGACCAGAAAATGGCGGAAGAACTTTCAACGCTGGATGACATTATCTTTCTGTGCGGACATTATGAAGGCGTGGATGAACGGGCGCTGGAACTTACGGGGTGCGAACCGGTAAGCATCGGTGACTATGTTCTGACGGGCGGCGAAATGCCTGCCGTTGTCATTATCGATGCAGTATCCCGGCTTATCCCCGGTGTTCTGCACGGAGAGGATTCCAGCGAGATAGAAACGTTTCATGACGGTCTTCTGGAATACCCGCAGTATTCCAGACCTGAAGTCTTCGAAGGATTGAAAGTACCCGAGATCCTTCTTTCCGGCAATCACGGAAAAGTGGATGAGTGGAGAAGACAGCAGTCCATAAAAAAAACTCTGGAACTTCGCCCGGACCTTATTGACGAGTCCAGGCTTTCAAAAAAAGAACTTAAGTATTTAAGATCGCTTGACATAAATACAGAATCGTGATAGTATCTAAAGGCTGTTTTGAGCAGTAATCTAAAAGTAAGATGCTCCGCTGGCGCTGACGTTTATGAGCATCCGGTAATTTTCAGGAGGAAACCAAAATGCATGAGATCATCGAGAAGATCGAAAATGAACAGATGAGAGCGGATATGCCTCAGTTCAACGTAGGCGATACCGTAAGAGTTCACAACCTCATCAAGGAAGGAAACCGTGAGAGGATCCAGATCTACGAAGGCACCGTTACCCAGAAGCAGGGACACGGCATCCGCGCTACTTTCACCGTAAGAAAGCTTTCCAACGGCGTAGGCGTAGAAAAGACCTGGCCCATGAACAGTCCCTTTGTTGCAAAGGTGGAAGTGATCCGTTTCGGTAAGGTAAGAAGAGCAAAGCTCAACTATCTGCGTGACCGTATCGGCAAGGCAGCCAAGGTTAAGGAAATGATCCGGTAATCAAATGAGATAAGTAAGAAAGCAGCCTTTTCAGGCTGCTTTTTTTGTGGTAGAATCATTAATGAGCAGTACAGACGGTCGCTGGCGCATTGCGCGAGAGGAAAGTCCGGGCTTCACAGGGCAGGATGCCGGCTAACGGCCGGTGGGAGCGATCCTAAGGAAAGTGCAACAGAAAGTATACCGCCGCGAAAGCGGTAAGGGTGAAATGGCAGTGTAAGAGACTACCGGGCCTCCGGTAACGGAGACCGCATTGTAAACCCCATCCGAAGCAAGTCCATGAAGGAACTTTATGGCTGCCCGCCATGTTCCGGGTAGGACGCTTGAGTTCTGCGGCAACGCAGTTCCTAGATAGATGACCGTCCAAGACATAACCCGGCTTACAGTACTGCTCTTTTTTTGCTTTATTTCATAAATTTATGTTGTGAATCAACGGATATTTATGTTATAATCACCACAATGCGTTTTGTCGCTGATTTATGAATTCATAAAAATACGAAGGGAGATACACCATGAAGGCGTATGACACAAAGGACATAAGAAACGTCGTACTTATGGGCCACGGAGGATCCGGCAAATCAACGATCGTTGAGGCACTTGCTTATGTGACCGGGATCACCTCCCGTATGGGCAAAGTAGCTGACGGAAACTCACTCAGTGACTATGACAAGGAAGAGCAGAAGAGACAGTTCTCTATTTCCACTTCTGTAGTCCCTGTAGAATACAAGACGCCGAATGGCATGACAAAGATCAACCTTCTGGATGCGCCCGGATATTTCGATTTCGTTGGTGAAGTGGAAGAGGCTCTTTCCGTTGCGGATGCTGCCGTGATCGTAGTGAACTGCAAGGCCGGTATTCAGCCCGGTACCAAGAAAGCATGGGATTTCTGTGAAGCGTATGGTCTTCCCAGATTCCTTTTCGTAACAAACATGGACGATGCTGAGGCAGATTTCCAGGGACTCATGGAGAACCTTTCCGCTGAATTCGGTACAAAGGTTTCTCCGCTTCAGGTGCCCATCAAGGAAGGCGGCAAGCTGGTAGGTTACGTTAACGTTATCAAGCAGAAGGGAAGAAAGTGGCTGGAAGGCTCGAAGAAGGCAGATTGCGACATTCCTGCAGACGCGCAGTCACCGCTGGAGGAGGCAAGAGGCACTCTCATGGAGGCAGTAGCAGAAACTTCCGAAGAACTGATGGAAAAATTCTTCGGCGGTGAAGAGTTCACTCCCGATGAGATCTATGACGCTTTAAAGGCAAACGTGATGGACGGAAGCATCGTTCCCGTACTTCTCGGTTCCGGTGTAAATGCACAGGGCATGGATTATCTGATGCAGTGCATCGACATGTACGTTCCCTCACCCGATAAGAAAGAGTGGAAGGGCGTTGACGGCGATAAGGAAGTCACCGGCAAGATCACTGCTGACGGAAACGTATCTCTCATGGTCTGGAAGACCATCGTTGACCCGTTCATCGGCAAGTACAGCCTGTTCAAGGTTATGAGCGGTTCTCTGAAGCCGGATACACTTCTTTATAACGTAAACAAGGAACAGGAAGAAAAAGCCGGAAAGCTGTTCGTGCTTCGCGGCAAGGAAGCCATCGAAGTTACCGAGCTCAAAGCCGGTGACATCGGAGCTCTTTCCAAGCTGAGCGTAACTTCCACAGGAGATACTCTGGGTCTCAAGGGATCCACTCTCATGTATGCAGGTCCCGACATCGAGACTCCTTATACTTACATGGCCTACAAGCCCGTAAACAAGGGTGAGGATGATAAGGTCGCTGCCGGCATGGCCAAGCTTCTGGAAGAGGACAAGACACTTAAGATCTTCAATGACGGAGAAAACCGTCAGTCACTGATCTACGGTATCGGTGAGCAGCAGCTGGAAGTTGTCAAGTCAAAACTTGAGAACAGATATAAGGTAAAGATCGAACTTGCAAAGCCCAGATTCGCCTACAGAGAGACTCTCAGAAAGAAAGTCGACGTGGAAGGAAAGCACAAGAAGCAGTCCGGCGGTCACGGTCAGTACGGTCATGTAAAGATGTACTTCGAGCCCTCAGGCGACATGACACAGCCTTACGTATTTGAAGAGCAGGTATTCGGCGGTTCCGTACCCAGAAACTTCTTCCCTGCAGTAGAAAAAGGCATTCAGGAATGCGTTCTGAAGGGACCCATGGCAGGATATCCCGTGGTCGGTGTGAAGGCTACTCTTTACGATGGTTCCTATCATCCGGTAGACTCTTCGGAAATGGCTTTCAAGATGGCAGCATCCCTGGCATTCAAGGATGGTTTCATGAAGGCAAGTCCCGTTATTCTGGAGCCCATCGTTTCCCTGAAGGTCACCGTTCCCGACAGCTTCACCGGTGACGTTATGGGTGACCTGAACAAGAGAAGAGGCCGTGTGCTTGGCATGAATTCCAACCATGGCGGAAAGACCTGCATCGAAGCTGAGATCCCCATGTCCGAGCTTTACGGATACGGTACCGATCTTCGCTCCATGACCGGCGGTCTTGGCGCTTACGAGTACGAGTTCAACAGATATGAGCAGGCTCCTCAGGACGTTCAGGATGCAGTGATCGTTGCTGCGGCTCAGGACAAGGATGAGGAATGATCTGAAAAACATAATGGATCTTTTCAGGGACCGGCAGAATATTCGCCGGTCCCTGGTTTTGATGTGCAGCGTTTTTCTTCTGATGCTTACTGTATGTTCCTGCAAACGTTATGAACCGCTTGCCTCAGGCGGAGACATGACGCCGGAAAATCAGACGACGGAAGAAGATACGTCTCCTGTGGAAACGGAGACCACAGAACCGGAAAGCGAAACAGAACCGGAATTTATTGATACCAGGACGCCGGTAAAGGTTAAGGCACTGTATCTGGCATCCAAGCCCGTAGGCAACAATGAGCGCATGGACGAGATCATTAAAGTCCTGGATGAAACGGAACTGAATGCCGTTGTGATCGATATCAAGGATGATTACGGAAAAGTTACTTATGCCATGGATCTTCCCTACCTTTCCGAGCTGGAATCCATTGAAGTGGCTGTGGAAGACATGTCTTCCTTACTAAAGAAGCTGAAGGAGCATGAGATCTATTGTATCGGCCGTATCGTGACCATGAGGGATCCTCATCTGGGAAGAGTGAAACCCGAATGGATGCTCACAAAACAGGACGGGACGCTTTATAAGGACAACAGCGGTTACGGATGGGTAAACCCCTACAAGGAAGAGTACTGGGACTATATCCTGGGGATCGCACTTCAGGCAGGGAAAGACGGATTTGACGAGATTCAGTTCGACTATATCCGTTTCTGCACGGATAAAGGCGCCGATGACTGCATTTTTGAGGAACAAGACGTGAAAGGCAGGGATAAGACAACGGTGATCTCCGAGCTCTGTTCCTACCTTTCGGAGAACATCAGAAACGCAGGGGTGTATATGTCCTGTGACGTGTTCGGAACCATTATCGGATCGAAACTGGATTCCAGAGCCGTAGGACAGGATTATCCCGCCATGGCCATGTCAGTAGATTATATCTGTCCCATGATCTATCCGTCTCATTACGGAAACGGGAATTTCGGCATTGACCACCCGGACCTGGAACCGTATAAGGCCATTCTGGGTGCGTGCAAAAGGTCAAAGAACGCCCTGTCTTCCTATCTTTCCGAGGGAGAAAGAGTTGCCGTGGTAAGACCGTGGCTGCAGGCATTTACAGCGACGTGGCTGGGCAAAGGCAATTACATGACGTATGATAAAAACGCCATCCGCCAGGAGATCCAGGGTGTCTACGATGCCGGCTATGATGAATGGATCCTGTGGAACCCATCCGTTAAATACGATTATACTGGATTTCTTACCAAAACGCAGGGAGAAGAGGAAGCGAAAAGGATCGAAGAATCCAGAGCCGCAATACCGGAAGAAGAGCTTACGGAAGCGGCAGAAACATTCCCCGTGGAACTGGAAGAGGCGCTGAAAGACGGGGAACTGAGCGGAGAAGACGAAAGTATCCTGCTGGAAGACGGCCCCATCATAACCTATGAGTGACAATGCGGAATTTAATTTAAAAGAAGAATTAAGAAAACTCCCGAAAAAACCGGGAGTTTATCTTATGCATGGCGTTCATGACGAGATCATTTACATAGGAAAGGCAGTGAACCTGTATAACAGGGTCCACCAGTATTTTCAGTCACCGGAGGGGAAGTCTCCGAAGATCCGCCGGATGATCTCAAATATCCGCAGATTCGAATATATTGTTGTGGATTCGGAGCTGGAAGCCCTGGTCCTGGAAAACAATCTGATAAAGGAGAACCGGCCGAAATACAATACGCTTCTGAAGGACGACAAGACTTATCCCTACATCAAAGTGACCACCGGTGAGGCTTATCCCAGGATCTTCATGACAAGAAAATTCATAAAGGACGGCTCCCGCTATTTCGGCCCGTATACCTCATCCCTTTCAGTAAAGGAATGTCTGGAAATGCTGCATAAACTCTACAGAGTCAGGACCTGTTCCAGAAAACTGCCGGAGGAATGCGGAAAGGAACGCCCCTGTCTGTATTACCATCTGGGACAATGCATGGGACCATGCACCGGAAACGTTTCCAGGGAGGAGTACAGTGAAGGGATACGGGATGCTCTTGAGTTTCTGTCAGGAAAATATGAAAAGATCAAAAAAATACTGACGGATAAAATGCAGGCCGCTTCCGAGGAAATGGAATTTGAAAAAGCCATCGAATACCGGGAGCTGTTAAAAGCGGTCGATGATCTTTCCGTAAGGCAGAAAGTCACAGCGTACGATAATGATGACCGGGACATCATCGGTCTCTCACAGGACGGCAGGAACTGCATTGTATGCGTATTCTTTATCCGCGGCGGCGTGATGACCGGACGTGAAAATGTCCGGATCGATATGACGGGGGAAGAAACTTTAGAAGAACTGGTTTCGGAATTTATCAAACGGTTCTATACCGGAACGCCCTATCTGCCCAAGGAGATATGGATACAGTGCGATATACCGGAAAGAGAACTTCTCTCCAGATGGCTGAATGTGAATATCCGCATACCGAAGATCGGTCAGAAAGAAAAGCTGGTCGAGATGGCTGTGGAAAACGCCGTCACCATTCTCAGAAAAGACGGAGAAAAGCTGAAAAAGGAACAGCTGAGGACCATCGGCGCGAACAATGAGATCAGGGATCTTCTGGGGCTTGGCCGGCTGGAAAGGATAGAATCCTACGATATATCAAATATCAGCGGGTTTGAAAACGTGGGCTCCATGATCGTATTCGTAAACGGCGCGCCCAAAAACAGCGATTACAGGAAGTTCCGTATCCGCACGGTGGAAGGTCCGAATGATTATGCCTCCATGCGCGAGATGCTTACAAGGAGATTTGCAAAAGACGAAAACGATACCCGTTTCGGGGCGTATCCGGATCTGATCCTTATGGACGGAGGGAAAGGACAGGTCGGTATTGCAGAAAAAGTGATCGGTGAACTGGGGATCTGCATCCCCGCAGCCGGCATGGTAAAAGATGACAAACACCGTACGAGAGGCATCTGGTACAAAGGAAAAGAACTGCCCATCGATCCGAAAAGTGAAGGCTTTCATCTGATCACCAGGATCCAGGATGAAACGCACCGGTTCGCCATAGAGTATCACAGAAGTCTGCGATCAAAAGAACAGGTCCATTCCATTCTGGATGACATCCCGGGAGTGGGGCCCACGAGAAGAAGAGCACTTCTAAAGTATTTCAGGAACATTGATCTTCTGAAACAGGCTGACGTGGAAGAACTTTTGAAAGCGGGATCCATCGACCGGCGGACCGCGGAAAACATATTCGCATTCTTTCACAATAACAATTAAGAAAAACGACGATATTTTATCGGTAATGTTCGTTGACATGTATATTTCGATGCACTAAAATTATAAGCGGTCGCGTGTGCACGAAGGCAGAACCTTGTGCATGCTATTTTGCTATAGATACTGGAGGCATTATGGGAACATATAATCATCAGGCCATTGAGAAAAAATGGCAGAAATTCTGGGAAGAGAATCCCATCAACGTAAATGACGGAAAGAAAGAAAAGTATTACTGTCTGGATATGTTTCCGTATCCTTCAGGTTCCGGTCTGCACGTGGGACACTGGAGAGGCTACGTGATCTCTGACGCATGGTCACGTTACCAGGTAATAAAGGATAAATATGTGATCCATCCCATGGGATGGGACGCTTTCGGTCTTCCCGCAGAGAACTATGCCATTAAGAATCACGTGCATCCCGCGATCTCCACAGCGCAGAACGTTGCCAATATCAAAAAGCAGATCAAACAGATCAACGCCATTTATGACTGGGACATGGAAGTAAATACCACAGATCCCGATTATTACAAATGGACACAGTGGATCTTCGTAAAGATGTTTGAAAACGGCCTTGCTTATGAAAAGGAGTTCCCCATCAACTGGTGCCCCAGCTGCAAGACCGGACTTGCCAATGAGGAAGTCAGAGAGGGCGTGTGCGAACGCTGCGGAAGCCCTGTAACGAAGAAGAACCTTCGTCAGTGGATGCTTAAGATCACAGCTTATGCGGATCGCCTGCTGGACGATCTGAAACTTCTCGACTGGCCGGAAAAAGTAAAGAAGATGCAGACGGAATGGATCGGAAAGTCCTATGGCGCGGAAGTGGATTTCAAACTGGAGAACCCCGTAGACGGCCATGACCACATTACCGTATATACCACCAGACCCGATACCCTTCACGGAACCACATTCATGGTTGTAGCACCGGAGTATGAACTGGCAGCAAAACTCGCCACACCTGAAAATAAGGAAGCTGTAGACCAGTATATTCTGGAAGCATCCATGAAATCCAACGTGGATCGTATGCAGGATAAAGTAAAGACAGGCGTTCCCACCGGTTCCTACGTGATCAATCCGCTTACGAAGAAGAAGATCCCCGTATGGGTAGCGGATTACGTACTTGCCGATTATGGTACCGGTGCCGTCATGGGCGTTCCCGGACACGATCAGAGAGACTGGGAGTTTGCCAGGAAGTTCGGCTTTGATATCATTCCCGTCATTTCTCCGGACGGAAATGACGTGGACGTTTCCGAGCATTCCTATGAAGCGGTAAACGGCGTTCTGATCAATTCCGGCGAATGGAACGGCAAGTCCTGCGAATACATGAAGAAAAACGGTCCGCAGATCATTGAAGACCTCGGATACGGAAGAAAGACCACACAGTATAAGCTTCGTGACTGGGTATTTTCACGTCAGCGTTACTGGGGTGAGCCGATCCCCATCGTTCATTGCCCGAAGTGCGGAAACGTGGCAGTTCCTGAAAATGAGCTTCCCCTCCGTCTCCCCGATGTGGAAAGCTATGAACCCACCGGTACCGGCGAATCGCCGCTGGCTGCCATTGAGGAGTGGGTGAACTGCAAGTGCCCGAAGTGCGGCGGACCTGCAAAGAGAGAAACGAACACCATGCCTCAGTGGGCGGGCTCTTCCTGGTATTTCCTTCGCTATGTGGACAACCACAACGATAAGGAACTTGTCAGCATGGAGAAAGCGCAGAAGTACCTTCCCGTGGATATGTACGTAGGCGGCGTGGAGCACGCAGTCCTTCACCTGCTCTATGCAAGATTCTATACCAAGTTCCTGTATGATATTGGCGTCGTGCCCTTCGTTGAGCCGTTTACAAAACTGTTCAATCAGGGAATGATATGCAAAAACGGGGACAAGATGTCCAAATCAAAAGGAAACGTTGTTTCTCCCGATGACATGGTACGGGACTACGGATGTGACTCCTTAAGGCTCTATGAGCTGTTCATGGGACCGCCGGAGCAGGATGCGGAATGGGATGACAGAGGTATGGACGGCGTATACCGTTTTATCAACCGTTTCTACAAACTTGCTCAGGATTCCGCCGATAAGGATATCCCTGCAACAAAGGAAATGCTTGCGGAACGTCACAAACTCATCAGAGACATCGAAACGAGATTTGAGGCATTCAGCCTGAATACGGTAGTTTCCGCATTCATGGAACACAATAACGCACTGATCGAGATCGCCAAGAAAGAGGGCGGTATCGATAAGGAAACGCTTAGGACTTTTGCGATCCTTCTTGCACCCTTTGCTCCGCATATTGCAGAAGAAGTATGGCACGACATGGGCGGAGAGACCTCTGTCTTCAAAGCAGACTGGCCCGTATTTGATGCGGCCATGGCAAAAGAGGATACCATTAAAGTTCCCGTTCAGGTAAACGGAAAAGTAAGAACGATCATTGATGTACAGGAAAACATGTCAGGCGATGACGTCCTTAAGATCGCACTGGATGCCATGGACGGAAAGATTTCCGGCGAGATCGTAAAGAAGATCTACGTTCCCGGAAAGATCGTGAATTTGGTCGTAAAACAGTGAACAATTATACAAGATACCAGATAAACAGAAACAACAAGTCAGGCAGGAACAGCAGAAGTGGTGCAAACAGACGGTCCAGGAGAAAGTATAAAAAGAACTATACTCCGATCATCCTTGGATGCATCCTGGCTCTGCTGCTTGCCGCGGCCATCATATTCCTATTTGTAAAGAATAAGAAGCAGACAGAGGAAACTGTCGCTTCTCAGACCGAGGTCACATTCGCGGATGACGGCAGGATCCGTTCGGATCTGTATATTGATCTTTCAAAACTTCCCGGTCTGTCCGGAGTCGGCTTGCTCAGTATCCGCGGAATGAACAGACAGGAGATCGTAGATGCCGTAGCGAAAAGCTACGACTGGAGCATGGCCATCGTCAACGAACAGGCTGACGTGGGAAGCACCGTAAAGCCCACGGTCTCCGCGGATTATGAGGGAGAAGCCGGAGAGCAGCCGGCAGAGAATCCCGAAGGAAATACCGGGTATGAGGATGCCTCCGCCGACCACAGCCAGAAAGAGATCTTCGTTACAGGAAAGATCGAGCTGCCGGATTATATCAAAGATCAGACCATATCCATGCTGGATAGTATCTTTGACGAAGACAGAAAAGGCGTGGAAGGGAGCAAAACGTTCGAAGTCTCCCTGGACGACGTGAATACCTACATTGCGGATGCCGTACAGCAGGCGGATGACATGTGGTATCGGGAAGCCAAAGGCGGCAGTATCGGTTCCTACGATGCAGAAAAAGATGAGTTCCTTTTCGAAGATGCATCCGACGGATGCCGTGTCGAAAAGGAAAAACTCAAAGACGATCTGCTGAAGGCATTTTCCAACGGAAAATATGACGCAAAGATCAAAGCGGAACTCACCATACTTCCTGCGGGAGAAGCAGGAGGTGCCGGTGAATACCGCATCATCGCAGAGTACGTCACCCATACGACCAACAACAGCGTCAGAAACAATAACGTGGATCTGGCCTGCAAGGCGCTTAACGGAACCATCGTCCGTCCCGGGGAAGAACTTTCCTTTAATGAAGTCATAGGGGAAAGAACTGCGGAAAAGGGTTATGGTGCCGCAGCCGCATATTATAACAATGAGGTCATTCAGGAGATCGGCGGCGGTGTCTGTCAGGTTTCCTCTACGCTTTATAACGCAGTCCTTATTGCCGGCCTTAAGACCACCATGCGGCGTTCTCATACGTTTAAACCAACTTACGTAACACCCGGTCAGGATGCCACCGTAAGCTGGAAAACGCCTGATTACCGTTTTGCCAACATTCCTTATGACGCCGATGCGGAATACAGCAATAAAGAGACGTATGCCATCGGCATTCGGGCAAAATACAATGAACGGACTGTCACCGTTTCCATCTATGGAAGGCCTGTGCTGAAAGAAGGATATGAACTTGCTCTGGAGTCAGAACAGATCGCAACTTACGATGTAGTCAGAATGCCCATTCCTCCGGAAGATCTTGAAAAGGAACCCACCACAGGTGACGAAGGTTCTGCCTGGAAGACTTATCTGATCGTAAGGAAAGACGGAAAAGAGATCAGTCGGACGCTGGAACACTCTGCGATATATTCCGGTCATACGGAATGGTATCGGGAAGAGGAATCCACTTCCGAAACGGAAAGCGTATCTGAGGAAGGGCTCATTGACGGGGAAGGACCGATAGGACCGGCCGGAGATCCGTCGTTAAAGCCGAGCCCGCCGGAACCCGGCGACGTTCCGATGGAGACAGAGCCGACGGAACCGGCCCCCGGCCCCGGAGATGATGTACTTCCGCAAACGCCGGAAGACACATCGCCTTTGGAACCCGGCGGCAGTACACAGTATATAGATATTTCCGGCGGACCCGGAATCGAAGGATAAGCAGAGGTAGTTATGCAGGATCTAATTAAGTTAACAGATGAAATCATAGAAAAAGTATCCGCATGTAATTCGGCGGATGCGCTCAATGACGTCAGAGTGGAATACCTCGGAAAAAAGGGTACCCTTACGCTCATCATGAAAGAAATGAAAGATCTTTCTCCGGAAGAGCGCCCCGCATTTGGCCAGAAGGTAAATGACGTCCGACAGAAAGCAGAGAATGCCATAGCTTCCATGAAAGAAAAACTGGAAGCTGCAGCGACAGCGGAAAAGCTTTCTGCAGAAAAAATCGACGTTACGCTCCCTGCCAGAGAGCAGAAGACCGGTCATCCTCATCCCTGCCAGCTGGCATTGGATGAAATGGAACGGATCTTCGTCGGAATGGGCTATGAAGTAGTGGAAGGACCGGAAGTGGAGTGGCAGGAATATAACTTCACGAAACTGAATATTCCGGAAGGACATCCGGCAAGAGATGTCCAGGATACATTCTATATCAATGATCAGATACTTCTGAGGAGCCAGACTTCTCCGGTACAGGCCAGAGTGATGGAAAAAGGAAAACTGCCCATCCGTATGATCGCGCCCGGAAGAGTATTCCGTTCCGACAGCATCGATGCCACTCACAGCCCTTCTTTCAATCAGATAGAAGGTCTCGTAGTGGATAAACATATTACCATGACGGATCTGAAAGGAACACTGAGCCAGTTCGCCAGGGAACTGTTCGGAGAAAATACAAAGACACGGTTCAGACCGCATCATTTCCCGTTTACGGAGCCTTCGGCAGAAGTGGATGTAAGCTGCTACAAGTGCGGCGGTACCGGGTGCCGTTTCTGTAAGGGAGAAGGATGGATCGAGATCCTCGGATGCGGCATGGTTCATCCCAACGTACTGAAAATGTGCGGTATCGATCCGGAGGAATATACCGGATTTGCCTTCGGCGTAGGACTGGAAAGGATCGCGCTTTTGAAATATGAGATCGATGATATGAGACTTCTCTATGAAAACGATCTTCGTTTCCTTGGGCAGTTTTAACAGGAGGTAAGGTATGAATACACCGATTTCATGGATACGTGATTATGTGCCGGAGCTTGACGTTTCCGCACAGGAATACAGCGACAGGATCACCCTCACCGGCACCAAGGTAGAGGGATACACTGTCCTGAACAAAAATTTAAGCAATATCGTTGTGGCAAGGATCGATCAGGTGGAAAAACACCCCGATGCGGATAAACTCGTTGTTTGTCAGTTGTTTGTCGGAGACCGCACCGTGCAGATCGTGACAGGTGCCCCCAACGTTACCGGAGAATCCGTCGGAAAACTGGTTCCTGCTGTTCTTGACGGCGGAAAAGTAGCCGGAGGTCACGGCGGAGAACCCGCTCCGGAAGACGGTATTGAGATCAGAGCCGGAAAGCTGAGAGGTGTAGATTCCTACGGGATGATGTGCTCCAT
Organism: Lachnospiraceae bacterium; assembly: GCA_024405155.1. Classification (GTDB taxonomy): domain Bacteria; phylum Bacillota; class Clostridia; order Lachnospirales; family Lachnospiraceae; genus Avilachnospira. The sequence continues at coordinate 126,556 of JAKSPC010000002.1, read as the reverse complement.
AGAAGAACTTGGCTCCGATAAAAACTTTTATCCCTGCGCCCCGGAAAACGGTATTTATTTCTTCCCGGAAGCTCTTATTGAGGAATTGGGTCTGAAGCCCGGTGATGACGCCATCAAAGCGCTGGGGATGGACGATACTGTTGTGGAATATGAGATCACTTCCAACAGAGTGGATTGCTATTCCGTCATTGGCATTGCCAGAGAAGCAGCTGCCACTTTTGGAAAAGAACTGAAACTTCACGATCCCCGTAAGACGGGAAACGAAGAGAATGTGGCAGATCTTCTGAAAGTTGAAGTGAGGGATACCCGTCTTTGCCCCAGATATATGGCAAGGATGGTAAAAAACATAAAGCTTGCCCCTTCACCGGAATGGATGCAGAAACGTCTCAGAAACAGTGGTATCCGTCCCATCAACAATCTTGTGGATATCACAAATTTTGTGATGCAGGAATACGGTCAGCCCATGCATGCGTACGATTATGATACCATTGAAAACAGTACCATCATCGTGGAGTGTGCCGGGAACGACGAAAAATTCCGCACTCTGGACGGTCAGGAGAGGACCCTTGACGATACGGTCCTTATGATCAAAGATGCCGGAAGATCCATCGGCATAGCCGGCGTAATGGGCGGCGAGAATTCAAAGATCGCGGATTCCGTGAAGACCGTTGTATTTGAATCCGCGAATTTTGACGGGATCAATGTGAGACTTTCCGCCAAAAAAGCAGGTCTTCGGACAGACGCATCCTCCATATTTGAAAAAGGACTGGATCCTGCCAATGCGGAAGCTGCCATCAACAGAGCCTGCGAGCTTTGTGAGGAACTTGGCTGCGGTGAAGTGGTAGGCGGCGTGATCGACGTGTACGCTTCTCCGGAAGAGACCGTTCGCGTGAAATTCGAACCGGAAAAGATCAACGGACTTCTAGGAACAGAGATCTCCGCTGATGAAATGAAGCGGATCTTCGCTAAGATCGATCTTGGATTTGATGAGGATAAGAAAGAAGTGATCGTACCTTCTTTCCGCCGTGATCTTCACTGCATGGCGGATCTTGCGGAAGAAGTTCTCAGATTCCATGGTTATGATAAGATCGAAGATACGCTTCCCGTGGGTGAAGCAACAACAGGAAAGCTTTCCTTCAAGCTCATGTGTGACGAGATCCTTCGGGATGCTGCGGAGTATCATGGATTTTCTCACGCTATGACCTATGCTTTCGAGAGCCCGAAAGCGTTCGACAAGCTGTTGATCCCCGAAGGAGACAAATTGCGTGATGCTGTAGTGATCTCCAACCCGCTGGGGGAAGATTTCTCCATTATGAGGACACAGCCGCTGAATGCCATTCTTACTTCCGTAGCATTCAACTACAATCACAGAGCGGAATGCTGCAGGCTGTACGATCTTTCCAACATTTATCTGCCCCATGAGCTTCCCCTCACGGATCTGCCCGATGAGAGGGAACAGCTTACACTGTGCGCATATGATAAAGACATTGATTTCTTTACCATGAAGGGCGTCGTGGAAGTTGCCATCCGGAAACTGGGGATGACGGAACGTCCGGAATACGATGCTTCCTCTGCACAAAGGCACGCTTATCTGCATCCCGGCAGAAGAGCAGATATCTTATACAAAGGAACATGCATCGGTTACCTCGGAGAGATCCATCCGTTCGTGGTAAAGAATTACGGATTCAAAGACGGTACGAGAGTCTATGCGGCAGTTCTTGACGTTCCCGCACTTCTGGAGTTTGCCGACTTTGAAAGAAAGTACACGGGCATTGCCAGATTCCCTGCAGTGTCCAGAGATCTTTCCATGCTTGTGCCGAAGGACATCACCGCAGGCGGCATCGAAAAAATGATCCGTCAGCGCGGCGGAAAGCTGCTGGAAGATCTGAAGCTTTTCGATCTCTATGAAGGAGAACAGGTCGAACAGGGATATAAATCCATGGCGTATACGCTGACTTTACGGGCCGGTGACAGGACACTTACAGACGATGAAGTGAATTCCGTCATGAAGAAAGTTCTGAACGGACTTTCAACCATGGGCATTGAGCTCAGAAGCTGAAAAAGCTTGACTATTGCATAAGCGCTATGGTAATATATCAAAGCTGTTTATTGAGAAATAAGGAGAATTGAGATGGTCATTTTTGTATCGATCGTATTTGTTATCGTTGGAATCATTCTTTCCGCCATCATTCTGATGCAGGAAGGACGTACACAGGGCCTTGGTTCCATCGGCGGCATGGCTGACAGCTATTTCGGCAAGATCAAAGGCCGCACCATGGAAGGTACTCTTCAGAAGATCACCAAGTTCGGAGCGATCCTTTTCTTCGTTCTTGCGATCGTGCTGAATCTTCTCATGAAGTAAGGAATTGCATGGGAAAGGCCCGGAGGAACCGGGCCTTTTTTTACATTTAGGATCCATATACCATGGCAGAGAATTCGATAAAACTTATAGCCAATAATAAAAAGGCATATCACGATTATTTCGTACTGGAGACATTTGAATCGGGGATCGAACTTGCCGGAACGGAAGTAAAGTCTATCCGGCAGGGACATGCCTCTATTAAGGAAGCCTTCATCCGAGCGGATCACGGAGAGCTTTTTATATACGGCATGCATGTGAATCCTTATGAAAAAGGAAACATCTTTAATAAGGATCCTCTTCGTACCAGGAAACTTCTTCTGCATAAAAAAGAGATCGATCGCCTTTCGGGGAAAGCAACGGAGAAAGGTTTTACCATCGTGCCTCTGGAAGTGTATTTCAAGGGGCAGCTGGTAAAGATGAAGATCGGCCTGTGCAAAGGAAAGAAGCTGTATGACAAGCGGGACGATGAGGCAAGAAGAGACCAGAAGAGAGAACTGGAAAGAGACTTTAAATCTGCCAATATCAAGGTATAACTTGCAATATGGCGTCATTTGTGGTTTAATTCAATTGTGATCTTAGGGCTTGTACCGGTTTCGACGGGGATCATGAAGTTGGTGAAGCTATCCGCAAGGCAATGCGTTAAATTCCAAAAATAAAATTAAACGCTGACGATTCATTCGCAGTGGCTGCCTAAATGGCAGCTGTCGCCCTTAAGTACCTGTTCTTAAGATAAGCGGCATCATTCAAACAGGAAACGATGCATGCTAAGCTTTGCGCATGCAGCCGTATCATGAAGCTAGCATGACCGATCGGATGTCTTTCTCTTGTCTGTCATGCGAATTAAATACGGAAAGACTATGATAGTAGAAGAACAATGAATTGATCTTCGGACAGGGGTTCGACTCCCCTCAGGTCCATTCGGTGAAGATCGAACAAGCCGGATCAATATGGTCCGGCGTTTTCTTTTGGAGGCATTATGTCAGAGAATAAAAAGATCGCTGTATTTGATTCCGGTCTGGGCGGGATATCCGTACTAAGAGAATTGAAAAAACAGCTTCCGGGTGAGGATTATCTGTATTACGGGGATTCCGCAAACGCTCCCTACGGTGTCAGGACTGCGGAAAACATTCAGGAGCTGTGTGATGAAGTGATCCGTAAGATCTGTGAAAAAGAAGGAGATATCAAATGCGTTGTGATAGCCTGCAACACGGCAACCAGCGCCGCTATAGAGCATCTCAGGAAGACTTTTCCCGATATACATTTCATAGGGATCGAACCGGCCATCGGATGGGCAGCAAATGAAATGGATCATCCCATGATCCTCACCTTCGCAACGGATTTCACCGTGAACGGGAAAATGTTCCGGGATAACGTGAAAAAGCTTTCCGATAAAGCGCGCTTTATCAGCAAGGGCGCTCCCGAGTTTGTTAAATTCGTGGAAAGCGGTGTGACAGACGCAGTCGATTCCGCGGAATGCAGAAAGTACATCGATTCTCTGTGTGAGGACATCAATGATAAAGTGGATGCCATCGTATTGGGATGCACGCATTTTCCGTTCATAAAGGAAATGATACGTGAGGAAGTCGCAAAGAAGCTCGACTGCGAGCCTAAGCTTTATGATGCGGCGGTACTGGTTGCACAAAACGTAAAGAAGTGGCTTCAGGAAAATGGACTGCTGGAAGAAAAAGACCGGGGATCCGTGGAAATGATGAACAGTGATCCTTCCAAGATCGATTTTATGTGGAAGCTTTATGAATCCTGACGTTATCAGAAAAATCATACATGCCGGGAACGTGGCTGAAGATAAGCCATTATCCGGGTATACGACATTTTTGGTCGGAGGACCTGCGAGGATATTCGTTACGCCGGGAAATGAAGCAGAGCTCGCCGATCTTCTGAAACTTCTTTCTGAAAACAGCGAAGATTTCTTTATCCTGGGAAATGGTTCCAATCTGCTGGTCTCAGACCGTGGGTATTCCGGGATCGTGATAAACCTTGGAAGAAACCCGAACGGAACGTTTTCAGAGATTTCCTATGAACAAGCCGGAGACGATGTGCTGATCACTGCCGGAGCAGGTGTGAAGATGGGAGCGATCGGCAAACTGGCAGAAGAGCTTTCTCTGACAGGTTTCGAATGCCTTTCGGGAATTCCCGGTACCATCGGCGGTGCCTGCGTAATGAATGCGGGAGCCTACGGCGGTGAATTGAAAGACGTGTTTTACCGAGGAAAGGCTCTTGACCGGCATGGGAATATCATAGACCTTACGCCGGAAACAATGAACTTCGGATACCGAAGATCTTCCGTATCGGACAGGGATCTTATCGTTACACAGGCCGTTATCCGTCTTACAAAAGGAGATCCTGCAAAGATCCATGAAAGGATGCAGGAGCTTTCTTCCAGAAGGAGAGAAAAACAGCCTTTGGAATATCCATCCGCAGGATCCACATTCAAACGTCCCGAAGGGTACTTTGCCGGAAAGCTGATAGAAGATTCCGGATTAAGAGGGTATCGGATCGGCGGCGCCTCCGTAAGTACCAAACATTGCGGATTCGTGGTAAACGACAGAAATGCGTGTGCCGAAGATATATATCAATTGATATGTCATGTACAGGATAAAGTATTCCGTGATACCGGCGTCAGGCTGGAACCGGAAATCAGATTTTTAGGAGAATTCTAATGGCAGAACCTTCATTACTTGCCGGCAGCTTCGGCGAACTGATCGACGAAAAAATATCCGTACAGGATCTTGTCAACAAAATGAAACTGAACGTCCTGACTCCCCAGATCGACCTTTCGGACAGGATGATCAGTTTCTATGACGTGAACAGGGCAGCACTCCAGCTTACCGGGTTCTTTGATCACTTTGACAAAAACCGTGTACAGGTGGTCGGAAAAGTAGAGCAGCAGTATATTGCTGATTCAGACGAAGACAAGATCGTCGAGAATTTTAAAAAACTCGCGTCTTTCCACGTTCCCTGCGTCGTGTTCACCAGAAATTATACACCATCTGAAAAGATCATTGATGCCTGTGCTTCTGAAGGGGTCCCCTGCTGTAATTCTTCGCTTACAACTTCAGAACTCGTATCCGAGATGATCCGCTGGCTGAGAGTGGAACTTGCTCCCTGTATCAGCATTCACGGGGTGCTGGTGGACGTTTACGGAGAAGGCGTTCTGATCCTTGGTGACAGCGGTGTCGGTAAATCCGAAGCGGCGCTGGAACTTCTGAAAAGAGGTCACAGACTGGTGACCGATGACGTGGTGGAGATCAGAAAGGTATCCGACGAAACTCTTGTGGGCTCCGCACCTGCCATCACAAAAGATTTCATTGAACTTCGCGGTATCGGTATCATAAACGTGAGGGATCTTTTCGGATTTGAGGCCATAAAGGATACACAGGCCATTGACATGGTGATCCATATCGACGAATGGGACAAAGACAAGGTTTACGACAGAATGGGGCTGGAAGAGCATCATATGGACATTCTGGGAAAAAAAGTGATCCTTCACGAGATCCCTATCCGTCCGGGGCGTAATCTTGCGATCATCGTTGAATGCGCGGCAGTCAATAATCGTGCAAAAAAAATGGGATACAACGCAGCACAGGAGTTTCTTGAAAGAGTCAAGGTGAACACGGAAGGCACATTCAAAGGAAAAGAATAATGGAATTCCTCGTAGTCAGCGGCATGAGCGGAGCCGGAAAAACTGTAGCGTTAAAAACTCTGGAAGATCTGGGATACTATTGCGTAGACAACCTTCCGGTATTTCTGATATGTCAGTTTGCGGATCTCAGCCTGGATTCGGAAAAGCATAAAAAAGTGGCAGTAGGAGTTGATATCCGAAGCGGGAACGATCTGGAACGGCTGGGAGAAGTGTTTTCGGAACTTGACCGGAAAAAGATCGCCTACAAGGTCCTGTTTCTGGATGCTTCTGACAGCGTTCTCTTAAAAAGATTTAAAGAAACCAGACGGGACCATCCCCTGGAACGGGGCGGCCGGATAGAGGACGGTATCAGAAAAGAGAGGATCGCTCTTTACGAGATCAAGAAAGAGTCGGATTATCTGATCGATACATCGTCTCTGCTGACCAATGAACTGCGTCAGGAACTGGAAAAGATCTTTGCCGGTCCGGACGTGTCTTTCCAGAACATGGTCGTTACCGTTATGTCGTTTGGCTTTAAATACGGTATCCCGCAGGATTCCGATCTTGTATTCGATGTACGGTTCCTGCCAAATCCCTATTATGTTCCGGAGCTTAAAGAAAAGACCGGACTTGACCGGGAGGTCAGGGATTACGTGATGCAGGGAGAAACCGGGCAGGAATTTGAAAAGAGGCTTTTTGATCTGATCGATTTTCTCCTTCCCGGATACGTGAAAGAAGGAAAGAACCAGATCGTCATCTCCATGGGCTGCACCGGAGGAAAGCACAGATCCGTAACCTTTGCCGAGAGGACCGGCAGGCATATCTCTGAAAACCGCGGATATATCGTAAAGACCTTTCACAGGGACATAGACAGGTGATCAGATGTCTTTTTCAAAAGAAGTTAAAGCCGAAATATTGAATAAAGGCTTTACATCAAAAAAAAAGCATAGTAAAATCCACAATGGTGGGATTTCCGAAGAGAAGAGATCTCAACTGGCAAAACTGTTTCTTGACGCAGGGTATCTATGCGATCCGGAAAAAATGTATCTTCTGGAATTTGTTGCCTCTGACGGCGACCTGCTTGAAAGAGTAAAGTCTTTGCTGTTTGAGGCATTTTCCTGTGAAGATTCCGTCAAGCAAACGATCAGATCAGGAACGTCTCTATTATACATACAGGATGCAGACTTGATCTCGGATTTTCTGAATCTGATAGGTGCTCACAATTCCCTTCTTAAGTTTGAAAACATGAGGATCCTTAAGGAGATGCGCGAAAACATACAGCGAAGCGTGAATTGTGAAACGGCAAATATCAAAAGAACGGTCTGTGCATCATCCAGGCAGATCGCGGATATTGAGTATATCGAAGAAAACATAGGTTTGGAAAACATACCGGATCCCCTCAGGGAAATGGCAGAGATCAGACTGGCCAAACCGGATGCGAGTCTTAAAGAACTTGCGGAAGCTTTTGTCCCTCCTATCGGAAGGAGCGGAGTCAACCACAGACTGAGAAAGCTTAGCAGTATCGCAGACGATCACAGACAGTCAAAAATCAAAGGAGTTTCATAAATGGTCGCAAAAACTTTAATCGTCAACATCCCCGGTGAAGTAGAACGGAATGCAGCATTGCTGGTACAGAATGCCAGCGCATTTGACGCAAGGATCCATCTTGTTTTCAAGAATAAGACAGTGAATGCCAAAAGCATTATGGGTGTCATGACACTGCCCATGTCCGACGGAGACGAGATCGAAGTTCGTGCCGACGGTACCGATGAAGAGGATGCTCTTGCAGCGGTGGTGAACTTTTTGAATCCGTGATATGTTTATATTAAAAAAAGAGCTTCGGTCTTTCGGCCGAAGCTCTTTTTAATTCATTCAGGCTTTTCCTGCGCAGCCAAGTACGTCTACCAGCTTGTGGCGAACAAGTTCTTTGATGTTTGCTCTTGCGGGTTTCAGATACTCTCTGGGATCGAACTTGTCGGGATGCTCGTCGAAGAACTGACGGATCGTTCCGGTCATGGCAAGTCTCAGGTCAGAGTCGATGTTGATCTTACATACAGCGCTGGTTGCAGCTTTTCTCAGCTGATCTTCCGGAACGCCTACAGCATCGGGCATGTTTCCGCCGTGATCATTGATCATCTTAACGTATTCCTGAGGAACGGAAGATGAACCGTGAAGAACGATGGGGAATCCGGGAAGTCTCTTTACAACTTCGTCAAGAATGTCGAAACGGAGAGGCGGCGGAAGAAGGATGCCGTTCTCATCACGTGTGCACTGTGAAGGTTTGAATTTGTATGCGCCGTGGCTGGTACCGATGGCAATAGCAAGAGAATCGCAGCCCGTAGCATTTACGAACTCTTCCACGTCTTCAGGACGGGTATAAGAAGAATCAGCAGCGCTTACTTTCACATCGTCCTCAACGCCTGCAAGAGTACCGAGCTCAGCTTCTACGACAACGCCGTGATCATGAGCGTATTCAACCACCTTTTTGGTGATCTCAATGTTCTCTTTGAAGGGCTTTGAGGAAGCGTCGATCATAACGGAAGTGAATCCGCCGTCTACGCATGCCTTACAGGTCTCGAAATCCGGGCCGTGATCCAGATGAAGAGCGATGGGGATATCAGGGCAGCAAAGGATAGCTGCTTCAACAAGCTTTACAAGATAGTTATGGTTTGCGTATGCACGTGCACCTTTGGAAACCTGAAGGATCACAGGAGCATGCTCTTCCTGGCAAGCTTCGGTAATACCCTGAACGATCTCCATGTTGTTTACGTTGAAAGCGCCGATAGCGTAACCGCCATCATATGCCTTCTTGAACATCTCAGTTGTTGTTACTAATGGCATAGTTAAATCTCCTTTAATAAACTGCGAAAGATCGCATTACTTTCTGGACCAATTGTAGCAAAAACAGTTCGCATTATCAAGCATAGAACAAGGAAAATACTTTATCCTTCTTTTCAATTTGCCGCCTGTATGATAAAATCCATATAGATTAAAGATATGTCATTCATACACCTGCATACACATACGCAATATTCGCTGCTTGACGGCTCCGGCAGACTGCCGGAGCTCATTTCTCATGCAAAGGAAATGGGCATGGTTTCCCTGGCCATCACGGACCACGGCGTAATGTACGGCTGTCTGGAGTTCTATAAAGAAGCAAAAAAACAGGGCATCCGCCCCATACTCGGCTGTGAGATCTATGTTACGCCGGGGTCCCGTTTCGACCGGGAAAAGAACAGTGATGAAAGGTATTTCCACCTTGTCCTGCTGGCTGAAAACAATGAAGGATATCAGAATCTCATAAAGATCGTGACCGCCGGATTTATTGACGGGTTTTATTACCGTCCGAGGGTGGATTATGAGATCCTGAAAAAATATCACAAGGGAATTATTGCCCTTTCCGCCTGCCTGGCCGGAGAGATAGCCAGGAAGCTGGAAAAAGATGATTTAGACGCAGCGAAAGAGAAAGCCGTATTCTACGAAGAACTTTTCGGAAAAGGAAATTTCTTCCTGGAACTGCAGGATCATGGCTATGAAATGCAGAAAAAGGTGAATGCCGGCATCCTGAGGATCGCCGGTGAAACGGGGATACCAATGGTTGTCACCAACGACGTGCATTATAACAGCGCTTCCGACGCGGCAGCCCATGATGTACTGCTGTGCATTCAGACAGGAAAAAAAGTAAAGGATACAGACCGCATGAAATACGAAGGCGGTCAGTTTTATCTGAAATCCGAAGAGGAAATGCGGGCGCTCTTTAAATATGCTCCGGAAGCGATCGAAAATACCGGACGCATAGCAGAACGCTGTCACGTGGAGATCGAATTCGGTAATTACAAGCTCCCTCATTTTCGCTGTCCCGCCGCCTATGAAGGGAATGCTAAGGGGTATCTGAGGAAACTCTGCGAAGAGGGGCTCAAAAAGAGATATCCCGATACCTGCGAGGCAAATCTGCAAAGGCTCGATTATGAGCTGGATACCATTAACACAATGGGGTTTACCGACTATTTCCTGATCGTTTCGGATTTTATCCGCTACGCAAAACGTGCAGGGATCCCCGTCGGACCGGGCAGAGGAAGCGCGGCAGGAAGCATTGTTTCGTATGCACTGGAGATCACGGACATCGACCCGTTAAAGTACTCCCTTCTGTTCGAGCGTTTTCTGAATCCGGAAAGAGTATCCATGCCGGATATCGATGTGGATTTCTGTTACGAACGCAGGCAGGAAGTGATAGACTACGTGATCCGGACGTACGGAGAGGATAATGTGGCACAGATCGTCACCTTCGGCACGCTGGCCGCAAGAGGGGTGATCCGCGACGTGGGAAGAGCCATGGATATCCAACCTTCCCTGATCGACAGGATCGCAAGAATGATCCCTGCAAAACCGGGAACGCTTCTGAAAGATATTGTTTCTTCCAGTACGGAACTTAAGGAACTCTGCGCTTCCGACAGAGAAGTCAGAGAACTGATCGCCATGTCTCTTCGCCTGGAAGGTCTGCCCAGGCATTCCAGCATGCATGCAGCCGGCGTTCTGATCACCGGCGAAAGAGTGGATAATTTTGTCCCCCTGTCCAGGAACCAGGACGGTACCGTCGTGACGCAGTATACCATGACAGTGCTGGAGGAGATCGGACTGTTAAAAATGGATTTTCTCGGTCTCAGGACGCTCACGGTCATACACGATACTGTCAGCCAGATCGAAAAGAATCACCGGGTGACAATTGACCCGCTAAAGATAGACCTCAATGACACAGGCGTTTATGAGATGATATCTTCCGGGAACACTGCCGGCGTGTTTCAGCTGGAATCCGCGGGAATGACAGCTTTCATGAAGGAACTGAAACCATCTTCCATAGACGACATTATTGCCGGACTTGCACTGTACAGACCGGGGCCTATGGATTTTATTCCGGATTACATACGGGGAAAGGAAGACCCTGAAGGTGTCACCTACGACCATCCGCTGTTAAAACCCATCCTGGAATCCACGTATGGCTGCATCGTTTATCAGGAGCAGGTCATGCAGATCGTTCAGAACCTTGCCGGATATACTCTGGGGCGGGCTGATCTGGTACGGCGCGCCATGGCGAAAAAGAAGCACGACGTTATGGCAAAAGAACGAAAGAATTTCGTTTACGGAAATCCGGAAGAAAACGTTGCGGGCTGCGTGAACAACGGCATTTCAGAAGAGACCGCCAACAGGATCTTTGACAAGATGACGGACTTTGCTTCGTATGCGTTCAACAAATCTCATGCAGCAGCATATGCCGTTGTCTCTTATCAGACCGCCTGGCTGAAAAAATACTATCCGTCGGAGTTTTTTTCAGCCCTGCTCACTTCCGTGATGGGAAATTCGGAGAAAACGGCAGGCTATATCGGAAACATGAAGGCCATGGGCATACATCTTTCTCTTCCCGATATCAACAGAGGAACTTACGGATTTTCTTCTCTGCCTGACGGAACTGTGATCTATGGTCTTTCCGCCATCAAAGGCGTGGGAAAGGGGGCCGTGGACGATATTGAAACGGAGAGGATCAAGAACGGGAACTTTACAGGTCTCAATGACTTTGTAAAAAGGATGCCCCCATCTGTCAACAAAAAGAGTCTGGAAAGCCTGATCAAGGCAGGAGCCTTCGATTCTCTGAAAGGAAACCGAAAGCAGAAACTGATGATCCTTCCTTCACTGGTGGATCAGACACAAGCCGCCAGACATGCGGATTTCGAAGGCCAGATCTCACTGTTTGATCTGAATGATTCTGAGCGGAACAAATATGAACCGGCATTTCCGGAAGTGGCCGAATTCTCGAAAGACGAGCTGCTTGCTCTGGAAAAAGAAGCTTCCGGAATGTATCTGAGCGGACATCCGCTGGAAGCCTATGCGGAAAGTTTTCACACCATAGTGAATGCCATATCTTCCGATCTTGCCATAAACGAGGAATCCGGTGAAAGCCGTTTTCGCGAAGGAGACAGGATCATATGCGGCGGTATCATTAACGAAAAGCGCAATAAGGTCACGAAGAACGGCAGGACCATGGCTTTTCTGAAAATGGAGGACATGTACGGTTCTTTCGATGCCCTGGCGTTTCCGGAAACATATGAAAAGTACGCTCCGCTGCTTGCTGAAACGTCCATGGTATACGTTATCGGACGCGCGACCATCGGCAGGGATGAAACGGTGACAGTATCCGCGGAAAAGATCGTACGCATCGGCGATGAAAGGAAAGAGATCTGGCTTGCCTTTGAGGATCTGAATGACTATAATCAAAAGCTCGGGGGACTGGACAACCTGATATTCGAGTATCCGGGACCCAGTACCGTTGTGATCTATCTCAGAAAAGAAAAAGCCATGAAAAAGCTTTCCGCTGAAAAAAAGATCACCTGGAATGAAAAGACCAAAAAAGCACTTGAGGAACTGTTGGGACACGATAACGTGAAAACACGTATAATAGGGGTATAAAATGGCAGAGAAAAAAATCAGGACCATAGCGATACTTACCAGCGGCGGTGACGCTCCCGGCATGAATGCCGTGATCAGAGCCGTGGTAAGAGCCGGGATCAAAAACGGACTGAACGTAAAAGGCATTGAAAGAGGATATGCCGGTCTTCTGAATGAGGAGATCGTTGACTTCAGTACGGAATCCGTGAAAAACATTATCGAACGCGGCGGCACCATGCTGTATACGGCAAGATGTGCAGAAATGATGCACACCTCCGGTCAGAAGCGCGCAGCAGAGATCCTTAAGGATCACGAGATCGATGCTCTTGTGGTCGCCGGCGGCGATGGTTCGTTCCGTGGTGCCGAGACACTGGCAGCAAACGGGGTCAAGGTGATCGGTGTTCCCTGTACCATAGATCTTGATATCGGCAGTACGGACTACACCATTGGATTCGATACGGCCGTGAATACGGCAATGGAAGCCGTGGACAAGATCAGAGACACCTCCACCTCTCACGAACGGTGCTCCATTATTGAAGTCATGGGCAGAAGCGCCGGATATCTGGCTCTCTGGTGCGGCATAGCCAGCGGTGCGGAAGAGATCCTTTTGCCGGAGTTATATGACGGAGATGAGCAGGCCATTATTGACCGGATCACGGAATCACGCCAGAAAGGAAAGAAGCAGTTCATTCTGATCAATGCGGAAGGTGTTGGTCATTCGGCCTCTATGGCAAGAAGGATCGAGGCAGCTACCGGCATCGATACCAGAGCTACCATCCTGGGATACATGCAGAGAGGCGGATCTCCCACCTGCCGCGACCGTGTCTGCGCGTCTGTCATGGGCGACATGGCTGTTCAGCTTCTTTTGAACGGTAAGTATAACAGAGTCGTTTCCCTGAAGGACGGAAGCTATACGGACTTTGATATACATGAAGCAGCGTCGATGACAAAGGAACTGGATGAAGAACTGATCCGGATCCCCTATGCTCTGAAGAGGTGATCGGATGAAGGTATTATGCGCGGGAAATGCGTCCAGCATGAAGTATTATTTTAACGAAGAAGAGTTTGGGATCCTTCCTTCCTCCGTTAAGGATGACCTGAAGATCCTTGCGGTGAAATTCCTGTCCGATGTTGGCGGCATTCTCACCCTTCAGTTTGACGATAAGGGAGTTCTTCAGATCACAACTATGGGGCCCATAGATGAGATCGGAGCAGAATTGAAAATAGGACAAATGAGGGAAGATAATAAGGAACTGTTCACACAGCTGGAAACGTTCTATCAGTCATTCAAAAAATGAAGATCGGCAGCGTAACATTAAAAAACAATGTTTTCATGGCTCCCATGGCGGGGGTGACCGATATCGCATACAGGATGATCCTGGAAGAAATGGGGGCGGGCCTTGTCACTACGGAGATGGTATCCTCAAAGGGGCTGTTTTATGGAAGCAGGAATAATGAGATCATTCTGAAAAAAGCACCGGGAGAAGGGACAGAATTTCCCATCGCCGTTCAGCTGTTCGGATCGGATCCGCTCATCATGGCACAGATGGCAATGAAGATCCAGGACGATTATGATCTTATCGACGTCAACATGGGATGCCCCGTACACAAGATCGTAAGCAACGGGGAAGGCTCTGCCTTAATGAAGGATCCCCGGAAAGCTTTTTCGATCCTTGACATGATGGTTCGGCTTTGCAAAAGACCCGTTACCGTAAAGTTCAGAAAAGGATTTGACGATGCCCACGTAAATGCGGTGGAATTCGCAAGAGTGTGTGAGGACGCCGGTGTCAGTGCCATAACCATCCACGGGCGCACCAGAGAACAGATGTATTCCGGAAAAGCCGACTGGGATATCATCCGCAAAGTGAAGGAAGCCGTCAGGATCCCCGTAATAGGGAACGGCGATATTTTTTCTCCGGAAGATGCCGAAAACATGATCCGTGAGACCGGATGTGACGCCGTGGCCATTGCGCGGGGCGGAAAAGGAAACCCCTGGCTTATCAAAAGAACGATCCACTATCTGGAAACAGGGGAGCTTCTTCCGGAACCCGGCCTTTCCGAAAAGAAAAAGATGATACTGCACCACGCCGGACTGATGGTGCAGTATAAAGGAGAGAAGCATGCAATGCCGGAAATGCGGAGCCATCTGGCCTGGTATTCCGCAGGGATCCCCGGTTCGGCCGCTTTAAGGAATGAAATGAATCTGGTGTCCACCATGGACGAATTTATGGCACTGGTTGATAAACTTGGAACGTAAAAGTTTCTTTCGTTGACACGAAATCCGGCGATGATTATAATATTATGGTTACAATGACGCCTGGATCGAAAGGAGTATTCTCATGGCAAACGAGTTAAAAAAACTGATAACCGCGGCTGGAAAGAAGAAATTTGAAGATGAGCTGGCCTCTTTGATAGAAGAAAGACATAAAGTTTCAAAAGAGATCGGTGCTGCAAGAGAGCAGGGCGATCTGTCCGAAAACGCAGATTACGATGCTGCAAAAGACAGACAGTCCGAAGTAGAACACCGTATCCTGGAACTGCAGGCACTTCTGGAAAACTACAGAGTCCTCAAGGAAGACGAGCTGGATCCCAAAAAGATCAACGTAGGCTGCGTCGTGACTCTTTATGACAAGAACTTTGATGAAGAGATCATTTATACCATCGTGGGTGCTCCGGAAGCAGACAGCAGAAAGAGGCTTATTTCCTACGAATCTCCTGTGGGAAAAGCGCTCCTCGGTTTTTCCGAAGGCGATTCCGTAACCGTTGATCTGGGGGACAGTGTACTTGATTTTGATATTTTGAATTTGGAGTATTGACATGGAACAGGTTAGAGCAGAAAAGCTTAGAGAACTTCAGGCAAACGGAAAAGATCCGTTCGTGATCACTACATATGATCAGACCCATCATTCCACAGACATTCTGAATCACTTTGAGGAGCTGGAAGGAAAAGAAGTATCCATTGCCGGCAGAATGATGTTAAAGAGGATCATGGGCAAAGCTTCCTTCTGTCACATTCAGGACAGGGAAGGGATGATCCAGGTCTATGTGGCCAGAGACTCCATCGGAGAGGAACCTTATGCGGAGTTCAAAAAGATGGATATCGGAGATATTGTGGGCATCAAAGGCACCGTATTTAAAACAAAGACCGGTGAGACCTCCGTACATGCGTCTACCCTGACACTGCTCTCCAAGTCTCTGCAGGTCCTTCCCGAAAAGTATCACGGCATTACGGATACCGATGCCAGATACCGTCAGAGATACGTGGATCTTATCATGAATGAAGACGTGAAGGAGACCTTCATCAAACGTTCAAAGATCATATCCACCATCCGAAAGTTTCTGGATGAAAAGGGATTCATGGAAGTGGAGACTCCCATGCTGGTCTCAAATGCCGGCGGTGCTTCCGCCAGACCTTTTGAGACACATTTCAATGCGCTGGATGAGGATCTGAAGCTTCGTATCTCCCTGGAGCTTTATCTGAAGAGACTTATCGTGGGCGGTCTGGAAAAAGTATATGAGATCGGTCGGGTATTTCGTAACGAAGGTCTGGATACCAGACACAATCCCGAGTTCACCCTGATGGAGCTCTATCAGGCATATACGGATTACAACGGCATGATGGATCTTACGGAAGAAATGTTCCGTCATGTGGCGAAAGAAGTTCTGGGGACTACCACCATCGTATACAACGGCGTGGAAATGGATCTGGGAAAACCATTTAAGAGAGTAAGAATGCTGGATGCCATAAAAGAATATACCGGCGTTGATTTCGAAAAGATCGATACTCTGGAAGAAGCCAGAGCCATTGCAAAAGAAAAAGGCGTTGCCTTTGAAGAAAGACACAAGAGAGGAGATATCATCAATCTTTTCTTTGAGGAATTCTGTGAAGACAAGATGATCCAGCCGACTTTCGTTATGGATCATCCCATTGAGATCAGTCCTCTTACCAAGAAGAAACCGTCCGATCCCAGATACGTGGAACGTTTCGAAATGTACATGAACGGATGGGAGATGTGCAACGCTTATTCAGAGCTTAATGATCCCATCGATCAGAGAGAACGTTTCAAGGCACAGGATGCACTGGCTGATGCCGGTGATGAAGAAGCCAATCATACAGATGAAGATTTCCTGAATGCTCTGGAGATCGGCATGCCTCCCACAGGAGGTATCGGTTACGGTATCGACAGGCTCTGCATGCTTCTTACTGACAGCCCGGCGATCCGTGACGTTCTTCTGTTCCCGACGATGAAGACCCTGGGCGGCGCCAGGACCGCTGCAAAACAGACAGAAAAGAAAGAGGAAGGAAAAACGGCAAAAGAATCAACGATTTCCAAAGATGATGCACTTGCCCTCCTTAAGAAATATAACAAGGAGCCGTTCCATATCCAGCACGGTCTTACCGTTGCGGCAGTAATGAAATGGCTGGCAAAGGAACTTGGTTACGGCGATGAAGCCGATTACTGGGAGATCGTGGGACTGCTTCATGACATCGATTTTGAAAACTGGCCGGAGGAGCATTGCAAAAAGGCTCCGGAACTTTTAAAGGAAGCAGGTGTATCGGATGATATGATCCATGCGATCTGTTCTCACGGATACGGACTTTGCAGTGATGTGGAACCGGAACTGGAAATGGAAAAAGTTCTGTTCGCAGCAGATGAACTGACAGGCCTTACCTGGTCGGCAGCGCTCATGAGACCTTCAAAGAGCACCAAAGACATGGAACTGTCCTCGCTGAAAAAGAAATTCAAGGACAAGAGATTTGCCGCAGGCTGCAGCCGTGACGTGATCAAAGACGGTGCGGAGAAACTGGGATGGGAGCTGGATGAGCTCCTGGACAAAGTTCTCAAAGCCATGCAGGCTTCCGAAGACGAGATCTCAGAACAGATGCAGTAATTACAAATAAAAAGCCCCCCGGCGGTACCATGCTTCGGTGCGTGTTTGCAGCTTCAAACAGTTCTCGCTTCGCTGCGAAACTCGCTTCAAAGCACGCACGGCTCGCAATCCACCGGGGGGCTTATTTTGTTGTACTTACATCTTCTCCAGCTTCAGCGTTTCCGTGGTGATGTCGCATACGGAAGCGGGACCGTAATACTGGATGGCGCCGGGGAACACGTAGCAGGTCTCCACAGCCCACTTGTCTCTGTTGGCAGCAAAGTAGGTGAAGGGCTTGCCGTCAAGCTCAACGAGAGCTTTTCTGATCACGGGCTTATCTTTTCCGTTCCTTCTTTCCATGTTCATCATCTTGGTGATGGGCATGCCGCCTGCGATCCACTGATCGGCAGGTTTGGAGATATTGGAGATCTTGGAAAGATATCCGGTATAGCCATACTGGATCAGCATGAATGCATTATAGCCGAGAGCGTAGCAGTAATCCGCATCGAAGTTTGACGGGAACGCGCAGCGGCCTTCATATCCGAAGAAATGATGCTGTGCACTGAATTTTCCCTTATAGGTCCCGGCGGCTTTTCTCTTTGCAAGCTCAGCCTTTACCATTTCAGAGAAAAGTTTTTCGGATTCGATCAGAGACACCTGAACGTTTCCGTGGGGATCTCTTTCCAGGAACAGCTGCTGCTGGATGGCAAAGGGCAGTACTTCAAATACCTTGAAGGAATTTTCGGTAAGTCCGTTTCTGATGAATTCGCATTTCGCGGTCCAGTCGGGAAGCGCGTTGAACTTTTCCGTATTCTCGCCGGCAAGAAGATCGTTGATCTCACGGATCAGTCTGCCGAATTCGGGGACGAATTCCACAATGCCTTCGGGAATGATCGCTACACCGAAGTTGTTTCCGTCAGCTGCTCTTTTCTCTACGGAATCGGCAATATATCCCGCGATCTGTGACAGAGACATTTCCTTTGCGGCGATCTCTTCACCGATGAGACAGATGTTGGGCTGCGTTTTCAGTGCACATTCCAGGGCAACGTGAGAAGCGGAGCGGCCCATTACCTTTACAAAGTGCCAGTATTTCTTGGCGGAGTTGGCATCTCTTTCAATATTGCCGATAAGCTCGGAATAGGTCTTGGTAGCCGTATCGAATCCGAAAGACGCTTCGATGTCATCATTCTTCAGATCACCGTCGATCGTCTTCGGGCAGCCGATCACCTGTACTCCCGTACCGTGAGCCGCCATATACTCTGCAAGAACTGCGGCATTGGTATTGGAATCGTCACCGCCGATGATCACGATGGCGTTGAGACCATGCTTCTTTGCCACTTCCGTTACGACCTGAAACTGTTCCTCAGTCTCCAGTTTCGTTCTGCCGGAACCGATGATGTCAAATCCGCCGGTGTTTCTGTAAGCATTGATGTAAGCGTCATCGAATTCAATGAAATCATCTTCGATCAGTCCGCTGGGACCTCCCTTGAATCCAAGAAGAACGTTATTCTTATCGGAGGCTTTCAGTGCATCGTAAAGACCGCAGATGACGTTGTGTCCGCCGGGTGCCTGTCCGCCGGACAGGATCACGCCGATCACCTGCTTTTTGGCAGCGGCGGTATTCTGTCCTTTTTCGAATGTCACTTCAGGCTTTCCGTATGTCATAGGAAACAGCGCTTTGATCTTTTCCTGATCTGCGACAGAACCGGTAGCGGCTCCTTCTTTTACGCAAATTTCCGAAATACCGTTTCTGAGCATTCCCGGAAGCTTGGGAACGTAGGCATATCTTGCTTCCTGTAAAGATGAAATATTCATAATGAAAGCTCCTTATGTTATAGTGGTTTCATTTTAATCCTTTTGCATGGGAAGTGCAACTAACTATTGCCCAATGCGCGAAATAAGAATATAATAAAACAAATTGTGTAAATGGGGGAACATTATGACTACTTCAACGATCTGCATTCTTGTTACGATCATTGCGTATCTTTTGGGAATGCTGTATATCGGATTCAGGTATTCCGATAACAAGAACACCGAGGACTTTTATCTTGGCGGAAGAAAACTGGGCCCCATCGTTACTGCGATGAGTACCGAGGCTTCCGATATGAGTGCCTATCTTTTAATGGGCGTTCCCGGACTTGCTCTGTTCTGCGGTGTTGCAGAGGCCAGCTGGACGGCTATCGGTCTTTCTCTGGGAACTTATCTCAACTGGCTCATCGTGGCAAAGCGTCTCAAGAGATATTCCATGAAGCTTGGATCCATTACGGTTCCTGATTTCCTTTCCACCAGATTCCGTGACAATACGAAGATCATTGAGACCATCGGCGCTCTGATGATCATCGTATTCTTCGTGCCTTATGTGGCATCCGGTTTCTCCGCATGCGGAAAACTTTTCAACAGTCTGTTCGGTTTTGATTACATGCCTGCCATGATCGTTTCCGCTGCCGTTATCGTAGCTTACTGCGCCACCGGCGGATTTATGGCAGCTTCCGTAACGAGTCTTATTCAGTCCATCGTCATGACTGCGGCACTGATTATCGTTCTTTTCTTTGGCGTGAACAAAGTCGGCGGATGGAACGTCGTTATGGATAATGCAAAGGCAGTTCCGGGTTATCTCAGCCTCTTTGCCAGCACTTCCATTCAGAACACGGAAGCCGGTCCCTATACACCTTTCATGATCGCATCTACTCTTGCCTGGGGACTTGGATATTTCGGCATGCCGCACATCCTGATCCACTTCATGGCAGTGGAAGATGAGAAGAAACTCACTACCTGCAGAAGAGTAGGTTCCATCTGGTGCGTGATCTCTCTCGGCGTAGCCGTGATCATCGGTATCGTAGGTTACTCGCTCTGCAAGGCAGGCTTGATCCCCATGTTCGGTTCCGAGCCGGAAGCGGAGAATATCATGGTCCACGTCTCCAAAGCTATTGCAGAAGGCGGACTGCTTCCTTCTCTGATCGCAGGACTTATCCTTGCCGGAATCCTTGCGGCTACCATGTCTACCGCCGATGCCCAGCTTCTGGCTGCTGCTTCCGGTCTTACGCAGAACCTCCTTACAGACGTTTTCGGCGTAAAGCTGAGCGACAAGAAGAACATGATGATCGCCCGTATCACCGTGGTCGGTGTTGCGATTGCCGGCATCATATTCGCGTCAAACCCCAACAGTTCCATTTTCAGAGTCGTATCCTTCGCCTGGGCAGGATTCGGTGCAACTTTCGGTCCTGTAGTGCTCTGCGCACTGTTCTGGAAGAGAGCAAACAAGTATGGCGCCATTGCCGGCATGATCGCCGGCGCTGCCATGGTTTTCATCTGGAAGTTCGGCATTGCCAAGCTTGGCGGCGTGTTTACGATCTATGAACTTCTTCCCGCATTCGTTTTCTCGCTTCTGGTCATCATTGTTGTAAGCCTCCTTACAAAGGAACCGGAAAAGGAGATCGTGGAAGAATTTGAGTCCGTATACAAGAAATAATTGACATAACTTCATATCGGTGATATATTCCATACGATCGCAGATAGTTCCAGGAACGTAAGCGACTGGAAAAGGAGATCACTCTGGAGAATCCCGTTCATGCGGGTGCCGAAGGTGCAAGGCGGAAGCCGAATCTCTCAGGCAAAAGGACAGAGCAGGAATATGAACCTGTTATGTTTTCTCCAGGGCTGCTCGAGTGAGCAGCTCTATTTTATTGCTGGAGGTATATAGAGTTATGCAGGACACGTTACTTAAGATCGCTGCGACGATCAATTCCTATCTTTCCGATTACATTCTGATCTTCATGCTGATCGGCGTCGGTCTGTTTTATTCCATTAAGACCAGATTCGTTCAGGTGAGATGCTTTGGCGAAGGCATGAAGAAGGTTTTCGGCAATCTTTCCCTGAACGGAAAGAAATCCCGTACAAAGATGAGCTCCTTCCAGGCTCTTTCGACGGCCATTGCCGCACAGGTAGGTACCGGTAATATCGTCGGTGCTTCCGGTGCCATTCTTACCGGTGGTCCCGGCGCCATCTTCTGGATGTGGATCATTGCTTTCTTCGGCATGGCTACCATCTATGCCGAGGCGACACTTGCCATTTCCACCAGAGTGACCGGCTCGGACGGTGTTATTAAGGGCGGCCCCGTGTATTACATCCAGAAAGCTTATCAGGGAAAATTCGGAAAGTTTCTCGCTGCTTTCTTTGCCGTAGCCATCACACTGGCTCTCGGCTTCATGGGATGCATGGTACAGTCTAACTCCATCGGTGCAAACATGGAGAGCGCTTTCGGCATCCCCGCATGGATCATCGGAATTATCCTTGTTGTTGTTTGTGCCATCATTTTCCTGGGCGGTGTGAAGTCTCTGGCTTCCGCTACGGAAAAGATCGTACCTTTCATGGCTACGGTATTTATTTTAGGCGGTCTTGTGATCCTTGTGGCACGTATCAAATATGTTCCGCAGACATTCGGAATGATTTTCAGATATGCATTCACCCCCAACGCCATTATCGGCGGCAGCCTGGGTTATGCAATTAAGACGGCTATCAGCCAGGGTGCCAAGAGAGGACTTTTCTCCAATGAAGCAGGTATGGGTTCCACACCTCACGCCCATGCGCTTGCCGATGTGGAAAAGCCCCATGATCAGGGCGTTGTAGCCATGATCGGTGTGTTCATCGATACTTTCATTGTCCTTACCCTGAATGCGCTTGTTATCATTTCCACCCTTTATACCGAAGACGGCATCCTCGCTTCCGGCGTGATCCCGGAGGGCATCAGCAAGGCAAATCTGGCACAGACCGCATTCAGTACCATTATGGGACAGTCCATCGGGGGAAAGTTCGTTGCCGTCTGCCTTCTGTTCTTTGCCTTCTCCACCATTCTTTCCTGGAACCTGTTCGGAAAGATCAATGCGGAGTATCTGTTCGGCAAAAAGAATCCGAAGCTCTGCACGACGATATATACGATCATTGCGCTGGTATTCGTATTCCTGGGTACCATCGCTTCCAACGATCTTGTATGGGAGCTTACAGATCTCTTTAACAATATCATGGTCATTCCCAACGTTCTGGCTCTGTTTGCATTAAGCGGCATCGTTGTGAAATGCGTAAAACAGGGAGAGAAGAAGTAAGATTCAAACTTTTTCCTTACGAATAAGCGATTTGCTTGAAAAAGCCATGTTAAGGGTCTATACTTAACATGGCTTTTAATAAATTCAGGGGGATATTCATATGGCAACTTACATCAACGAACCTTCAAGAACATTCAGCGAATATCTGTTGATCCCGGGATACACTTCGGAAGAATGTATCCCCGACAACGTGTGCTTAAAAGCACCTCTTGTAAAGTATAAAAAGGGAAAGGAAGAATGTCCGATCACGCTGAACATTCCGCTTGTTTCTGCCATCATGCAGTCCGTTTCCGATGACGTACTGGCAGTTGCTCTGGCCAGAGAAGGAGGTCTGTCCTTCATCTACGGTTCCCAGTCCATTGAAAGAGAAGCCGCCATGGTAAAACGGGTAAAAACAAAGAAGGCAGGCTTCGTAGTCAGCGGTTCCAATCTTACTCCGGAAAACACATTGGCAGATGTCCTTCGTCTGAAGGAAGAGAACGGATTTTCTACAGTGGCAGTCACGGATGACGCTTCCCCCAACGGAAAGCTTCTGGGTGTGGTCACCAGCCGTGATTACCGTGTAAGCCGGATGACGGAAGATACAAAAGTATCAGAATTCATGACTCCCAGAGAAAAACTCGTTACCGCTCCTGCAGACACCACTCTGAAAGAGGCAAACGACATTATCTGGGACAATAAGCTGAACTCCCTTCCTATCGTAGATGAGAACGATCATCTGATGTATTTCGTGTTCCGCAAGGACTACGCGGAGCATAAGGATTTCCCCAACAGTCTTCAGGATGAATCAAAGAGATATCTGGTCGGCGCCGGAATCAATTCCAGAGACTACAAAGAAAGGATCCCGGCACTGATCGAGGCCGGAGTCGATGTTCTGTGCATTGATTCCTCCGAAGGATATTCCGTATGGCAGAAGAAAGTCATTGAATGGGTCAGAGAAGAGTACGGCGACACCGTCAAGATCGGTGCCGGCAATGTGGTAGATAAAGAAGGATTCCGCTTCCTTGCGGAGTGCGGCGCCGATTTTGTGAAAGTCGGTATCGGCGGCGGTTCCATCTGTATCACCAGAGAGACCAAAGGCATCGGAAGAGGCCAGGCTTCCGCCGTGATCGACGTGGCAGAAGCAAGAGATCAGTATTTTAAAGAGACCGGCATTTACATTCCCGTATGTTCCGACGGAGGCATCGTTCACGATTATCACATGACCCTTGCCCTGGCCATGGGAGCCGATTTCATCATGCTCGGCCGTTACTTTGCAAGATTTGACGAAAGCCCCACCCAGAAGCACATGATCAACGGGCAGTATTTCAAGGAATACTGGGGCGAAGGTTCCAACAGAGCCAGAAACTGGCAGCGTTACGATCTTGGCGGCAGCAAGGGGCTTGCTTTCGAGGAAGGTGTTGACTCTTACGTCGCCTATGCCGGATCTCTTCACGATAATGTAAACAAGAGCCTGTACAAGGTAAAGTCCACCATGTGCAACGTTGGCGTAACGAATATTCCCGATCTTCAGAAGAACGCGAAACTTACCGTGGTATCCGCCACCAGTATCGTGGAGGGCGGTTATCATGACGTTACGCTGCACACGGCTGACAGGAGCAGAAACTGATGCCGGATAAGGAAAAGATCCGGGCCATGACCTGGCTCGCCTCCTATGAGAAAGAACACGAAAATGATGTTTTCAGGATCTATGAAAGATCCCGGTATGATTACGTCATGTCTCATACGTTTTCCTCATTTGTGAGTTTTTCTCTTTGCTTTATCCTTTTATTCGGGATCTATGTGATATTTAATGCCGATGTATTCTTTTACAACATCAATCTGGACGGCATAAGCGGAATGCTCCGCAAGATCCTGATTTTGTATCTGGGACTGCTGGCGGTCTACATGCTGATCGTTATCGTGTCTTTTAACATTCGGTATAAAAAAGCGGAGAACGGCGCAGAGCTGTATACGGTGCGCCTGAAGAAATTCTACAGAAAGTATCTACGCAGGAAAGGTGAAAATGGCTGAGTTTATCGCGTCTGTCAGCGAACCTCTGAAAAAAATATACGCAGATTATGATGAGTTTATTCTGCCTGCCATAAAGTTTCTGACGGCATTGGCAGTACTTTTCATCCTTAAGTCGTATATCGGTTTTGACAGTTCCGTGAGCAGACCGGTGTTCCTGCTGGTGATGTCTCTGGTATGTGCCTTTCTGCCCGCAGGTGCTATCACGGTGGCTGCCGCCGCTTTTACCGTGCTCAACATGCTGAAGGGATCTCTTTCCATGACACTTGTCATGTGTGTATTCTGCATGATCGTCATGGTGATCTGCTTCGGTCTGCGTCCCGGAAGAACAGTTGTTATAGCGCTGATGCCGGTTTTTATGATCCTCAAGGTGCCTTATATGATCCCGCTGGCTCTGGCAATGACCGCAGGCGTTTCCGGAGTTGTTCCCATGACGGCAGGTACTGTATCCTGGTATATCATCCGGTATTACCATGACCATCATGAAGATCTTTCCCTCGTAAAGGATCCCATGCTCATAGTAAAGGAATTCGTTTCCATCGTGAATTCCATTCTGGATGACAGAAGTCTGATCGTACTGTGCCTGGTATTCATCCTGGGTCTTATTACAGGATTTCTTATCGCCAAGACAGAATTTGATCATTGCCGCACCGCAGCGATCATTGCGTCGTCCATTATCATGTTCCTGGCAGAAATCGCAGGAGATCTTTATTTTGAGATCCGTCCAGACTATCTTACCATGACGCTGGGAATGCTCATTTCACTGATCCTTATCCTGATATTGGATATGTTTGTTTTCAATGTGGATTATAAAGGAAAACAAAAGCTTTCTTTTGAAGATGACGAATACGTGTATTATGTAAAAGCACTGCCAAAAGTGAAAAGCAGAAAGAATAACGAAACATGACAACGATCGGCACACAGATAAAAGGATGGTTATCTCTGCTTCCGCAGTTTACGTTTAAGAACTTTGCGGAAGTACTTATTCTTGCGTTCATCATATACGAATTCCTTCTTCTCATTCAGAAGTCACATGCCTGGACGCTGCTCAAGGGTATCATCGTCATACTTCTGTTTACATTCTTTGCGTTTATTTTCAAAATGGACGTGATCCTGTGGATCCTTGAAAAGGTATCGGCCGTTGCCGTGATCGCAGGCATCGTCATTTTCCAGCCTGAACTGAGAGATGCACTGGAACGTCTGGGCAAGCAGCCCATCGTACCAAAGATGATCATGACAGACGAAGAGAACGGCATTGACAGAAACACCATCTCAGAGATCTCAAAGGCTGCTTTTACCATGGGCAGAGTGAAGACCGGCGCTTTGATGGTCATTGAAAGAAAAGACGATCTGCAGTCATGGATCGATACCGGCATCAAGATCGACGGTGAAGTAACGGCAGCTCTTCTGATCAATATTTTTGAGAAGAACACGCCTCTTCACGACGGCGCTGTGATCATTCGGGGCACGAAAGTGACCGCTGCCACGTGTCTGCTTCCCTTGTCCGACAACATGAGCATCAGCAAGGATCTGGGTACCAGACATCGTGCCGCCATCGGCATGTCGGAAAAGAACGACAGTTACACCGTCGTGGTCTCCGAAGAAACGGGAAACGTTTCTCTTGCCAAGGACGGCATCCTTTACCGAATGAACGATTATGACATGCTGATGAAGGAGCTTTCCGTTCTTGTGGCCTCATCCGGAAACAAGTCAAAGCGCTTTTTTGGACGTCACAGAAAGGAGAAGGCAAATGGAAAATAAAAACAGCCGATTTCAGAAGCTCCTTTCATCACTTAAGAGGTTCTTCACTCACAATTCCTTTCTAAAGATAGTATCGCTTCTTATTGCATTCGTCCTCTGGTTCGCCATCGTGAATTATACAAATCCGGAAGTTACCGTTACCATTCGAAGCAATGTGGAAGTAAAGAATGAAGAAGCATTTGCCAGAGCCGACCGGGTCTATTCTCTCAACGAAAAGAATGTAACGATCAGCTATAAGGTACGTTCCGGCAACAGAAATCTGGTAAAGCCATCCGATTTCACCGCCTATATTGATCTGGCAGATTATTCCATTACCGGCGCTGTTCCCGTTTACGTTGATGTCAATCAGGATATTGCCGGTATCGTTTCCGACGTGGCCCACGATCCCTTGATCGTACATGTGAATTCTGAAGATATCATCCGTCGGAGATTCGTCGTAAACGGTACCGTGAACGGTACTGCAGCAGACGGATATGTGATCGGAGAGCTGAAACATGATCCGGAAGTCGTATACATCACCGGAACATCATCAGAGGTATCAAGGATCGCAGAAGCTGCGTTTACAGTGGATATCAGCGGCGTGAAGGAAGACGTGCACGGTTCCGAAAAGATCCGGCTTCTGGGCACAGACGGTAAAAATCTGAATCTCAATGTGAAAGTGGAACCGTATGAATATGCCGATTATACAGTAAAGATATACAAAACAAAGAGTCTTACCATAAAAGCAACGACAGAGGGACTTCCCAGAGACGGGTACGTAGTGGATTCCATTGAAACAAGCCCCACCTTCGTTTCCGTATACGGAGAGGACGATATCCTTAACAGTACGCCGTACATATCCATTCCCCGCTATGATATCAATGTGGATGACGCGTCAGAAAACAAGACGTTCCACCTGAATATCGAGGATTATCTTCCGCAGGGGATCCATCTGAATCATGGAGATTCCGAACTTGTCGTTCTGGTGAAGATCCGTTCCGTTATGCAGCTTCCCGAACAGACCGTTACCGTACAGGTTCCTGTCCCGGTACCTGTTCCCGTACAGCAGACAGAAGCGGTAACGGAACCGGAAACAGAAACGGATCCTTCTGCCGAAGAGCTCACGAAGGAAGTCCTTTCCGGTGAATCGGACCGTGAGCCGGAAGAGATGACGAAAGAGGATCTCCCGGAAGAGACAGAAGAGAATACAGAAGAAAGCACAGAGGAATACACAGAGGAGTATTCGGAAGAAGAGACGGAATCCGGCGCTTCTGACGAAGGATCGGAAAATGGTCATTGATCTGGTTTCCTTTACTATTTGTTATATTGTTTCTTATTTCTTATCCAATGCCGGATCTTATCTGATCTCCGGCATTTTGTTGTGTGCAGAAGGCATCTTTCTTTTTCTGAAAAATATCCGAAACGAAAGAAGCTTTCCGGACCCCAAGTCGTTATTCTCTTTTTCCTGGGTCTTCTGCATGGGAATATCCGCCTGCAAGCTTTCCAACCTTCAGGGAAAGTGGGACAGCAGGACCTGGTTATGTTTTTACCTCATTTTTGTATGCTTTTTCCTGGTTTGCGGGATCGTTCAGAAAAAGCTCGCCGGCAAAAAAAGCGGCGTCTCTATCCCGTTCAGAACGTATCCGGCTGATGTGATCCCTGTCATCGTCACACTGACCGTCATTTCTACAGTCTGTTTTCTCGTGGAAGCCTGCGTGCTGGGGTACGTTCCCCTTTTTACCACGGATACCCCCCACGCCTATTCCTATTTTCATATCAGCGGCATCCATTATTTCACCGTACTTTTTGTTCTGGAACCTTCCTTTTTTGTCTATTACGGGCTTCATCGCACAAAGAGCAGGAGAAAAGATCTTACCGCCGTGATATGCACGGTGATCTGTCTGATCCTTCCTTTGCTGCTGGTCTCCAGGTTCCAGCTGGTGTTTTCCATTCTGCTTGCCTGTTTTTCCTTTATTCTCCTGAAAGGGTTCAACGCCGTAAGAGATCTGAAAAAAAGGGATATCCTGCTGATCTTATCAGGAATGCTTCTTCTTGTGTGCTGCTATGTTTTTCTTACCATAGAGAGAGCGCATTCCGTGGAATATCTGAACGGTATTTTCGAAATGAAAGATCCTCATATGCCGATCTTTATTACCCAGCCCTACATGTACGTTGCCAACAACTTTGACAACTTCAACTGCCTCGTGGAACAGCTTCCGGAACATACGCACGGACTTCGTCAGCTGTTCCCCGTATTTGCGCTTACAGGTCTTAAGTTCAAATTCCCCGAACTGGTCAACTTTCCCATTTATGTTACGAAAGAGGAACTGACCACTGTCACCATGTTTTATGATGCTTATTACGATTTCGGGATCCCGGGCTGTGTGATCTTTTCTTCTATGCTGGGACTATTATACGCCTTCACGGATCATCTGATCCATCGGGTAAAAACACCGGGAACGGCAGTATGCGCGTCTATCCTGTACAGCTGTCTTTTTCTTGCTTTCTTTACCACATGGTTTTCCAATCCCACCATATGGTTCTATCTCGTCGTGTGCATTGCAATAGAGTTCGTTTTGTGGTATTTTGAATCATATAAACATTAAGAAAGGAATCAACTCTCATGACTGAAAACGGAATGGTATATTTTGCCAAAGCAGGTTCCGACAAGGATCATCTTTCCGATAAGATCTGCCTGAACCCCAAAATGGCCAATCGGCACGGATTCATCTGCGGTGCGACCGGTACCGGAAAAACGATCACATTAAAAGTGCTCGCGGAATCATTTTCGGCATTGGGAGTCCCCGTATTCGTTTCAGACGTAAAAGGAGACGTCTCCGGACTTCTGGAACCCGGAACGGATTCTGAATCCATGCAGAAGAGGATCGCACGGTTTGATCTCGCAGATTCTTTTACCTATCAGGGATTCCCCTGCAATTTCTTTGATATCTACGGAAAGAAAGGTATCCCGCTTCGTACCACTGTCTCTGAAATGGGACCTCAGCTGATGGCAAAAGTCCTTGGGCTCAATGACGCACAGTCCGATCTTCTTGCCGTCATCTACAAGATGGCCGATGACAACGACCTTCTGCTGGTGGATACCAAAGATCTGAAGGCATGCCTGAATTATGCATGCGACAACGCCGCTCTCTTTGAAATGGAGTACGGTCACATCCA
Organism: Lachnospiraceae bacterium; assembly: GCA_024405155.1. Classification (GTDB taxonomy): domain Bacteria; phylum Bacillota; class Clostridia; order Lachnospirales; family Lachnospiraceae; genus Avilachnospira. The sequence continues at coordinate 97,218 of JAKSPC010000002.1, read as the reverse complement.
GAAGGCGTCCGTCAGCACCATCGTGAGAGCCATCGTTTCCCTGGAATCGGAAGGCGGCGATCAGTTCTTCGGAGAGCCGGCCATTGACATCAAGGATTTCTTCCGTACAGGTGACAACGGGTACGGTATCATCAACATCCTGGATTCGGAAGCGCTGATCAATAAACCAAGGCTGTATGCAGCTTTCATGCTTTTCCTTCTTTCCGAGCTATTTGAAGTGCTTCCCGAAGTGGGAGATCCGGAAAAGCCCAAAATGGTATTCTTCTTTGATGAAGCCCATCTGTTGTTCAACAACGCCACACCCGCTCTGATGGAAAAGATCAACCAGGTGATCAAACTGATCCGTTCCAAGGGCGTTTCAGTATTCTTTGTAACACAGTCACCCGGAGATATTCCGGATTCTGTCATGAGTCAGCTGTCCAACAAGATCGAGCATGCATTAAGAGCGTATACGCCTGCTGAAAAGAAAGCACTGAAAGCTGCCGCCGACGCGTTCAGAGAGAATCCCGATTTCAATACCATGACATTGCTCCAGGAACTGGGTACCGGTGAAGCAATCGTATCCTTGCTGGATGAACATGGCATACCCGAAGTTGCCAGACACGCTTTCATCCTTCCGCCGCAGAGCAGCATGGAACCCATCACCGAGGAAGAAAGAAAAGAGTCCATCGAAAGTTCTCGTCTCAACATTAAATACGGTGAAGCAGCAGAAACGGATTCCGCTTATGAATTCATCATGCGGCTTCGCCAGCAGGAAGAGGAGATGCTGGAGGAAGCCCAAAAGGAATACGAAGCTTTAAAGCAGCAGGAAAAGGAAGAAAAACTTGCCGCAAAAGAAGCGGAAAAAGCAGAGAAAGAAGCAGCAAAAGCCGCGCTCAGAGCTGAAAAAGAAGCACAGAAAGAGGCGGAGAAGGCTGCGAAAGCTGCGGAAAAAGAAGAAGCAAAGAAAAAGAACGCGCTTAAGCAGGCTGCGAAAAGCGTAGGATCCACTGCAAGCGGTACCGTCGGGAGAGAATTCGGCAAAGCCATCGGCAAGAGCATCGGCGGTGATTTCGGAAAGACTCTTGGCGGAAATCTCGGCGCAGCACTGGGCCGCAATATTCTTGGTACATTGTTTAAATTGAAATAATGGTCGATCTTCCAGCAGAATTCCTAGAAAGAATGAAAAAACTCCCCGGAACGGATTTCGGGGAGTTTTTGAAGTCCTATCAGAAACCTGCCGTAAAGGGGCTTAGATTCAGCTGGAAGGCGCGGCCCGATACGATCCGGAAACTGATCAGTGACTGGAGGCTTGAAAAGATACCCTGGGCTGACAACGGATACTTTTATCCTGACGATGTCAGGCCGGGATTATCTCCTTACCACGACGCCGGTATCTTTTACATTCAGGAACCCAGTGCCATGGCAGTAGCGGAAGCGGCCGGAATCTCACCGGATGACGTTGTGCTTGACCTTTGTGCCGCGCCCGGAGGAAAATCGACGAGAGCCGCAGAGATTGCAAAAATGCTGGTCTGCAATGAAATCATTCCTTCTCGTGCAAAGATCTTGAGTTCCAACATCGAGCGGATGGGGATCGGGAACGCTATTGTATGCTCTGCTGCTCCCGATAGGATCGCGGATGCATTTTGCGCTTATTTTGACGTAGTGATCGCTGATGCTCCCTGTTCAGGAGAGGGCATGATGCGCAAAGATGAAACGGCCATTCGCGAGTGGAGCGTGGAAAACGTAAATACCTGTATTCAGCGGCAAAAAGAGATCCTCAGATATGCCGACCGTTGTGTCAAGGATGGCGGTAAACTCGTATATTCCACCTGTACCTTTGAACCGGAGGAAAACGAGATCCAGATCGTTCATTTTTTGGAAGAGCACCCGGAATACACGTTCCTGGTGGAGAAAACGTTTTATCCGCATATCGACCGGGGAGAGGGACAATTCTATGCAGTACTGAAGAAGGGCGCGGGAGAGCCTGTCCGCAGCAGGGAAGATCTGCCCGCTCTGATACGGCAGGCGGAAAAAACGCTTTTATCAGCCGGTATCCATATCCTGCGTTCCGGTATCATGGCGGGGGAGCATATGACAGACAAAAAGAAGAGGGATATCTATATCCCTTCCCATGCGGAAGTCATGGCTTCAGACTTTGAAAGCACCCCCTTTGAAAATGCTGCGGATCTTTCCGGGGAACAGCAGACGCTTTCCTTCCTGAAAGGAAATCAGCTGTCATTATGTGAAGAAAGCATCCGTCTGAAAAACGATAAAGACTGTTTTCTGGGTGTTTATTTTGACGGATATCCGCTGGGGCTCGGAAAAAAGACAGGAGGATCCTTAAAGAATCATCTGCCGAAAGGTCTTCGAAGGATCTCGTAAAGATCGAATAATACAAAAATTATACAAGAAAATGCCTTTTTAAGAAGGGCATTTTTTGTTATAATATTATCAAATTGGATTATAATCAGGAATGGAGGATTATGTATGGCAGTTTCAAATACTGCTGCTTATGAAAGAATTCAGGGAATTCTTGACGAAGGCAGTTTTGTTGAGATCGGAGCCCTGGTAAAAGGCAGAAATGCCGGTGACGGGATCTCCGGTGCCGGCGATGGTGTAGTGACAGGATACGGCACCATCGATGACAGACTTGTATATGTGTATTCTCAGGATCCGTCTTATCTGGCGGGATCACTGGGAGAGATGCATGCAAGAAAGATCAGCAGCCTTTACCGGATGGCACTCAATATGGGGGCACCGGTCATTGCGATCGTAGATTGCGCCGGTGTACGCATGGATGAAGGAAACGATTCCCTGTACAGCTTCGGACGAATCTTTGCTCATCAGGCAAAGGTAAGCGGAGTGGTTCCGCAGATCACCCTGGTATACGGTGCCTGTGGGGGCGGAATGGCTGTCAGCGCAGGCATGTCTGATTTTGTAATCATGGAAAAAGAAAACGGACGGATGTTCGTAAACAGTCCTGATGCTGTGACCGGGAATTATACAGAGAAGTGCGATACTTCCGCTGCAGAGTTCTGCGCGAAGAGTGGTACCTGCGATGCTTACGGTACCGATGAAGAGATCAGGAAAATGGTTCGCGATCTGGTATCCATGCTTCCTCAGAATTGTGAGACCGATCTTTCCGAAAACGTGACGGAAGACGATCTTAACAGAAGTGTATCGGGTATAGAGTCTTTAAAGACTCCTTACGAAAAAGCTGCACAGATCTCCGATAACGGCGTCGTTTTCGAAGTGAAGAGAGAGTATGCAGCGTCTGCATTCACAGGTTTCATCCGACTCAACGGGCGTACGATCGGTGTAGTCGCCAATGCGAAAGATGAACTTTGCTGGAAAGCATGCGAAAAGATCACAAGTTTCCTGAAATACTGCGATGCTTTTTCCATCCCGGTACTGACACTTGCTGACGTGAGAGGATTCGCCCGTTCCATAGAGAATGAAAAAATGGCTGCGGCCAAAGCCGCAGAGCTTTCATATACCTACGCAAGTCTGACGGTGCCTTCCGTTACCATCGTTACCGGAAAAGCCTACGGTACTGCCGGCATCGCCATGGGATCCAAGTCTCTGGGGACCGATCTTGCATATGCGTGGACAGGAGCCAAAATGGGACTCATGGAAAAAGAGTATATGGACAAACTTACCGGCATCAACGCGGATAAGGACGTCTACAGTGCTCAGTACAATGCGGAACGGGGTTACCTGGATGACATCTTTGCACCGGAAGAGACCAGACAGAAAGTCGCCGCTTCCTTTGAGATGCTTTATACAAAAGATGTGGCCGTCGTTCCCAGAAAGCACGGAACCGTATAAGGAGTACATGCATGAAGAGATTAACTAAAATAATTGCTGCATGCATCACAGTCTCACTGCTTGTGCTTTCTTCCGTTTTCGTTTCGTTCGCATCGCAGCTGGATCCTCAGATCGAGGCTTATCTTGCTGACTGCGGAAAACAGAAAGTGGAATCCTTTTTCCAGTACAGCGACGCGGAACTGGAAGAGGATATCGCATACTGTGAGGCTTCCGGTGATACATTCAGTGCAGAAGTTCTCCGTTCCGTAAAAGATACCAGAGCACAGTACGGCGCGTTCCAGTCTACGGGATCCCCCACTGTCACCCAGAATCCTGACGGAACTTTTATCGTAAGCATTCCGGTAGTTCTTGAGAAAGGCACATGCAATGCTCTGATGGTCATTTCCAGCGACATGAGCATTTTTACGGAACTTAGTTTTGAAAACAAGCCGGCAGAGGAAAAACAGTCTGTCGGTCAGCTTATCAAGGAGGCTTCCGTTAACCTTGTGGTGGGCATGGGCACGGTGTTTGCCGTACTGATCTTCCTTTGCTGGGTGATCAGCCTGTTCAAGTACATTCATAAAGCGGAAGATAAGATAAAGAGTAAAAAGGAAACGAAAGCCGATGTACCGGCACCGGTCGTTTCCGTTCAGCAGGTATCCGGTGACACGCAGTCAGAAGATGAGATCCGGGCAGTTATCGCCGCAGCGATCGCAGCTTATGAAGCGGATAAAAAGGGATCCATCGTAAAGCAGGAAGCTCTTGCCAACGGAAAGAATATCAGAACATATCGGAGGTAATGATCATGAAAACATATACTATCACAGTAAATGGCAATGTATATAACGTAACCGTGGAAGAAGGCACCACAGCCGGTGTCGTTTCCGCTCCCAAAGCTGCAGCTGCTCCGGCACCTGCAGTAAACGCTGCTCCCGCCGCCGCAAAAGGCTCCGTGAAGATCGAAGCTCCCATGAGCGGAAAGATCCTTAACGTAAAGGCTTCTGTAGGTCAGGCTGTAAAGAAGGGTGACGTGATCGTCGTTCTGGAAGCCATGAAAATGGAAAACGACATCGTTGCTCCGCAGGACGGAACCGTTGCTTCCATCGACGTTGCCGCAGGTCAGCAGGTAGAATCCGGTGCTGCCATCGCAACACTTCAGTAATTCTTTCGGAGGTCTATCAATGAGTATTGCTCAGACATTGGCAAACCTTTTGGATCAGACTGCGTTTGCCAGCTTAACCTGGGGCAACTATGTAATGATACTCGTAGCGTTCCTGTTTCTTTATCTTGCGATCGGCAAGGGATTCGAGCCGCTGCTCCTTATCCCCATCGCATTCGGAATGCTGCTTGTCAACATTTACCCCGATATCATGTATACACCGGAAGAGACCGGCGGCGCAGCCGGCGGACTTCTGTGGTATTTCTTCAGACTGGACGAATGGACGATACTTCCTTCTCTGATCTTTATGGGAGTAGGAGCACAGACGGATTTCAGTCCGCTGATAGCGAATCCCATTTCGTTCCTTCTCGGTGCTGCCGCACAGTTCGGGATCTATGCCGCTTATTTCGTTGCCATCCTTCTTGGATTCAACGGCAAGGCAGCGGCAGCCATTTCCATCATCGGCGGTGCTGACGGTCCTACTTCCATTTTCCTGGCAAATAAACTTGGTCAGGTGGAGCTTCTTGGTCCCATTGCCGTGGCGGCATATTCCTACATGTCTCTGGTCCCCATCATTCAGCCTCCCATCATGAGAGCGCTTACCACTCCGGAAGAAAGAGCCATCAAGATGACAACGCTCCGTCCGGTATCAAAGCTGGAGAAGATCCTTTTCCCCATCATTTGTACCGCGGTAGTGTGCCTTCTCCTTCCCTCCACGGCTCCTCTCGTTGGTATGCTGATGCTGGGCAACCTGTTTAAGGAGTCCGGCGTCGTACATCAGCTGGAAGAGACCGCTTCCAATGCTTTGATGTTCATCGTAGTTATTCTTCTGGGAACCTCCGTAGGTGCCACCACTTCCGCCAAGGCATTCCTCAACATGGCGACCATCAAGATCGTTATACTTGGCTTGGTAGCCTTTGCTTTCGGCACGGCGGCCGGCGTTCTTCTCGGAAAGCTTATGTGCAAGGTGACAAAAGGAAAGATCAATCCTCTGATCGGTTCCGCAGGCGTTTCCGCCGTTCCCATGGCAGCCCGTGTGTCCCAGAAAGTCGGTGCAGAGACGGATCCCACAAACTTCCTTCTCATGCATGCCATGGGCCCCAACGTTGCCGGCGTTATCGGAACGGCAGTGGCAGCCGGTACATTTATGGCTGTATTCGGAGTTAAGTAAGATAAGGAGTAAACACAAATGGGTGTAAAAATTACAGAAACCATATTACGTGACGCGCATCAGTCTCTGATCGCGACCCGCATGCCCACCGAAGAAATGCTTCCCATCATCGAAAAGATGGATCAGATCGGTTATCATGCCGTAGAGTGCTGGGGCGGTGCAACGTTCGATTCCTGCCTTCGTTTCCTGAAAGAAGATCCCTGGGATCGTCTCAGAAAGCTGAAAGCCGGTTTTAAAAACACGAAGCTTCAGATGCTGTTCAGAGGACAGAATATCCTGGGCTACAACCACTATTCTGATGACGTGGTGGAGTATTTCGTTCAGAAATCCATCGCAAACGGTATCGATATTATCAGAATATTTGACTGCCTGAATGACATCCGGAATCTGGAAACTGCAGTAAAGGCCACAAGAAAAGAAGGCGGACACGCACAGATCGCTTTCAGTTATACGCTTGGTGATGCCTATACTCTGGATTACTGGGTAGATCTGGCAAAGAAGGTTGAAGACATGGGCGCCGATTCCATCTGTATCAAGGACATGGCCGGCCTCCTTCTTCCTTATGCAACGGAAGAGCTTGTAAAAGCATTAAAGGCAAACGTAAAGATCCCCATCGAACTGCATACGCACTATACCTCCGGCATGGCATCCATGGCCCTGATGAAGGCAGTGGAAGCCGGATGTGATATCATCGATACTGCCTGCACGCCTTTTGCCCTGGGTACTTCACAGCCTTCCACGGAAGTCATGGTCAAGGCATTTGAAGGCACGCCCTATGATACCGGCCTGGATATCAACAAACTCATAGAGATCTGCGATTACTTCGAGCCTTATAAGCAGGAAGTTTTAAAGAGCGGACTTCTTAATCCGAAGGTAATGGGTGTAGACGTGAACACACTGAAGTATCAGGTCCCCGGCGGAATGCTTTCCAACCTCGTAAAGCAGCTGCATGATGCCGGAAAAGATGATAAACTTCAGGACGTTCTGAACGAGATCCCCAGAGTAAGAAAGGATTTCGGCGAGCCGCCCCTTGTTACTCCTTCATCTCAGATCGTAGGTACACAGGCTGTGATGAACGTACTGACAGGCGAAAGATACAAGATGGTACCCAAGGAGTCCAAAAAACTTGCAAAGGGTGAGTTCGGTCAGTCTGCGAAGCCCATGGACAAGGATGTTCAGAAGAAGATCCTGGGGGAGGAAGAAGCCATCACCTGCAGACCTGCAGACCTTCTGGAGCCTTCTCTCAAAAAATATGAAGAGGAGATCGCACAGTGGAAGAGACAGGATGAAGACGTCCTTTCCTATGCTTTGTTCCCCAACGTTGCCAGAGAGTATTTCGAGTACAGAGACACGCAGGACACCGGGATCGATCCGAAGAAACTTTCCGGGAATTCTTATCCGGTGTGATCATTGATCATCTGTGAAAGAGGGTCTGAAAAGATCCTCTTTTTTATTTTTTTTACTATTCTTACGAAACAATGTTGTTTTCGTGAACTTTATGGACAAAGCAGACGGGGAAAATTATAATATAGTCGTATGAGTGGGAGTGTTTATGAAATATAAAACATTCAAAAAATTCATAGCGATCCTTCTTGCCGCCGTATTGATCAACGAGGCCTTTTTACCGTACACGGATCACGGAAGTTCTTATGCGGAAACCGGAACCATCAATACAGACCGTCTCAACATGCGGACCGGCCCCGGCACCAATTATTCCAGCCTGCAGATGCTCTCCATGAATATGAAAGTGGAGATCCTGGATTCGGTAACAGGAACCGACGGAAAGACGTGGTACAGGATATCCGCAGGGCAGAAAGAAGGGTACGTTAGAAGTGACTATATCAAGCGATCCGTGATCTATTCCGCAGACGATACGGACTTCGAATCATACATGACTGCCCAGGGCTTTCCGGAGAGCTATAAGAACTCTTTGAGGGGGCTTCACGCGCAGCACCCGAACTGGGTGTTTGTCGGCATGCAGACAGGTCTTGACTGGAACGAAGTCCTGAAAGAGGAATCCAGAGTCGGACTGAATCTTGTGGATACGAATTCCGATTCCTCCTGGAAGTCCACGGAAGCAGGTGGATTTGACTGGGCAAACAACTATTGGCCCGGTTATGACGGAGCTTCCTGGGTAGCAGCATCTCCGGCACTCATTGCACACTATCTGGATCCCAGAAACTTCCTGACGGATCCTTATGTTTTTCAGTTCGAGATACAGACTTATGATCCGGCTTCTCAGACAAGATCCGGTCTGGAACAAATGGTGAAGGGTACGTTCCTGGAAGGAAGTGCGGTTCCAAAGGGCACATCAGGAAAAGGCGGAACATATACGGGTCCCGCTTCCGCCGGCACTTATGGCAGCGGTTCAGCTCCCGCCTCCGGTCCTGCTGCAGTCGATCCCACAGGCGGAAAAGGAAATGACAAAAATACAGTCATCGGTCCTGTAGTTTCCGCACCTCCCGGAGCGAATGTCAGTTCACTCGCAAACACCTTCTTCCACCTGATCGGCGGCATTGACGCACTGGCGGGATGGGAACAGAACGGAGGAAACTGGTATTACCGCGATGATGACGGCAGGCTCCGCGGAAACGGATGGCACTGGATCGACGGCAATAAGGACGGCGTTTCAGAATGCTATTATTTCGATGAAAACGGAGTGATGGCAAAAAGCTGCCGTATCGGAGATTATGAAGTGAATGCCGACGGCGCGTGGATCGTAAACGGTCAGGTACAGACCAGAAATGCAAATGCCTCTGCCGCGTCGGGAACATCATCCTATATCGATCTTATCATGAAGGCCGCACAGACATCCGGTGTAAGTCCTTATGTCCTTGCGGCAATGATCATTCAGGAACAGGGAAAGAGCGGCAACAGCCCCCTGATCAGCGGAAGCTACGGCTCCTATGCAGGATATTACAATTTTTACAATATCAACGCATATGCACATAACGGAATGACCGCCATTGAATCCGGACTGAAATATGCCTCGGAATCCGGAAACGGAAACCGTCCCTGGAATACCATAGAAAAGGCCGTGGTAGGCGGTGCGCTGGCATATGGTGAGAATTATACCAACAACGGACAGGATACTTTTTATCTGAAAAAGTTCAACGTGCAGGGCAGCAATAAATACAAGCATCAGTTCATGTCCAACATCATTGCCGCAGCACAGGAAGGTGCTAAAGTTGCCAATGCCTATACCGCCGAGATCAAAGAAGGCGTAAGGACGTTCAAGATCCCCATTTATCTGAACATGCCCGAATCCCCCTGCGATCTTCCTTACGGAAAAGGTAATCCCAACAACCACCTGGCTTCTCTTTCCATAGACGGTTTTGCTCTGACACCGACGTTCGATCACAATACAACAGAGTATTCTCTGGTCGTGAATGATGCGCCTTCCATAACAGTGAATGCGCAGCCCATCGACGGAAAGGCATCTGTTTCCGGTACGGGAACATATACGCTTGGTGTGGGTCTTACTCAGATCGACATTTCTGTGAAAGCAGAAAACGGAGATATAAGAACTTATCGGATCAATGTGACCAGAAAACAAGGCAGTGAACCGATCATCGAAATGAAAAAGGAGAGTACGGGAGAATCCACCGTTATCATCGGAGCTCCGCCCGGACAATGATCTATGAAGAATAAGAGAATCAAAACCATCATCCTTGCGATCCAGGCCGCATGTTTCATGGCATTTTCCGTCATGACTGTTTTTGCCGCCAAAGGAGTGATCTATTTTTCCGATCCCCAGGCTTCTGTAGGTGATACCGTTAACGTGACAGTTAAGGTAGAGACTGATTCGGCAGCACTGGGAAGGGCGGATATTACCCTTAAGTACCCGGAATCCGCGCTTGAGTTTCTGGAAGGGCACAATTGTGACGGTGGTGCCGGCATCGTCAGGATCCACGGAAACGTTTCCGGCGGCAACGTATCCCAGCTTGATTATTCCATCAGTTTTAAGGCATTGAAGCCGGGACAGCATGCCATCACCGTGGATTCCACAGAGATATACGACGTGAACGAAAATGCGGTGGAGCTTACCCACACCGGTTCTTCCACGGTTTCCGTTTCGGGCGGTGCACAGGCTTCTTCCAATGCGCTCCTTAAAGAACTGCAGGTGAGCCCCGGGGTCCTGGAACCGAAATTTGATCCTGCGGTGAATTCCTATACACTGAATGTGGGAATGAATGTGGAAGCTCTTTCCATTACGGCACAGGCTGAGGACGATAAGGCCCTGGTCAGTGTGACCGGAAACGAAAATCTTTCCGAAGGTGAGAATACTGTTACCGTTACTGTTTCTGCAACCGACGGCACCAGCAAAAACGAATATGTGATCAAGGTGACAAAATCTGCAGAAGGAGAAGATAATGTGCTTTCCTCTGCCGCGGAGATCACCGAATCACAGCTTGCAGACGGCGTTCAGCTTTCCTCCAAAGGAAAGACCATTACAGTCCTTGACCTGCCCTCTGACATGAATGTGCCCGCTTCCTTCCGCGAAGGGACCATTTCCATTGACGGCAATCCCGTACAGGGTCTTGTTTCTTCCGCAGATGGCACAGAACCGGAATACATCGTGATCTACGGCATGAACGACGTGGGAGAAATGAATTTCTATCGCTTTGACATGAAGGAAAAGACGATCCAGAGATACTTTGCGGATCCTGTCAGCAACGATACGGTTTCCGTGGAAGAGTTCAATGAAGTTCAGACAAAGCTGAATGACACTTCCAAACAGTCGGATCTGAGGTTTATCGTGCTCTGTATCCTCGGTGTTGCTGCGTTTGCCCTCCTGATCACCGTGATACTTCTTGCCGTCAGAATGTCTTCGATCAATTCCGAAAACAAACGGACGGAACGGTACCGTGAGAGAAATGATAAGGATATCCTGAAACACGGCTACACAGGAAAAGCAGAGGAACCGGAAGAGGAAAGGACTGTTGTCATTTCTCATAAGCCTGCTAAAAACGATGCCGCTGAAATTTCCGACGAGACGGTCGTGATCAGAAGTAAGGAAGAAGATATGAAAGAAAAGGAAGACCTCGACGGTTTCGAGGAATTTAAACTATGATGCAATATACAAAAAAAGCATATGATTCCATTGAGCTGGCCAAAGCGCTGGCTGTGGAATTGAGACACGAGTACTACGGTACCGGGCACCTGCTTTACGGCATCCTTGAAGAAGGGAGCAGCGTTTCTGCTTCCGTACTGGAAAGGAACGGTGTTACGAAAGAACTTGTCACTGAACTGATCTTACGTTTCGTAAGTCAGTCTGATCTCAAGAAAAGCAGCAGAGTTCCGGAACCCACGCCGGGATTTGAGTCCATTATCCGCCAGGCAGAAGCAGAAGCCAATGCAACGGGGATCGATGAGATCGGCACGGAGCATCTGCTTGTTGCCATTATGAAGACCACAGACTGCGTGGCTTCCAGGATCCTCGGCACTTTAAAATCAAACTATCAGAAGATCTTTACAGAGATCGTTTCTTCCCTGGGAAACGACATTCCCGCTCAGCAGATCCCCGGAAATGCAAACGCCCGGGCGCTTACCATTGATTCTTATTCCAGAGACCTTACCCAGATGGCACGAGAAGGAAAACTGGATCCCGTCATCGGCAGAGAAGAAGAGATCCTTCGTGTGATCCAGATCCTTTCCAGAAGGACAAAGAACAATCCCTGCCTCATCGGAGAACCCGGCGTCGGCAAAACTGCTGTAGTGGAAGGACTTGCACAGCTTATCGTAACCAACGCCGTACCGGATTCCATGTCCGGAAAACGGCTTCTGGCACTGGATATCAGCGGAATGGTGGCAGGCACAAAATATCGCGGCGAATTTGAGGAACGCATCAAGAAGATCCTTTCCGAAGTCAGCAGCTGCGGAGATATCCTGTTGTTCATTGATGAACTTCATACCATTATCGGTGCCGGCGGAGCAGAAGGCGCGCTGGATGCCGCAAACATCCTGAAACCGGCTCTCGCAAGAGGCGAGATCCAGATCATCGGCGCGACTACCATCGATGAATATCGGAAACATATTGAAAAAGATTCCGCTCTGGAAAGAAGATTTCAGCCGGTCACCGTAGATGAACCCGACACGGAAAAATCCATCCGTATCCTGAACGGGATCAAAGAAAAGTATGAAAAGCATCATGGAGTTTCCATTTCTGACGATGCCGTGGAAGCTGCTGTCAAAATGAGTCAGCGCTACATCAATGACCGTTTTCTTCCCGACAAAGCCATTGATCTGATCGATGAAGCGGCTTCCAAGAAGAGGATCAGCGCCTATATCGATCCGATCAAAAAAACCGCCGATGAAGCCAAACTGGAAAAGATCGACAGCGACATTGAAAATGCTCTGATCGCCGGCGAACTTGCCGAAGTAAATGCTCTGAGAAAAAAGCAGAAGAAACTTCAGGAAAAACTGTCACAGAAGGCGGTCCGGAAAAATGAGGGCAGCCTCAGCATCCATGAGGATGACATTGCCGACGTGGTGAGCAGATGGACCAAGATTCCCGTAAGCAGGCTGACGCTTGCAGAGGCGGATCGTATCAGAAATCTGGAAAACATCCTCCATCAGAGGATCGTTTCTCAGGATGAAGCCGTTTCCGCCATTTCCAAGGCCATAAAAAGAGGCCGTGTAGGCATCCGCGATCCCAGAAGACCCATTGGATCCTTCATGTTCCTTGGCCCCACAGGCGTGGGAAAGACAGAGCTTACCAAAGCACTGGCCGAAGCGGTTTTTGGTTCTGAAAACGCTTTGATCCGTGTGGACATGTCCGAATTCATGGAAAAGCATTCCATCTCGCGGCTCATTGGTTCACCGCCCGGATACGTGGGATTTGAGGAAGGCGGTCAGCTTTCCGAAAAGATCCGCAGGAATCCTTATTCGGTGGTTCTGTTTGACGAGATCGAAAAAGCCCATCCGGATGTTTTCAACATCCTGCTTCAGGTACTGGATGACGGACACATTACGGATTCACAGGGCAGAAAGATCGATTTCAAAAATACCATCATCATCATGACGTCCAATGCCGGTGCACAGAACATCCTTTCCCCCAGACATCTTGGTTTCGCTTCTTCCGACGACGTGGAAAAAGATTACAGGGATATGAAAGACAAGATCATGGATGAGATTCGTCAGATGTTCCGTCCCGAATTTATGAACCGTCTGGATGAGATCATTATTTTCCGTCAGCTCAACAAGGACAATATGGGTAAGATCATCGATCTTATGCTGGCAGATATCCTGAAAAGGGCTACGACGGAAATGGGGATCACTTTTTCCGTTTCCGACAGCGCGCGTCAGCTTCTGATCAACGAAGGTTACGATCCCAAATATGGTGCACGTCCCTTAAGGCGCGTACTTCAGACGCGTGTGGAAGATAAACTTGCTGAAGAGATGCTTTCCGGAAAGATCAGCCCCGGCGATCGCGTAAAGATCGACACAAAGATCGATCCCATTGCGCAGAGCGCCGGAACGGAGCAGAAACTCATGCTTACGTTCAGGATCCTTCCCCGGAGAAAGAAAGGGTAACAAGTGCAGAAACAGCAAAAGAGCAATGTGGTTTATTTCTGCAGTGACTGCGGATACGAATCAAAAAAATGGATGGGGCAGTGTCCGGGCTGCAGAGCCTGGAATACTTTCACGGAAGCGCCGGAAGCTCCTAAAATGAAAGGGATCACCGGGCGCCCGGGCATGGCGGCCGTCAAAAAACCTCTTCGGCTTTCGGAGATCGATACCGGAGACGATGCCAGGTTTTCTTCCGGTTATGACGAGTTCGACAGAGTACTGGGCGGCGGTATCGTTCCGGGAAGCCTTGTGCTTGTAGGAGGAGATCCCGGCATCGGAAAGTCGACCCTTCTTCTGCAGACGTCCATCAAAGCCGCGGAATCAGGAAAAAAAGTCCTTTACATTTCCGGTGAGGAGAGCCTGGCGCAGATCCGTCTCAGAGCAGAGAGGATAGAAAAGACAGAAAAGGATCTTCGATTCCTTTCCGAGATCAATATCTCAGAGATCTGCAGTCTTCTGGAGCATGAAAAGCCGGATCTCTGCGTCATTGATTCCATACAGACCATGTACTGCGATGACATCCAGGGCAGTGCAGGCAGTGTCTCTCAGGTCCGCGAGTGCTCCCAGCGCCTCATGTATTCGGCAAAATCCGAAAACATAACCATATTTATCGTCGGACACGTGACAAAAGAAGGCATGGTGGCAGGTCCCAGAGTACTGGAACACATCGTGGATACCGTTCTGTATTTTGAATCGGCAGAAAGCGGCGCCTATCGCATTTTGAGAAGCGTAAAAAACCGTTTCGGATCTACCAATGAGATCGGTGTATTTGAAATGACAGATTCAGGGCTTAGAGAAGTACTGAATCCTTCGGAATACATGCTGGAAGGACGACCGGAAATGGCCACTGGAGCCGCCGTTACCTGCCTGATGGAAGGAACAAGACCCATTCTGGTAGAGGTACAGGGACTTGTGACAGAAACACAGTTCAATCTTCCAAGAAGACAGGCCTCCGGTATCGATTACAACCGGCTCACGCTATTAATGGCAGTGCTGGAAAAGAGACTGGGGATCCGCTGTTCAGGTCTGGACGCCTATCTCAATATCGCCGGCGGCATCAAAGCAACGGAACCGGCTGCTGACCTTGCGGCGGCAGCGGCCATCCTTTCTTCCTATCGCAATAAAGTGATCCCGTCCGATGTCGTGATCTTTGGAGAAGTAGGCCTTTCCGGTGAAGTGAGGAGCGTATCCCAGACATCGGACCGTATCAAGGAAGCAGTAAAGCTTGGTTTCCGCCGCGTCATATGTCCGGAGACTTCGCTTCGGGGACTGAAGCAGGGAGCATTTCCCGATATTGAGATAAACGGCATCAGAAACTTAAGTGAACTGATCGCTTACATTGGATAGTCATGTCAGAACAAATCGTACAGATCATCACAGATCTTTTAAAAGGTAAAATCGGAAACGAATTCATCTGTTTTGTCATATCACTGCTTCCCATTCTGGAACTGAGAGGCGGTCTTCTGGCAGCTTCACCGGCTTTTTTAAATGTGCCGCTTGGGAAGGCGCTTATCGTTTGTATTGTCGGAAATCTGCTTCCCATTCCCTTTGTACTACTTCTGATCGAAAAGATCCTGGAACTCATGGAAAAGTGGAGCTTTACCAGAGGTTTTGCTCTCTGGCTTCGGAATAAGGCAGAAAAACATAAGCAGAAGATCGCCCAGTACGGTTTCTGGGGCCTGGTATTATTCGTAGGGATCCCGCTTCCCGGGACCGGCGCATGGACCGGAAGTCTTGTTGCCGCACTTCTGCACATGGACTTTAAAAAAGCGTTCGGAGCTATCGTGATCGGTGTATTGCTGGCCGCAGTCATTATGACTGTAATTTCCTACGGTATCATCGGCACACTGTTCGGATAAGTAATTCTTGACAAAAATGAGGTTATGCCTTATTATTAGTATTCGCAAAGGGGCATCATCCAATGGTAGGATACCGGTCTCCAAAACCGTCAATCTGGGTTCGAATCCTAGTACCCCTGGAACCGTCCGTGAGGGCGGTTTTTATTTTGAAAATTCTTCAAAAAATAGTTGCAATATAAAGAACGCTGTGATATTATAACTGTCGTTGCGGAGGTGTCGGAATTGGCAGACGAGCAAGACTAAGGATCTTGTGCCCGTTAGGGCGTGTGGGTTCAAGTCCCATTCTCCGCATTATTTTTTTCCAGGACGCGCAGAGATGGCGGAATTGGCAGACGCGCACGGTTCAGGTCCGTGTGGTAGTTGATACCATGAGGGTTCAAGTCCCTTTCTCTGCATCGAAAAAGGCTCAATAACGAGCCTTTTTATTTTTGCCTTTTTATGTTATGATACCTTACAATGGGAGGTAGTATATGCTTGAGTTAAAAAACATCTCATACAAGGTCCCGGACGAGAACGGTTCCGGCACCGATAAAGTAATACTGGATAACATTTCACTGACGATCGATGATGGTCAGTTCATCGTAATAACCGGGCCCAACGGCAGCGGAAAGTCTACTCTGGCGAAGACAATTGCCGGTATCTATCCCGCAAGTTCCGGTTCGTTGTTCCTTGACGGAAAAGACATAACCGAAGCAAGCGTTACCGAAAGAGCAAAAGCAGGAATGAGCTTTGCGTTTCAGCAGCCGGTCCGGTTCAAGGGTCTTGATGTTTTCGACATGCTGAAGCTTTCCAGCTCCAATCCCGATCTTACCATGGCACAGGCCTGTGCCTACCTTTCCGAAGTGGGCTTATGTGCCAGGGATTATATCAACCGGGAAGTGGATGCGTCTCTATCAGGCGGCGAACTGAAGCGCATAGAGATCGCCATGATCCTGGCAAGAAATACAAAGATCTCCATCTTTGATGAACCGGAGGCCGGTATCGATCTGTGGAGCTTTACCAATCTGATCCGCGTATTTGAAAAGATCAAAAAAGAGACCAACGGCACCATAATCATCATCAGTCATCAGGAAAGGATCTTAAGCATTGCCGATAAGATCCTGGTGATCGAACACGGAAAAGTAAAAAAATTCGCGGACAGAAAAGAAGTACTTCCGGAGATCCTCGGTACCGAATCCGCTTCGTTCAGCTGCAATGCAGCCGATAAATAAGGAGGTTTTCATGGATAAGACAGCAAAAAGGATCCTTGAAGAAGTTGCCGATCTCCACAAGATCCCGGAAGGAGCTTATAACATCCGCCTGAACGGAGAATCGGAAGGAAGGAATTCCACGGAGCATATCATTATTACCAACCGGGAAGACGGCACCGGCATCAACATAAAGATCCTTGACGGGACCGTGAATGAATCCTGCTGCATCCCCGTGGTGATCTCTCTTTCCGGACACGAAGAGACCGTCAGAAATGACTTCTACGTGGGAGAGAACTGTGACGTGCAGATCGTTGCCGGCTGCGGCATCCACAATTGCGGCTCTGAAAACAGCAGGCACGACGGGCTTCACAGATTCTTCATCGGGAAGAACTCCAAAGTAAGATATGTGGAGAAGCATTACGGAGAGAAATCGGAAAATTCCGAAGGCGGAAACATCATGAATCCTTCCACGGAGATCACCCTGGAAGAAGGAAGCACTTTGGAAATGGAGACGACCCAGATCCGCGGCATCGATTCCACCACCAGATCCACCAAAGCTGTCATCGGCGCAGGAGCTTCCCTGGTGATCAAAGAACGTCTTCTCACCAACGGGACACAGAAGGCAGAGTCAAAGATCGAAGCGGAGCTTGTGGGAGACGGGAGTTCCGCAAACCTTATCTCAAGGTCAGTTGCCACGGATAACTCCACCATTTCTTTCATCTCCAACATTAAAGGCTGCGCAAGATGCAGCGGGCACACGGAATGTGATTCCATCATCGTGGATAACGCGAAGATCCTTGCCGTACCCGCACTGGATGCAGTTCATCCCGATGCGTCTCTCATCCATGAGGCAGCTATCGGAAAGATCGCCGGTGAGCAGCTTATCAAGCTGGAGACGCTCGGTCTTACGGAAAAAGAAGCAGAAGAAGCCATCATTGAAGGGTTTTTAAAATAATGCCGATCAACGAAAAATACAACTGCATCAGAGAAATGCTGGAAGAGGAAGAGCAGAAGAATCTGAGTCCCTTTGCTTCTCTTTCCTCACGCACAAAGGGAAGGGAGCGGATCGAAGAAAAATGTGACATCCGTCCGGAGTATCAGCGTGACAGGGACAGGATCCTGCATTCCAAGTCTTTCCGCAGATTGAAACAGAAGACGCAGGTATTTTTCGCTCCGGAAGGGGATCACTACCGTACCCGGCTGACACACACTCTGGAAGTATCACAGATCGCCAGGACGATCTCCAAAGCGCTCAGTCTGAATGAAGACCTGACGGAAGCCATTGCTCTGGGACACGATCTGGGACATACGCCATTTGGACACAGCGGCGAAAATATCCTGAACCAGCTCTCGCCTCTTGGATTCGAACACAGTGAGCAGTCCGTGCGGGTAGTGGAACGCCTGGAAAAGAACGGTGCAGGTCTTAACCTTACCTGGGAAGTAAGAGACGGGATCCGGAACCATCAGACTTCCGGTAAACCGTCTACGCTGGAAGGCGCCGTGGTCCGTATCAGCGACAAGATCGCCTATCTGTATCACGATGTGGACGACGCCATCCGTGCAGGTATCATCAAAGAGAAAAACCTTCCAAAATATCTTACCGATGTACTGGGGCACAGTGCCAATGAGCGGCTCGACAACATGATCCATGACGTGATCGTGAATTCTCTGGGAAAACCGCAGATCATTCAGACGGAGGATTTCCGCCTTTCCATGACTGCTTTAAGGAGCTGGATGTTTGAAAACATCTACAGAGGTGAATCCCCCGTAAAACGTGAAGAAAAGAAAGCCCAGCAGATGATCAGTTTTTTGTATGAGTACTATTTCAAACACCCCTATAAGATGACGGGGGAATACATTGAACTCATTGCCGCAGGCGAACCCAAGGAAAGAGTGGTCTGCGATTACATTTCCGGAATGACGGACAATTACGCCATTGAAAAGTTTGAGGAACTTTTTGTCCCTGTGGGTTGGAGATTTTAGCATTGAGATATGACGAATCCATAATTGAACAGGTACGGGAAGCAAACGATATCGTTTCCGTAGTGGGCCAGTATGTGAAACTGGAAAAGAAGGGAGCCAATTATTTCGGACTCTGTCCTTTCCACAACGAAAAGACCGGCTCATTTTCCGTAAACCCCAAACTGCAGATCTATTACTGCTTTGGCTGCAACAAGGGCGGAAACGTGATCTCCTTCATCATGGAATATGAAAACGCGTCTTTTCCCGAAGCACTGAAGATCCTGGCAGACAGGGCCCATATTTCCCTTCCGGCAGCGGATACCTATGAAGACCCGGCCGAGAAAAAAAAGCGTGAAAGAATGCTGGCCATCTATAAGGATGCAGCCTATTTTTATCATGACAGTCTTTACACGCCGGACGGCAGTCAGGGACTTAAGTACCTCATGGAAAAACGAAGACTTTCCAAAGCGACCATTACGCATTTCGGCCTTGGCTACAGCGGAAAATTCTCTGACGGCATCTATCAGTATCTGAAACACGCGAAGGGATACAGCGACAACGATCTGAAAGAATCCGGCCTGATCTCTTTTTCCGAAAAAGGTCCCAAATGCATGTTCTGGAACAGAGTCATGTTTCCCATTATGGATCTCAACAACCGCGTGATCGGCTTCGGCGGCCGAGTGATGGGAGATGGGGAACCAAAGTACTTAAACTCTCATGAATCCCTCATCTTCAATAAGAGCAATGTGCTTTACGGTCTGAATTTCGCGAAGAAATCGCGGGAAAAATTCCTTCTCCTTTGTGAAGGATACATGGACGTCATATCCCTGCACCAGGCCGGTTTTACCAACGCAGTCGCCTCGCTTGGGACGGCTTTTACGGATTCACACGCCAGACTTCTGAAGAGATATACCGACACGGTGATCCTTACCCAGGACAGCGATGCAGCGGGTGTACGGGCACGTATGCGGTCATTTCCCATCCTGCATGGAGCAGGTCTTAAGGTAAAGGTCCTCGATATGGGGCCTTACAAAGATCCTGACGAATTCATCAAGGCGAACGGTCCCGATGCTTACCGTGAATGCATCGATAAAGCCAGAAACGCATTTCTGTACAACATGGATATGCTGAAACAGGAATACGATCTGACAGACCCCGCCAAGGTAACGGATCTCTACAGACGAATTGCCCGGGAACTGACAGTGTTTACCGACAAGATCGAACGCGACAATTACGTAAAGGCGGTCTCCAGGGAACAGAATATCGATTACGACTCACTGCACGAGCTGACAGAGCGAGAGATCCTTAACTCACAGGGAATGTCAAGAACCGTTATGCCAATGCAGCCAGCCGCGCCGGCGCCGAAAGAATCAGAAAGCGAACGGCGGAAAACATCCGGACGTGCGGGAAGAAGCGAAGACATCCTTCTGTACTGGATGTCAGAAAGAAAAGAGGTCATCCCCGGTATCTGTGCTTATCTGAAACCCGAAGATTTCTCGACCCCGTTAAAAAGAAAGATCGCACAGCAGCTTATGACTTCCTCCGATTTTTGTGCTGCGGCTTTTCTGGACAGAGAAGATCTGAATGAAGAAGAACAGAGTGAGGCCGGAAGGATCTTTGCCGGCACACCGGTAACGACAGACGATGATGATCTTTATAAGATCCTTACGGAAGCTGTACGCAACATTCTGAAAGAGATCTATGACGGCATTCTTCATGAGAGAAATGTATCTGCGGAAAAGTTTCAGGAAACACTTCTGAAAAAGTCAGGGCTGCAAAACATACGTATCACACAGTAATATGGCAGGTTATCCACAAAGAATCAACAATATCACAGATCTTCTGGTTCCTTGCAGGACACTGGCTGACATCGGCTGTGACCATGCCTACGTCTGCATCAAAGCGGTAAAAGACGGAAAAGCAGAGACCGCCTTTGCCTGTGACGTGCATACGGGTCCCCTGGCGCGGGCGAAGGAAAACATTGAGAAAGAAGGTCTTTCTTCCAGGATCACCGTCGTCCTTTCCGACGGATTTCACTCTCTGGACGCATCCCCGGATGCCGCTTCGATCTGCGGTATGGGAGGTCTGCTGATCAGAGATATCCTGAAAGCGTGTCCGGAGAAACTTGTGTCTTTAAGACAGATCATCCTGGGCCCCCACTCGGAGGTACCGGAACTTCGAAAATACGTTCAGGAAGAGAGCGGCTTTGACATTCGTGCGGAAAGAGTGGTTTTTGAACAGGGAAAATTCTATGTTCTTATGGATGTAAGAAAAGCCGATCCCTGCTGCCGTCCCTGGTCGCCGGAAGAATACATCACCGGGAAGCCGTCCCTACAGCTGGATAAAGCATGTTACCGCACCTATGTGGCATCACTGATAAAAAAAACAGGACAGACCCTTAAGAAGATCCGGTGCGATTCCGACAGCGCGGAAAAACGAAGCGACGAACTGAAGCGTGAGCTTTCCCTTTACAGGAAAACATATGAGCATCTATAAATACGACAACAATTCCACATTGCGAAGCGTGATCCGGACTATCGTGAATATTATCCTGGTGATCTGCACTGCCTGGTTCATCGTCTACGCGTTCCTTAACCAGACCATCGTTTCCGGAAACTCCATGTCACCGGTACTGGAAGCCAATGACATGTGTCTTGTGAACCGGCTGATCTATGATCTGGGAAAACCGGATCGGTTCGACATCATTTTATTTGAACGGAACGACACCGGCAAAACTAACATCAAGCGCGTGGTTGGACTTCCCGGAGAATCCATACAGATCAGCGCCGGACTCATCTATGTGAACGGAGAACCGCTGAAAGACGACAGGATAGGCGTGATCGCTCTTACGGGACTTGCCGGCAATACGGTAGAACTTGGAAACGACGAATACTTTGTCATTGGTGATAATTCCGACTCCTCGGAAGACAGCCGCTTTTCCAATATCGGAAATATCCGGAAATCCTCCATTCGCGGCAAGATCTGGCTGCGGATCAAACCTTTCAATAAATTCGGTACGATAAAATGAGCAATATTCAATGGTATCCCGGCCACATGACCAAGGCCGTAAGGAACATTAAAAACGACATTAAACTGGTAGATATCATATTCGAGCTTCGTGACGCACGGATCCCGAATGCCTCCTCCAACCCCGACATCACCGAGCTGACTGCAGGCAAGAAACGCCTCATCGTGCTGAACAAAGCAGATCTGGCGGACGAGCGGCTTACCGGAAAGTGGAAAGAAAAGCTGAATAACGATTCCTGTACGGTCATCTCCATGGATTCCCGGTCAAAAAAAGGAACCGGTGATCTGTACCGTTCTGTAGAAGAACTTATCAGAGAAAAGCGGGAAAGAGATCACTCCAGGGGAATCACCGGCAACAGGCCCGTAAAAGCACTTGTCTGTGGTATTCCCAACGTGGGAAAATCCACCCTGATCAATACTTTGCTGGGAAGAGCTTCTGCAAAAACGGGGAATAAGCCCGGCGTTACCAAAGGAGATCAGTGGGTCAGCTCCGATACAGGGCTTCTTCTGCTGGATACACCCGGTATCCTGTGGCCGAAGTTTTCAGATCCCACCGTAGGTTTTCTGCTGGCATCCATCGGTGCCATCAGTGATACCATCCTGGATATTGAAGAAGTTGCCATTTTCATCATTCAGAAGTTAAATGATCTTTACCCCGGCATCCTGTTCGAAAGGTACGGATTTACGGAAGAAGACATTTCGTCTCATTCGGAAGATGAGGATCTTTGTATCCCCGGCGTCGATTACAGATCTCTGGCGATCCTGGATACCATTGCCGAAAAACGGAAATGCTTAAAGAAAGGCGCCTTGCCGGACAGAGAAAAAGCGGCAAAACTTATAGTAGACGATCTTAGAGCCGGCAGATTGGGAAAGATCACTCTGGAGAGACCATGACAAAAGAAGAACGACTCCAAAACGAATATCAAAGGCTTTCCTCCATGTATGAGGAACAGCACAGGATCTCTGAAGGCTATTCCCACGTGTTCGGCATCGACGAGGCAGGGCGCGGACCTCTTTGCGGGCCTGTAGCCGCCGCCTGCTGCCTTCTGGAAGATGACCTGATGCTTCCCTGTCTGAACGACTCCAAGAAGCTTTCAGAGAAAAAGCGGGAAGAACTGTACGATGAGATCCTTGCAAACTGTCTTTCTTACGGGATCGGACTGGTGGGACCTGAAAGGATCGATGAGATCAACATATTGAATGCCACCTATGAAGCCATGAACGATGCCTTTGAAGACTGTCTTTTACGCCTTGAACAAAAAGGAAGGGACCGTTCGCTCATCCGGAATTCTTCCGTTGTCCTGGTTGACGGAAACCGCAGGGTACCGCAGCTTAGAGCATCGCAGATCACCGTGATCGGCGGCGATGCCAAATGTCCTTCCATTTCCGCGGCATCTATTCTGGCAAAAGTCACCAGAGACCGGCTCCTTTTGGAATATGACAGGATCTATCCGGAATATGGCTTTGCAAAACATAAGGGTTACGGCACCGCGGCTCATATCGAAGCGCTGGGAAAATACGGTCCGACCCCCATCCACAGAATGTCTTTCATTCAGAAATTCATCCATGGCTGAAAACAAGCGCGCCCTAGGCTCTCGATACGAAAAACTGGCTGCCGATTATCTGTCTTCCCAAGGGTATGACATTTTCTGCATGAATTTTTCCTGCCGTCTGGGAGAGATCGACATTATCGGCATGGACGGGAGCGTCCTATGCTTTATTGAAGTAAAATACCGCAGGGACCTTGGCGGCGGTTTTCCCGGAGAAGCCGTCACCTATATGAAGCAGCAGAAGATCATCAGGACGTCAGAGTATTACATGATGATCCATAATCTTTCTGCCGCTGACCGCAGATATGACGTGGTGGAGATCCTGGGGGATCAGATCCGTCTGACAAAAAACGCATTCGGAGGATTTTAATGGCTACTTTCAAAGGACACGGCCTTCGCGGCTCCACACTGGAAGAGATCATTAACAGAACAAATGAATGTTACGAACTGAATGGTCTGGCACTCATTCAGAAGATCCCTACACCCATCACACCGGTGGAAATGAATTCTCAGAAACAGATCACTCTGGCGTATTTTGATTCCAAGAGCACGGTGGATTATATCGGCGCCGTACAGGGGATCCCGGTCTGTTTCGACGCCAAGGAACTGAAGACGGATACCTTTCCGCTTCACAACATTCACGAGCATCAGATCGATTTCATGGAAAAATTCGAAAAGCAGGGCGGCATCTCCTTTATCATCGCCTTTTATACCCATATCGGAGAGATGTATTATATTCCCTTCCGGACCATCAGAATGTTCTGGGACCGGATGCTTTCCGGCGGCAGGAAATCCTTCCGGATGGAGGAGATCGACAAGACTTTTCTCATCCAGAGAAAAGGAGAATATCTCTGTCATTATCTGGAGCCTTTAAACCTGGATCTCGGCACCAGGGAATGACCGGAAAAAGCGCTTAAAAGCAATAAAATCGCTTGACATAATACCTGAGAAATGTTAAATTATTACGGTGCCGCTTGTAAAAGGTATAAGTGCGTAAGCCACCTTTATGCAGCGAGTTTATGAAGAAGGAGGTACCTTAAGATGTATGCTGTTATCGCAACCGGCGGAAAGCAGTACAAGGTAGCCGAGGGAGACGTTGTAAGAGTAGAAAAGCTCGATGTGGAAGAGGGCAAGAAGGTCACTTTTGATCAGGTCCTTTTCATCGGCGGTGACAAGACCGTGATCGGTAATCCCGTAGTAAAGGGAGCCAAAGTGACCGGTACTGTTACGGCACAGGGCAAGGGTGACAAGGTCATCGTTTACAAGTACAAGAGAAAGACCGGATATCACAACAAGAACGGTCACAGACAGCTCTTCACCGAAGTCAAGATCGAAAAGATCCAGAAGACTTCCAAAAAGGCAGCTGAGGAAACTGCAGAAGAGAAATAATTGATTTGATAGTTACGAAAGAAGGAGGAAGACCATGGCTCATAAAAAGGGAATGGGTTCTACCAAGAACGGAAGAGATAGTAACTCCCAGCGCCTTGGTGCAAAGAGATCTGACGGACAGTTCGTTCTCGCCGGCAACATTCTTTACAGACAGCGCGGAACACACGTACATCCCGGAACAAATGTAGGCATCGGCAAGGATGATACCTTATTTGCAAAGGTTGACGGACTGGTCAAGTATGAAAGATGGGGAAAGGACCGCAAGAAGGTTTCCGTATACCCCGAGACTGCTGACTGATCGGTAAGTGTATAAGTTTGGTAGGGACTATCGTGAAAACAATAGTCCCTTTTTCCATATTTGAGGGATCGGATGTTTACAGATACAGCTAGGATCATTATTAAGAGCGGAAAAGGCGGTGACGGTCACGTTTCTTTTCGCCGTGAAAAATTCGTGCCGAACGGAGGTCCGGACGGAGGAGACGGCGGCAAGGGCGGCGATCTGATCTTTGAAGTGGACAACGGCATGAATACGCTCAATGATTTCCATGTGGCGCATAAGTTTGCTGCGCAAAACGGAGAAGAAGGCGGCGGAAAGCGCTGCCACGGGAAGAACGGAAAAGATCTGATCGTGAAAGTCCCCTACGGTACCATCGTAAAAGAGGCATCTACCGGAAAGATCATTACCGATATGTCCGGTGACAATCTGCGTGAAGTCGTCCTCCCCGGCGGAAAGGGAGGCCTTGGCAACATGCACTTCGCCACCTCCACCATGCAGGCCCCCAGATTTTCACAGCCCGGTCAGCCCGGCATTGAACTGGAAGTACTTCTGGAGCTGAAAAGCATTGCCGACGTGGGCCTTGTTGGATTTCCCAACGTGGGAAAATCCAGTCTCATTACCATGGCTTCCAATGCAAGACCGCAGATCGCCAACTACCATTTTACCACCCTAAGCCCGCATCTGGGCGTTGTGGGAAGGGATGGCGAGTCATTTATCATGGCCGATATCCCCGGCCTCATAGAGGGCGCCTCCGACGGTCTGGGACTGGGTCACGATTTTCTTCGTCACATTGAAAGATGCCGGGTGCTGGTGCACGTGGTGGATGCCGCAGGAAGCGAAGGCAGAGATCCTTTAAACGATATTGAAATCATAAACGGCGAACTGAAAAAATACGATCCGGAGCTTCTGGAACGTCCCACGATCATTGCCGCCAACAAAACGGATCTGCTGCCGGAAGAGGAAAACGAGGCGCTTATTGCCATAAAGGAAAAGTACGAACCTCTGGGCATCCGGGTATTTCCCATCTCCGCCGCCACAGGTGAAGGGATCCCGCAGCTGATCAATGAATTGCTCCGGATCCTTTCCGAACTGCCCAAAGACGACAGACGTTTTGAAAAAGAATATGACGTGACCTCCCATATCGGCGACGAACTCCCCATGGAGATCACGAAGGAATCCGACGGCACCTTCTTCGTCGGCGGTCCCAGGATCAAGCGCATGCTTGGCTATACCAAACTGGAATCAGAGAAAGGATTTGCCTTCTTCCAGAAATACATGAAAGAACAGAAGATCATCGACAGACTTCTGGAACTGGGCATGAAAGAAGGCGATACGGTAAGCGTAGAAGGACTGGAGTTCGAGTATCGCGAATAACATGAAAAGAGGTGATTGTTATGGAGATCACAAGCAAACAGAGAAGCTTCCTGAAGGGACTTGCCATGAACCTGGACCCGGTGTTTCAGCTGGGAAAGGACTCCCTCACACCTGAGTTTGCCAAAGCCATAAGGGAAGTTCTGGAAAAGAGAGAACTGATCAAGATCCATGTGCTCAGATCCTGCCTGGATGACAAAAAAGAACTGGCACGGATCCTTTCGGAAAGGACCGGATCTGAAGTGGTACAGGTGATCGGAAACATGATCGTTCTGTTCAAATACCAGAAAGACGCAGAAAAAAGAAAGATCGATATCTGATGACGATTCCGAAGATCCGAGAAAAACTTCAGACTGCCGTGGATCCCAAACGGTTTGAACATATCCTTGGTGTGGCGGAAACGGCAGCCTATCTGGGCTGCATTTACGGCGAAGACAGGGAACGATGCGAGATAGCTGGCCTTCTGCACGATTGTGCCAAATGCTATTCCCATGAGCGCCTGTATGAGTTGTGCATGGAAGCCGGAATTCGGCTTTCCGAAGGACTGAAAGCATCTCCTCAGCTCTGGCATGCGGTCTACGGTCCCGTGGAAGCAGAAAGCTACGGCATTACCGATCCCGGCATCCTTGACGCCATCCGGTATCATACCACGGGAAAGGCGGCCATGACGCTTCTGGAAAAGATCCTGTTCGTTTCCGATTACATCGAACCGCACCGCGAAAAGGCAAAGGATCTCAGGGAACTGCGGATCCTTGCGGTAAACGATCTGGACAAATGTACAGCCCGCATCATGCAGCAGACCATCGAGTACCTTAACGAACACGGTACTGCCATAGACGGGGAGACTCTGGAGGCATTTGCATATTATCAACAATATCTGTGAGGTCATTATGGAAAAGGACACGAAAGAACTGGTAAAACTTGCCGTTAAGGCACTGGAAGACAAGAAGGCTTCCGACATCACCGTGATCGACATTACGGGACTCAGCGTCGTTGCCGATTACTTCATCATCGCTTCCGGAGACAACGTAAGACAGACGGCGGCTCTGTACGATAACGTACAGGACGTTCTGGGCAGAGCGGGATACGAGATGCGTCAGTCAGAAGGAAAATCCGCGGCCAACTGGATCCTGATGGATTACAACGACGTGATCATTCACATTTTTGATAAGGAAAACCGTTTGTTCTATGACATTGAGCGGATCTGGAAAGACGGAAAGAAGATCCTTGACGTTGCATCCCTTTGAGATTTGTGCAAAAAGATTGACATAACTCCCGTTTTGCGGGATAATTATGGAATCTATACAAAGAGAGGTTCTTTATGGCTAATTTCTTTAACAAACTGTTCGACAGTTTCCGTTCCGACAGGGATGACGATGACGGTTATCTTGACGACGAATACTTCACAGAAGATGAGGAGTACGAAAAGCCTGCCAAGAAGGCCGCACCCAAGTCCGGCGGTCTTTTTCAGCACAAAGTGATCCCGGTCAGCAATTCCGAGATGGGCGTTATCACCATAAAGCCAAACGGCATGGATGATTCCAAAGATATCTGTAACTTCCTTCTGGACGGACGCGCCGTAGTGCTTAACATGGAAGGTATCAGTACCGATGTGGCACAAAGGATCATTGACTTTACTTTAGGTACGATATTTGCCATCGGCGGTGATCTGCAGATGGTATCCAAATATATTTTCATTGCGTCACCGCCAAATGTGGAGCTGGCCGGTGATTACCAGGGTGACATCGCAGGCAATTCACAGACACCGTTAAACAGGCAGGGAAGCAATGGCGGATTTACATTCAACGTCTGACAAGAGAGCTGGCAGAAAAGTGGCAAAAGCACTTTCTGCCATTCTTTTCGTTGCCGTACTGATCTTTCTGGATCAGTGGACCAAATCCATCGCCATCCGGACCCTTATGGGGAAAGAACCCGTTGTGGTGATCCCCGGAGTACTGGAGTTTGTATACGTGGAGAATCGCGGGGCCGCTTTCGGCACGTTCCAGGGAATGCGTACCGTGTTCCTCTTTCTGGCACCTGTGGTCTCTCTGATCCTTTTTGTATTGTTTCTCAGGCTGAAAGAAGACAGGAAATATCTTCCCCTGAAGGGTTGTTTTCTTTTCATCATTTCCGGTGCGCTGGGGAACTTCATTGATCGGCTTCGTCTTTCCTATGTGGTGGATTTTATCTATTTCAAACTGATCAATTTCCCCGTATTCAATGTGGCAGATATCTACGTCACATGTTCCTGCATCCTTTTGATCCTCCTTTTACTGTTCAAATATAAGGAAGAAGACTTTTGACTTATCAATACGACAATACAGAAAAACAAAGACTTGACTCATATCTGGCAGAAAAGATCCCGGATATGAGTCGTTCTCATATTACGGGGCTTGTCAAAGAAGGGAAGATCACGGTAAACGGAAAGATGCAGAAGGCCGGTTATCAGCTTGTGCCGGGCGATGAGATCTTTGTTCCGGAAGATAAACCGGCAGAGGTGGATATACGTCCGGAAGATATTCCTCTCGATATCGTCTACGAGGATAACGACATTATCATCATCAATAAGCCAAAAGACATGGTGGTCCATCCTGCAGCCGGTCACTATGAGAACACGCTGGTAAACGCCCTCATGTATCACTGTAAAGATTCTCTTTCCGGGATCAACGGTGAACTTCGTCCCGGTATCGTACACCGGATCGATAAAGACACTACGGGGCTCCTGGTCGCCTGCAAGAACGACCGGGCACACAACCATGTGGCCGGACAGCTTGCGGACCATTCCATTACCAGACGCTATGTGGCTCTGGTCAACGGCGTAATAAAGGAAGAGGAAGGGACCATCGACAAAAACATTGACAGATCCCGTTCCGACCGTAAGAAAATGGCCATAACGGATCCGGCAAGCGGCAGGAGAGCTGTTACCCATTACCGGGTGCTGGAGCGTTTTCCGGAGCATACCCTAGTAGAATGCCGTCTGGAAACGGGCAGGACCCATCAGATCCGCGTTCATATGGCATCCATCGGACATCCTTTGGCGGGAGATGAGGTCTACGGGGTCAAAAAAGACAGGCTTTCCGGAAACGGCCAGTACCTTCATGCCAAAGTGCTGGGACTCATACATCCCGCAACGGGAGAGTACATGGAGTTTTCCAGTGAACTTCCCGAATACTTCCAAAACACGCTGGAAAAGCTGAGAAAAAGCGCAAAATAAAAGCCCCATGGTTGCCATGGAGCTTTTTGATTTCTTTTGGGATCAGTCGACCTTTTCGCCTCTGTCGCGTCTTGCATCCAGACGCTTGTTGCGTACGTAAAGGATCAGATCAATGGTGATCATCAGCATGTTGAGACAATAGAAGAACCATGCAAAATAGAAGAGGAATCCCTTGCTTACCGTGGGATCGTTATATTTGATGATCATCTTTACGATGCCGAAAATGTATCCGATCCAGATAAGGATCTCAAATACGGCGGATTTTCCCTTTGCCGTACGGGAACGATAGGACTTGATAACGGATGTGGGCCAGGAAAGGCCAAAGAACATGATCATTAACGCTTCGCATAAATCTGCCATAACTATTTGCTCCTTTTGAATTCTCGGTCGATTGTATCACAAAAATTATCACCTGAAAATAAAAACTTCAATTATTGCACTTGACGGGAACGGAGAACTTTCAGTATAGTAAAAACGCGTTCCGGGTATTTTCCCCTTATGGCTGCCAACAGGCCGGAAAATAAGGAAGAAGGAGAAGAAAATACCCAAAATCAAATACTCAGCCTGATTCTGTCGTATCAGACATCAGCGCAACAAAAAAAGGAGCTTGTGGCGGCTCCTTTTTCTTTATTTTATGATATAATAGGCGAGTCGATTCAGAAAGGCATATAGAATGAAAAAGTATATTCACGAACATTATCACTGGGTCATCGCCATCGTGGCTCTTTTGGCTTATACAGTATTCGGCGGGCTGATGAACAATATCTCCAGTCTCTACCTTGTACCTGTTTCCGAGACTCTCGGTGTTTCCAGAACGTCAGTCTCTCTTACGTCCAGTATCCGTTCCGTCTGCACCTTCCTGGCAAACATGATGTTCGGCGTCATATACGGAAAGTTCGGTTTCCGAAAGCTCTGTACCGCCGGTCTTGTGATATGCGGTCTTTCTTTCTGCGGTCTCGGTTCCGCACAGACAGTGATCACGTATGGTATTTTCTGTGCTCTGATCGGTGTGTTTGACGCCTTCTGCAATACGGCTTCACTTTCCAAACTGGTGAATGAATGGTTTGAAAGTCACAGAGGACTGGTCCTCGGCCTCGTGACGGCATCCAGCGGCATCGGCGGCAGTCTGTTTTCCATCGTCCTTTCCAATATCATCGAAAAGAACGGATGGCGCATGGCACATATCGTTTCCGGCATCACGCTGGTCATCACCGGTGTTATAGTTTACATCCTTGTCCGTACCAAACCTTCGGAAATGGGACTGGAACCGTTCCACGAAGAACATAAAAAGAGCAGGAGAATGGTGGATGAAAAGATCCTGCATCTGAAATCTCCCGGTCTTCCTTTTTCAAGCCTTAAAAAGACGCCGGCTTTTTATCTGATGCTGCTTTCCTGCGTGTTTTCTGCAAGCGTTGCTTATGCACCTTTTCACATCCTGATCGCGCATCTTACCGATAACGGACTGACACAGAGCCAGGCTGCGCAGATATGGAGCATCATGTATCTGCTGATGGCGCTTATGAAGATACTGGACGGATTCTTCAGCGATCTGGTGGGAGCGAAGATCGTCATGGTCGTATCCACCATCTGCTGCGGGCTGTCATGTTTCCTTTATTCGGACGTCACCACATTCACATCGGCTCTTTTTCCGACACTTCTTTTTGCCATCGGCCTGCCGCTTACCTCCATCCTGCAGCCGCTTTCGGTAGCCGCCGTTCTGGGAATGAGATCCTATGACCAGACCATCGGGCTTGCCATGGCAATGAGCGCCGTTGCCAGTCTTTCCATGGGTCCCGTGATGAATGCCCTTTATGAAAAGCTGGGTTCCTACCGGATCCCCATGAAGTGCATCCTGGTGCTTTCCATAATTTCCGTACTTTTATATATTCTTGTATGCCGTCTTGCGGACAAAGACAAGAAGGCTTATGATCTGGAAGAAAAACAGAACAGAATGAAACAGTAAAGAAAGAGTATCAGCATGAAGATCAAGTCATCTTATTACAAATGGGTCATCGCCGCCATCAGTTTCCTGATGGTAGCTACAGCTCTGGGATTCTGCAGCGGAAACAAAAGCCTGTATCTGAAGGCCATTACGGAAGCGCTTCACATTGAACGCCGGTATTTTTCCTTAAGCGACAGTTTCCGGTATATCACCACAGCGGTCCTGAATCTGTTCTTTGGCGTACAGATCGCGAAAATGGGACCAAAGAAGATGATCCTGTGCGGATTCGGCGCTCTGATCATTTCCTGTATCCTGTATGCTCTGGGCACCAATGTATTCGTTTTCTATCTGGCAGGGATCTTTCTGGGAGCCGGCCTTGCCTGGTGTACGACGACGGTCGTCGCCTTTGTTATCGGGAAATGGTTTACAGAGAACGTAGGCACGGTCATGGGCATTGTCCTGGCCGCCAACGGTCTGGGAGTTGCTGTCTGCGCCCAGATCATTTCTCCCATCATTGACGCAGGCACCTTCGGTTATCGTAAGGCATATCTGCTTACTGCCGCGATCCTTGGCTGCATTGCGCTTCTGGCGCTCATTTTCTTTAAGGATGAACCGGAGGATTATGCGGGAAGCGCGGAACTTCCCACAGGAAAAAAGAAACAGCCGAAGAGAGCAAGGAAGTGGGAGGGTATTGCCTATGAAGAGGCAAAGAAGAGATCCTACTTCTGGATCATGGCTCTTTGCGTATTCCTCATCGGCATTTCCGTACAGGCAGCCAGCGGCCATACGGTTGCACACTTAAAAGACATCGGACTGGATCCCGTATTTGTTACGAACGTATGGAGCTTCCACGGGCTGACGCTCGCCTGCGCGAAGATCCTTGCCGGGTTCTGTTTTGACAGATTCGGCCTTAAGATCACGCTTTTCTTCTGCGAGATGATAGGAGCTGTCTCCATTTTTCTTCTGGCGATCTCGTCCGCAGACACGCCTGTGCTGGCAGCCATCGGTGCCACGACGATCTCTTTTGCGCTTCCTTTGGAAAATATCATGCTTCCTCTGATCGCCGCCGACATGTTCGGAGAGAAGTCCTACGCGAAGATCATGGGCATGGTGGTGGCATTCAACACGGCAGGGCATGCCATCGGCGCGCCGCTTACCGATCTGATGTTTGACATGTCACCGGATCATTCCTATAAGACCATTTTTATTATCTATGCGGTACTTCTGGCAGTGATCGCCTTTGTTTTCGATGTTCTGTTAAGAAAAGCGGATAAAGAACGCGCCCTGATCACCGCAAAAAATCACGATTCCGGCAATCCATAACCTCAACGATCCATGAGAAGAGTGGTTGAAAGTGATATGTATTATTTCGCAAAATGACAGTTTTACGAAATTATATATTGCGTTTTGAAACGAAAGAGTGCTATAATCCCTATATCACTGATAAGGACGGATCTGCACAATGGCCGGTAATACGCTGGATTATTCTCATGAACATGATGAAATGCTTCGCGACAAGACGCATGAACTCGTAAAAGAACTCCCGAAGTTTCTCAAGCGGTATTTCATTGCCAAATCCGATCTGCTTCCTTCCACGGTGTTCGGTTATGCAACGGATCTTTCCGTATTCTTTGAATGGATCAAAGGATATCTGGAGCAATATGCGGATACAGACATCAGGGACATACCGATAGATTCTCTTACACAGCTTGACAGCGACGATATCAATCTCTACATTAAGGATTATCTCACCAAATACGAACGTCTTGGCGTCATCCACAGAAACGATTACAACGGCAAGGCAAGAAAACTTGCCAGTCTGAAATCCATGTACAAGTTCTTTCTCGCCGACCGCATGATCGATCACGATCCTTCAGCCATCGTACAGTTGAAAGCCAGAACGGATCATGAGATCGTTTATCTGCAGCCCAACGAAGTGGCGGAACTTCTGGATTACATCGACATGTCGGAAAACAGCGATACTGAACATAGTTCATATTTAACGAGAGACGGGTGGCGGAAAGTAAACCATGACCGGGATCTGGCCATCATCACCATGCTTTTAGGCACCGGCATGCGAGTATCCGAATGCGTGGGACTGGATCTTTCGGACATTGACTTTAATGACGGTGCCATCCATATCATGCGCAAGGGCCACCGCAGAGATACCGTCTACATGGGTGACGAGATCGAAGAAACTTTAAAAAACTATCTGGAAAACGCCAGAGACAACTATCAGCCTCCGGAAGGTGAAAACGCCCTCTTCCTCTCCCTTCGTCACAAACGGATCAATGTGAGAAGCGTTGAGATCCTTTTAAAGAAATACGTGGCTGCTGCACTCCCCTATCGCTCCGGCGAAAAGATCTCCCCGCATAAGATGCGATCCACCTTCGGAACGAACCTCTATAAGGAGACCGGCGATATCAAGCTGGTAGCCGATACTTTAGGACACAAAAACATTGCGACCACGCAAAAACACTATGCAGCAACGGATACGGAGATCAAGCGTTCCGCATTCCGAAACGTAAAACTGAGAGATCGTTAATATGGATAGCCAGAAATTATTGAGTCTTACAAGAAAATGCATTGATCTGTATCAGCTGATCGATGACGGGGATCATATCGCCGTTGGTGTTTCTGCCGGCAAGGATTCCCTGTCTCTTCTCATTACATTAGACCGCCTGAGGAAGTTTTACCCCCATAAATTCGATCTCAGTGCCATTACCGTGGATCTGGGGCTTGGAAATTTCAACCTGGAACCTGTCTTTGAGCTTTGCAAACAGCTGGATATCCCTTATTACATCGTAAAGACGGATATTGCCGACGTGCTTTATAATGTAAGGAAAGAATCAAATCCCTGCGCACTTTGTGCCAAACTCAGAAAAGGCGCACTGAACGACAAAGCAAAAGAGATCGGCGCAAACAAGATCGCTTATGCACATCATAAAGATGACCTCATTGAAACCAGCATCATGGCACTGATCTTTGAGGGTCGCTATTATACTTTTTCTCCAAAGACCTATCTTGACAGAACGGGGCTGACCGTGATCCGTCCGTTTATTCTGGTGGATGAGGCGGATATCGTGAGTTTTGCCAAACGGGAAGAACTCCCCATATGCAAAAACCCCTGTCCTATGGACGGGGTCACAAAGCGTGAATATGTAAAGAACCTGTTAAAAAAGATCTATGAGGAGAATCCGGGAGCAGACAAGCGGCTGTTCCGCGCCATCGTGGACGGAGATCTTCCCGGATGGCCTCCGCGCAAAGAAGACGAACGTCACAAACTGTAATTATTTGTAAAGCACCTGGCCTTCCGTTACCTGCGCCGCATCCAGAACGATATGGTCATAGACCGTCAGGCCGTGTCCCGTATTCCGCTTTACGATGGTGTAGCCATTGGCGCTTTCCAGCTTTTCTATCCTCTTAAATACGGCATACCCTTTATTGATGTTGTAAACGCCTTCCATGGGCTTTTTCTGATTGACGGCATAACTTCTGCCGTTCGGATCCGCAGGGTCGGATACCACGTCTCCAGGCTTCAGATCCGTCTGTTCATTCAGATCCACGTAGCATTCACCATTTTCCGTCATGTATATGTCACAGATGATAAATTTCGAACTGTTTCCGTTCTCGGTAACGGTTGTCTTATAGAAACCTGCGTTTCCCAGATCGTCCGTTTGTTTGAATTCCTCCGGTATCACGTAAAAGTCTTTTCTTACGATCGATTTGTCGGGGATCTTAAGTCCCGAAACGTCATTTGTAATGATCTCAAAGTCAATGAAACGGTCCGCCAGATATTGGATCACATACCGGTCAAGTGTCAGAAGTCCGTACACTTTTCCGTCTACGGAAGCAATGGTCGTATAAGATGCGGAAAGTGTGATGTCTTTTTCAGTCAGCGATATCTTAAGGAAGTTCTTATCAGACAGCTCGTTTTTCAGCTCTTCGGACTCTTCAAAAGCAATATACCATTTTTCATCTGTGATCAGTTTGTATACCGGTTCGCCCTGTTCCACCAGATCTCCGGATTTCAGACGCTTTTTGCTGTATGTGTTTTTATCGAACAGAGAGGATGTGATCTCATCCGATGTAACGGATTCGTAACCATCCAGATCATAGGAAACGATCCCCGTTTCCGGTGCCGCAAAATCGGAAAACGATATGCCCCTGGCTTTCAGTTCCTGCATCATGGAATTCAGAGAATCGATATCCGTATATTCCAGGACCATGGCGTCCAGAGAATCCTTGAAATCATAACTTTCCCGGAAGCTTACGGGATCAAAAGTGACAGAGGCCTTCCGGATGTTATCCTTGATCTGCTGAAGCTTATATTTGTTCAGATTGTTCATGCGGTCCGTGTTTGCCGCAAGATATTCACTTAGTTTTCCGTTGCTGTCGATCAGATAAACTTTCTGCCCCCGTGAGACCTTTCTCTGATCCGGCACGTAAAAGCTCACATAGCCGCTGGCTGCGCTTTCCTGCGGTTTCTCGCTTCTGAGGATCAGTCCGGAGATATGATGTTCCTTCACCAGGCTCCCCTCTTCCACTTCATAAAAATTCACGGTTTTTTTGTTGTAATACGAAAAAAGCGCAAAAACAAAGTAGGCGGCAAGTAATATGACAACTACCGCGCCTACTATTCTTCGTATGATCCTGTTGTTTTTCTTTTTTTTGCTCAAAACCGGATTACAGAGCCACTGAGATCAGTTCTTTCAGCCCTGCAGGGATCTCAGCCTCATCCAGTGACACACTGATGATAAAGTTAACGGAATACCTTTCGGAAAGGCTCTTTATCAGTTCCACTGCGGAAACGAGTTCTTTCAGCTCAAGACCCGCGATCGTGAGGAAACTGTCAAGAATGACATATTCCAGGTCATGATCAGATGCGATCATTCCGCTTAAAAATCCGAAGAATCCTTCCGTTCCCTTTACCGGATACTGGGTAATGTCTACCAGTCTGATCTGATTTGAAAGCTCGTACATATGCTGATTATTCTTGTCAACATATACTACGGAACCATTTGCCTTCTTAATCGCCTCAGCAGCCTTCTCGAGAAGGATCTTTGTCTTTCCTTTGCCTTTACCGCCAACGATCAGTTCAACCATCTTGTCATTCCTCCATA
This sequence comes from Lachnospiraceae bacterium, assembly GCA_024405155.1. Classification (GTDB taxonomy): domain Bacteria; phylum Bacillota; class Clostridia; order Lachnospirales; family Lachnospiraceae; genus Avilachnospira. Next base: position 60,623 of record JAKSPC010000002.1, on the reverse strand, counting down.
TAGCTTTGTTGCTAGTCTAATTATACTTCATAACATGCCGGACTACAAGGGGATTTCTTACGAATCTCTCCACTCCAGATCTCCGTTCTGAAGCGCCATGATCAGCAGCTCGGCAGTGGCGATATTGGTAGCCATGGGGATGTTGTATGTATCGCAAAGCTTTACCACGTCATTCACGTCAGGTTCATGCGCATTGGGGTGATGAGGATCTCTCAGAAAGATCACCATATCCAGCTCATTGTTGGATATCTGGGCAGCCATCTGCTGCTGTCCCCCAAGATGTCCTGCCAGATACTTGTGGATCCTTAAGCCGGTCACCTCTTCTATCAGGCGTCCCGTCGTTCCCGTGGCAAACAATTCGTTTTTCGCAAGAACATTCTTATAAGCGATACAAAAGTTCTGCATCAGTTTTTTCTTTGAGTCATGTGCGATTAGTCCAACATTCATAAAAAACTCCTGTATTCAGCGCTTTTCTTTCAAACATACATTGAGGACCATTCCCAGTCCCACATAGATGGCGGCTATGGAGGAGATTCCCCTGGAGAAGAACGGAAGCGTTACACCGGTATTGGGGAAAAGCCCAGTACATACAGCCACATTGGTAAACGTCTGGAAGGCGAGCCAGGTCGCAACGCCCACACAGATGGCGCACCCGCCGGTATCCTCCGACTTCCCTCCTATATATAGTATCACAACTATCAGTAAAAAATAAAGAATCAATATGAGCAAACAGCCTCTAAATCCCAGTTCCTCTCCGATCACGGCAAAAATGAAATCCGTCTCTTCCTCTATGAGGAAGTTTCCCGCTTTTACGGAATTGATGTCGGTGTTATTGACACCCTTTCCGAAGAAGCCCCCGGAACCGATGGCCATGATGGAATTCTGTGTCTGTCGCCAGGAATCCGGATCCGAGGTAGGATCCAGGAACGACAGGATCCTTTTTTTCTGGTAATCTTTAATGAACGGAATGGCTTCATATTTATCCGTACTGAACAGATAGTACATCAGTGCCGTAAATCCGGCTCCAACGCCGCAGAAGATCGCTATCAGTTTGATGCTGAGACCGGAGACGCACAGCATGACAAAGAAGATAACAAAAAGGATGATGGTGGTGGAAAGATTGGGTTCCAGAAAGATGAGGAGCGCCGGGATCCCCACCATAATGAATGCTTTCAGTATGTTCCGGAAGGTATTCAGATCCCCGGAATGCTTGTCAAAATATGCCGCGAAGCAAAGGATCAGACCAGCTTTGGCAAATTCCGCAGGCTGGATCCGCCCCACCACCGGAAGTTCGATCCATCGTCCCGCGCCGCCCACTACAACGCCGTAAAGGATCACGGCGATCAGCATGACGTTGATCACAATGTAAAATAATGCCGCATATTTAAACAGCCTCTTGTAGTCAAAAAACGAAACGAAAAGGCAAAGGATAAAACCTGCCACGGAACCGATGATCTGTCTTTGTACGATCACGGAATTCATGTCTGAGGCAGAACGGACCATGATCACACCCAGCAGATTCAGAGAAGCTGCCAGGATCAGCACGAAAACGTATTGGATCTTAAAACTGTAATTAAACTTCATAATTCAGCCGTCGGTGATATTGATGATACCGATCTCCCGTGCATTTTCATTGATAATGGCGGGAAGATCCGTTGCGCCGTAATAATAATCGTACACCCTTCGGGCAAGTCTTGCGGAATTACCGGAGGAGTAACTGAAGGGTATCGTAACGGTGACTGCGATCTGTGGATTGTTATATGGTGCATAGGAAATGAAATATCCGTGATTTCCTCTGGTTTTCACTTCCTCTGCCGTTCCCGTCTTTCCGGCAATCTGTACCGTATTCCATCCAACAAATGCCGCTTTTGCCGCGCCTACGGTCACCACGTCCCGAAGACCGGCATGGACCTGATCCCAGGTATTTCCGGAGATGCTGATATTGTCTACCACTTCGGCATCGAACTCTTTCAGCAGTTCTCCTTCCGAATCCGTTTCTTTTTTCAGAAGCGTCAGATCATACAGTTTACCTGTATTGGCCAGTGCCGTGGTATATCTTGCCAGCTGTACGTTGTTGAAGGAATGACTTGCCTGTCCGAATGCGGACCATTCCGGGGAATCCTTGGAAATGGATGGTGCGCGTTCCTCGATCTCGATGCCGCTGGTACGGTCCAGACCGAACATGGAAGCATATTTTGTGATCTTTTCTATGCCCAGCTGCTGGTTGTATATCTCCTCTCCCGTCTGCGGATCTCTTTCCATGGAAAGGCGATGACCGTAATCGGCAAAGCAATAGTTACAGGAATTCTCGATGGCCTGTCTCACCGTAAGGCTTCCGTGACCGGGTCTTCCGATCCAGCATTTGATATTCGGCGTCACTTCCTCATAAACACCGGTACAGTCTACGGTTTCCCACTCATCACATTTTCCTTCTTCCAGTACGGCTATGGCGGAAATGGGTTTAAACGTGGATCCGGGAGCCTTGTTTGTCTGTGTGGCCGAATTGATGAGCGGCAGGGAAAGATCTTCCATGCATTCGTTGAAATAGTCCCGTTCCGTGATCCTGTTGTTGTCATATCCGGGATACGTGACCAGAGCCAGCACGTCACCTGTATTCACATCCGTTACCACCACGGATCCCATGCAGGGATCCAGTGCCAGCTGTGCCGGCGTGATGTCAATATCAAGAACTCTGTCAATGAAAAAGGAGTAGGCATACTCGTTGTCTCCGGCATCCAGTGCGGCGTACAGCTCACTGTCTGGCTCCAGGATCTCCTGTTCATAGAGAGACATGCAGAGCTGCCGTCCCGTGATCTCGTAATTGATGATCATGTATTTGTATATGATCTTGTCAAATGCGGAATCATTCTGGATACTGTCAAGTACCAGCTCCATGATGCCGTTATAGATCGTATCGGAGTCTGTATACGCGGACTGATCGTCCCTGGGGATGGAAGATGTGTTGACCCACCCCTCACTGATGCCGTTGTAGATCATGTCCTTCAAAGAGATGGTGTCATTCTTCCAGCTCAGATAGGTCTCACCGTACTGATCCATCTTATCTTCTTCGATGATCCCTCTGTCCTTCAGCAGATCGTATATGTAGGCCATCATGGCCACATATTCATTGGTAAGCTGATCCATTCTGGAACTGTTTCCCGAAAGCAGCTCATAGCTCAGTTTACTGAGAGCGGCCGCCTTGTGCCTCCGGAAAGTGTTGTAGATCTCCTTCTCTCCCTTTCCCGCTTCCGGCGCGCCGAAATGTTTGTTGTCCAGGACATTGTTATTGATCAGCTGATAATACGCATCATCGATGGAGATCGTGATATCGGATGCGGATTCCGGAAGTTCGATATCACTGGCAGGCATGTTTACGATCTTGTTTCCCAGGATGGCAGCCATCTGTGTTTCCAGCAGATGATAAATGCCGATCTGCAGATTCTGATCTATGGTCAGATAAATATCATTTCCCGCCTTGGGATCCGTTTTCTCCATAACGTCCAGTACCTGCCCGTAGCTGTCCACGTGGATCCTCTGAAATCCCTTCTTTCCCTGCAGCTCCGTCTCCATGGATTTTTCGATGCCGGTAGCTCCCACGATATCGGAGATCTCGTACTCACTGTTGTATTTCTTTAATTCCTGCAGCTGTGCCTCATCCTGAATGGCACCCGTATATCCGATGATATGAGAAAAGTATTTCGCATTGTTGTATTTTCTCTGATAGGACTCATCAACGCTTACGCCTTTCAGTTCCGCCTGATTCTCCAGAAGTTCCGCCATGCAGTATTCATCTATATCCACAGCAATGGTGGTTGTCTCATACCTCTGGAAAGCAGTCTGACGCATGGTAAACAGGATCTTCACCATATCCAGCATGGTCTCCTGGGAAGGAAGGACCGGCTCATTGCCCGGGCCTTTGATACTGTCGAATTTGTAATCGCTTACTTTCTTTTGAAAGGCTTCTTCCGCCGTCATGTCGGAACTGTACTTTACCTCTGTATCCAGGAGGGAAGACGAGATCCCATATACGTTTGCAATGAAACGCCTCCGGGAGGTATCGGATTTTGTGGTATACTCCATGGTCCCGTCATCGCTTAATTTTACGTAAAACGCCGACGTAATGGGGACTTCATGTTTTTCCAGTATGGATGCCAGTCTGTAAAGCATCAGGTTTCTTTCGTTGTAATCTCCGGAATACGCTCCGTTGTCGGCAATGGTCACGTTGTAGGAAAGCTTGTTATATGCCAGCAGATTTCCGTTGGCATCATATATGTTTCCCCTTGCGCCCGCTTTGGACACAGTCCTTTCTGTTTTCACTGAAAAATCATTGGCATACTGTTCTCCGCTTACGATCTGCAGCGAATACAGTTTGGCGATCACGATCGCAAAAAGGCATAAGGAAAGCAGGGTAAGAACAATGAGCCGGATCTGTCTTGGCTTATTGATCCATACCTTCAGTGCATATGCAAATTCTTCCAGGCTTTTATGCAACATTTTGTCCGCGTTTATCTTCCTTGTAGTCCAGCGCCCTGTTAAAATGCAGGATCACCCGGTACAAAAGCAAGGTGATCAGCAGAGAGAAAAAGATCTCCGGCAGTACGATCTTTTTGATGGAGTAGGAAAGGTCCACGTTTCCCGTGGAAATGAATTTCAAAAAGATCAGGGAAGCATTGTAGATCAGTTCGCTGATCACGCACAGGATCATCGGCAGTGTCAGATAATCGTCATAATAGAAAGCGGTAAACAGTCCGTTGACATACCCTATCACAACGAATATCAGCATGTAATACCCGAAAGGACCGGATGCGGAAGAATCCATCAGAAGTCCTGCATAGAGCCCGCTGAGCATTCCCGTAAAGCTGCCGTATATGAATCCCATGGCAGAGATGAGAATAAGCAGCAGATTGGGGCAGAAACCGCTTCCGAAAAGAAACGGCAGAAAGCTCGTCTGTAAGAGATATATCCCGGTGATCAACAGAAAATCGATCAGCACTCTTTTGATGACCTTTGTGATCTTCATTCCATATCTGCCTTTAACTGCTTGATGATCAGCACTTCCCTCAGATCGTCGAAATCCGCCACGGGGATCAGTGTCCCCGATTTGGAAAGATGCTGTGAATTGATGCTGATCCCATTGGCATATCCGATCAGCAGACCCGGCAGGAACTTCGTACTGAGGTTTGAGGTAACGATGGCGTCTCCGTCGTTGATCCTTGCGTTCTTATCCATGTTGGCCAGTTCCAGAAGCCCCTCTTCGAAAAGCTGTGCGTTTCCGCGCACCAGGCAGGTATCCGCGCTGATCTGGCTCATGGCATAGACGGCGGATTCTTCATCGATGATGGAACGCACCATGGAATAGTTGTTTCCTGTCTCTGTAACGATCCCTACCAGACCGCCGCCGCTCAGTACGTTCATACCCGGCTCGATACCGTCTGCGATCCCTTTATCGATCCGGAACATCTGGAACCATTTGTCAGAATCCCGGGCAATGACTCTGGCAGCCACCTTTTCATAGGACATGTAACTGTTGTCCAGTTCGTACAGGCTTCTGAGACGTTCCAGTTCCGCCGATTCCGCCCGAAGCTTGTTATTCTCTTCCACCAGCTCTTCCACGGACTTTTTCAGAGATTCATTTTCTTCGGAAACGTTTTTCAGATTTGCCAGTTCCTTTACACCGGCGTTGATGCCGGCTCCGAAACCGTTGAGCCCTTTCTGAACCGGAGTCAGAACGGTGCTGATGGCATTTTTGGCAGGCGCCACCACGTCAGAGCGCACATAGCTGATGATCATTATCACGAAGCAGATAATGACCAGGAATGTGAGTATGTATTTTGAAATTCTGGATTCCATCTACAGTATTCCTTTTTCAGACAGGCTGGTATAGCTTCCGTCTCCGATGATGAGAGAATCCACCAGCTTCAGATTCAGAAGCTCCGACGCTTCTTTCAGTTTCTTTGAAAGCATGATGTCATCCCGGCTGGGCTCTGTCATGCCGCTGGGGTGATTGTGAACCAGTATGATCCCGGATGCACCGAAACTGACAGCTTTCCGGATGATCTCCCGAATGCTCATCACCGCGGAATCCGTGCTTCCGATGGACACTTTCTCGCTGTGCAGAAAGACGCCTTTGCTGTTCACCAGCATGATGTAGGCTTCTTCGTGTTTCAGGTAGATCATGTCCTGACGGTAATAATCCACAACACTTCTGATATCGGTGATCTTAAGCTGCTCGTTCTTCGAGAGCCTCCATATCCGTGTGGAAAGTTCTGCAAGGCTTGCCAGCTGGTACGACTTTACTTTGCCTATCCCCTTGATATTCCGGAAATCTCTGGGATCGCACTCCATGAGATTTCTTAGTCCCCCATGTTCGTAGCAGGTGTTTTTTCCTTTCTGCATCAGTACTTCGCCTGCCAGTTCGATGGATGATTTTTCTTTCGTCCCCGTTTTCAGGATAATTGCCAGCAGTTCGCTGTCTGAAAGCGACTGCGCACCGTAGGCCTCCATTTTCTCGTAAGGCCTCATTTCCGGGGGAAGATCCTTAATTTGCACACAACTCATATAGCTCCTTTCAAATCAGAAACAAAGGAGCTATCCACACGATGAGATTTTACCACATAATAAAAGATGTGTGAACTTAAGACACACATCTTTTACAAAATCGTAAAGAAATCAGATTCAGATCAGTGATCCGTTTTTCAGAAACTGCACCGTCTCCATAACGGCAAGTTTCCCCTGTGCATAGTTGAGTCCGCCCTGATAATAGGCAGCATAAGGCTCTCTTAACGGACCGTCTGCAGACAGTTCTATGGAGGAACCGGAAGTAAAGCATCCTGCAGCCATGATCACTTCACAGTCATACCCGGGCATCGCATTGGGTTCCGGTGCATAGCAGGCATCCACCGGGGAAGCACTCTGAACGCCTCTGCAGAATTCCGTCAGTCTTTCCGGAGTTTTCAGTACCACCGTCTGTACGATGTCGGACCTCTTCTCTCCGAATTTCGGAAACGTATCAAATCCCAGCATTTCATAGACTTTTGCCAGAAGGACCGCGCCTTTTAATGCGGCAGCCGTTACCTGCGGTCCGTGATAAAGTCCCATGAACATGGGGCGGTTGTTCCCCAGAGAAGGTCCGATCTCTTTTCCGATCCCGGGTGCCGTAAGACGGGCAGCCGCGTTTTCCACGCACTCCTCTGTTCCCACGATATACCCGCCTACCGGTGCTATGCCGCCGCCGGGGTTTTTAATGAGCGACCCCACCATCATGTCGGCTCCCACTTCGGAAGGCTCCTTCGTCTCCACAAATTCACCGTAGCAATTGTCCACCATGATCTTTGCGTTCGGTTTCAGTTTTTTCAGGAACCCGATCAGTTCACCGATGCTTTCCACGGAAAAAGAAGGACGCAGACTGTATCCCCTGGATCTCTGGATCTCGATCAGAGCAGCGTTTTCAGGGATCTCTTTCCTGATCCTTTCGTAATCGAAGCTTCCGTCCGGCAATAGCTCGGTATAAGAAAAACCCACACCGTATTCCTTAAGGGAACCTTTCGCGCCGTTAAGTCCCAGCACTGTCTGAAGCGTATCATAGGGAAGCCCGCAGGGCGAATATACCATATCTCCCGGGCGTGTGTTTCCGGAAATGGCAACGGCCAGAGCATGTGTTCCGCATACGATCTGACTTCTGACCAGGGCGTCTTCCGTACCAAACAGGTCCGCATATACGTTCTCCAGCGTTTCTCTTCCCAGATCGTTATATCCGTATCCGGTAGTCTCCAGAAGGCAGGCTTCGGTCACCTTGTTCTTCTGCATGGCATGGAGCACTTTCAGCTGATTGTACTCCTCTGCCGCTTCTATTTCCGCAAACTTTCCCTTCAGAGATGCCTCTGCCTTTTCTACCAGTTCCCGCACCTCTTTCGAGATCCCGAACTCACCATAAATGTCTGCAAATTTCATCAAACGGGTCTCCTTTTCCTGTATCGATCCATATGGTATTCTTATCTCTTTTGAACCAGGTCAGCTGTCTCTTCGCGTAATGCCGGGAATCCGACTTGATCTTCGTTACAGCCTCTTCCAGGGAACATGCTCCTTTCAGATGCGCTGCCAGCTGACGGTATCCGATGGCCTGCATGGCAGTGCTTTCCATGGGGATGCCGCGGGAAACAAGTTCTTTCACTTCTTCCAGAAGCCCTTCTTTCATCATGCGGTCCACCCGGTCATCGATCCTCTGGTATAGCTCCTTCTGCTCCCGGTAAAGTACAAAAAAGCGCACGTCATAGCAGGGTTCCGCCAGTTTCTTTTCCTCTTTTTTGTTGTGATCCGAAATCTTTTCTCCGTGTACCCGGTAAAACTCTATAGCTCTGACCACTCTTTTCACATCCCCGGCCGGATGAGCCTTGGCGGCTTCCGGATCCACATCCCGTAAGATGCGCCACAATTCTTCTTTCCCTTTTTCCTCTGCAATTTTATGCAGCTGCGCTCTCAATTCCTCGTTCGGTCCTTCCTCCCGGAAGTCGATATCATACAGCAGTGCCTGGATATAGAAACCGGTTCCGCCGCAGAGAATGGGGATCTTTCCTTTGTCCTGAATGTCATCCAGCTTCTTTTTTGCCATCTCCCGGTAGGAAAAAACATTGAAGTCACATCCGGGTTCACACACGTCGATCATATGATGAGGGATCCCGCACATTTCTTCCTTCGTCACCTTAGCGGTTCCGATATCCATGCCGCGGTATACCTGCATGCTGTCTGCAGAAACGATCTCCGTATCAAGCTTTTTTGCCAGCCGTACCGAAAGATCTGTCTTTCCCACGGCAGTAGGACCGGCAATGATGATCAGTTTTTTCTTCCCGCAGTCGTTCATACGATCCTTTTGAACATTTTATCGATATCGTTTCTGGAAAACCGAATGATAACTGGCCTTCCGTGTGGGCAATGATAGGGATCCTCCAAAGTAAGAAGCTCATCGATCAGTGACCGGATCTCCATATCCGAAAGTCTCATTCCGGCCTTTACGGCAGCCTTGCAGGACATGGAAGCGATCCTGTTTTTCAAAAGCACAGGGGCTTTCGGAAGCGTGCTGTCTTCCGACAGCATGTCCAGCATATCCATCAGAAGGTCTTTTTCCGAAAGAGAAGGCAGGGAGGCCGGCACGGCACGTACGATGAAATCATTGTCTCCGGCTTCTTCCATCTCAAAACCGATGCTGCAGAACACGTCCATGTGCCCCGACAGCACTTCCGCGTCTGCCTTCGGTAAAGAAAGGATCACGGGAAGTATGTTCTGTGATGCGGGATGATCATTCATGTTTTCTCTGATCTGACGGCTGAGACGTTCATACAGGACTTTCTCATGTGCCGCATGCTGGTCGATCATGTACAGGTGATCCTGATATTCGATCAGACAGTAGGTATTGAAAAACTGTCCCAGATACCGGTAATAGGGCTTTGCCGCTGTATCCAGGAAAGAAAGCTGAACAGGCTTTGACATTTCCGGTTCGGAAAGTGCTTCCCTTACCAGTTCCTGCTCCGTTTCACCGAAGGCTTTTATGGGGTCTTTGTCTTCCCGGCGATCGGGATATGACGAAATCCTCTTCTTTTCTGCAAATCTTTGTTCAAAAGGTTCCGCGCGGAACAGAGGTGTCTTTTCTTTTTCCGCGTCCGGCGATCTTTCAGACAGCGTCACTTCCGGGATCAGTTCTTTTCCTTCCAGTGCTCCCCTAACCGCCCGGTATACGGCTCCGGAGACTGCTTCCGTATCGGAAAACCGGATCTCTTCCTTTTTGGGATGAATGTTGACGTCGATCCGTGACGGATCAATGTCTATCCTGAGGACGGCAAAGGGAAATCTGTGCTGCATAAGATACCCTTCATAAGCGGTCTCTATGGCTTCGGATACGTTCCTGTCGCTTACGTGTCTTCCGTTGACGTAGATCACTTCATACTCTCTTTTGGAACGGGAAACGTTTGGTTTGGAGACAAACCCTGTTATGTGCATGCCTTCTTCCGTATGGTCAACGGCGACCAGATCCTTTGTCATTTCCGGTCCGTACACCGTATAGATCACGTCCTTAAGCTTTCCGTTCCCCGTGGTATGGAGCACCTGTTTTCCGTCGACGATCAGTGAAAAACTCACATCCGGAGAACCGATGGCAAACTTTTCCACCATATCGCGAATGGCGGAAGTTTCGACCCTCTCCGATCTCAGAAACTGCTTTCTTACGGGGATGTTGAAAAACAGATCTCTTACCAGCATGGTGGTGCCATCCGGGATCCCGATCTCCTCAGGTCCTCTTTCTGCTCCGCCTTCTGAAAAATACCGGTATCCGAACAGATCATCCTTCCTTTTGGTCATCACTTCCGTACGGGAAACGGCGCTGATGCTGGAAAGAGCTTCGCCCCTGAATCCCATGGTCCTGATATCGGACAGGTCGTCTGCATTCTGTATTTTTGATGTGGCATGTCGGATAAAAGCTCTTGGCAGATCATCCTTTGCGATGCCGGAACCGTTATCTGTCACACGGATCAGGGATGTTCCGCCGCTTCTTATCTCCACGCTGATGGAAGAGGCGCCTGAATCCAGGGAGTTGTCCACCAGCTCCTTTACAACATTCACAGGCTTCTCTACGACCTCGCCCGCCGCGATCTTATCAATGGTATCTTTTGTTAAAACCCGTATCATATTTTTTTCTTCAGTTCATCAATGAGCAGAAGTGCCTCAATGGGCGTAAGCTTTGTCACGTCAGTTTCCTGAAGTGTCCGTACCACTTCGGAAGGAGCTTTTGCCTCCTGCATCACAGGCCCGGTCTCCGGTTCGGGAACTTCCAGAGAGCGGTTGATGTCGTTTGCTTCCAGACGTTCTGCGATCTGTTCGGCCCGGTCGGTCACCTCTTCCGGTACGCCTGCCAGTTTTGCCACGGCAATGCCGTAAGATTTATCGGCACCTCCCGGAATGATCTTTCTTAAAAAGACAAGATCACCTTCTTTTTCCTTTACGGCAATGCAGTAGTTCTGTACGCCTCTGATCTTTCCCTCCAGTTCCGTCAGTTCGTGATAGTGTGTGGCAAACAGAGTCTTGGCGCCGATCTTCTTTTTATCGCTGATATACTCCACCACGCTCCAGGCAATGGAAAGACCGTCATAAGTGGAAGTTCCTCTTCCGATCTCGTCAAGGATCAGAAGGCTCTTTGCGGTGGCATTCCTTAAGATGTTCGCCACTTCATTCATTTCCACCATGAAAGTGGACTGACCGCTTGCCAGATCATCGGACGCGCCTACACGAGTGAAGATCCTGTCACAGACACAGATATCGGCTGAGGAAGCCGGTACGAAGGAACCGGTCTGCGCCATCAGCACGATGAGAGCAGTCTGCCGCATGTAGGTGGACTTTCCTGCCATGTTGGGTCCGGTAATGATGGAGATCAGATGGTCTTTGTTGTCCAGATACGTGTCATTGGGGACAAACGTTCCGTCACGGCTCATCAGTTCCACCACGGGGTGCCTGCCGTCTTTGATGCGGATCACGCCGTTTTCCGAAATATTCGGGCGAACGTAGTTATTCCTCATTGCCACGGCGGAAAGGGAACAGAGAACATCCAGATACCCCAGAGCCTGACTCAGCTGTCTTAAGTCCGAAGAACGCTCGGCAACGGTGTCACGTATCCCGCAGAACAGATCATATTCCAGATTCTTCAGTTTGTCCTGTGCTCCCAGGATCGTATCTGCCAGTTCTTCCAGTTTTTCCGTAGTATATCGCTCGCCGGTGGTAAGTGTCTGCTTCCGGATGAAATAATCCGGTACGTCCTTTATTAGGGAGTTGGACACTTCGATGCAGTAACCGAATACCTTGTTGTATTTGATCTTCAGCTGCCGGATGCCCGTTTTTTCCCGCTCCTCCGCTTCCAGCTGCAAAAGCCACTCTTTTCCTTCTTTCCCTGCGTTTCTTAAATGGTCTGCCTCTTCACTGTACCCTTCCCGGATCATGCCGCCGTCTCTTACGGAAACCGGCGGTTCATCGGTGAGGGAAGCTGTCAGCAGATCAAACAGATCCGAAATTTCCGGAATATTTTCACAGATTTCGCAAAGTGCTTCACTTTCAAAACCGGAAAGGAGCTGCCTGATATAGGGAAGCATGGAAAGGGATTGCCGGATGGCATGCAGATCCAGTGCATTTGCCCGTTTGTTGCTTACAAGGCTCAAAAGTCTTTCAATGTCATAAACCGGTTTCAGATATTCACAGATCTCTTCTCTGTCAATGAAGCGGTCACAGAGTTCCTGTACGGCATCCTGCCGTTTTATGATCTCTTCCCTGTCAACAAGCGGTTCCGAGATGATCCGGCGCATGGTCCGCCCTCCCATGGCGGTCTTTGTCTTATCCAGCACCCACAGAAGAGATCCCTTCTTTTCCTTTTCCCGAAGAGTCTCCAGAAGTTCCAGATTCCTCATAGCCGTGGAATCCAGGATCATAAAGGAGGAGGAGCTTCTTACTTTCAGAGCGTTGATGTAGGAAACGGAACTGAACTGTGTTTCGTATATGTATGCAAGGATGGCACCGGCGGACAGGATGCCTGCGGGAAGGTCGGCGATGCCCAGTCCCTTCAGATCGCAGTGAAAATGATCCGTCAGCAGCTGCCTGCATTTTTCTTCATTGAAATGATCCGGTGACAGAGGATCCGGCCGTACGCCGAAGCGCCCCTTGAGTTCTTCCTCCGAAATGCCTGAGATAAGGAATTCGCTGTTGCAGATGATCTCGGAAGGCTGATAATGGGAGATCTCATCCATGAGACCCTTAATGTCCTTTGCTTCCGTAACAAAGAAATCGCCGGTGGAAACGTCCACACTGGAAATGCCGAAAGATCCGGAAAGATAGGCGACGCACATGAGGAAATTGTTTTTGCTTTCCTCCAGCATGCCGGTTCCCAGAACGGTCCCCGGCGTGACCACGCGGATCACTTCCCGCTTTACAAGACCTTTGGCAAGCTTCGGATCTTCCACCTGTTCGCCGATAGCGACCTTATATCCTTTTTTGACCAGTTTCGAAATATATACGTCGACAGCATGAAAAGGAACGCCGCACATAGGCGCGCGTTCCGGAAGACCGCATTCCTTTCCGGTAAGGACCAGTTCCAGTTCCTCCGAAGCAGTCTTCGCGTCGTCGTAAAACATTTCATAAAAGTCACCGATGCGATACATCAGAATGCAGTCGGGATACTGTTTTTTGGTATCCAGATACTGCTGCATCATTGGCGACATCTTGCTTTCAGCCATGAAGAACCCCCATATAATAAAATCCTCGCGGATCTGTAAGTGTTACGTTCTTTATCTTTCCGATCAGTTCTTTTCCGCCGGGAACGTGGACCACCATGTTTCCTTCCGTTCTGCCGGTCACCAGAGATGCGTCGAATCCGCTTACCTCTTCGAAGAGGACGGGGACCGTCAGTCCCTTCATCTTCTGCAGGTTTTCCTCAACGATCCGGTTCTGCACGGCAAGGAGACGTTCGAACCGGTCCTTGATCACGTCTTCCGGCACCTGGTCGTCAAAGGAGGCTGCAGGTGTGCCGGTACGTTTGGAATAGATAAACGTATACGCGGCATCAAAGCGCACTTTTTCGCATACGTCGATGGTCTCTGAAAGATCCTCTTCCGTTTCTCCGGGAAAGCCAACTATGATATCTGTACTGAAGGATATGTCCGGCACGTATCTTCGGAGCATTTCCGCTTTCTGAAGAAATTGCTCCTTGTCGTACTTCCGGTTCATCCGCTTAAGTATCCGTGAGGAACCGGACTGCAGGGGCAGGTGGAACTGATGGCAGATATACTTTCCCTCCGCGATCACCCGGCAGAGGTCTTCCGAAAGATCCTTCGGGTGTGACGTCATGAAACGGATCCTTTCGATCCCGCTGTTATCGCACCGTCTGTCTATCTCGGAAAGCAGTTCGGGGAAGGGGATCTTCGCGTAGGAATTCACATTCTGCCCAAGAAGCATGATCTCCTTTACGCCGTCCTTTGCCAGGCACTCTATCTCCGCATAGATATCTTCCGGATCCCTGCTCTTTTCCCGGCCTCTTACATAGGGAACGATACAGTAGGAGCAGAAATTGTTGCAGCCATACATGATGTTCACGCCCTGTTTAAAGGCATATTTCCTCCTGGAGGGAACGTTCTCCACGATATCCGCCGAATCGCTCCACAGGCTTACGACAGGCCTTCTGGAAAGCTTTTCCAGATCCTTCGCTGAAGACTCTCCGTATTTTTTCAGTCTTTCCGCTTTTTCCACGTCGGGATCCGACGAGACCAGTACTTCGTTATGCGTCTCTTTCAGTTTCCGGAAATTATGTTTTCTTTTTTCAAAAAGATCGTCCAGAAGAGACGGCAGCGTATACTGGTTGTGTGTCCCCATGATGATATCCACATAGGGATATTTTCTGCGGATGGTCTCCACCTCATCCGTTTCCTGCATCATGCAGCCGGCAAGGATAATGATCTTGTCCGGATCTTTCTGTTTGGCGGATTTCAGCCTTCCCAGCCTTCCGTAAAGATGTTCGTTGGCGTTTTCCCGGATGGTACAGGTATTAAAGAACACGATGTCCGCGTTCTGTTCGTCGTCCGTCTCCGTATAGCCCAGTTCTTCCAGGGTCCCGGCGATCTTTTCCGAATCCCTGGCATTCATCTGGCACCCGAAGGTTATGATGGCATAGGTACCTCTGCTCATTTGCCCTTTTCTCCGAGAGATTTCACCACGTTTCCGTTTTCATCCACAAGGTCGATGTTCTCCAGCGTACCTCTTAAGTTTCTGCGGATCGCCATGATATAGGCCTTGCGAAGCTCTGCCTGTTCCTTTTTTTCTTCTTCCGTAAGCCCCTCTTCCGTCTGTGATATGCGGTACAGTTCGCTGATCCGCTCAATATCCTTTTCCGTTATCTTTCTGATCTCTTCTGCCATAGTTTATCTCCCGTTATAGTGTTCTATCACATGGATCGCCGTGATCAGTCCGTCCACAGCTGCGCTGGTGATCCCGCCTGCATATCCCGCGCCTTCACCGGCGGCATACAGCCCCGTGATCTTTGTCTCGTGCATATCATTTCTGATGACCCTTACCGGTGACGAGGTCCTGGATTCCACACCGGCGATGACTGCCGTCTCGCCGTCAAACCCTCTGATCCTTTCCCCGAAACTGTCAATGCCTTCCGTTACCGCATCCGCCACGAACCCGGGCAGTGCGCTTCTTACGTCAGCCGGAAGTACCATACCGCAAAAGGCGGGTGTGAAGCAGCCGGCATCTCCTGTGGGATGTTCCGCGCCTTCCTTAAACTCCCGGTATGATTCGTACGGGATCAGCCCGCCGGCAAGCGCATACGCTTTCTCTTCCATTTCTCTCTGGAAAGAAAGGCCGGACAGCGTGTCTCCGGGGAAATCCTCCGGATCCACGTTTACAATGATCGCCGAATTTGCCGCGCCGGAATCACGATCCGAATAACTCATGCCGTTTACCACGGTTCCTCCTTCTTCGGAAGAGCTGTTGATCACGTATCCCCCGGGACACATACAGAAACTGAAGACCGATCTGCCGTTTTTACAGCGATGGCTCAGATTGTAGGCAGCAGGTCCCAGTATCTCCGTTTTTTCCTCCAGGTCTTCTTCCCCATAGAAACCTTCGTCAATGAGGGACTGGGGATGCTGGATCCTCACCCCTACGGCAAAAGGCTTCTTTTCCATGGTCACGCCGCTTTCATGCAGCATATGGTATGTGTCTCTGGCTGAGTGACCGGTGGCAAGGATCACCGTATCGGTTTCGATCCTGTGGATCGCACCTTCAAAAATGGCCGCTTTGATCTGTCCGTTTTCCGTTTCGAATCCGGTAAACTTTGTCTGATAATAAAACGTTCCGCCGTTTTCTTCGATGAAGCTCCGGATATTCTTTATCACGTCAAACAGTACGTCTGTACCGATGTGCGGTCTGGCATTCACCAGAATATCGGGATCTGCTCCGAACTCCGCGAAGGTCTCCAGGACGAACCGGATGTAACTCTCCTTGTCTTTGACGGAGGTATTCAGCTTTCCGTCAGAAAACAGGCCCGCGCCGCCTTCTCCGAACTGCACGTTGGAGGAAGTGTCCAGAACGCCTGTCTCAAAGAAGCGATCCACGTCCGTTTTTCTGTCTTCCGCTTTCTTTCCCCGCTCTGCGATCACCGGGCGAAGTCCGGCGGAACAAAGTGCCAGAGCAGTAAAGAGTCCGCATGGACCCGCTCCTACGATCACGGGACGGTTTTCATTTACGTCCTTTCCTTCCGTGACCGCGTCGGGGATCGTTACGGGAATGTATTCCGAAACGGTGATGTTGCCGTTTCTCAGCTTATCCACATATTCCTGTTCCGTTTTTCTGCTGGGACCGGTAAACGTGTCACGCAGCTTGACTTCCACAATATAGCTGAACCGGATATCATTTTTGTCTCTTGCGTCGATAGACCTTCTCAGCACGCGGAATTTCCGGAAACCGTCAGTGGGAATGTGAAGCATTTTTGCCACTTTTTCCACCAGCGCCTTTTCCGGTTCTTTCTCAAAGATCGATATCTGTACCTGATTGATGCGGATCATGTTGTCGCTTTCCTTCCTGCCAGTTTTCCCGAACCGAACGCAAAATGCAGATTGAATCCTCCGCAGTCACCGTCCACGTCGATCATCTCCCCGCAGAAATAAATGTTTTCATTCCTTTTCCAGCAAAGCGTTTCCGGAACCAGCTCATCGGCATCCACTCCGCCCAGGCAGCACTGTGCATGGGAAAATCCCCTGGTCCCGGTGCACAAAAGCTCCAGTGATGCGGGAAACACTTTCGCATCCTTTCGCACGTTCTCCCATGCGGAAGGTACGATGCGAAGGATCATCCGATGTTCTTTTTTTCTGCCGATACTCACGTACCGGGAAAGCTGCATGACGGGGATCCCGGATACATAACCGTTTCCAAACTGCACTTCGCCGGGTTCCGCGGAATATTCCTTTTCCTCTGTCTGATCAATGAGAGTAACAGAAGCGGTACATCGCATGCCCGTAAGCGCGCCGGAAAGGCCGTCACTTACTTTGATGCCGCAAAGCGCAGGCAAAAAAGTATGGAATGCCACGTCCAGTTTCTTTAGTACCGGATAGATGGAACTGTCCGAACCGGTCTCCGGTGCCGCATTGGATCCGCAGGCAAATATCAGCCGGTCAGCGGCAAAATCACCTTTGTCGGAGCTTATCCGGATCCCTTCCTGACCCATGGATACCGCCTGGACGTTTACGCCGCACAGGATCTTTCCGCCAAGCTCCGACAGTCTTGAAAGCATCCCGTTTCTTACTGTATCTGCCCTGTTGGAAGAAGGATAAAAGTACCCGCAGTCGTTGTAGCGGTAATGCACTTCCAAAGGCTCCACATGGCACTCCCGCATCAGGTCAAGGCAGTCGTCCACGCTGAAAGAAGATAGAACGCTTTCTATTACATTAACGTCTCCGTGGTAATGAGCGGCACTTACGTCACTGTTTGTAAAATTGCATCTGCCGTTTCCCGTGATCAGGATCTTTTTGAGCGGTGTTTCCATATGCTCAAGCACGGTAACGTCCGCATTTTTAGCCGCTTCTATGGCCGCCGCGATGCCCGCTGCCCCTCCGCCGATCACGATCACCTTTCTGCGTATCACACTCATGACATCAGCCCCATCTTCCGGGCAAGACGGTAAAGCCTCCTGCCCATGGGCATCTCCCTCAGTTCCTCTTTCGTATACGGTTTCATGAGGAACAGAGCAAACAGATAAATGAAAAGTCCCGCACCGATACAGACGACCAGCATAAGACCGACGCCGAACCTGTTGGCGGTAAGTCCGGCCGGCAGGATACGGACAAGAAGACGGTAGATGCCATATGCCGCGGCACCCATGATGAGGGAAGCTGCCAGCGGTTTTATGTAAGACCGGATCTCTTCCGTTCCCTTTCCCACATATTTGTTTATGGCGGAATGGTTCAGGATGCAGACGAACAGACCGAACGCAAAATGCGCGATCACCACGGAATAGATCCCGGGCCATATGAAAAGCAGCACGATCAGCAGCAGGATATGCAGCAAAAGACCGATGGCCGAATGAACGAGCGGTTTATTCAGCTGCCCTATCCCCTGCAGGATGGCATTCGTGATGGTGGAAACGGAACATACCACCACTGCCGGAGCGCCCAGACGGATCACATTGATGAGGATCCCGCTCTGCTCACTGGGAAAAAGGAACGCACAGATGGGCTCTGCCAGGAAGATCATTCCCACACAGGCCGGAACGGCGATCATAATGGTAAAGCTGATCCCCAGCCTGGTTTTCTTCATGACCAGTTCCCTGTCGTTCCTTGCCGCCGCTGCCGTAAGGGAGGGAAGTACGGAGGAGCTCATGGAATTGGCAATGGCCATGGGAATATTGAACAGAATACGGTATTCACCGAAGATCCCCCATAAAAGAACGATGGAGGTGCCGTATCCCAGGTAGGTCATGATCCTGGAAAAAATGAAATCGTCAATGACCGTATTGGCATTATAAACGAAGGAACTGAATAAAATGGGAAGGAGCGTCAGCAAAAGAGCTTTTGTAACACTTTTATACGACTCCGGGACCCGAGGAGCGGTCACGGTATCCTCCGGTTCTTCGGAAATGATCTCCCTTCCGTAAAGGAAATAGATGAGCAGGAAGAATAAAAGCGCGATCAGCGCACCGGCACCGGTACCGATTGTCCCTCCGGCGGCACCGTATGCGTACTTCAGTTCTTCCGATCCCCCCGCCTGCACCAGCGTCTCGCCATACGAAAACAGCAGTTTTGCCATGACGATGGAAACGATCGCATTTACCACCTGCTCCAGGATCTGGGAAACACCCGTGGGCATCATGTTGCCGGTCCCCTGGAAATAACCGCGAAGGATCCCCAGGTAGGCCATGATCCATACCGTAGGAGCCAGAGTAACAAGAACGTAGCTCAGGAAGGGCTTGTTCATGAAATCGGCGATCCTTTGCGCACCAAAAAACATGACGGCAAACATCAGTGCACCGATCACCGTGGAATACAGGAAGGCGACCCTGAGGGAACGCCTCACGTCCTCGTACCTTTCTCCTGCCAGACGCTCGGATACGATCCGCGACATTGCCGTGGGCAGCGAATACGAGGAAATGATCAGAAGGATGTTATAAATGCTGTATGCGGATGTATAGTAGCCGTTGCCCTTGGTGCCGATGATATCGATAAGAGGCAGACGGTACAGCATGCCGATCAGACGGCATACGATCCCCGCTGCCGCCAGCAGACTTCCCTGAACGATAAAATTATGGATCTTTCTGTTCTTCATCTGCGATAACCCGCCTCGTCAAGGATATCCCGCTGCTTTTGTTCCATGGTCTCTCTTTCTTCATCTTCCATGTGGTCATAGCCCAGAAGATGAAGCATGCTGTGTGCCGTCAGAAACGCGAGCTCTCTGTCGCAGGAATGACCGTATTCTTCTGCCTGCGCCATAATGTGTTCTGCAGAAAGAACGATATCCCCCAGAAGCAGCTCGCCGGAATCCGGTTCAAACAGCTCATATCTGTCGTCAAATCCCTCAAAATCCGACGGAGAGGCAAAATCCACCATGGGAAAGCTGAGCACGTCCGTGGCTTTGTCAATATCTCTCTGTTCTTTGTTGATCTGACGGATCATGTCATCATCCGTGATCAGAACGTCTGCCGCGCATTCATAGGGGCAGTTCTCGTGATCCAGGACCGCAAGGATGATCTCGTTTATGATCTCTCCCGGTTCTTTTGAAAGTTTTTCCCGAAGCTTTTGCAGATTTTCGGATTCATTTTCTATATTTACGGTCATAATGCTCTCTCTCCGGTCTTTTTGATGATTCGTATTTTTCGTAGGCATTCACGATCTTCTGCACCAAAGGATGACGGACCACGTCTAAAGCGGTAAGCTTTGCAAATCCGATCTCATCGATCCCGGAAAGGATCTTTGATGCCGCCTCCAGTCCGGATATATCCCTGATCTCCAGATCTTTCTGTGTCAGGTCGCCCGTCACTACAACTTTGGAGCCGAAACCGATCCTTGTGAGGAACATCTTCATCTGTGCCTGGGTACAGTTCTGTGCCTCATCCAGAATAATGAAGGCATTGTCAAGCGTGCGGCCTCTCATGTAGGCAAGAGGCGCCACTTCAATGAGTCCCTTTTCCGTATTGGCCAGGTACTGATCCGCTCCCATGATATTGTAAAGCGCATCATACAGAGGCCTCAAGTAAGGATCTATCTTCTGCTGGAGATCCCCGGGAAGGAATCCCAGCTTCTCACCGGCTTCAATGGCAGGTCTGGTCAGAATGATCCTTTGTACCTCTTCATTTTTGAAAGCCTTGACCGCCATGGCCATGGCAAGATATGTCTTTCCGGTTCCTGCAGGACCGATGCCGAACGTGATCATTTTGCTGCGGATCAGATCCACGTATTCTTTCTGTCCTTTTGTTTTGGGCTTTACGGGTTTTCCTGTCACGGTCCTTGTGATGATATCATTATCCAGTTGTGCCAGATCATTTTCTTTTCCTTCGGCACTTAAGGAAAGTACGTAGTCCACCTGCTGCTCCGTAGGATCATTCCCGTTATTGCATACCGAAACAAGGCTGTCGATCACATCTGATGCGGACTGCACAGCCTTTTCCGAACCGTTAATTTTGACCATTCCGTTCCTCTCCACCACATCTACCTCCAATGCTTTTTCCAGCTTTTTCAGATAAATGTCGCCGGGGCCGAAGATACTTTGCTGAACGCCTGCCGGAATGTCCTTTAATAGTTCTGCCAAATATTTTCTCCTGTAATATAAGTATAGCCTCAACTCATGAAGAATTGAGGCCATTTCTTATTAATTGAACTTACGCTTCCTAGCAGCTTCAGACTTCAATTTCTCCTTTACGCTAGGCTTGGTATAAAATTCTCTCTTGCGGATCTCCTGAATGATCCCTGCCTTTGCACAGTTTCTCTTGAACTTTCTGAGTGCGTTGTCCAGTGATTCACCAGGTGCGAGTACTACCTTTGACAAAGTCCCCTGACCTCCCTTCGGTTGCAGATTTTGTAATTTCTTACAGCAACATAAAAAGTGCGGGAAAATTGCACTATGGGGAGTCTATCACAATACTGCCGTTATTTCAAGCTTTTTTTGCAATAGCCTCTTTCGCTTTTTCAGCGATCACTTCTGCGGTAATACCATATGCTTCCAGAACTGCGGGAGCCTTGCCGGAACGTCCGAATTCGTCGTTTACGCCATGACGTACAACGGGTACGGGATAATTCTCGGAAAGGAACTCTGCAACGGCTGCGCCCAGTCCGCCGAGTACGTTGGCTTCCTCAGAAGTAACGATGGCGCCGGTCTCCTTTGCGCATGCCAGAACAAGTTCGGTATCCAGCGGCTTGATGGTATGCATGTCAACGATCTTGGCATCGATACCTTCTGCAGCAAGGATCTCTGCAGCCTTCAGAGCCATCTGAACATTCATACCGGTGGCAATGATGGTCACGTCCTTACCTTCGCGAAGTACGGAACCTTTTCCGATCTCAAACTTGTATCCGGGGATGGTATCGGTAACTGTCTCTACAGCCAGTCTGCCCAGTCTCATGTAAGCGGGGCCTTCGAACTTAAGAAGTGCCTCTACTGCCTTCTGCATCTCGTTTCCGTCACAGGGGCAGAGAACGGTCATGCCGGGAATAGCGCGCATGATGGCAAAGTCCTCGATACACTGATGGGTAGCACCATCTTCACCTACGGAAAGTCCGCCGTGGGAGCCGACTACCTTAACGTTCAGTCCGGGATAGCATACGGAGTTTCTTACCTGCTCCCAGGCACGGCCTGCAGAGAACATGGCGAAACTGTTTACGAAAGGCTTGAATCCGCAGGTTGCCATGCCGGCTGCAACGCCAACCATGTCTGCCTCTGCGATACCCATGTCGAAGAATCTCTCAGGGCATGCCTCTTTGAAATATTTACTCATTGTTGCGCCTGCAAGGTCTGCATCGAATACTACGAGCTTGGGTTCCTTTTCGGCAACTGCTGCAAGGGCCTTACCATAGGCCTCACGTGTAGCGATCTTATCTCCCATGATCACGCCTCCAATTCCTTAATTACTGCTTCCAGTTCTGCCTTGGCCTGTGCAAACTGCTCATCGTTCGGAGCCTTTCCGTGCCAGCCTGCCTGGTTCTCCATAAAGCTTACTCCCTTGCCCTTTACGGTCTTTGCAAGGATCATCGTGGGCTGTCCCTTTACGGTCTTTGCCTCGTCATACGCTGCCTTGATGGAATCAAAGTCGTGACCATCGCATTTTACCACGTGCCATCCGAATGCTTCGAACTTCTTGTCAAGAGGCTCGGTGGGCATTACGTCCCTGGTAGCACCGTCGATCTGCAGACCGTTCACGTCTACCAGTGCGCAGAGATTGTCAAGGCTGTACTTTGCTGCAGCCATCATGGCTTCCCATACCTGGCCTTCCGCGATCTCACCATCACCCATGATGGCATATACTCTGTAATCCTTCTTGTTGACTTTTCCTGCAAGAGCCATTCCTACAGCGGTAGAGATGCCCTGTCCCAGGGAACCGGTGGACATATCGACACCGGGATTGTACTTCATTTCCACGTGACCTGACATATGTCCGTCAATGCGGCGGAACATCTTAAGATCCTCTGCGGGGAAGAAACCGCGAAGAGCAAGGACCGGATAAACTGCCGGTGAGCAGTGACCCTTGGACATAACAAAACGGTCTCTGTCTTCCCACTTGGGATTCTTCACATCAATGTTCATCTCTTCATTGTAAAGGTAGGTGAGCGCATCGATGCAGGAAAGGCTTCCGCCCGGATGACCCGAAGCTGCGTCATGGACCATGGTAACTGCAAGCAGTCTGGCCTTGGCAGCCGCTAATGCTAACTTTTTCTTATCCATTATAGTCTCCTTTTATATAAATAAATGAATTACTTATTGATCCTTGCCACGCCTGATCTGATCGCAGCCTCGGAAACGGCCTTTGCCACTGCCGGACCAACTCTCTTGTCAAACGCCTTGGGAATGATGTAGTCTGCGGACAGTTCCTCATCGGAAATAAGTCCTGCCAGAGCAAGTGCCGCCGCCATCTTCATCTCTTCATTGATGTCCTTTGCTCTTACATCAAATGTACCGCGGAAGATGCCGGGGAACGCCAGAACGTTGTTGATCTGGTTGGGATAATCGGAACGTCCGGTGGAAATGACTTTCGCGCCGCCTGCCTTTGCATCCTCAGGGAAGATCTCCGGGGTGGGGTTCGCACAGGCAAATACGATGGCGTCTCTGTTCATGGTCTTTACCATATCCGTAGTCACGGTGCCGGGTGCGGAAACACCGATGAAGATGTCAGCGCCTGCAAGCATGTCTGCAAGCGTTCCTGCCTTTTTCTCAAGGTTGGTCTGTTCTGCCATCTCTTCCTTGATCCAGTTCAGTCCTTCGCGGCCCTTATAGATGGCTCCCTTTCTGTCGCACATGGTGATGTCCTTGAAGCCGTAGGAAAGAAGCAGCTTTACAATGGCAATGGCTGCAGCGCCGGCGCCGGAAGTAACGATCTTTACTTCTTCCTTCTTCTTGCCGACCACTTTCAGTGCATTAATGAGGCCTGCCAGGGTAATAACTGCGGTACCGTGCTGATCATCGTGGAAAATAGGGATATCACATCTCTCTTTCAGTTTTCTTTCGATCTCGAAGCAGCGGGGCGCAGCAATATCTTCCAGGTTGATCCCGCCGAATGAACCGGAGATCAGCGCTACAGTATTTACGATCTCATCTACATCCTTTGACTTTACGCAAAGCGGAAATGCGTCCACGTTGCCGAAGGACTTGAACAGTACGCACTTTCCTTCCATAACGGGCATTCCGGCTTCGGGACCGATGTCGCCAAGACCGAGAACTGCGGTTCCGTCAGTAATGACAGCGCAGAGATTGTGGCGTCTGGTCAGCTCGTAGGACTTTTCCACGTCTTTCTGGATCTCCAGACAGGGCTGTGCAACGCCGGGGGTATATGCAAGGCTCAGATCATCCTTTGATTCCACGGGGACCGTAGCCACCACTTCGATCTTGCCCTTCCACTCATAGTGTTTCTTTAATGATTCTTCAGCATAATTCATAATGTTTCCTCCTGATAACCACACTTCCTCACATTATAGACGCAAATGGCAGTAAAAGAAAGTACTAATTGCTTTATAACGGGGATTTCTCACAAGTGATGTCTTTTCTTGTGACGACCAGTTCATCCGGGATCTCTTTCCAGGCAAGCTCATGGAATCCGACGATCTCATTATTGTAAAATCTCATTTTCTCATCCCTCAGAAACTTTCCCAGGAACTTCTGCAGTACTTCCGAAACGTCCTCAGGAATGATCACCCCCATGGACTCCGCAATGGAAAGGTTCCCCAGAAAGGCGGCGAGAATGAGGGAAGAACCTGCTCCCAGTTTTTCGATCTCGTTTTCGATCTTCCACGTGATCCCTCTCGTTTCACTGCCTGCGGCCTTCAGGATCTCTGCAGTCCGCCTGATCACATCAGGATCCAGATCTGTCTTCAATGCCTCCTGAAAGTTCTTTTGCAGCTGCGTGACCGGTTCATTTCCCATCCGTGAATGATAGGAAGGAAGCTCATCCGGCGCAGTGCCGAGAATGAATCGGATGTCCCCGGCCTTTCCCTCTTTGTAAGCTCCGCAGATATCTTCCGGGACCAGACCTTCCTTTACTGACAGTCCGCAAAGATAACTGCCCAGTTCCTGCGTCTGTCTGGACAATTCATTTGACGAAAGCCTGCGAAGATCCTCCATGCTTTCAGCCCCCACGCTGTGAAGCAGCCTTTTTGCAAGGAACTCCGCGTTCTCTTTCGCGTGGTCCACCAGATTGTACGATTCTCCCAGTATGATCGCTTTTCTGAAAAGTCCCTTCGCCTGCTTGCAGACGGAAAGTGCACTGATAGTGACGGCTCCCGCACCATACCCCATTACGGTAATATTTTCAGGATCTCCCCCAAAAGCCGCGATATTGTTCTTTATCCAGGAAAGTGCTGCGATGTGATCCAGAAATCCCAGATCTCTTGCATCCGGATATTCTTCTCCGCCGGGGATGCCGGAAAAGTCTATATATCCCAGCAGACCGAGCCTTGCATTGAAACTTACAACGACGGTCCCGGGTTCCGAACTCAGAAAAGCATTTCCGAAAACCGCAGGGTCCATTGCTCCGCCTGTGGCGAAATCCATACCGGGAACTACCACAAGGACCGGTTTCTTTTCTTTTTTATCCGGTGCCACGGCAACGTTCAGGTACAGACAATCTTCACTCTGCCTGCATTCTGACAAAGGATTTCCCTTTAGATTCAGCTGGATCGGAGAATCGCCGAATCCTGCCGCTTCATACACTTTTTCCGAAGGATCGGGACTCACGGGCGCCTTCCAGCGCAGATCTCCCACCGGAGGCTTGGCATAGGGGATCCCGCAGAAATAGAGCAGTTTTTTATAGATCGTTCCTACAAAGACACCGTTTTCCGTCTTCACGGAAATCTCTTTTTTGTACTTTCCGGTGATCTCTTTGTTTTCAGCATTCAGACTGTTCAGATATTCTCTTTCTTTCTCCGTGAATTGATACGTATCGTCACTTTCATCATATCTGTTCCTGATCTTCTTTTTCGCCAGAAAATTCCGCAGCAGGGTGACCACGAAACCAAGAGCCGCAAAAAGAAGCATGTAGATCATCTCACCGCCCAGTTCTTCCATCAGGGAATACCCCATGAGTATCTGCGAAAGGACAGCGGCTATCATATAGATCAGAATGATGACCACGAACAGATAATATTTTCTTTCTTTCTTTTCCTGGACAAACGGGCTGAATAAGAAGCGCTCCGATGCCATATACACAATATATCCGAGTACCATGCAGATGAGGAGGCTCACCAGGGGATGACACCCCAATGCATCGGGGATCGCATATCCCAGTCCGTAGACGATGGCGCAGATCACATAAAGTATCACGGTTTCTTCAGTTATCATCTTCTTCATGTCTGTTTCCTCTTATTCCGTCACTACGGGCAGCGTTGCCCCTCCGAAAGGCATGGCGATCACCTTTGCATGCCCGTTATGTTTTTTAAGCGCCTCACGATAGGCAGCTTCCATACTTTCAAACGGCGTCATGAATATGCTTTTTACCGTATCGTCGCTCATTTCCGATACAAGATAAATATCCGCCATTTCTTCTACCATGCCGATGGCCGCGGCCTTGTGCCCGCCAAGACGGAACTCCCTGCAGATGCGTTCGGTAAGATCTTTCGGCGAGGCTGCCTGAAGCAGCCATTCTTCAAAGATCTGACTGCCGAATCCCTCTTTGCATTCTCCGGCAAGAATGATGGTCCCTCCGGGCTTTACCGCATGCTTTGCGTTATCCAGCGCCTTTTGCACCTGGTAAAGATTTGCGTCTTTCGGTGCACCCCCCTGGCTCACCATGACGATATCCGCTTTTTCCGGGATCTTGCACCGGTACATGCGGTCCAGGTATTCGCATCCTTTTCTGTGTGCCTGTATCACGTCACCTGCCACGGCATAAACGATCTTTTTATGTTCATCAAGGACGCAGTTTACAATATAGTCAACTCCGCAGATCCTTCCTGCTTCCTCAATGTCTTCCCGTACGGGATTGCCCTCCAGCTTTCCCGCGTGTGCATCGTTTTCGGTCATCATGGTGTGATTCACCTGAATGGCATCATAGGTGGAGCATCCGGGCATGATGGCCTTATACCCGCCTGAATACCCTGCAAAATAATGAAACTCAATGTTTCCCAGGCAGATCCTTAAGTCTGCTTCCGCTGCCGTACGGCAGATATCCACCGGGGTCCCCTTTTTCGTAACTCCCAAATGTACGAACCCGCTGTCGGAGCTGTCTTCGCAGCGTATCCTTGCAAATACCTCTTCTCCTGCAAGATGTTTTTTTTCTTCTTCCGTATGCTTCCTGTGGGAGCCAAGGGCAAACACCACCGTAATGTCACCGTCAGGGATCCCAGCTTCGTTAAGACGCCGGATCACAGAGGGAAGCACTTCCCGGGAAGGCATGGGCCTGGAAATGTCACTGGTTACGATGACGGCTTTCATGCCTTTCTTTGCAATTCCGGAAAGCGCGGGAGCGCCTATGGGATGATCCAGCGCATACTCCACGGCTTCCGCCCCTCTTCGCTCATGTTTCATGGGATTTGCCGTCAGTACGGCGATCAGATCCTCATCCGGCACTGTTACACTTTGGATCCCCTGTCCATAACCAAATTCAAGTTTCATTTGAAAAAGCCTTTACAAATCTATTTTTTCTGCTATAATAAATCACGCAATCGGGGTGTGGCCCAGCTTGGTAGGGCGCTTGACTGGGGGTCAAGAGGTCGCAAGTTCAAGTCTTGTCACTCCGATTTTTTTGTGTCTGAAAATCTCTGATTTTCTCTTGCGCCAATATAGTACTGCAAACTCAGGGTCGCTGTCAAATCTTCTGTCAATTTCTCTTTCGAAACTGTACTGCTTGGTAATAATACTTCTTAACACCGGGCGCGCCACTAAACGGGACTGACGCACACCGCGTCGGTCCCGTTTCTGTATATCAGCATTTAATTTGCAAGAAATCCTTAATGTGCCAATTATCGAATCAGGCTTCATTCCTCCTTGCCTATAACAAAATCCCCGGAAGTCCGGGGATTTCTGTTGGTTTTACTGTTGTTTCGCGATTCTGATATCAGTTAACCTTCTCCCATGAATAGTTTTTGCCATCATAGGAAATCTTCATCTTGTCTCCGTTTTCAAGTTTCACAGTACCGCTCTTGACGAAAGTTCCTTTCTCGGAAACAACATACGTTTTTCCGGTACTCAAAGTGTAAAGTTCGTAACGGTCCTTCTCGGCTGTTACAAGGACGCCGTTTTCATACAGTCTGCTGCTGACCTCTCCCGTAACGGATGCCCCGTGGTAGGGAATGGAGGTTCCTTTCGGATTGAAGTACATATACTCGGCGGGAGCCTCCACTGAGATCTCTTCCAGGTCTTCGATCTTTACGTACCCGGTCTGCATTTTTCCGTCTTCATTGAAGTAGTAGTACTTCCCGTTGTACTCGTCATCCGTTTCCGCCAGAACGAGCCCCTTCACCATTTTTCCTTCTTTGTTGAACGCATAGACGTCATTTCCGATTTTCTTTAATCCTATGCTTTCACTTATGGGCCACGTATCGTTATCACGCGTTAAAGGAACACCTTTTTTGAGATAATACCAACCGTCCGGTTTTGGTACGACAGTATTCTGATCGTCAGCTCCTTCGACGTATCGCCAGCCATCTGCTCTCACACCGGTCACCTTGTCATAGTACTTGACCAGATATTCATCCAGATATTCATCGGGTCCAATCATAATCTCGGGCGACGGATTTTTAACCGAACCAAATCCGTCGATCATCCGACCGTCTATATCAAAAGCATAGAACTTCGTAACTATCTTCTTTTCCTGCTCTCTGACCATCTTGCCTGACGGTAGGAAATAATACCAGCCGGTTTGATGCTTTTCTTCCGGATCGATCTCAATATCCGCTGTGTACGGAAGCCAGCCTGTTTCCATATGCCCGTCATCGGCTGCATTCAGGTAGTACTCGTTTCCTTCCTCATCGGTATACCAGCCATAGTCCATATGGTAATCCGTAAAGTGGTACTTGTTCTCTTTCCAGGTAAGCCATCCGTTATCCTTGGCCTGTCCGTTTTTTTCGAAATAGAACCAGTACATCGTATCTTCGCCCTCTTCGGCACACTTCTTCCAGGTATTGATTACTTTTTTTCCTTCGCCGTCAACATAATATTTGCTGCCTTCGTAATCGACCAGGCGGTCTTTTGCCATATTTCCGTCGAAATCGAAGTAGTAATAAGCGCCGTCGATTTTTTTGAAGGTGTCGTAAACGAGAGAACCGTCAGTATTTTCGTACTGCCAGTTGTCACCGTTCTGAACAAGGCCCGCCGCAAAGGAGGTGAAACTGCTTACCGCAAAAAGAAGCGCGAGAGGTATCGCAAGATATTTTTTCTTCATCACATTTCCTCCTTAATTCCCTGACGATACTTTATACGCCTGAAGCACATATCCGTCGTGAGCAGAACCGGTCGTCAGAGCTTCTGCTGCTGCATCATACGTAAAGACTGTTTCCTCGTCCCTTGTTGCGTCAAAATTATAGTTTTTGATCGTGTAGGTATGAGCAGAATAAACAAAGGTGATCAACTTTCCGTCAGCGTCTACCGTCTGTGCCGCCGGTTTCGTGTAGCCGGTAATGTCGATCGGGGAAACGGTTTCCGTTCCGGTGTTTGCTGCCGTTCCTCTGATGCCGTCAGAATAACCGCCGATCACGTTTCCACTGCCATCTACGTATTTGACCGTATAGGTGTAAACGCTTCCGTTGGCAAAGGAAAACCATCCCATTTCACCGGGTTCTCCGTCATTCAGTTTCCGTCCGTAAGCGACATACTCGATTGGAGCGTCGCCAAGCCCCTTGATCTCAAAGGCGCCAAAAGCATTATAATGCGCATCATAGGACAGCACGGATGCCGAAAATCCGGCGTTATACGTTTTGGTATACTCGGTTCTCAGTTCTTTGCTCCCGGCACTACCTGTAGAATAAATCGCATTCGCATCATAAAACGCCTGCCACATATCGTTCGTGTACTCTGCCTGAGCCTTGATTTCATATTCGATGGGGGCGAGCGTTTTGTATTCGCTTTCCGTCGCAACTGCTACTAGCGTTGCCGCGGGCTCGCCGGATGAATCCGCCTCGAACCAGGTGGGAATTCCTTCCTTTGTGGTGCTTCCAAACACTCTGTACCGTGTTACTCCGGCTCTGTCCTTGAACACATAACTGCTGGTGGCCGTCTCGGTTGCCGGATCATAGTACTTCGGGATCGCGCCGGCGTAATCGGAAGCTGTAGCCTTATAGAAAGGAACCGGGTCTTCCGCTGCCGCGAATACCATTCCCGTAAACGGAATGTTGACAAAGCAAAGAGCGGCGATCAGGATCTCACATATTTTTCTTTTGATGTTTTTCATGACGCTCCTCCTTTAATTGATGGTGGCTGCCGAAACGACCGGGCGGGCATAAACCGTATAGGTGATGCCGGCTGTCGTTAACGAATAGCAGGACCCCGGTCCGTAATGCAGCACTTCCGAAAGGACTGCTCCATCCAGATCTTTTTTGATCTGGTTCTGCGTATAGGTTTCTGTTGTCTTTGTGTTTTTCGTTTCTTCAGCCAGTTTCAGCGTCCAGGCATAGGTAAGGCTTACAGCCCCGGGCAGTTCTTTCTTTGCGGAAAACGTTCCGTAAGGAAGGGTGGAGAGTCCGCCGAATTTCGCCGCATATGCCGCCTGATCATAGCCGTCTCTGTAGGCGATCATTTTTGCTGCATTTACCGTTTCTTCCTTCCATGCCGTGGCATCTGCCGTATCACTGTAGACCGCATACAAAGAACCGTTTCTGTCGTATACGGCATCACTGATTTTTGCCGCTGTTCCTTCTGCAGGAATAAGACCTGCCGGCACACTGCTTCCAAAGTAAAGTCTCTTGTTAGCTACGCTGGCATCGTACTCGTAGAAATACGGATAGTAACCTGTTTTCACAGGAGCCGGAAGCGCCGCAAGAACGCTCCCGAGCTTTTTGGTTTCATCCTGCTCAAGAAGCTCCTTGTCATTAACGATCGTTCCGTCCGTAAAGTTCACGGAGATCGTTTCGGAAGCCTTGCCGCCGATCGTTCCGCCGCCGGCACTCACCACAACATCTTTTACTGAATCATATACGGGTAAAAATGTGAAAGTTTTGTCCTTCGCAGCCGTCAGATTTTTGAATTCACAATCCGGGGCAAAGTATTTTCCTGCTGCCCAGGTCTCGAAATCCGATCCACCCGTGAAGTCAACTGATGTATACGGATCTTCCTTCGTTCCCGAACCCGTTACTGCGGGAGCGGCAAACACATTCATGCTTCCTGCCAGAAGACTTAATACCAGAGTAAGAGTGACAATGTATTTCCCTTTGTTTTTCATATGCTCACCCTCCTTAATATCCTGCGGAAAGCAGGTTTCCGTTTTTGTCAAGTTCCGTTGTAACTACAGAAAGCGCGCCACCTGCCGGCCATGTAATGTCGTACTTGAATACCGCGTGACCGGCTTCCTTGTTTTCAGCATCCACGACTACCGTGCAGCTCATGCCTTCTCTTGCTGCAAACGGAAGAGAAAACGCAGTGTCCGCTACAGCGTCTTTCAGCTTGTAACCCACAGCAGAAAAGTTTGTGTAATGCGAAGGGTCGAGCAGCTTATACACTGTGGTTTTGTGCTCCGTTGCCTTATTATCAGGTGTCACGGTAAAATCAAGTGTTTTTTCCGTATAGGTCGATGCCGCATACTTATCCTTAAGCAGTACTGCCGTATTGTCTTTGCAGTAGACCCCGTCAGCCGAAATGCTGTCATGGAAGCCCGTCTGATCCTCGGAAAGGATCTTTCTGCAGGATGCCTTGATCCCGTCGTTATGCACTGCCTGCAGAGCAGCGACAGAGAATTCCGGTGTGATCGTCACGCCTGCCGGAAGCGCCTTGCCATCTGCCACGGCGAGCGTATAAACCACCGTTACTTTCGAAGAGGGCCCGGTCACAACGGTTTCCGATGTCTGCTCCTCGGAAAAAGCATAAACCACGTCATCGATCTGATAGGTCCCGGTAAAGCTGGCATTATAGTTTGTGCCATCGGAGCCGATGATATCCAGCTGCGGTGCCACGTAGGCACTGATGTTTCCCGTATACGTGAACTCCACATCTGCGGCCAGCGGATCTCCCGTCTCCCAGTCACCGAAATGCGTATCGATCGTGAGCGCTTCTGCCGTCACGTTCGCTGCAGTCTTATCCAGTGTTACCACGGAAGCGTCCTTTGCACTGGTTGCCACTACGATCGACTCCCGGAAATACGCTCCCGCATTGATCATCACAGCAAGTGAAACGACAAGCGCAGCGGCAACGATACCGGCAATCTTTAAAGACTTTCTCTTCTTCTCATTCATTACCGTCACCTCCCCTGTGAGCCTTCGATCCGGGCACCTGTCTTATCCACACGATACCCGTCAGGCGTTACTTCGTCTATATACATGGATCCCGCCGGACGGCCGTTCACCGCGTTGTACGCCCATCTGCCAAGCGAGGTGTTCCAGAACCAGGAGGCAAGTCCTGTCGATGTTTCCGCAAAGTAATAATACTTGTCATTGATCTTGATCCAGCCGGTCTGCAAAACGCCGGTCTGAGGATCCAGATAGTAATACTTTCCGTCTTCGGGCTCAAAGAAAAGACCCTTTTCCATGGCACCGAATCTCGCGTCATTTACAGAATGCAGACGATACCACTTGCCGGAGCCCGTCTTCTGCCATCCGGACTGCATCACACCGTTTCCGTCAAAATAGTACCAGTCATTCTGATCCAGAACCTTGGAGTAAATGTATACCCACTTGTTCTTTGCCTGTTCTCCCTTTGTCGTTGTAAAGTGCCAGCTCTTCCCGTCGAAAGACCAGGAACCGTCGACAGCCTTTGCGAAAGCCACAGGGCTCGAAGCCATACCCGCATTGCCGGATACGTCGGCTTCATAAGTAAAGGTAGAATGACCACCACCGCTGGTCTTTTCCTGATTGGGATAACCAAGCAGTGTATCGTCCCTGGTACCGGGAATCCTGTCATATCCGTTATACCAGATCTCGTCATCCTCTGTTCCCCATATCGTATCTGCACCGGGACGAGCGTTCGTGGTATCGCTCTTTATGGTATAATCCAGTTTTGTCCCGTATACACCGTCACGACCCTTATAGATCAGCTCATCATCCGCTGTGCCGGGAATGCCGTCCTCACCATTGGTGTACCGCTTGTCATTCTGGTAATTTGCAGCTTTTCCGCCGCCGAAGTCATCTGTGCTGTCTTTATGAGAACCTCTTTCGATATTGGAACCATATGGTGCAAACCTGGCTTCTGATCCCGGCTGAACCGGCTGCAGGTCTTTTCTGTCATCCGCCGTGCCAAAGACATTATCTGTTCCGACATAAACATTCAGCCCATCCGCATAATCGATATAGTAATCGTCGAGATTCCCGATCTTTCCGTCCTTGCCGGGTTCCACAACATAATCCGGCGCATAGTCAACAACGGTTCCCCGCTTATTGAACTGTCCTTCCAGTACAGGAACACCGCTTGCCGGATAATAGTATTTGTCATTGTATAAAGACTGATATACTTCCACTGACCCGCCGGACACATAGCCTTCCGGCTTGATCACGTAGTAATCTGTCATGTCAGCAACGATCTTTAGAGAGAATGCCAGTTTCTTCCCCTGCAGATCGTTCAGGCTCTTTCCCTTCGTAAACGTGAGTTCCAGCTTAAGCGTTTCGGAAGCTGCGATTCCTCCGTTATTTACGAAAGATCCCAGACTGACCTCAGTCACGTTTTTCAGAAGACCATCATAAAGAGTACTGTCTCCCCGGGTGATCTTCAGCTCCATGGCAGAAAACAGCTCTGCACTGCCGCCGTCTGTCGCTGTGATCCGGGCTTTCATCGGAGTGATGCCTGGTTCCAGTACAAACCTGAGGTTACCCTCTGCCGTATCCCCCGGAATCAGGTTCCCGTTCGGATAGTCGAACAGCTTCTCAACATTCGTT
The DNA here is from genome assembly GCA_024405155.1 of Lachnospiraceae bacterium. Classification (GTDB taxonomy): domain Bacteria; phylum Bacillota; class Clostridia; order Lachnospirales; family Lachnospiraceae; genus Avilachnospira. The sequence continues at coordinate 26,904 of JAKSPC010000002.1, read as the reverse complement.
TCATCGATGGAAAGAAGCAGATATCCGTCTTCCGTGCTGCTGGGTGCCTTTCTTTCCACAGTCACCTGACTGGTCCCTGCAAATGCCGGGAAACACAGTACAGCTACTGCGGCAAGCACAAGCACTGCCGTTTTTAAACATTTCATACTCGTTTCTTCTCCTTTTCTTATAATGACGTTAACCGTTATTATCCATGATCGTGGGCGGTTCTCCGCCCTGAGGCTGCGGCTGTGGCTGCGGTGTCTGCTGTTGCGTGTTCTGCCGTTGCTGCGTTTCAGGCGGTGCCTCCGTTTCCGGCTCAGGCGCTCCGGCACTTACCGTCAACCTGATTTCCGTACCCTCGGGAATTCTTTCTCCGGAAGCAATTGACTGACTCATCACCATTCCTTCCGGAACTTCCGCACTTGACTCTTTCGTTACCGCACAAGACAGGCCGGCTGCATCCAAAAGTTGTTTTGCTGCCTCAACCGTTCCGTCAACCACTTGCGGAACGATAGTTCTCTCCCTACCGGCACTGACCGTGGTAACCACCACGCTCCCGGCTGTCGTATTATCAACCACGGCTTCATGAGCGGTAATAATGCTGTTTTCGGGCTCTGAACTGTATATCGTTTCTTTTCGGGCAAGATAAAAACCTTCTTCCGAAGCAATCTTAAGTGCGTCGTCCCAGGTCTTTCCGGTAACAAGCTGTGCATCCTCGTCTGTAGCGCTTCTCGCTCCATCTACACCGGTGGAAAGTGTTACGACTATTGAATCCCCGGTATTCACTGCCGTTTCTGCTGCGGGTTCCTGCGAAATTGCGCATCCGGGGCGGATATAAGACGGCGAGGGGTCCTCGCGGAATTGTGCCTTAAAGCCGTCCTCCAGCAGTTTGGACTCGATCTCCTCCCTGGAAAGTCCCGTCACATACGGCGCATATGTCCCTTCAATACCGGCGGAAAGAACCACCTCCACCGTTATGCCCTGATCCGCTATGCTGCCGGCGCTCACACTCTGGGAGAGGATCCGGCTGATGGGGATCGTATCCGAGTACTCCTTGTCAACGATCTGTATTTCGAAACCGTCTTCTTTCGCCCGTTCCATGGCGTCATTCACGGATGAATTGACGAGATTGGGGATGAGGATTTTTCCATCCTCCAGGGTATTTGCCTTTGGCCCGGCCAAATCCACTTTTAAAGCACCTGTTCCAATATAGATACCCAGGCCAACAATTACCACCGCGGCAATCGGAATAAGTACCTTTAAAACCAAGGGCATTGAACCGATATCTTTTTTCTGTTTGCTGATTCTTTTTCTTTTGGTATCAGCACTTTCCAGCTGACTTAAAAAATCAAAGGCTGACTGTGTTCTATCTTCAGGTTCAATGCAAAGGGCATTCATTAAAGCGTTTTCGACATTTCTTGAAATTCTAGCGCCAAGTCTGGAGGGGGGAACCAACCTGTCTTTTTCCTTCCTCTCTATAGACCCTTGCGGAACATGACCGGTAAGCATTCGATAAAATGTCGCAGCTGCCGCATATACATCCGTCCATGGGCCTTGATTTCCATGTCGTTTATACTGCTCAATTGGACTGTACCCCGGTTTTATCTCTACAGTAAGGCTGCGGGTTCTTCCGCTCATAACGGTGCGTGCACTGCCGAAATCGAACAGCTTGACGCTCCCGTCATCCATAAGAAAGATATTGTCCGGCGCCATATCACGATGCAGCATATGGTTGGCATGGACCTTGATCAGTCCCCGAAGGACCTCCTTAATGATCTCTGCGGCTTCCTCCGTCCTGATCGTCTTTTCCCGCTTGAGTCTTTTTTTCAGGGTCTCCCCTTTCAGATACTCCATCGCGATATAGGCAGTGTTATTCTCTTCAAAATAATCGATGACCCGAACGATTTCTTTTTCATTTCGAAGCGCTGCAAGTTTCATCGCCTCATCGACAAAACTTTTCCTTCCCTTTTCAAACTGATGCGTTTCATCGCCGGTATATATTGTTACATTCCTATCACCGGCAGCTCTCATGGCCAGATCTCCGGGAAGGTACTCTTTAATGGCAATTACATCATCAAGCATCATGTCATATCCAATATATGTAATGCCGAATCCACCGGCTCCCAGAACTTTACCCACCAGATACTTCCCTTTCAGCACAGTTCCCGGAACCAGACAGTTTGCCTCGCCCTCCGAATCCATACGATAACCGCAATACGGGCATTGTATTTCGTTATCTTCAATTGCATGCATGCATCCAAAACATCTTTTCATCTTTTAGCCCATAACCCTGTCTATTCTTCGGCAGCACCATCTTCGAGCAAGGCTGCAATGTCCGGTCTGCTGCTCAATATGGATTTTTGCTGCTCAAATTCATTCTCCGCTACAGTCTGGTCCGGCTGTATTGGAGCCAGATTCGAAAACTCTGAATAAACCGACTGAAATACTGCAAACTCACTCACATTTACCGGCAGGGAATCTCTATGCCGAATGTGCAAAATATCCTGAGCCGTCTCACCAAGCCAGTATCGAAGCAAGGCCCCTGCGGCAGCTTTCTGCATTTCATCAGCACCTGTGCTCACACACCAGATATTTGTGTAACAATACCTCATCTCATCCGCCGGAAGTGGGAGTACCATATAACTGCCCGGAAGGCTGTCCTGAATCTCATAAAAATCACTGGTATCACCTACGCAAACATCGCCCTCTCCGGAAAGAAACTGCTGTATTCCAATCGCCATACCGGTCTTCTCCGCCGCTACATTTCCATACGCCGAAAGTGCTTTAAATCCCAGAGGAATCGTCTTTTCAGGTACAATTCCGTCATCAATATAAAATGACTCTTTCTCCAGTTCCTCCATTACAGAAGACACATCAGCGCAGTCCGTCGAAGAGAACGAATCCAAATCCCGCTTCTCAAACAAGGTCACCTCACCCGAACTCACGGCATGACTCACTTTTTCAAAATACTCCGCCTCAGGAATTCCTTCAACGGTTACCAGGATTTTTGGAAACGCTTCTGTGAATTCCTGTGACATCTCGCGATATATGTCTACCCGTCCGCTGTCATCTTCCCGAATTGGAATCCACACAATAAGCTCTGTCTCTTCCCGGAGGTTTTCGACCATGGCATTCCTATACCCTGAAAATACAGCCAAACTGCCAACAACCATAATCACCGCCGCTGCGACAATCCCGAACAGACGTCTGCGTTTTCTCTTTCGGATAAAATCTTCTGAATCAAGCACCTTTCCTTGATTCATAAGAGCGCTCCGAAAATCGTCCATTGACCGGAAACGAAGCCGTGGATCCGTATCCATTCCTCTCATAATTGTCTTGTCAAGGTACTTTGGCAGGCCTTCTACTACCTTTGATGGAATCTCAATATCATTTTCTTTCGTCCGGTTGGTCGATTCCTCCGGATGAATTCCGGTAATAATGTAATAAAGCGTGGCAGCCAGTGCATAAACATCTGTCCACGGCCCGATTTCTCCGTTTTCACGATACTGCTCCGGCGGTGCGAACCCGGGCTTTACTATCCTTAGTCCGGTTTCAACCCCGTCAGGGAACTTCGCTGCGCCAAGGTCAACCAGTTTAATTCTTCCGTCATCACAGGTAAAAATATTATCCGGGCTGATGTCTCTGTGAATCACTGATTTTTTATGAAGAGCAGATGCGGCAAGAGCCACCTTTTCAATAATATCTACTGCTTTTTCCCACTGTATTGCGCCATGATTTCTGACTTCTTTCAGGAGCGTACGGCCCTCGAGAAACTCCATGACCATATAAGCAGTTCCGTTCTCTTCAAAAATATCATATACATATACAATATTGGGGCAATCCCTGAATTGGGCCGTATATCTTGCCTCCTTTAGAAACCGAAGCATTTCTTCCTGATACTGCTCATCTTTTCCACGCTGAATCTCAACTTTTGTTTCACCGGGCGCTCTGCGGACAACTTTGTTGTTAAAGTACTCCTTCACAGCCACTATGGTCTTAAGATTCAGATCCCACGCTCTGTATGTGATACCAAAACCACCGAACCCTTCCACATCTCCAATTACGATTCTGTTTTGAAGAACCGTTCCGGGATACAAATGACAGTTGACTTTCGGCACAGAATTTTGAGGATTTCCGCACCGCGGGCATTTCTCCTCCGCTTTTTCGCCATACTCAAAAAAGCAATGGTAGCAACGATGAAAAGATGATGCCGCCATTTTCCGGGGTATATAGCGATCCTTTGTGGCGCCTGCATATTCCGTTCTGATGTCATCTTCACTGCGAGAACCTATGTATTCTGTTCTGATATCATCCTCGTTTCTGACAGGAAGCTCATCCTCCAGCGATACTGTCTTAAACTCTTCATCCGGTTCGCTGTAATACTCTGTTTTTATTTCATCTTCATTTCTCATATTCCACAAAACACTGCAACCGCCGAGTAATTATCCATATCCCTGCCCCGGCCATTTTCCTGAACAATCTTTTTCATTTGTCCTAGCCAATCTTCCGGCGTCGCAGAATTGTTCAGACTTTTCAGCATTTCTTCTTCCCCGACATACTCCCACCAGCCGTCCGTACACAGAAGAAGGGCATGCCTGATTTTCCTCCCCAGCAAATCCGTTGGGTGAATTAAAAACGGCTTTTCCAATTCATAGCCCGGCTCATTCCACTCTGTACCGATCACTCTGGTCAGCATATTTCTGTCTTCATGAAACCGGATTTCTTTCTCACTGATCTCTCCGCTATTCACAAGAAGCTGCGGAATACTATGATCCAGTGTCCTTTTAACAAATCTGCCGTTTTTGAAATAATAAATCCGGGAGTCCCCTATATGACCTGCCTGCACCTTTTTGCCGCTGATCTGCAATAGACAAAGCGTTGTTTTCATTTTATTCGGGACATTTAGCCTGCCCTGTTCTTTCATAACAGCAGTTTCTGCTGCCATAAAAGAATCCTCCAGTGTCCCACCGCTGCTCAATACACGAATAGCTTCCGCGGCAGCTATCCGAGATGCGGTATCCCCCATTCCGTGACCACCAAGCCCATCTGCAAGTGCTGCAGAAAGTAAACAATTCTGTTCATGTATCAGAACATAATCTTCATTCACTTCCCGATTCCCTCTGTCAGAAATGGATGCCCATGAAACTGTCATAAGATTTCCTCCGATTCTTGAAAGCTTACTGCGGCAGTACCCGCACCAGTACCGCTGAAAAATTATCCGGCGCACCAGCCTGATATACATATTCTTTCAGTTTCCCTAAACAAAAATCAAGATCCGAAGACTTATCTAAAGCCTTTCTTAATACACCGGACACTTTTTTTTCATCTGCGTATTTATAAACCCCGTCGCTGCACAACATAAACAGACAATTCTCATTTAACTCCCCGCTGACTCCCGTACAGGAAAAATCTCTTTCTGTTCCGACAGCTCTGATCAGTTTTCCGAAATTCCTGTGATTCCGGATTTCGTCTTCACTCATACTGTTTCTAATCAAAGGATCATTCTCCCATACATCATCTGTCGTTATACAGATCTCCTCCGTTCCAAACAGTTTTCTGGTTACTCGATAACATCTGCTGTCACCACAGGACAATACCGAATACCGGTTATCCTCCAGGTAAAGAACAACTGCCGTAGATCCGGTGACAACACCGGGATTGGCATTTCTGATTAAATCATTGGCTGAAGACAGCACTTCTTTGATTCCGGAATAGCCCGTGTCAGAATAATCCCCTGTCAGTGACACTGTTGCTGAAATATACTTTTTCCACCATTCACCAAGCAATTTGACAACCATTCCGCTCGCAGCAGAGCCGCCGAAATGTCCGCCCATGCCGTCAGCAACCACAAACAGCCCGACACCGTCATCAGACGCGCAAAAAACAGAATCCTGATTCTCTTCCGGACTTAACCCTTGTTCACAGATTTCCGAATATTCAATCGTCATAGCCGCTATCTGATTCCCACGTAGAAACTCACTGCTCCGAGAGTCAGAACAGCCCCATCCATCAGACGGAATCTGCCCCGGACAGTCTCACCATTCACCTGCACCGTATTGTTTTCGCTGACATTCTCAACGTAAATGTCGCCCTCGTCCACAGTTAATGAGGCATGCCTCCTTGATATTGAACTTCCGCTGACACGTACGCCGCAGTCAGAGCCCCTTCCGATCGTTATCATTCCCCGAATAGAAAACTCATATTTTACAGTCGGATGATCCGTTTGTGTCAGAGTAACCGTCACCTGTTTCTGTCCAGAATACGGCAGCCTTTCTGTCCTGAACTCATCATCTTCCAGTTTTATCGTGCGCATTTCATCGTCATCTTCATATAATACCTGCGTACGACAATCGTCTGTTTCTGTTAGAATCTGAGTATGAAAGTCATCATTTCCGGCTGCATAAGTGCGGTTCTCCAGATGTTTTCTGATTCCCGACCCGGACTCGGAACGATAAAAATCCGTCATTTTTCTCCGGCGTTTTCCTGATTTGCCGACGACCTTTGCCACACCGGCAAGTAGAATGCACACAACTGCCGCCACGATCAGTATCAAAACAAGTCTTTGCTCCATTCCAAAACCTCAAAAAATATTTGTCAATCCAGTTTTAATGTGCCTATTTCATCATCACCCGGTATATCTATTGCCACCACAGAAATGTTGTCTGCTTCCCCACGGCTTTTTACAACCCCGGTCAGACGTTCCAGCACAGTCCTGTCCGACGAAAAACCAGGTGCGAAATCTTCTGTCAGTTCGCCTTCGGAAAGACAATGCCAAAATCCATCCGTACAAAGCAGAAACGACACAGGAGCAGTCCAAAACCCGCTGAAAACATCAGGCATAATACTCTGTGAAACTCCAAGGCACTTAAGGATCACGTTTTTCCGTTTATCTCTTGCAGCAGCATCTTCTGTCATGTTTCCTGACTTCACCTGCCTCGCAATCCACGAATGATCTTCTGTAATCTGCTCTGCCTTTTCGCTGATCCTGTATATCCTGCTGTCCCCTGCGTGACACACTGTAAAATGATCTTCACCTAAAAGGATCGCCGAAAACGTAGTACCGCTCCCGGAACCAAGCCTGATATTTCGGTAATACAGATCACTGTTAATCTCACCAACCAGCAGACGCAGCCTTTTTTCAATCGTTTCCGTGTCCGACACAAGATACGGCAGTTCACAGTCAATCCATTCCTCCAGTTTATTTACAGCTGTCCGACTTGCTTCCGAACCCCTTTCAAGACCTCCGACGCCATCGCAGACACAGGCAACAGTAACCTTTTCGTTTCCCGAAACAGTCTCTCTGACCAGAATCGCATCCTGATTCTCTTCACGGCATTTTCCTATATCTGTATTTGATAAACAGCGAAAGTACACTTCTTTGGCCCTCATAGTTTCCGGAATCGCATATCTTCGTTTGCTGCTCGGATGGTGTCTCCATCATTCAGCGGATACTTTTCCATCGATGTAAGCATCGATCCGTTCAAATATGTATGATTACTCGATTTTTTATCAATCAGATAAAACACTGGACCTTCCCTTACAATATCGGCATGGACTCCGCTGACCGCCCTATTGTCCGCAATGAGAAAATCCGCAAACTTCGGATCTCTTCCAATACAGAAATGGTCCTTATCAATAATCATTTTTCGTCCGGTCCTGATACAGAAAAGCTCAGCCGCTGCGCCAACCGCACCAACCGAAACATCATCCTGCATAACAACTGTTTTTGCATCATCCTCATCACTGAATGCAGGCGTCTGAGATATTGGTGTGGCTTTTGGCATCTCCGGCTTTGTCGCCGGACTTACTTCGACATTATTCTTTCGTGCGCCGGGAATTTTGATTTCAAACGGCTTCGACTCTTTTTTCGTTTCCGTATTCTTCCTCTCAAATAGCGAAAACCCTTTTTTCTTCGGCTTTACAGCTTCTTCCTGCTGAGCCTGTTCAGAAGTCGGCACAGACGGAATCGCCCCCGTGAAACCGCCTGAACTTTTTGAATGGCCTTTTTCTGAATGCTGAAATGGCAGGAAGGAATTTTTCTTTTCCGGCTCTTTCTTCTGCTCAGGCTGCGGCTTTTCCTTTGGAACGGGAATACTCCAGGGAGCCTTTAGGACCGGCCTCTCCTCTTTTACAATGTTTTCTTCCCGGATTTCTTTTTGAGTTTCCGGTGCAGCCGGCACTGCTTTCTGTATTCCTGCCGGCTGTGGCTCTGTAATACGCGGAACCGTCTTTACCGGCTCCCTCGCCGACTTTTCGATCTTTTTTTCGATATTTCTGACATTTTTTTCCGCCGGATCATTTAGAATATTGATCAGTTCTCCGACATAAGAAATGTCTCCGTTTTCCTGGTAGCGGCAATGTGAAAGAAGATGAAGAATATACTCTGTCACCGACAGGCTTCCCTGATCTTTTTCTACGGGCAGGTACACAAGAAGCGCTGCTTCCTTTTTCGGATCAAAGTAAACATATTCACTATCCAGAATCAGTCCGTCTTCCGACAACATATATTCGTCCAGTACCGCTGCTGTTTTCAGCAAAGAAAGTATCACGGAAACGATCCACTTCTTTTCAACAGGTGCCTCCATAATCTCCGCAAAAGGCCGGTAAGCTGTAACATCATACTTAAAGCTTCTTTTGTCATCCATCTGAACAAAAGAGGGACTGATGATTCCGTCTATGTCATTGCTCTGAAGCATTCCTTTTGCAAGGTTATCGACGGTTTCCGCGCTATCCATTGCATATACAAGATAATTTTCATTTCCTTTTGATTCATACGAAAGATCTTTCATATATCAGTTCCTTCCATTCTCGATTTCACCGGGCGATATGAGACCGGGGATGCTGTAATTATTACCAGCCGCCGCCTCCGCCGCCGCCTCCGCCGCCGCCAGCATAACCGCCGCCAGCAGAACCGCTGCCGGTGTCACTGTGATATTTATCTGTTTTTTCACTGGCCGGAGAGGACGGTCCCTTACTTCTCCAGATGTTGACGTGAACATTCTGATGTACTTCCACATCCTTAAGCGGCCCTATATGGAACGGGTAATTCAGCCTGTATTTTACGGAAGCATACAGGACTCCACCCTCCACTTTTGTTTCCGAAAAATCAAAATCATCAACTTTCGTCCCGACATTCAGATCTTTAAACAATGTTTCCACCGTTCTCATATCCCCACCGCCGATATAGGTAAAAAATCGTGTACGCAGTTCTTCAGCCGGTTCTATTGTCCGATTATTCACGGGTACGATTGCACCATTTTGAATCTTTAGCTCCGCCCCTTCATCCGACCAGTTGGAGTGTGTCGTAAAACCGGGCTGATTTACCGAATTTCCAATCCACGCATTCAGAATATCTCCCACCGATTCCAAATCTCCGTCATTTCCCAGCAGACTTCCGGCATAGGCATCAATAGACAGACTTTTTGCCGACTGAATCATTGCATGAGCCGTGATATTCTGCGCCATAAACATTTTCAGCAGTCCGGACAAAGTCAGCATCAGTAGCAGAAACAGAAGGACCGTCACACAGGCCTCCACGGCAATTTCTCCTTTTATTTCACAGAAGTGCTTTTTCATGCTCAATATCCTCTGTATATTTCCTGGCTGGTATTAAACAGCTCCGGCTTAATCAGGGAAGGAAGCAACTGGTTCACTTTTCCGTCCATGGTACCTTTCAGGAAGGTATAACTCTTTTTCAGATCAAATGTTTTTTCATCTTCCTCATACACTTTATAGTAATAGGTCGTTTCCATCTGAACCAGATTTTCAAGCCTTGATACACACAAGTCGGAGGAAATCAACAGGAAAACAAGCATAAAACAATATTCCCGGTAATTGAATTCCAGCAGACTGTCCAGCCAGTTCCCTATTCCTTTGGAAAAATCGCTCTTCGGTGGATCAGCTTCCAGCTTTTTCTTTTCTTTTTCTGTAGCCTCATTCAGTTTTTTCTCATAGTCTGCATCTTTTGCATTGAAGGCTTTTACCGCCTCCTTTTCCAGTTTCTCTTTTGTCTCCGCTGTCAGCGCAACTGTTTTAATAAACTTCGCCAGCAATTTCGGAAAACCGGAGGGGGAAATATTGACATCCGACTTAAGCAGCGAGACCTCAGACCCGTTCACCAGAAGAAGCGCATCGGTCAGTGGTTCCACAAACAAGAAAATGGCCAACACGGCAGGAGCCGCCAGTGTTGATGCCTCTGCCAGAGCCTGAACTTCACTATCCGCCAGTACGGGACCAATATCTAAAGCAAAGCGAAGCAAGTAGAGCGCAAAAAAGACAAATGTCTGATTGGCGATCTCCGAACGGCTTCCGTATAGCATATATTCCAGTTCGGCGCCGGAGAATGTATACGACTTATTGCTCTCTTCGCCGGATACGGCATTCGTTAACAACTTTATTAACTCTGACAGCTGATCAGCAACAATATTACCGGTATAGCTTGCAAACACGTTCGGCGGCAGCGACTCATCCGTCATTTTATATCCGTTCATTGCCGTAAATGCCGTATGCCCGGAGGTAAAATCCGTACGGCAGGTCAGGTTATAAGCCGAATAGGTACTAAGCAGCAGGCGATGTCCTGTGTTTGTCAGCAGATCCGCCAGATTCTGGAGCATATACACGACAAGGGCTAGCAACGCTTCAAACGTAGCGATGACCGATTTTATAAGGTTTATCAAGTTCTCGATCAAACGGATAATATTAAAAGTAAACCAGGACGTAACGATATTCGTATATGCTTCAATCGTACTATTTATTCCATTAATAACGGCTTCTACTTTACCGGGGCCCTGTCCTCCCGGCAATCCTCCGATAGCGTCAGTATAATAATCATAATCGATCAGTCGGTTAAGATTCGTATCAAAAACCAGCTTTGTCTTAAACAATGCCTCAAAAAGCCCTTTAATTCCATCAATGATGTCTTTCCAGACTCCTTCAAGCGCTTCCTTTGTCCTGTCGGCAAGGTATAGGCTGATTTCCGACGAAGTCAGATACTCGGGCGATGCCACATCATGATAGATCTCATCAGAAAGTCCCTCATCACCGGCACAGACAGCATCGACGTCAAACGCATCTACTCTCTCCCTAAGTTTCTTAAGACCTTTTACGGTTACACCATAGTCTATTTTACTTAGCCTACTGAACTTATCCTTGATGCTGTTCGCTGTGCTCTCCATTTCCTTTGAAAGAGACTTCGCCGTCGTAAGTGCCGTCTTATCTATTGCGACTTTATCGGTCAGTTCCTTTTCTCGGGCCTTTAATTCCTTATAATTCGGCTCCTGACCACTCATTCCCTTCAGTTGCCCTTTAACCTTATTAAGTTCATCCTCTGATTTATCATTTTCATACTGTCCAACTGATTTCGCGATATTTACTGAATCACTCAACACATCCGTGACACCGCCAGATACCTCTGCAATAGACTCCGAATACTTCTGGGTAGCATTTGCAAAAACCAGTATCAATTCAGAGTATTCCGCCTGCGCAGCTTTTGCATCTTCCCTCGCATCCCGAATGGCCTCTCTCCATTCCTCCAAAGCTTCTTCATAAGCCTCCTCATCCGGGTTTCCCTCTTCATCAGTAAAGTCCTCCTGTACCGGCTCCGGAGCATTTAGAGCATCAATCAGGGTATTCACCGAATTCTTGAATGCTTTGTAAGTCGGTTCATACAACGTATCGGCACCTTCCATAACTTCAGCCGATATTTCCGCAGCAACGACACTTGTGAACAGGTTTAAAAGGCTTGTCAGCCAATTAACCGCACTGGAAAAGATGTTCAGAATACTGGAAAAATTGTTAAGCTTCCCCAGTTCATCGATAAGATCTTTGATGTTTCCAAACTCAAACAAAAGCTCCGTCGGTGCATTCAGCTTGGAAAATTCTTCTATCTGATGCGCAAAAATATCGCTGTCCGAAAGATCAAGAAGCCCCTCTGCCGAGACTTTGTCTATCGAAATGGTGCTGCCCAGCAGGTTGTTATCCCGCAGGTTTTTCTCGAATTCTTCACTGATTTCTTTCCGGTAATCAATGGCATGCAGCCCCCAGCGGTCACGAAGATACGGGTCTTCCTCGGCAAGCGTTGACAGGGCTGCCATATCCATGGTTTCTTGAAGAACCGATACTGCACTGTTATACCGGCCGGTATCAACAAGCATCACTGCGATCGAAAGAAAGGGCGTCATCAGGATCGCCATAAACAGTGAAATCAAACCACGGGGACTCGTATTGATATATCTGTTCAGTTTATTCAGACACTTTATTCTCATATTCCGTTCTGTATATCATCCTTTACTTCCGTAATCAGGCCGAGAATCGAATTCAGGGCATCTACAAATGAACTGTCCAGTTTTTTTAATGATGTCATCTGCTCTACATACTTCACCGTATTCAGGTAATCGATCATATCCGTGCAATCCGCATAGGCAACGGCCGTTTTCTCGATTTCTGTCTTTAAACCCAGTGATTTCAGCACAGGCTTAAAGGGCATCGAAAAACTCTTGATGATCGTAACTTTCACATGATTGCTGGATACACCGTCATGAATAAACTCTACCGCTATCACCGGGTCGCTTCCTGTTTTGATCAGTCCGGAACCATCCAGCCTCTCTTTTGCAAACTGACTGAACTTCGTTTGAATACTCTGCTCCAGAGCAGGCTTTCTCCACAGAAAGTAACGGTATAAGGCGACGGATGTAACATCCTTCTCCTCTATTTCGCCGGTGGTAACATCCGCATCGGGCATTACATAGCAGGATGCCGCTTTCACTGCCGTATCATTTGCTACAATATGGATGCTCCAGATTTCATATAATGTTGAAAAAAGAGAAAGCACCAGAAACAGCATGAGGATCGTTACCATATACACCAGCAACGCCTCAACCATGATCATTCCGCTCTGTTCACTTTTGATTTTCTGTATTTTTTCACTCATACTTCAAACTGATTGTATGATAGCTTCCTTCATCCGTTGAAACAATACAGGCTCCGTCATTGTTGAAATAACCTGTCTCAAGATACCGGCAGTCAATTACAGTTTCAAATTCTTCATCAACAAACCCCCAGCGACCGCTTTCGTCTTTTACTGCTGCAAGGCCGTTGGAAAAGCCTCTCGCTCCGGCAAAGACAGGGGCAAAGACAATATTTCCGTCTGAATCTGCAAAACCCCATTTTTCACCCGAGGCAAACGCTATCAGACCCTCGGCCGGACTTCTGTCGGCGTCATCAGCAGAAAAATCCCCCTGTTGTTCCCATTTTTCATTGTAGATATGAAACTTTCCCTCTTCCTTTGCCAGAATTATGCCGTCATTCAGATATCTGCCGTGAGAATCGAGTAGAATCTCTTCGAAGACTTCCGAAACAGTCTCGCCCGCCTCATTGATCAGATACCATTTTCCTTCCGAACAGACTGCCGCTTTTCCGTCAACATAGCTTCCCGCCATTTCATATCGCCCCTCTGCAGAAGTGCCGTCTGACTTCAAATATTGCCAGGTGCTGCCGATGCGAACCGGCGCCATCCCACTCTCCGTAGAATAGACACCTGCCTCATCAATCTCTATTGCATACCGCGCCCTGATCACATTTACGGCATCCATAAGGCGCAGATCTATATCATTCCGATATAAACCGTACCCATCATCAGAGAGCGGACCGATATAGCGGTAACCTGCTGACATTTCATTACAGCGATTATCCGCCACACGCCATACTTCCCCGTTATAAACGGAAATATATCCGTTATCCGCAGTGTGGTATTTTTCAAATCTCTTGTAGCCGTCTGAAATCGTATATTTTAGTTTTTTATACTCTCCCTGGACCAGCTCGCTGGATATTCCGCTCATGATTGCGGATTTTGCCAGCTTATAGGCATTCCTTTCGTCCCCGGCCTCTATATTCAGAGCAATCCCCTTATCCCAGAATTCACTCACCTCCGGATATTTGTCGATCACATCCCCGACAACATCCATGTACTCGCCGAGCACTTCCGGCGTATGCTCTTCCTCATAATACTGATCGTACAGATTTGTTATTTTTTTATAGATATCAACATCCGGAACGCTCTCCCATGCAGCTTTGTAAAACTCTGCCGCCTGCACGTAAAGCCTCTTCCCGGCACTTTCCTCCGCATTTTTTATCAGTTGGGCATAGTCAACACCTGCCTGTGTTCTACCGGAGAAGAAAGCCAGCCAGCCTATTGCATACAACACAACAAGTACGGCTATGATTCCGAATTTTTGTTTTTTCATCACAATATTCCCGTTAAATCAATACTGCCATCAACACAAAGCCCATCCAGATAAACGGACCGAAAGGCAGATGATCCTTCCATGTTATTTTTTTTATTAAGACAAGAATCGTGGATATAACAACGCATACTGCCAGCGCAAAAGTAAGCGTATAAACTGCACCTGACAATCCGCACATAAATCCAAGTGCTGCGAGCAGTTTGATGTCACCTGCCCCCAAACCATTCTTTGTAATTTTTCCCATCAGAATCAATGAAGCGCCGATCACAGCGATACCGATCACCGAACCTGCCAATTCTGTCAGCCCTTCACCGGAAGTCAAAAAAATCACCGCAATACAGGCCGTTCTGACGGCAATAAGATAAATCGCCAATCTATTCGGAATAGTTTTTGTTACGGCATCGATCTGCGCTGCCCGCAAAAGAACCGCATTGGTAAACATCAATTCAAACAACGACACCGGTGAGCTGGCTTTATCCGACGCAAAAAAAGCCACAAGTCCGATGAAAAGAATTTCCGCTGTGACTATAAGGATTCTCGCTCCTTTTTGTAAGCCGGTATGATTGCTCTCCGAAGCATCGTAGGGAAAAAGGCTCCGGTCAAGGATACAAACTCCCGCTGCTATCGCTTCACAGATTATGATGATCAGTACTTTGTTCATATGATAGGGTTTATTCACAGGGAGCAGATATCTGTCTCCCTGTGAATGTGTCACGACCTTACTTGAAATTTTCCGGTATGGTGTTTTCTACCCAAACAAGCATCTTATCTTTGTAGGTGATAAAAACCCACGCTACCGAAAGACCGATTGCCAGAATGATGAGAATCGAAATAAAGTTGGTGTCGCCCTTTTCGTCATCAAGGAAATTCTTAACCTTGATAGCCTTTCCGATCGCCCACAACTCGATCCTTTCAAACACGCTCATAACAGTTTTCCTCCTTTATATTAAAATGTCATTCCTTGCATTGTTGCTGCCATAATAATCAGCAGAATACCCGCAAAAGTAATACCCACCGGAATAATCAGCTTTCCTGCCGCCTTTTCGCCTGCCTGCAACGCAACCTGCCGCTTGTGTGCAAGCAATTCCGATGTCTGACTCAGCAGAAAACTGCCAAGGTCACTATTTCCCTTTTCCATACCCTGAATCAGAGAACTGGCAAATTTTTTGATCTCATTGGAATCCGAAAGAACTCCAAATTTTTCAATTGCCTCGGCATCGGAATAGCCGTTGGTCATATCTTCACAACCGATCCTCATCAGATCATAAAGTGCACCTTCTTTCCCATTCGCCACCTGAAACCACGCGTCGCGAAGAATCATCCCTGAATTGATCAGAAGAGATAGTTTAAACACCATATTCGGAAACTCTATTTCGCTGGATACGGTTCTTTTTTCCACCTGTTCCTTCATCTTTGAAATGATCAGATTCCATTCCGCCGCAATAGCCAGCACAATAAAGCCAACCGGAATAATCTCCATCCCGGCGGGAAACAATGCAGTAAGCACACAGCCAAAACAGACTGTTACTGTCGCCGCAGTAAGAAACTGAGCCCATGCTGTTGCGGCATAAAAATCAGAATAATCATTTGCCCATACAAGTTTTGCGCTCTTTTTCAGATTTTCCGCCACCTTCCCTCTCAGACGGAAGATCGGGATTTCACTTAAGAACCATCCAATGGAATAGAATTCCTTATACGGGAAGTCTTTCTCCGGAAGCGGACGGATGTATTCGCTGTACCTGTTTCCGTTTGCACTACCGATAATCACCAGCACCACACATATCGTTCCGATTATCAGACATACCAGTTTTATCAGCATATTTACACCTCAATATCACAGATCTTCTGCCCGTACTTATATGATGCAATGAAAATACCAATTGCAACGGTATTCACAAGAACCCCGGTGAATGTCGCAAAGTTTTCTGAAAATGTTTCATTGGTATATTTCAACATTGCAACTACAAAAATCGGCATCAGACTCATGATATTATGCTGAAGCTTGTTTGATGTAAGCTTCGTGTCAATCTCGTCCTCAATTGCCGATTTTTCCACAATTGCATCATATGTTTTCCGAATAACTGATTTCAGGTCTCCGCCCTTTCTGATACATGTCTCAAATACATCCGCAAAGCAGAGAATATCATCATTTCCGCTCCGGACACCCATATCCTTGATCATCGTCTCAATATTGATATTCTGTGCAACACCTGTCAGAATCTCGCTCACTTCCTGAACGATCATATCGTTTTCACTATATTGAAGAAGAAGATCCTTATATGTATCCTGAAAAGCCTTCTGAACATTACTGCCGGAAGAAATAGAGGCCGACAGCGAAGAAAGCATATCTTTAAACTCATTTCGAAGCTTTTTATTCCTTTTCTCCAAACGGCTCTTAATAATTACCGGATAAAAAAACTTTACGGCAATCAGGCCCATTACAATGACAAAAAAAACATCCGAGATTCTCGTTGCCATCGTTGTGTACCCGTCGTTTTTGAACAATCCGCCATAAAAAATCAGGCCAACGACTCCGCCGGCAACAAAAAGCACCAGACAGATTGCGATCTTTTCCACTGTCCCGGGAACATAAACCTGGTAGTTCAGCATTTTATTGTTTGTCAGCGAATTTTTATATTTTGGCTGTGTTTCTTTTTTTTTGCCGCCCATTCTGTGTTCGACCTCTCCTTTCCAGAGTCAGATACTGTCAAAATATCCCATTGCTTTCAGTTTGCTGTCATTGATCAACGGATTCTTTGTCCTTTGAAGGCTGCCGGATACCCGTGTAAGTGTGCTGTCCTCGTCTTCGACGAACTGATATAGAGGATTCAATACGATTTGACCATTCTCATACCCGCACACCTCCGTAATCTCAACCGTCTTCCTGGACTTATCGCGCATTCTCGAGAGATGAATGATGATATCAAGCGCCGATGCGATCTGCTGCCGGATTGCCTCCAAAGGAAGCCCCTCCGACCCTTGAAGGACCATCGTCTCCAGCCTGCTTAACATATCGCGTGTTGAATTGGCGTGGCCGGTGCTGAGCGATCCGTCATGGCCGGTATTCATGGCCTGCAGCATGTCAAGCGCCTCACCGCCTCTTACTTCTCCGACAATAATTCGTTCCGGCCTCATTCGAAGAGATGATTTAATCAGATCACGGATGGTTACAGCACCGCTTCCGGATGAATTGGCGTTTCTGGTTTCAAGACTGACCAGATTGTCAATTCCCGCAATCTGAAGCTCGGCTGAATCCTCGATCGTAATTACACGTTCATCCGCCGGTATGAAATTGGATACTGCATTCAAAAAAGTGGTTTTTCCGGAACCTGTTCCGCCGCTGATAAAAATGTTGTATTTTGCCCTGACAAGCAATTCAAGCGTATGGGCAACTTCCGGTGTTATAGACTTATAATTCAGCAATTGCTCAACGGTCATCGGCTTTCTTGAAAACTTTCGGATCGTAACAATAGCACCCTTCAGTGAAATAGGCGGCAATACCACATTTACGCGGGATCCGTCAGGAAGCCTTGTATCAACGATCGGATTTGCCTGGTTTACTTCTCTGCCTGCAAGACCGACGATTTTCTGAATCGTGTCTTCCAGCTGTTTTTCGTCCTCGAATGTTTTATTCAGCTTTTTCAGTTTTCCGGACTGTTCAATAAAAACGTCATTTGGGCCATTGATCATTACCTCGGTGATTGACTCATCGCGCATAATAATATCCAGCAGGCCGAAGCCCCTGATCCCTGCAAAAACCTGCTCCACCAGTTCGGCTTTTTTTGCAGGCGAAACATAGCCGAAACCTTCCGTCTTCTGATTAACGATCTTCCGGATATTCTCCCGTAAATCATCGTCAGTCATATCTTTCAGCGGAAGATTTGTCCTTACATAGTTTCTGATCTCATCTGTAAAACTGTCAAAATTTTCAGGCATCATACCATTCACTTAATTGAAGCGTATCCTCAGATCCTGTCAAAAATATCTTCTTTTCTCTGAATATATTCAACAATACTGTTCATTACTGCATGGGTAACCGGCGGGATCTTTCCAATCACCTCAACACCGGGGGCTTCTATTTCGTTGCTCGAACAGCTGCTGGAGAACTTATTATAGATGAGGCACATCTTACCGATGATGCCATCCCATGTCTGTTGACTTTCGACAATATGCAAAGACTCCATGGCACGCATAAATTTCATGTTGGCAGTCATTTCTCCGTTGGATACCATGACGATCCTGTCTGCCAGATTGGCAAGATTGGCAAAACTGTTATCAAAACTGAATGCTGTGTCCAGAATAATAACGTCATACACACCGGATTTTACCAGGGTTTCCAATACCTGTTCCTGTTCTTCCACCGTCATATCCAGCAGATCCAACGCTTTCCCTGAAGACCGGAAGAAGCGAACTCCGCATGGATCTGTCCCGACAACCGCTTCCAATTTGATGGAAAGGTCAACATTACGGCTCTTTATAGCAAAAATTATATCTTCAATAGAACCGTTTGCTTCACCGGTGAAAAATGCCTCACTCTGCTCAAGCGGAGAAAAGCTGATATACAGAGCCTTCCTGCCTTCCGCAGCCAGGTGCTTTGCATAAGCCGCAGCAAAAACTGATACGCCGGTTCCACCTGAAAATGAACTGACCATAACAATCCGGCAACTGTTTTCCGGGTTGCCTTTCCGCCCGGCTGTCTGACTGTGATTTCCGGCCTCTGAATAAAGATTCAAAATGTCTTTATAAATCAACTCCGGCTTCTTGAACATCGAAATGCGAACCACGCCGTTTCCGAGTTCGGAATTATCATCTTCCTCACACAGGATCGCACTTTTTCCCATAGTCAATATCGAACCTGAAATATCTGCAAACTCCTGATCCAGAAGCATCACGTCTGTTTCGTGCCCGCTGACACAATTCATAAGAGATTCCGGGTTAGAAAAAGTCATCAGTTCCAGCCTGTCAAGATGGTATGTTTCAAGGTACTTTACCAGTCTTTCAAGATACTTTTTATTTCCGATTCCGATTGCCAGTCTGATTTTCATGCACCATTCCTCTCACCAATTGTTATTTCATTTCCAGCGTGTGCTCGCCACTGTAATACGGATCTGCCAGCATATCATATCTGTCACGAATGTCGATCGTGATTCGGATTTCTTTTATCTCCCCGGCCTTGAGACCAGCTGCTTCCAGGGTGCCCGCATCCCATTCGACCTCTACCGCTTTCTTGCTGTTTCCATCCACTTTTTCACCAAACATCGGGTTGCAATCTGTTCCATCCAGCTGTGCAGCCATGATGGAAAAAGAAGCCGTGGTATCTGTTTTATTCTGGCAAAGCAGCTTTACCGTAAGAGATCCATCTTCAGCTGCTTTCTTTTCCGTAATCAGCGCAGAAACATATTCATTGTCAACCAGCAATTCTTCTCCACCGGATAAAATTCCGGAATCCTGTACTTCTGACTGATCGTTTTTATAAACGGAAAACAACCCTTCTGCAATCGAGGGAGCCGTATAGTCCGCCGTATCAAAAACCCATAGGGCTATACTGATGCTGGCGATCTGATTGTTACTCTCTATGCCACTGTCCCGAAGAGTCTGTTCATTCGGAGTCAATACGAACTCTATCTTTTCTCCGGGAGCAATATCTTCTGTCTTGGGGCATTTAATTGTCCATCCGTTGATATTGAAACCGGAAAGTGCAAATGTCAGTATTTTTTTTGTTCTGTTTTCACATGATCCTTTAATATTAAAGCCAAAATCATTCCAATCAATATCATCCACATGCAGATTCAGATCCTTGTTGTCTATCACATCCTGAATAAACTCTGGAAAAATGTTGTTGCTTCCTTCTGTGACTGATTCCGCTTCTGTTTCTGATGGCACCTCCTCCGCGGTCAGAACCCCCTCCGGACTTATGTTCTCAATAAATTCCTTTGACTCTTCGGCAATAGATGCCGCCACTTCTGCTGAAACATTCTCTTTTTTTGTGCAACAACACAATAGCAAACCGACTGTGACTATTCCTATTAGTAAAACAACACTTCTCCTCACTGGATTTTCCTCTTTTTATCTATTTTGAATCAGGCTGCTGACACATCGATTAGCTAATATTCTATACTATCTCCATAATATACGCAAGTGCGTATATTTGTTTTGGACATTTTTTCCTGTTTTTTGAATATTTATAGACTTTTTCACGGGATTGATTTAGCATCTACATTGAAACAAATGAAACCTGTTTCAGAAGAAGGGAGAGACATTCATGAATAATTCGTCCTTGACATTATCCCACGATTTTCTTTATCATCCGGATTCCGCCTCCGTGTGTGCTACATATAGCGTCTCATTCAACAAAAAAGCAAAAGAAAAACGATTGAATAAAATGGGATTGAATCTTCACCTGCAGAATCGTCCCAGGGGGCATTTCCCCGATGGCATGGTTATTCGTCATAAATCCGGAAAAGAATTGACTGATGAACTTTGCTGCCTTACCGGAACTTTGAAAAGAGTCGTTGAAGGGCCCTCCGGTACTATATTCCAAAGCGAATCCCCTCAGCTTTACTATGTTAATGTGACCTCAAATACCAATAGCACAGATATCGGCAATATGGAGTATTGCTGCCCGAATTGCGGCTGTTTATCGCGGGTATCCGATTTGCTGAATGGATGCGCCTACTGCCATACCAGGTTTGAAATATCAGAACTCTATCCGAAAATTACTGAATTCTTTTTTCTTACGGATCATGGGATTACAGAAAATGAGTTAAAAAGCAACACAAAAAAACTTCTTGCCATAGGGGCTGTAACCGGAGCGGTCTTCGGCGCGCTCACTCTGTTCGCCCTTCCTGCTGCCGGCGTTTCCGATTATTTATCCAGGTTTATCATCAGCGCTTTTCTTGGCATGATTGTTTCTTATATTGCAGGTTCGGTTAAAAAGGCCGGGGCTGTGTTCAACGATGCTGCGGAAACTGTTCCGTTGATCTCAAAGCAAAACAAAAGCCAAAGATTCTTTAACGAATTTTCCAACCACTTTCAGGAATCCAGCTATGAACATTTCGCCGGTACTGTTTATTCCCTACTGGAATCAGTAATCTTTTCAGAAGACTGTACCAGTCTTCCTTTCTACACAGGAAAACATCTTGATTTGTTTAATGACGTCATTGATTGCACATTTCGAGGTGCACTGGAAATCACCGGCTACCGCTTTGACGATTCCCTCTGCAATGTGCGGCTGACCGTATTCCTGACTACATACCGTTATTCTGCAGGCCGGGTGATTTCGCAGCAGGAACGTATCCACCTATCCATGAAAAAAGTTTTTTCAGACCAGGAAAGCAACCCGTTTACAATTCACGCTGTCAACTGTGATTTTTGCGGTGCTTCATTTGATTCGATGCGTGTCAGAACCTGCCCATACTGTGGAAACAGTTACAAAAAAGCTGACACCGGCTGGATTATTACCTCCATCACCAAATAAGATGTTCAGATAATTTCGTATCAAAAAAGCTATGCATCTCTCTAAAATAATCTCCGACCGTTAAACGTCCATTTTGACAGCTGCCTATTTCGAAATGCCTGTAGCATTATTACCTTCAAAGAGTATTTTCAGAAAAAAACTAACAGATAAAATGATGTGTGCAGTTGCGTATACGCATTTGCGTATTTTGTATTGAAAAAAACAATATTTTTATCGCACTTGCGTATACGCACGTGAAGAATGTTTCGTATTATCAACAAAAAGGTGATAATATGGATGAAAAATCGTTATATGTGAAAGATGCTTGTGTGATAAGATTAAAAGAACTCTGCCTTGTAAGAAATATCCGGCTGAACACACTGGCGACTCTGTCCGGGGTCACGCCCTCAACGGTGTACAGCCTGATGGATGAAAGACGAAGAGATGTTTCTGTAATTACGATTAAGAAAATGTGCGACGGACTTGGAATCACCCTGAAGGAATTCTTCGATGACCGAATCTTTGATGAACTGGAACAGGAAATACGTTAAATAGAAAATAAACATGAACACAAAAACAGCCGGACCTTTTCCGCCGGCTGTTTTCTTATTCCCGCTATCTGTTCAGCTGACCCAGTTTTCGACCGGAAGACAGGCTACCCGCCGGAATTCGCCGCATTGTTTGTCACGATGATAAGCTCCCGGGATAGCGCATGCGCGGCGATCGGCATATCCATTGGCCCAATCGGCGTGCCCCGCCGCTCCAGATCCGCCCGGATCTTTCCGTAGCTTTCAGCTGCTTTCGTGTCAAAATCACACAGGAAATATCCCTCTTCCGTTTGATATATATAACCTCTGTTCCCTTACATCAAATGAGAACCCGTACAGTTCATGCGTCAAACGAATAACCCGCTGTTTCTCATCAATTATCCGATCGACATGGAAACCGATAGAGACCTGATCAATCATTCGTTGATACTCTGCCACGGACTTTCGCGGATCCAATGCGGTAGGATTCCGTTCCCATATCATCTTGTACGGAAATGCCTCTGTCTCCATATTCTTTACGGTGTTCCGGACTGTCACTTTTTTCTTGTAGCCGGAAAAAGGATCTACCGGTTTGTAGCCAAGATCTTTAAGCTGCAGTTGGTAGCGTTCTGCCGGATCCCTTGCTTCGCAGTCGGGGCAGCCGTAATGTAGAGACATGTTTATCTTATCTACAGTATAAATCCATTGCAGTTCTTATCCCCGGATCTCCTCCCTGAGGCGCTCTACGTCAAGTATGCACTGTAGAATGTTTTCAAAGACTCCTTCCGCACGAGACAGACGAGACAATACCGTTGTTAATGTGATTGCCTGTTCACGACGGTCGTCTCCGGTCATGGATCAATGCCTGTTCTGCGGCTTGAAAACGTACAAAAGAGCCGCCCCAATACCGTTAAGTTAAGCTGAAAATCTCGGTCCCCCGCCCTTTGCAAAGAGGTGAATGGTAGGAGAATACCGTCAGATAAACCAGTGCTCAAGGCAATTATGAGGCCTGGTTGTACAGTTTACAACGAATTTTTCAACGCCAAAAAGACAGATTTGCATCTGCCTGAAAAAAGTGGTATAAACAGGTTATGCCCTGTTGCCTAAAGGATTAGCGGTCTGAGATCTGACCCTCCGGGGATTGTGGGAATCTTCCCGGATTTCTGTCAGATGTCTGGTCATCAGGGCTTTTATTGTGTCATTAGACATCCTCACAATGAGAAAACGGAGGGCGATGGGAATGACGTCTTCAAAAGAGACTTTATAAACAAGCCCTTTACAGCTCTTGTAGTGCTTCCATTCTTCAGCGTAAGCATGCAGGAGAGAGGAAAAGTTATAGGCTATAAGTTTGGCGTAGACCTCCTGGATGATGAGTTCTCTTTTTACAGAGTGGAGAAATGTCAGCGAAAGAGCATACTTGAGAGAGCGGAAAGAAGTTTCTATTCCCCAGCGCAATTCATAAAGCTTTTTTATTTCACCGGAAGGAAAAGCCTCTCTTGAGAGATCCGTAACAATGTACTCAACAGAACCATCGCCGATGGAGAAGCGAACAACGCGAAACCTCATCTCATAGAGAGATTCGGTATCACCATGAGGAATGTACAGAAATTCACGCTGGCAGTTGAGCAGCTTGTACTTATCCGGATTTTGTCGTGCTTTTTGACGCTGCGTGTGAGATAAAAGCAGACATCGACATCATCAGGACTTTCTTCAGTAACGACGTGTCTCAGAAAGCTTGCCGAGGAATCCGGAGCCTTGGCACGTATCAGGAAATGATGCCGGTTTTCCAGAAGAAAGGCGATATTGTTGCAGGAAACGTATCCTCTGTCAGCGATGAACAGGGCTGAACCGGGATTTCCGTAGGAGTTGACAAGGGATCTGAACGCTTTTCCCTCGTTCATCTGGGGGCGTGGCTGGATCTCCATTCCGCAGTAGCGTTTTTCCAGGAGATCGTAAGCGGCATTGAGATGCATCTGGTAGTAGAAGCCGTCGCTTCTTGCCTGTTTGATGGCGTAAGTATGATCAGTGCTGCAGGTGGGAAGATTGAGGTCGGAACCATCGATAGCTATCAGATGCAGGCCTTTGTAGGTCTTGGTGAACGGGACTTTCTTGTTGAATGAATGGAAAATATGCGGAAAAAGTTTATCGTTCAGCTTGTTGCGTTGCTGTGTTAGAGCAGACTTGGAAGGGATCCGGGATTTCTTAGCAGAAAAGAAGTCAAAGAGTTCGGTATTGATCCGCTTTGCGGAAAAGGAACAGGTGATCAGAACCGTGTCAACGAAGGTGCAGTCACGCTCTCTGGTCATATCCTTTCCCGGGGACTTGACGAAATCGGAGATGTTTTCGGCAGTGTCCTCAAGGACATCAAAGAAGCTCTTTTTGATGAATGACGGTTTTAGTTGCGGCATGTAATGTGTCCTCCTTGTAAATAGTTGATATTTCCTATTTACAAGGGCCGCATTCGCTGCCTTCAGGCAGAGAATGCGGCCGCACATTTCGCTTCACTTGTCAAGCGTTATTTCGATATTTTGTCTTTTTTTGCTTAACTAAACGGTATTGGAGCCGCCCTTCCGGACGGCCCTTAAACAGAATTGATTTAATTTTTGCCAACGACAGCGTTTTTTGCAATTATGGAACTGATATAATCTGCCGTAGGCTCCCTGACTCCGACCCTTGACGCATACTCCGGAAAACCATACACGACCCGCTGGATATCATTGATGATATTTTTGCACCTGCGGTCTCTGATTCCCATAACCTTACCGGCTTCGAGCAGATCGCTAAGCTCAATATTGTCAGTTTTTCCGTTTACAGTCATCTGATGTGCCCGCAGCCATTTGTTTCCGGCGTCGTATGAAAAAGTAATATCATACGCCGGCGACAGAGACCACTTTCCGGATCTGTTCATCAGGAAAGATACATTTTTGACATGATCATCCTGGTTTACCGCAAGAACATTAAATACCATGCGACGATAAAACTGCTCGATCTCCGCAGCGGTAAGACCCAGCTCCTGCATATATCCGGCGGCAAGCTCGTATCCGCAAACACCCGGATTCTGGTAACTGATATGAGTCAGCGCGCCAAGAGACTGCATATGAACCTTCTTTCCGTTTACACGATCAAAGCGCTTTGTCATGAAATGGTGGTCGCCCTCGGACTCGTATATCCTGCATTCTTCCATCTCTATCCCGGCGTCCCTTGCCATAAGATAATATGCATATTCGATCAGGGTGTATTCCGGATGATCTTCAAGACCGTGGTCGCCATTTTTTGACACGTTATCGAATTTCATCAGCCAGTAATCAAATCCGGGCCCGAGCTGGACCTGTCCGGATCTGATCTCGTTTGTCTGTTCGTTCCATGCGATAAGTGCCTTTGCTCTGGCACCTCCGGCAGAGCTCCCGACCTGTACCAGCTGCGCGTAGGTCAGATTGTCTTTTGCCTCAAAGCGTATGTTTTCTCTCTTTGACAGAATATCCGATGCGAATTTCACCATCTCGCGCACATCAATGCTTTCGTCAACGTCCCTGATATCGGAAATTGCCGGAACATATTCGAGAGCTCCCATGCCACGCTTTCCGGTATAGCAAAGCCGGTCGATCGCTGTGAAGTCAGTTATCGATTTCCCCTGCCGGTTCAGCCATTTTTCTATAACGGCATTTCCGAACCTGTCCGGCAGAGAATCGGCGACCAGTCCGGGCAGTCCATAAAAAGGTGCGCCGGCAAGATCCGGAAACTCATACAGGACCGGTCCAAGCGGCATCCTGATCGGGGAGACGTCAATACCGCTGCCCAAAAAATTCTTATCGTACTCGAATGTTGCATACGGGATCGTCGGTTCCTGATGAATGATCCCGATTCTTGTACCCCATAAGTATACTTCTGCTGTAGTATTCAAGCTTCATCCCCCCATTTAAAGTCATTCCGGTTCGCTGCTTTGTGTACGCGCTTTGGCTTATCTTTCATATTTTCCAGATAGAAACTTGGCCTTTTCGTCTGATCGGGAACCAGAAGTTCGATATTGTCGCCCAGTCCCAGTGCCGTCATAATTTTAAACAGCGTTTCAAGCTGTACAGACCCGCCCTGTTCCAGTCGGGAAATGCTTCTTAACGAAATTCCTGTTTTGTCAGCAAGATCCCGCTGTGACATTTCTTTCATGATCCGATACGTTTTCAATCTTGTCCCCAGATCGGCGATCCGGGCCCTGTAACTTTTTGCTGTAATCATATAACACGCCTCATTTGTCTATTTGTTTTCAATATTGTATATTATATGGTCAAATATGTCTATATAATTTTGAATAAAAATCCCTCTGACAAATTTCTGTTGATTGCAAAACACTCTCCTTTCTGTATCGTTCGATCTTATTTTGCGATGCGCCATCATCCCGTTTCAGTGTATACAAAAGAGTCCTTCTCCCTACGGATCTGTTTAAAAGGATATCAGCTCAAGAAAAAAATAACCGCCGTCCTCGAAAACGCGGTTATTTTCAACTAAGCTTTCAGGGCTAACCGTCTATCGGTAGCTCCTTTTTATATGAATATGATAACAAATCACGACGTTTCTGTCAATCAATTATGCGCGCATTTCTGTTGAGTCTGTGTTATACAAAAAAACTGAAAGTTTTCACAGGAATTATCGGTGACATACTCCCACCACTTAATGCTTCGCATTTGAAGTGGGGGCTTCTCGCTCG
>JAKSPC010000019.1 GCA_024405155.1 Lachnospiraceae bacterium | reverse complement strand
TCCTACAAGATGGAACTTACTCCTGCAAAGTGGAACTTACTTTTTCAAGTCACCATCTATAAGCAGTTTCGGCATGGAGACGCCGGTGCATGCCAGAGCTTCCTGTGTTTGTAATTACTGCCACCGGATCTCTTTCAGGCAAAGTCCTTTGGCTTCGGCGGTCATGCCGGCTTTGGTACGGTCTTTTGCTTCCAGCATGGCAGTGACGTCATCGGCGGTGAAGCGGCCGGTGCCAACGTCCAGAAGCGTTCCCGCCATGATGCGTACCATGTTGTACAAAAAGCCGGTGCCGGTGACTTCGATGGTGACGAGCTCGCCGAAACGGCCGTCGCTCCCCTCATTGCTTCCGAAAGTGTTTTCCTGCTTTACCCGGATCCCCGTGATGGTGCGCACCGGACTGCCGCCCGCCATGAGCACCTGACTTTTGGGATTGGAAAAGCTGGTGAAGTCATGCTCTCCCAGAAACCTTACGGCCGCTTCCTGCATGCGGGTCACGTCCAGGTTCCGCGGGAAATGCATGGCATATCGGGAATCCATGGGGCTGGGCACGTAGCCGCAGTCCACGCGGTAGATATACGTTTTTTCACAGTTCTGATGACGGGGATGCCAGTCCGGCGCCACTTCACGGCTTGCCACGGCGCGTACGTCATCCGGCAGCACCGTGTTTAAAGCATTGGCGAAACGTTCCGGCGGGATGGAGGATTCCGTATCGAACACGGCGGCATTTCCCAGGGCATGCACCCCGGAGTCCGTGCGGCTGGCCCCGATGACCGTCATTTCCTCACCGGTAAGCTTCGTGATGGCGGCGTTCAGTTCGCCCTCCACGCTGCGCAGTCCCGGCTGCAGCTGAAAGCCGCAGAAGTCCGTCCCGTCATATGCGATTGTGAGAAGGATCCTCGTCATTTTTTCCCAAGCGCCTTTAAGATCGTTTCTCTGGCTTCTTCCACCGTATTGGCGTTTACGTCTACGGGCAGGCCTGCCGCCGCCAGGTCACGCATGAGATAGGTGATCTGGGGCGCGGAAAGGCCGATCTCTTCCAGTTCCTCCACATGGGAGAACACTTCCTCCGGTGTATCGAAGAAAACGAGTTTTCCTTTGGAAAGCACCATGATACGGTCCGCGTACTGTGCCACGTCATCCATGGAATGGCTCACCAGAAGGATGGTGATATTCTTTTTCTTTCCCAATGCCGCTACGGTATTCAGGATGTCTTCCCGGCCTGCGGGATCCAGCCCTGCTGCCGGCTCATCCAGAACAAGCACTTCCGGATCCATGGAAAGCACGCCGGCAATGGCTACGCGGCGCTTCTGCCCGCCGGAAAGTTCGAAGGGGCTGTGCTCCCAGAACTCTTCTCCCACGCCGGCAAGGGTAAGGGCCCGTTTTGCGGCTTCTTTCGCTTCTTCTTCCGCGGCGCCCATGTTCATGGGGCCAAACATCACGTCCCGAAGCACCGTTTCCTCAAAGAGCTGGTATTCCGGATACTGGAACACCATGCCCACTTTGGAGCGGAGCTTCCGAAGGTCGTAACCTTTTTTGAAAATATCCTCGCCGTCATAGTACACCGTGCCGCCGGTGGGCTTTAAGAGCCCGTTCAGATGCTGGATCAGCGTGGATTTGCCGCTGCCGGTGTGGCCGATGACGCCGATGAATTCGCCGCGGCCGATCCGGAAGCTGACGTCTTCAAAGGCGTGGGATTCCATGGCGGTGCCTTCGTTATATACATGTGTAAGATTCTTTGCTTCTATCATAATTGTAAGAGATTCGTGCAGTGTGCAGAGGCATAAATGCAAGCACATTGCGGAGGCTTTTCAGATTTTCAAGTTTTTCGAGCCCGTAAAGCAGAGGTCCTTGAGCGAAGCGATTGGCACCCTCTGCGGGGGCGCAGAAAAACTTAGAAAATCGAAAAATGGAGCAGCAGTGCGGCAGGTATGCCTCCGCACACTGCGCTTACTTCATAATTATCATTAACACAAAATATACTGCCAGGATGATGTACGCGATCACGTCGCGGCGTTCGTAGTGCAGCGGACGGAGCTTTGTGCGGCCCTCGCCGCCGTGGTAGCATCTTGCTTCCATGGCCATGGCCAGATCACCGGCTCTCCGGAATGCCGAGATGAACAGCGGGACCAGAAGCGGGATCATGGCTTTTGCCTTCTTTATGATGCCGCCGCTTTCGAAATCCGCGCCGCGGGCCATCTGTGCCTTCATGATCTTGTCCGTTTCCTCCGTGAGGATGGGAATGAACCGAAGGGCGATGCTCATCATCATGGCGATCTCGTGGACCGGCACACCGATCTTCTTTAAGAATCCCAGGCTTTTTTCCAGACCGTCCGTCAGCTGGTTGGGCGTGGTGGTGAGGGTGAGGATGCTGGAACCGATCACCAGGTAGATCAGGCGGACTCCCATGAAAAGTGCCAGGTTCAGGCCTTCTCTGGTCGCCTTTAAGGGCCCCAGGGTAAAGATGGGCGTTCCGTCGGTGAGGAAGATGTTAAAGGATACCGAGATCAGAAGCAGGATCACGATGGCTTTCAATCCCCTTACGATAAAGGAAAGGGGGACCTTGCTCATAATGATCACGGCAGCAAGAAATACGGTGGCGACCGCATATCCCGGAAATCCCTTCGCAATGAAAAGAGAGATCAGGAAAACGAGCGTACCCGCCAGTTTCGTTCTGGGGTCGAGCCGGTGCAGCACCGAATCGGCCGGATAATATTGTCCAAGTGTTATTTCACGCATGCTAAAGTTACTTATCTGTTCTTAAGGATCGCTTCCACCAGTTCTTCCTCCCTGAGTACACCCTCGGGAATGGAAAGTCCTGCTTTCTTTAATTCAAAGGCAAGTTCCGTCATGACCGGCACGGAAAGGGACAGTTTCTTGAGTTCCTCCACTCTGCCGAAGATCTCCACCGGGGTGCCGTCCATGGCCACCCTGCCGTGATCCATGACGATGACCCGGTCCGCGTCCACCGCTTCTTCCATGTAGTGGGTGATGAGCACGATGGTGATGCCGTCCTGTCTGTTCAGCTCATGCACGGTCTTTAAAACATCTTCCCGCCCCGTGGGATCCAGCATGGCGGTGGGTTCATCCAGCACGATGCACTCCGGCTTCATGGCCATGACGCCGGCAATGGCTACCCGCTGCTTCTGGCCGCCGGACAGGCGGTTGGGGGAACGGTAGCGGTAGGCGGTCATGGATACGTTTTCCAGAGCCTTCGTCACCCGCGTCTCCAGTTCCGCCTGGGGCACGCCCATGTTTTCCGGGCCGAAAGCCACGTCCTCTTCCACCACGTTGGCAATGATCTGGTTGTCCGGATTCTGGAAGACCATGCCGGCGGTCTCACGGATGGCAAGGAGCTTTTCCTCCTCCTTCGTATCCATGCCGCTTACCAGGATGGTCCCCTCCGTGGGAAGGTTGAGACCGTTGATGAGACGGGCAAAGGTGCTTTTTCCCGAACCGTTGTGGCCCAGGATGCACACGAAAGAGCCCTTTTCTATGGTAAGATCCAGGTCGGAAAGGGCGTGGACCACCGTTTCGGTGCCGTCGCTCTCCTCACGGTTCACATAGTCAAAATTCAGTTTGATGGCTTCGATGATGTTCATTTGTTACTTTCCGCTGATCTCTCCGATGAGGCCGGTGATCACTTTCACACCGTCGTTCATCTGTGATCTTTTCATGGCTTCCACGTAGGTCTCCCTGTCCGCGAAAAGCCCGTTGATGGACTGCAAAAGCGTTTCTTCCGTCATTTCCTCTTCCATGAGGACCCTGGAGAATCCCTGTTTCTCGAAGGAACGGGCGTTCAGTATCTGGTCCCCACGGCTGGCTGCCAGGGAAAGGGGAATGAGCAGATTGGGCTTCTGCATGGCCAGGATCTCGCATATGGCGTTGGCGCCGGCGCGGGATACGAACAGATCGGCCGCTGCAAAAAGGTGCGGCAGTTCGTCATTCACGAAGGTGTACTGCCGGTAGCCTTTCCGGTCGGAAAGGTCTTCCGCCAGGTTTCCCTTGCCGCAGATGTGGATGATGTCATAGGTTTTCAGCAACCGGTCCAGGATGGAGCGGATGCATGCATTGATGCACTGCGCACCCAGGGAGCCGCCGATCACCAGGATCACGGGCTTCTTTCCGTCAAAACCGGCAAGCCTCAGGCCTTCCTCCCGGCTTCCCTCAAGTAAAGCTGTCCGGATGGGACTGCCGGACACCACGCCTTTTCCCTTCGGCAGAAGCTCTGCCGTTTCCGGGAAGTTGCAGCAGATCTTTTTTGAGAAGGGAGCTGCCAGGCGGTTTGCCAGGCCCGGGGTCATGTCGGATTCATGGGAGATCACGGGAACGCCGTGAGCCGCCGCTGCCGCCACCACGGGAACAGCCACGAAGCCGCCCTTGGAGAATACCACGTCGGGTCTGAATTTTCTGATGACAGAGGACGCCTCCGCGTAGCCTTTGATCACGCGGAAGGGGTCGGACAGGTTTTTGGGATCTATGTACCGGCGCAGTTTGCCGGAGGAGATGCCAACGTAGTCCACACCGTTCTTTTCACAGATGTCTTTTTCGATCCCCGTTTTGGAACCGATATAGAGGATCTCCCAGCCATCGTCACGAAGCTTTGGCAGGAGCGCCATGTTGGGGGTCACGTGGCCGGCGGTACCGCCGCCCGTGAGAATGATCTTTTTTTTCGTTTTGTCAGTTTTCATAAGTGCCTCACTCGGATATCTTACCTACTGATAAGATAAAAAACAAGAGCGAAATCGCGGCCTGGACGGCAAAGGACAGTGCCGTCAGGCTGCGGGACAGGAAAGAGGCGGGGGCGATGCCCATACGGGCGAAGGCTTCCGTCACCAGGCTGCCCTCTCCGATCTGCTTAAGTACCAGGGACGCCACCGGTGTCAGGGGATCCGCCAGCATCAGGTATGCGTTGCCGGCTGCCGGCCAGACAAACATAACAAGCAGTACGGGAACGGCGGCAAAGGCAAACACCGTTCCTGCGGATACCGCCGCGGCCGCCACCGTGGAATGCAGGACGGAACTGAAATACAGCCCCACCGTGATGGAAAACAGCGCCAGCGGGACCAGCGCTCCGATGATCTGAAACACTTCCATGAGACCCGGTCCGCCGAATACCAGCGGGATAAGCAGTGCCGGGAACGCGGAGGCGATCACAGAAAGGGAAATGTGAGCCGCGGAAAACAGTTTTCCGCCGGCGATGGCCAGAGGCGACAGCCCCGCGCTTTTCAGAAGGTCATAGGTGCCGGTCTCCCGCTCGCCGGAAATGCTTCCCGAGGCAATGCTGCAGCCCAGGATGAGCACGATGACGGAAAGGATCCCCACCAGGGCCGCGTAGACGTACAGAAACTGACGGTAGTCCGCCTGCCCGGAAAGCTCCATGCCGGAAGCCCTTCCGTATACGCCCAGCAATCCCGCCAGAAAAAGGATCAGGTTCACCACGATGACCAGCACCGGGAGGGAATGCCCCCGGAGCGTCACCTTGACTTCCTTGGCCGTTATGGGATTTATGATGCCTTTTGCTCTACTCATTGTAATCGTCAGAGGACGCGATCAGACGGTCGTGCCCGCCGGTAAGCTGCATGAAGATGGATTCCAGAGAACCTTTCTGTCTGGCAAAGCTGCGCACGGGGATCCCCGCATCCACCAGTTTTTTGAGAAGTACCGCTTCTTCGTCAGGAAAACCGGAAAACGATATGAGGATGTCGTTTCCCCGCACGGTCACCGATTCTGTCCGCGGCTCTTCCTTCAGCAGTTTTACGGCCTTCGTCACGTCTCTGTCCACGGAGATGACGATGGGGTTTCCCGCCGTCACACGGTTCATAACGTCGCTTAAGCGGCCGGAGATCACGATCTTTCCCTGGTCGATGATGGCCACGTCGGAACAGATCTCGCTGATATCCGAAAGGATGTGGGAGGAAATGACGATGGTCTTTCCTCTGTCGGAAAGGCCGCTCACCAGTTTCTTGAACTCATAGCGGGTGCCGGGGTCAAGGCCCGACGTGGGTTCGTCCATAAGGAGCATGGGCGGATCGGAGATCAGTGCCCTGGCCAGGGAAAGCCGCTGTTTCATGCCCCGGGAAAGGGCTTCCACGAAATAGTCTTCCCGGTCCGTAAGGTCTACGTCGGAAAGCAGTTCCTCAATGCGGCGCCTTGCCTCCAGCCCCTCCAGCCCTGCGCAGGAAGCGAAAAATTCCATGTATTCGCTGACTTTCAGGTTCCGGTAGATCCCCAGGGAGTCCGGGATGTAGCCGGTATTCTTAATAAGCTCCCTGCCGCCTGCCACGGGTCTTCCCGCAAACAGCACCTCCCCCGCGTCCGGGTGCAGAAGCCCCGCCATGATGCGGATGGCCGTGGTCTTCCCGGCACCGTTGGGCCCCACGAAACCATACAGCGCGCCGTCCCCTATGGTAAGGGATAGATCGGACAGCGCCGGTTCCGTGCCGTAGATCTTTGTGACGTTACGAAGTTCCAGCATCAGTCCGGCCCTCCCGCTTCTTCTGCCGCCGGCGTGTTTCCGGCAATGATCTCCGGCACCGGCAGGAACATCCGTTCACCGCTGTCCGGGTCTCCTCCCGGGGTGTAGCGGATGAGGCAGCTGTTTGACGGAGAAAGCCATGCCGCGATCTCGTCCGGTCCGTACTCCGTCTTTTCGGTGCTCACCGGTTCGTAGGTGCTCTTCTGATAATTGTAAACGGCCATCTGCCCGGCAAAAGGAGCCAGGTCCTCCGTGACCA
The DNA here is from genome assembly GCA_024405155.1 of Lachnospiraceae bacterium. GTDB lineage: Bacteria > Bacillota > Clostridia > Lachnospirales > Lachnospiraceae > Avilachnospira. The sequence goes on along the minus strand of JAKSPC010000019.1, from coordinate 34,593 downwards.
TGTCCCCGGAAAGGGGATGCATCTTAAGGCCCGCGATCTTTTCTTCCGATCCCAGGTAATATTCGATCACCGTCTGCCCGCCGCTGGCAACCGTGTTGGTCGCCGGGTCGTAGCTGCCTGAAATGACTGCCGGCGTCTGGGCCAGCACGCTTTTTTGGAAACCGCCGCCAAGACCCGCCGTGTCCCCGGCGTCGTATACCCGTACCAAAGATCCGTTCAGATCATAACCGGTACCGGTGAGAAGGCCGGGGGCGTTTTCCGCGAAAGCAAACAGGATCGCCGTATCGAAATAACCGCCGCACTTTTTCTCCAGCACGTATCTAAGAAGCGCCGACTTCTGCTCCCTTCCGGGAAGGGCTGTGTCGGAGAGTACCCGGTCCGCGATCACTGCGGACATGGCCGTGGGGCAGTACCGCACTTCCTGTGCCTTTGCCATTTCTCCCGGTCCCACGTCGCCGAACAGATACATCCTGTCGTAACACAGGGCAAAGGCATCATGCAGGGTCTCTTCCGAACCGTTCCGGACGGATACCGTGACGCCGTCGGCGCCGGCTTCCGCCAGCAGCTGAAGCGGCGCGGTCTCCGTGTACTCTCTGCCGCTTACGGTATAAAGGTTCCTGTCAAACTGCTTCTGCCCGGTGATGGCCAGCATCTTGGTCTTTCCGCAGGAAATGGATACGTTTCCGGAAGCGTCTTCCGGAAGGAAGGTCATTTCCTGGGGCGCGGACAGGGTAATGGGCATAAGATCCGGACGGCGCACGTCCAGAAACAGGGTGGTATCCGCGCCGGCCTCTCCGTTTTTCGTTTCCACGCAGGCCGCGTAATTGATGTAGGGCTTTTCGATCCGTGTCTTTGCGGAGACGAACCAGATCACGAAACCGCCGATAATGGCGCAGGCGATGACACCCAGAGAATAGTACAGGCTCAGGCCTTTTTTCTTGAGGAACAGATACAGTACGCCGCCGGCAATGGCCAGATACCACACGGCGATGACCGCGTAGACGGCCATGCGGTCCTTCAGTCCTCCCGTAAAGTAATTGGTAAGTCCGGCAATGCTCTCCTGCCGCTCCCTGCCGGACAGGGTACTGCGGGACAGTGCCCTGAGGCCGGTCCGCCCCAGCGCCGCCGCAAAAAGATCTGCGGCGTAATCCGGATGCTCCGTGCCGAAAGCGTTCAGGTCACACAGGTCATAGGCCGTCACCAGGATGCTGCCGCTGCCAAGATTCAGCCGGCTCCACACCGGCAGATCTTCCGTTTCATACAAAATTTCCGCGTCCGGACATTCCACCTGGCGTACCACCAGCGTCCGCACCGCGCCGTCAGGCCCGGAAACGGAATACTGCATGCCCAGGTCCACGTCGCGGATCTCCGGAAGGCCCACGGCGGTAAAGCCGGTAATTGCCGAAAGAATACCGAAGGGGTCTTCCGCGGCACCTGTCCCCAGGATCAGCGTGCCGCCGTCCCGTACCCACTCCGAGACTGCACGCAGGGAGCTTTCCGGGATGTCACCGGCGGATACGCCGGAGATCACCATAAGGTCCAGCTGGCTCAGCCCCGCCGCGCTGTCCGGCAGATCTCCCACGGAGAGCACCGCCGTACGGGTGGCGATCTCTTCGGTGAGATTGATGTGATCCAGCCAGGAAAGTTCCCTGGGATCCAGGGAGACCAGCCCCAGAAACGCGTCTTTCCCGCTGCCGCGGTAGGTCACGGCAACGTCTTTTACGGCAAGTTCCTCGCCGTCTTCATTTAAAAAGTGGACCACCAGACGGTCCGCGGTACCCTCTGCGCCTGCATGACCGTAGGGGATCGTTACCACGAACCGGACGGTGCCGGTCCCGGAGATGATCTCCACGGGAGCGGTAAAGCTGATGTTTCCGGAGCCTCCGGGGATCTCCACCACGGCAAAGCCGCCGGAAAGCGTCTCCGAAGGCACGTCCACCTTCACTTCCACGGGAAGGAGCATGCCGGAACGGGCGATGTTCTTATACCCGTAGGTAACGGTAAGTTCCGGCTCCCCGGCAAAGGAAACGAATGCGGAAAGCACACCGAAAAAAGCCGCCAGGATCGCGGCAATCGCTCTTCTCTTCGTTTTCTGCTTTCTGTCTGTCATGAAGCCATTGTGCCGGAGGGCGTCACGCTCTCCGCAGGTTTTCATCCGTTTTTTCGAAATGGATCTTTAAGCGCACGGTAAATACGGTGCCTTCCAGGTCGCTGGTCACGGTGATGGTGCCGCCGTGCATGTCCACGATGTTCCTGCAGATGGCCAGTCCCAGACCGGAACCGCCGGTCTCCGTGTTTCTGGCCTTGTCGGTACGGTAGAATTTTTCAAAAATGCGGGGCAGGTCTTCCTCGTCGATGACAAAGCCGTAGTTGATCACTTTCACCTCCACCGCATTGGCTTCAGGCTCGGATTTCACCCGCACTTCCACTTTCTTTCCGTCGGCACCGTACTTGATGGCATTGCCGATGAGGTTTTCAAACAGGCGTGCCATAAGGGTGGGGTCCGCCATGATCTCCTGGCTGTCCGTATTGGTATGCAGCTCGTAGCGCAGTCCCTTGTCGCGGAAGGAGGGATAGGATTCCTCCAGAAGCTGTGCCAGCAGTTTTACGATGTCCAGATAGGTCACGTTCATGGTGATCTTGCCGCAGGAAAGCTTTGTGAATTCGAACAGATCGTCGATGAGCTGTTCCAGCCGCTTTGCCTTGGTATAGGCGATGCTTAAGTATTTCTTTTTCTGGCTCTCGCTTAAGTGGTCATACCCTTTTCCGGATAAAAGCTCCAGGTAGCCGATGACGGAGGTAAGCGGCGTCCTTAAGTCATGGGCGATGTTGGTGATGAGTTCCGTTTTCTGCTGTTCCGATTCTCTCTCCAGCCGTAAAAGCTCTTTCAGGTCGCCTGCCATCCGGTTCACGGATTCCGCCATACCGGAAAATTCATCGTCTCCCCGGACCTCTGCCCTGGCTTCCAGGTCTCCGGCCGAGATCTTTTCCACGGTCTCCGCGATGCCTTTGATGTAGTTGATGCTCTTTCGCTGCAGCAGGTAGAACACCAGCCCGAAGATGACCACGCCGAAGATCACGAAAAGGAGCACGTCATTGGCGGTAAAGGACGTATCCACCATTTCCGTGCCCGTCAAAAAGCGCTTAAGCCCGCCAAAATTATAGATCAGCAGGCTTAAGGAAAGGCACGCGGCCAGCGCCGAAACGATGAGGCTTATGATGAACCGCGTGCGGTAGCTTTTTGTAATGTCGTTATTTTTCAATCTTGTATCCTACGCCCCAGACAGTGGAAATGATCTTATCCTGTCTTAAGTCTTCTTTCATCTTTCCTCTGAGTCTCCGGATGTGGACCATAACGGTGTTGTTGGCCTCATAGACCTTTTCGTTCCACACTTTTTCGAAGATCTCGTCGGTGGAGAATACCTTGCCCGGGTTCGACGCCAGCAGATACAGGATGTCGAACTCGATGGGGGTGAGCTTCACTTCCTCGCCGTCCACGGTGACCTTGTGGTTCTCGCGGTTGATGGCAAGGCCCCGGATGGTGATCTCCGGCTCCCCGCTTTCGGAAGCGTTGTTGGGGTTCAGCTGGGTATATCTGCGCAGCTGGCTCTTGACTCTGGCTGCCAGTTCCAGGGGATTGAAGGGCTTGGTGACGTAATCGTCCGCACCGTTTCCCAGGCCCATGATCTTGTCCAGATCACCGGACTTTGCCGTGAGCATGATGATGGGGATGTTGGAATTTTCGCGGATCTTCGAGCACATCTCCATGCCGTCCATGCCGGGCATCATGAGATCCAGAAGCACCAGGTGGATGTCCTCTTTGGAAAGGATCTCCAGACCTTCTCTGGCGCTTGCCGCCTTGAATACGTTGTAGCCGTCGCTGACGAGGTAAATTTCCACAAGATCGGCAATTTCTTTTTCGTCATCCACAACCAGAATGTTGATGTCTTTCGTCATTTGTTTTCTTCTACCTCCTCTTTTAACATCTCTGCGATCTTTTCGCGCACGTAGGCGCCGTAGTTCTTTATATCTTCCTCAGAAAGAGTTTTGGGGTCGATGGGCGTTCCAAACCGGACGGTGACGGGCCCGGGTTTGATCCAGGGAGCCTGCGCCTCGAAGATCTCACGGGTACCGGTGATGGCCATGGGGACCACTTTGCAGCCGGATTTGGAAGAGATCTTCAGGGAGCCTTCCTTGAAACGAAGGGGCTCGGTGATTTCGCCTTTGTTCCTGGTACCTTCCGGGAAAATGAGGATGCTCTTTCCGGCTTTTACCATGTCGATGGCCTGGAAGATGGTCTTAAGACCTTCTTTTCTGCTGGAACGGTCCAGAAGGAGCGTTCCCTGCAGATACACCCATACGCCGAACAGCGGGATCCTGACAAATTCCTTTTTGCCCACGAAATAGAGAGGCACGGGAAGTGACGTCACCGTGGCGGTGTAATCGATGGCGCCGCGATGATTGGGCACGAAAAGCACCGCCTCGTCCTTCGGTACGTTCTCCAGTCCCTTGACGGTGACCTTTGCGCCGGCCAGGAAATTGACGACCTTCATGACCACCCGGGCGATATGCTGGGAGATGATCTCGGAGGCGTCCTTATTGAAAAGGCGCACCACCAGAAGGACCAGCATGGGGATGAGGAGGGTCACGCACAAAAACAGTATGAACAGTATTATCAGAATGATTCTCATAACTATACTCCTATGACCATACGCTTGCTGCGTTCCGTCATGTGCCAGAGCGCGCTGGTTGCTCCGGTTTTCGATTTTCTGAAGTTTTTCATCGCCCCCGCAGGGGTGCCATCTCGCTTCGCTCGTGGACCCTGCTTTACGGGCTTGAAAAACTTGAAAATCTGAAAAGCCTCCGCAATGCGCTTTCTGTCACGTGTCGGAGCGCAGCCGGCGCTGTATGTTACAGCACGTCGCTGAAGTGCGGTTTCAGCTTCCTGAACAGTTTTCCTCCGATGACGAACAGCACGGCAGTGAACGCCCAGAAGTACAGGGTGTTCATGGGGCGCTGCCAGAACCAGTTGCCGGTGAGCATGCTGTCGCGGTAGCCCGCCACGATGTAGTAGATGGGGTTTGCCTTGAACAGATACTCCATCCAGGGATGGCTCTGGGTGAACATGCCTTCCCAGTACATGATGGGAGCAAGCCACATGCCGAACTGCAGGCAGATGCCCACGATGTTGGTCATGTCGCGGAAGAAAACGTTGACGGAGGAGGTGATGAGGCCCAGTGCCAGGGACAGGCAGGCGGTGGCAAAGCTGTAGTACACCACGCCGATCCAGCTGAGCTGGGGCGCTCTCCCGCCGATCAGAAACACCAGGAACATGACTGCCACAAAGCAGGCATGGACCATCCAGGCGGACACCACCTTGATAACGGGCAGAAGTTCCACCGGGAACACCACTTTTTTCACCAGATAGTTGTATTCCTGCATCACGCCCGTCTGTGATGCCATGGCTTCACTGAAGAAGAACCAGGGCACCAGACCGGGGATCAGCCAGATGACATAGGGCGTATCCGGCACCGGGGGCTGGGATTTCATGCCCAGCTGGAAGATAAAGAAGAAAATGAGCACGGTGACCACGGGCTGGATGAACATCCAGACCACGCCGAAATAGGAACCCGCGAAGCGTTTTTTAAAGTCCGCCTTCGCCAGATCCCAGATCATCATTCTCTTTTCCCAAAGTGTCTTAAGCATTCTTAAAACCGGAACGCCTCGGAAAGCAGAGGCTGTACCTTGTCTTTTTCGGAGAGGAGCACTTCCATGCCCTCTTCCAGAGGCCACTGCACGCCGATCTGCGGATCGCACCACAGAAGACCGCCTTCATCGCCGGGATGATAGAAATCCGTGCACTTGTAAGCAAACTCAGCAGTGTCGGACAGTACCAGGAACCCGTGGGCAAAGCCTTCGGAAATGTAGAACTGCTTCATGTTTTCATCGGAAAGTTCGATGCCGTACCACTCCCCGAAAGTAGAGGAGCCTTTCCTTAAGTCCACGGCCACATCAAACACGCGGCCGTGAAGCACCCGCACCAGTTTTCCCTGGGGGTACTGTTTCTGGTAATGGAGGCCCCGGAGCACGCCTTTTACGGACATGGACTGGTTGTCCTGCACGAATTCCATGGTAAGGCCCGCTTCCAGGAAATCCTTTTTGTTGTATGTTTCCACGAAGCAGCCCCTGTCGTCTCTGTGCACCGTAGGTTCGATGACGTAGAGCCCTTCAATGATCTTTCCGTTCTTTTCGCATCTGCTTACTTTGATCTGTGACATGTTTTTTCTCCATCATACACAATAACGGGAAAGCACGCAGGTCCACAGGGACAGTGCCGTCAGTACCGCCATTGTCATTATCGTTATATCATACCATATCTGCTCTGCCCTTGCAATCCGCGGACCGGCATCCGCGCAGTCTGCGGGGCCGTCGGATCCGAACGCAAAATACGCCGGAAACATGAGGGGAATAAAGTATCTGCCCTGCACTCCCAGGATCAGCGGCCAGCCCGCGGGGGTGAATGCCACGTACATGGCAGTCCACACCAGTGCCGCCGCGCCGAAACACAGGAAAAGGAGCCACAGTTTCCGGGGAACATTCAGGAAATGAGGGCTCCCGGCTTTCTTTTCGGCTGCGTAACGGATCCAGCCGAATGCGGCGGGAAGGAGCATCATGAGAAAATAAGGCACCCAGTACCCTTTGAATTCCGAAAAAGGCGTTATGATATGCCCCAGCAGTGTGCTGCAGTCGGGGCCGCAGAAATACTGCCGGAAACAGGCTGCCATCTGGGAAAGCAAAAGACCCGCATAGGCAAAGGGCGCTCCCAGGATGACGCTCAGCTGGGATGCTTCGCTTACGGTCTCGCCGCCCCGGACGTCTCCGGAGGCAGAAGGCGCCACCAGTGTGGGCACGATGAGCAGGACCACTGTCAGAAGGAACACGGCAGCTGCGGCCGCCAGGTACAGCGTGCGGGATCTTTTGTCCCGAAACGCCGTTTTCGGCACCAGGAATGCCGCCAGCACAAGGGGCGCGTAGACAGCTTTCACCAGACAGCCCAGAAGCAGGAATACGAGCATTCCCGCCGCACTTTTTACGGACAGTTCCTTTCCCTCTCCGGTGTCCTCAAGGATGCGGAACAGAAATGCCAGGCCGACGCTGAGACAGCCGGTGATAAAAGGATCATAGGATACCGTGGCACCCAGAAACAGATTCTGCGGCAGAAGGCCGATGACGAACAGGAGCACCTGCCCCCGGGGAAGGATCGCCAGAGCGAATGTCATCAGGGCGATGAACACGTACAGATTGGCAAGGCGCACCGCCCGCAGGATGTTTGGCCAGGAAAGAGAAAGCCCCTTGCAGATCTTCATTACCGCCGCCATGGGCAGATACGCCGGCATGCGGTTTGCCATGACGTAGAAGTGATGGCTCCGATCCCCCATTTTGTAATCGGCGTCCGCGGCCAGATTTGCGGCATGTTCCCGCTGCTCCTCCGGTCCTTTGGGCTGGGCGTCGGGGTTATTGAATTCGGTGACCGTGACCTGATGGATCACGCCGTCGGATACGTGCATCTCGCCGGGGAAGCTGGCCATCTGCAGTACGGCCTGCAGGTGGGTCTCTTCGTCATAGCCCACCTTGTTTTCCGGAAGGGCAAAGACAAGAAGCGTTCCGAACGTAAGGGAAAGGAGCAGATAAGCGGCTGCCATGCGCTTTGCCGTCCGGTTCCCGTCAGGATTTCTGCTGCCGCGGACCAGACCGAACAGTGCTGCGATACAGGGTACGATCACCAGGCAGACGGCGAGTCCCAGGCAGAGCCCGAAACAGAAAACGTACCAGTTCCACCGAAAACTGTTGTCGATGGTCACGTTTCCCAGGGTGAACCGGGAACCGTTCTGTCCCTCCACCGTCACGGAGATCACGTTCTCCATGTTAAGGTCAAGGACTTCATTGGTTACGTAAATGGGATTTTTGTCTGACAGGTGGGCAACGGAAAGATCGGCGGTCCTGTCGTAGTCATAGCCGGGCTTTTCTCCCGCCATGCGGACTGTGAACACCAGATCGGAAGGCTTTTCAGCCTCCGGGAAGATCTCCAGAAGAAGACGGGAAATATAACGGCCCCGGGAATTTCCCGCGTCATTGAATACCAGGGTATACCGGTTTGCGGAATCTGCAACCGTGGTCTTAAGGAACGAGACCTCGTCCACGTATGTCCGGGCGGACGCGTGGCTGATGACTCCCATATTTGAAAAAAGCACGGCCAGCACGCCCAGAAGGACGCTTGCGCCGACCGTGACAAGGATCTTAACTGTTTTCTTCACTGTCTTCTTTGATGCTGCCGGCAATGGCCAGGGAAAGGAAAACCAGCGGCGTGGTAATGGGTACCGAAATGTTGACCAGAGACGCTGCCGTGGCGGCAACGACGGCAAAGGCAAAAACGCGTGCCGTACCGCCCTGCTTCATGCCCCGCACGCAGGCCGCCGATACGGTGCCGTAGTAGGTGACGAAGCCCAGAATACCCATAGTGAACAGATACTGCAGGGGCTCACTGTGGGGGGAATCGAATACCTGCCCAACCACTTTCTGCATCTCGTAGAAATAGTTCTTTGCCATGAAGATGGAATAAGTCTCCGGGCCGGAGCCAAACAGTTTTTTTGCAAAAGGAAACTGACCAAAGAATTCGAACAGTCTGGTCCAGGCATAGCCACGGTAAGTGCCCCACTCGTCATTAAATACCAGGATACCCCGGAAGGGCTCCAGTGCTTCGGGCAGATGCCCCGTATTCGCCATGATAAAAACGCCTGCCACGAGCAGTACGCCCAAAGCGAAGATCACGGTCCATATCTTCACCGCAGGACCCGTGCCTCCCTCTTCGTTCCCGCAATACAGCTTCTTTACAAGGAAACCTGCCGCCAGAAGCACCGCCGCTCCGATAAGGAGCAGCCTGTAATGGTCTCTGGAGATCCCCACCAGCACACCCACCATCCAGGGATACGTGGCCAGTGAGTCCGTGACCGTATCCAGCACGGTAAGGAGCCCCATGACGCCCATGCCCAGAAACAGCATGGCGGCCATAAAGAGGTAACGGTAAATGCCCTTTCCGGTACGGAAGGCAAAGAAGGGGGTCAGCGCATACACGCAGGCCACACCGAGAACGGCGTTGTCGGACGTGCCTCCCACCATGCCGGCCACAAAGATGAACATGGCCGGAAAAGTGAGGTACCATTTGTCAGAATCGATGCAGAGCACGGCAGCGGCACCCATGTAAAGCGCCAGGAGCCCGGTCAGCGTGTTGATATTTCCGATGGAAGACGAAAACGGGAGCAGATCGATCTTATTTCCCATCGTCTGGTGAAACCCGAAGAGATCCAGTGCAAAATAGTCCGTGATGCCCCACAGGGACACCAGGGCGCCGGCAATGATGAATGCATAAAGATGCATCTTTTTATACCGGTAGAACCTGGTCACCAGAATGTAGGCGACACCCGCAGTCAGATAGAACAGAAGGCCCTGATAGCGGCCCATGTTGCCCCAGAACGCCTGATACGGCCACTCGGAAAAAGCGGTGGAGATACTCACTACCACAAGAAACGCAAAAAAGAACTTATCCGTCAGAGACAGACCGTGCCATAAGTTTTTGATCCCGTCGCCCACCTTCTTAAGAAAAGGCTTCTTTTCACGGACCTTATTCCTGCCGGCCCGGCCGAAAAGACCCACCAGCCCCGGAAGCGCCGTGATCCCCGCGGTAATGAGTGTAGCATAAAAGAAGAAGTAAAATTTCTCCTTCAGGATATTGTAATACTTATCAACTATAAAAAGAGGAAAGACGGCAAACATGAGGAACATGTAAATACCGACGATCCTCTGACGGATCTCCTGAATCGCCTCTGCAGCAAGGAGCGCGGTGGACGCCGACTGTTTGTTTGTTTTCAGCTGATTGCTCATAGACTCCTCTCAAGGATGTCTTTTGTCTTATAATACTCTGCTTCGTAGGCTGACTGATCCGGATCCATCGCAATGGGTTCCCCCGCCTTGTGCTCGTAAACGCAGTAAGGCTTTGCACCTTCGGTATCCAGATCCGCGTCCACATAGTATTCGATCCGGATGTCGTTCCTCTCACAGAAATCTCCGAAAGATTCCCGGGGCGGCATTTCATATTCCTTGATCTCGCTGCCCGCAGTCGTGCCCATGGACTTTAAGAGAACGGCTGAAAAAGCATCGGTGTCTTCCTTCTCAAGCGGGGAATACGTACCGACGACGGCAGTGACCTGATATCCGTCCTTCGTGGTGCCGGCACCCTCGATCCTTACACGGGTCACAAAACTATAGGGCTCCGGGTCACTGATCCCTTCCATGACTTCGGAAGAAAACATGTCGAATTCGATGTTGGCGCCTTCCTGTCCTTCCATATTGGGACCGATGTCCAGGACTTCCGCCTGTTTTTCGGGCATCTTTACACAGGCGGTAAGCATTAGAACAAGTACGCCTGTAAGAAACAATGCTGATTTTTTCATAATTCTGTCTTTTCCTTATTGATACGTGCGGGCTCTGCGCCCATTTACACCTCTATCATTGTACTTTTTTCGCCCCACCGTGTCAACCGTTGCCTCATGTTTCACCCCACCCTCCGGGAAAAAGAAAAGGCCCGTCTCTGCGGCGGGCCCGGATGGTTATTGGGAGTGACGGCTGCCGGACGCTTCCGGCGGACGAACTTAAGCACGGCGGCGGTAATGTTCCGCATCCGCTCTGAGGTTTTCCTTGTATGTGAGGATGGTACGGGAATTGATCGCGGAGATCTGCTGCCTTCTCTTCTCGCGATTCTTCGCCTTATTCCTTTTGTGATCCACGATGAGGCCAATGGTAGATACGACTACGGTAATGCTTCCGGCGATCAGTGCCACCATCATGATAATACCCAGGTTGTTCATTTTTATCCCTCACAAGTAAAAATTGCACTTTTCGGATAAATATTCAATTACGTCCGAAAAACCTTTAACCATAGTATATCGCAAAAAAATATTATGTCAACGATTTTCTTACAATGTTTCGACTAAAACAGTAAAATAATTACAAAAATGTAAATTCAATCTAACAAAAACGAAAAAAGTTCAAAAATCACCGATTCAGCTCATAAAGTGACAGAAGGCCGGTCATGATGATCTTATCGTCCAGGGTCACCTTCCGTCTGCAGGCACTCACACAGAACTTTGCCATACCGCCGGTAGCCACCACCGTGCAGGGCTCTCCGATCTCTTCTTCCATGCGCGCGGTGATTCCGTCGATCTGGGAAGCGTTTCCGTAGATGATGCCGTTCCGCATGCATTCTTCCGTGTTGAAACCGATGGCGCTTCCGGGATGATCCAGCCGGATATCCGGCAGGATCGCCGCGCTTGAGGTAAGCGCATTGAGAGAAGTCTTCATGCCGGGAAGGATCACGCCGCCCCGGAACTCCCCGTCCTTATCCACCATGGTCATGGTGGTGGCAGTCCCCATGTTGACGATGATGCAGGGAAGCTTATAGCTTTTATAAGCACCCTCCGCCGCCGCAATGAGATCGGCCCCCAGACCGGTCTTATCGGCAAGCCCGGATAGCCCCACGTGCATTTTCATATCGCCGTTCACTATCAGGGGACGTTTTCCCAGGATCTTGTTGACAGCGGCGCTTAAAACGGGGGTCAGGGAAGGGACTACGGACGAAATGATGGCACCGTCGAACTCTTCCTTTGAAAATCCGTAGTACTGAAGCATCAGAAAAATGTCCGCCGCATACTGGAAACTGGTCTTGTCATATTCCGTCTTCACTCTTTCCTCAAAGATCTCGCCCGGATTTTTGACCACGCCGATCTTTATGTTGGAGTTGCCCATGTCGATGGCAAGGATCATGTCATTTCTCCGTTTCTCTCAGATAGGCACAGGCTGCCAGTGCCGCCTGAGCGCCGTCGGCGCAGGCAGTTGTCACCTGGCGCACCGTTTTTTTCCGGCAGTCACCCGCGGCAAAGACACCGGGGGTCTTCGTGAGGCTGCTCTCATCGGAAGCAAAATAGCCGCGATCATCCAGCTGTGCCAGACCGGCGAAGGGGTCGTTGTCCGGAATCAGACCGATGGCCACAAACAGACCGTCACAGGGGATCTGCTGTTCTTTTCCGGTAACTTTATCCATGATCTTTACGCCGCGGAAACCGGTTTCCGGATCTGCGTCAAAGCCTGTGATCTTTGTATTGAAATAAGACACCACGTTGCCGTGTCCCAGAAGCTCTTTCTTAAGTTTTTCATCGGCAGTGAACTCCGCAAGATCCTGCAGCATGATGACCTTGCCGCACTTTTCGGCAAGAAGCACGGCCTCCACGAAAGCAGAGTTGCCGCCGCCCGCCACGCAGACGGTCTTTCCGGTGTAGAAATCGCCGTCACATACGGCGCAGAAAGAAATGCCGTTTCCCACCAGATCTTCTTCTCCTTCGATGCCCAGCATGCGGTGCTTCACACCGTTTGCCAGGATGACGGTCTTTCCCTCGAAGGTATTGCCGGAAGCGCAGGTGACTGTTTTTTTGCTGCCGCCGTCTTCGATGCCGGTGACCTCGTCCAGTTCCACGTCCACACCCTGGGAAAGGATCTGATCCATGAATTTATCGGCAAACTCGGTCCCGCTTACGGAGGCGAAACCGGGAATGTTTTCCACTCTGGGGGAGTATGTGATCTGGCCGCCGAAGGCTGCTTTCTCGATCACCAGGACGGTCTTCCCGTTCCGGGCGCCATAAAGCGCCGCTGTCATGCCGGCGGGACCCCCGCCCACCACGATGATATCGTACATTTCATTACCTGCTTTCTTACAGACGCGCCGGCGGTACCATGCTCGGTGAGTGTTTGCACCTTCGGGAGCAGCAAGCTGCTACTCGGTGCAAAGCACTCACGCGTCGCAATCCACCGGCGCTGTTATGAAACTGTAACTATTTTACGAGTGCCTGCTCACGGGCCCAGGCAAGGATAGCGCCGGCGCCTTTATAACGCTCATTTCCGATGAGCAGCGTGGGGGCCTGCTGGATCCCGTATTTCTTTGCGGTCTCCGGATCCTCGGTGCAGTTCACCACGTCATACTTCACGCCTGCTGCGTCGAACTTCTGGCATACCAGCTTGCAGTTGGGGCAGGTGGATGTCTTGAACAGGGTGGGAACGTCGGGACGGATGGTCACGCCTGCATCCAGGGTGTCCACGGTGAGCTGCTCACCTTTTTCGTCCTTCACGCCGGAACGTCCTGCTTCCAGATCCTTGTGGATGGCATAGGAAGAGTTTACGTCATATTCCCGACGGTCCTTGTATTCCTGGCTCTTGCCGTCGTTCCAGTTCTGTACGGGACGGTAGTAGCCGGTGATACGGCTGTATACCTCTGCCTTCTTGCCGCAGATGGGGCACTCGAAATGCTCGCCGATAAGGTAACCGTGGTCCGCACATACGGAGTAGGTGGGGCTCATGGTGTAGTAAGGCAGCTTGTAGTTTTCCGCAATGGTGCGTACCAGCTTTGCCGCGCTCTCCCAGCTGGGAAGCTTCTCACCCAGGAACGCATGGAATACGGTACCCGAGGTGTAAAGGGTCTGCAGATCGTCCTGCACGTCCAGAGCATCGAAGATGTCGGAGGTGTAGCCTACGGGCAGGTGGCTGGAGTTGGTGTAATACGGTACGCCGGATGCCTCGTTTGCGGTGATGATGTCGGGGTATTTTTCCTTATCGTGCTTTGCCAGACGATAGGAAGTGGACTCTGCGGGTGTTGCTTCCAGGTTGTACAGGTCACCGTACTGTTCCTGATAATCGGACAGACGCTCTCTCATATGATTGAGCACTTCCTTGGTGAATTCCTGTGCTTCCGGATGGGTGAGGTCTTTCTTCAGCCACTTGGCATTGAGGCAGGCCTCGTTCATGCCCACCAGTCCGATGGTGGAGAAGTGGTTGGCAAAGGTGCCCAGATATCTCTTTGTGTACGGATACAGACCCTGATCCAGAAGACGGGTGATGACTTCTCTCTTTACCTTAAGGCTTCTTGCCGCAATGTCCATCATGCGGTCCAGTCTCTTGTAGAAGTCTTCCTTATCAGCTGCCAGATATCCGATACGGGGCATGTTGATGGTGACCACGCCGATGGAGCCTGTGGATTCGCCGCTTCCGAAATATCCGCCGGACTTCTTTCTGAGTTCACGGAGATCCAGACGCAGACGGCAGCACATGGAACGCACATCGGAGGGCTCCATGTCGGAGTTGATGTAGTTGGAGAAATAAGGCGTGCCGTACTTTGCCGTCATTTCAAACAGGAGACGGTTGTTTTCGGTATCCGACCAGTCGAAATCACGGGTGATGGAGTATGTGGGAATGGGGTACTGGAATCCACGGCCGTTCGAGTCGCCTTCGATCATAATCTCGATGAAGGCTTTGTTGACCATGTCCATTTCCTTCTTGCAGTCTTTATACTTGAAGTCACATTCCTTGCCGCCGATGATGCAGGGAAGTTCTGCCATGTCGGCCGGAACGGTCCAGTCCAGCGTTACGTTGGTAAACGGTGCCTGCGTGCCCCATCTGGAAGGCGTATTGACGCCGTAGATGAAACTCTGCACGCACTGCTTCACTTCCTTGTAGGAAAGATTATCGATCTTTACAAAGGGAGCAAGGTAGGTATCAAAAGAGGAGAACGCCTGCGCGCCTGCCCACTCGTTCTGCATGATGCCCAGGAAGTTTACCATCTGGTTGCAGAGGGTGGAAAGGTGGTTTGCCGGGGAGGAGGTGATCTTTCCGGTGATGCCGCCGAGGCCCTCCTGAATGAGCTGCTTTAAGGACCAGCCTGCGCAGTAGCCTGTGAGCATGGAAAGGTCATGGAGATGCAGGTCAGCGTTCCTGTGGGCTTCGCCGATCTCCTCGTCATACACTTCGGACAGCCAGTAGTTGGCGGTCACGGCACCGGAATTGGAAAGGATCAGTCCGCCTACGGAATAGGTAACGGTGGAGTTTTCCTTTACACGCCAGTCGTTTACTTTCAGATAGTTGTCGATGACCTTTTTGTAATCGAGAACGGTCTGGGATACGTTACGGATGGACTCATGCTGCTTACGATAAAGGATGTAAGCCTTGGCAACGTCAGTGTAGCCGGCCTGCTCCAGCACGTGCTCTACGGAATCCTGGATGTCTTCCACGCCGATGAGCCCTTCGCGCATGTTTTTCTGGAAATCAGAAGTGACACGTAATGCAAGCAGTTCCAGAATGTCTGTGTTGTACTCCTTGTCTGTGGCCTTGAAGGCCTTTTTCATGGCTTCTGAGATCTTGGAAAGGTCGAAATCAACTACTTTTCCGTCTCGTTTGATTACATTGATCATAGTCTGCTCCTCATACTCACCGATAATGAATGCGCTTTCTATATGCAGGTCTTTCGTGCGGGGCGCGCAGTGTTTATTGTAGCATATTGCGTAGAAAACGCAATATGTATTACCGAACTTTTTTCTTAAATACTAGATGTTGTGTTTGTAAGCCGCGTCTCGGTATCTGTCCGAGCGCGCTGGTTGCTCCGTTTTTCGATTTTCTAAGCTTTCCTGCGCCCCCGCAGAGGGTGCCACTCGCTTCGCTCAAGGACCTCTGCTTTACGGGCTCGGAAACCTTGAAAATCTGAAAAGCCTCCGCAATGCGCTTTCGCCCAGATACCGAAACACGGCTTATGAATCACTTTCTTCCCGTAGTTCCGAAGCCGCCGCGGTTTATGCCATCCAGATGCTCCACTTCATCGAAGATGATCTGCGGCTGGTTTTTCATGATGCGGAACTGGCAGATGCGGTCTCCCACTTCCACTACGGTGTCGCGGGTGGCCAGCATGGGCACCATCCACACGTCGCCGTCACCGCTGTAGGTGTTGTCGATGACGCCGCAGGAGTTGGTCTGCAGAAGGCCCCAGGTGCGGTAGGTGGAACTTCTGGGCACCACGTGGGCCTCATAGCCTTCCGGCAATGCGATGGATACGCCCAGGTCGATAAGCTGCCAGTCGCCTTTTTTGAGCTCGTAGCGTCTGGCTGCCCTCAGATCGATCCAGTCGGATTTTCCGTCGATGTAGGCCAGTTTTTCGATGGCGTCGGTATGGTATTTGATCTTCAGCGTTACTTTTTCCATGGTTTACGTGGTCACCGGGATAGCTTCCAGCGCCTCTTTTTCGGCCTGGGCTTCGATCTCCGCCTGGGCATCCGGGCTCAGGTTCGGCATTTCGCTCTTATCTTTCACACCAAAACGGCGGTAGAATTCTTCCGTGGGCTTAAACAGCACCGGTCTTCCCGGAGCATCCAGCCGGCCGCATTCCTCCACCAGTCCGTATTCGATCAGGCGGTTCACCGCGTGGTCGGAATTGACGCCGCGGATCTTTTCGATGTCCACTTTGGTGGTGGGCGCCTTGTAGGCGATGATGGCCAGTGTCTCCATGACCACGTCGGTAAGCACCGGCTTTTTGGGGATGGTCACCACACGGATCAGGGATTCATAGTATTCCGGGGCGGTGCACATCTGAAAGCAGCCGTCAAATTCGCGGATGCGGATGCCGCTGCCGCGGATCTCGAAATCATCCGCCAGGGTGCGGGCCGCTTTTCTGGCCGTGGACTCCCGGCAGCCTGCGCATTTGGCAAGCTCGGAAATGCTGACTTCCCGGCCCAGCGCAAAAAGAGCCGCTTCCACGGCACCGGTATAATCCGCCGGATCTTCCGTTTTGGTTTTTACTTCTTCGCCTGTCATTATTCGTCTACGATCCCTTCCAGATCCAGATCGTCGGTATCGATGGTCTCTTTTACGGTAAGTGCGATATCGCCGTCATCCTTCTGCGCGGCCTCGATGCGGCCCATTTTCATAAGTTCCAGTACGGCCAGAAATGACACCACCACATCTTCCCTGGTGTAGTTTGCCTCCAGCATTTCCTTAAAAGAAAACGTGCGCTTTTTCCGGGCGTACTTTACCAGGCTCCTGATACGGCGGCCCAGAGGCATCCGTTCTTTTCTGATCACGCCGAAATCGGCGCGCTCGGCATCCGCCCGGTATTCCTTGCGTTTCAGGACTTCTTCCAGGATACGGCCCAGGCTTTCCGCCGTGACACCGTTCAGGAACTTATCCAGATCAATGGGCGGCACGTACTCTTTCACCTCCGCAGGAAGAGTTTCCTCTTTATAGACAAAACGGGCTGCTTCGTCGCCGGCATCTGCCAGTTCATCCGCCAGCATGCGGTATTTCTTATACTGAATAAGCCGTTCCACAAGCTCTTTCCGGGGATCGATCTCTTCGCCCTGTTCGTCCTTTTCCCTGGGCAGGAGCATTTTTGTCTTGATCTCCAGAAGCGTTGCCGCCATAAGAAGGAATTCGGAGATGATGTCCATGTCCTTTTCTTTCAGCTTTTCCACGTATTCCAGGTACTGGCGGGTGATCTCCGTAATGGGGATGTCAAAAATGCTGTATTTATTTTTCTCAATGAGGCTTAAGAGCAGATCCAGCGGACCGTCGAAATCCAATGTCTCAAGCCTGTAGGTGATGGGTTCCCTCAATTTTTATCACACTCACTTCCGGAATGTCATTAAAGCGGATCTTTATGCTGTGGGTGCCAAGGCCGCGGTTAACGATCATGGTGGTATTTTCTTTGGTAAAAGTGCCGGAGCATTCCTTCACGAAAAACTGGTATTGAGGCGTCATGAGCCCGCTTCCGTCCGGCAGGCGGACAGTTCCGCCGTGAAAATGCCCGGAGAGCACCAGATCAAATCCCGCTTTGGCCGCATCGTTTAAGTACCGGGGACTGTGAATGAGGCCGATGCGGTACATTTCTTCCTCCCGCCCGCCTTTTGGCAGCATGTTCTCCAGAAATCCTTCCGGCAGATGAACGGTCTCTTTCTGTTTAAACAGCAGAGACTGAAAGCATTCTTCCGGCAGGGTGATGCCATAGACTTCCGCGTGCGGCGCAGCCTCCGTGCCCTCCTGCACCAGGTAACGGACGCCCAGCTTCTTTACTTCTTCCACATAAGCCCGGTAACCCTCCGGATCTTTCTGCGCGAATCTGGCCTCATGGTTTCCTTCGGCATAACAGACCGGGTATTTTTCTGCAAGAAGACGGATAAGCTCCAAAGCCGCTTTCGTCTCCGGCACGGGATTTTTCCGGTACTTTGACACGGTGATCATGTCGCCGCCCAGAAAGATAACATCCGGATGTGCCGCATCCACCGCATCCGTGATCTTCTTCACATCGTGGCGCGCCGGCAGATAATCGTGCAGGTCAGAAAGAAAAACGACGGTAAGTCGTACAGGCTTCGTCGTCGTCAGGTGGTACTCACAGGTAGTGAGCCTAAGCTTTTCCATTTCGCTCTCCAGAAGAAACAGAGCGATCAGGATCATGATGACCGCAGCGAATATCGGCATCTGCTCTCCTTTCCAAACGTCCCCAAGCGGAATCGAACCGCTATCTACAGCTCCGGAGGCTATCGTTCTATCCTTTATACTATAGGGACCTCCGCACCGCCAAAAAAAACAGCGCTCACCGTCTTTGGCGTGCGCTGTTATAGTACCATATATGTAGTGTGTTGTAAAGAGAAACACAAGATATTGTGTTTTATGTAAACCAGATTTTTTTACCGTTTTTCCGGCACCTCCTGTGTCCTGTACATCGTTCTCTCAGCATTCACTGACTCCCGGCATCTTTGATCACATTTTTTCCATATATGGTCGTCCAGTCGTTTTTCATGGATATGGGTGTCCATCCGTTGGATTCCCATTTGGCACGCAGTTGCTGCGCTTTTTCTGCATTGCCGAATTCCCGTTCGGTATCATCGGCTACGACCATGAATGCCATGCTCTTATATGGATTGCCTGCAGTGGTATACATTGCCATGCTGAAATCGCCGCTGCTGTTTCCAAAAGACAGGACCGGTTTCGCACCGATCTCCTGAATGATCTGGGACACCTTGTTTGCTTTTACATTTTTGATGATCAGATGCTCCGTCCGCACGACATCATCATTGGCTGTATACACATAATCCAGCCCGTCCGTTTCTCCCTGTCCGCTGGCAACGCACAGGGAATCCATGCCTATGATCTGCCGTTCCGGGATATCTGCCATTCCCTCAGCCAGGGCTCTGCACAAAAACCGGTCGGTGCCGCTGCACATATATACCGTAAAATCATGCCTGTTCAGATAATCGATCACTTCCAGCATGGGAAGATACCATGCTTCGCAGTATTTCAGACCGGTAAAACCTTTTGCTTCTCTCAGGCAAAATGAATTGACATAGTCCTTGTATTCACCGATGGTCATGCCCGCAAACGCTTTCGCATTGGCAATGGCATGCTTCTTTTCCAGATCATCGGGAATGATCCCGGTTTCAGCTGCTTCCACGATTTCATTGGCGACGGAGACGAGTTCTTCGGATGCCTGATAAGAGGGGTCCTCCAGAACACGGTATGCAAACATCCACCATTCTACATATATGGGAGCTTTTTCACCGTACAGAGTCCCGTCCATATCAAAGACCGCAATACGGTCCTCCTTCGGAATGAAGTTCTCGGAACCGGGCCGCGTCACATCCTCCACATATTCCTGCAGTTCCGTCAGCGATCCTGCTCCCGGCGTCCAGTATTGAAAGTCATTCTTTGAATGCCTGAATACGATCAGGCCTCCCGCGATCAGCAGCAGGCATACAGCAAGTATCAGAAGGATAACTTTGTTCTGCTTTTTCATGGTTCCGGCCCCCCTTTACGTGAGCATTACGTCAGTTCCTGCGTGATCTTTATACCAC
Organism: Lachnospiraceae bacterium; assembly: GCA_024405155.1. Lineage (GTDB taxonomy): Bacteria > Bacillota > Clostridia > Lachnospirales > Lachnospiraceae > Avilachnospira. Next base: position 14,827 of record JAKSPC010000019.1, on the reverse strand, counting down.
CGGAGACTTTCTCCAGATCTGCCTCGTCCAATACTATTTCAGCTTCTTCCGCAGGTTCAGGCAGTTCGTCCTCCGGTTTTATGTTCCATTTGGCATCCCAGATCCTTCGGATCTCCGCCCGCTTCGACGGACGCACGTAGAAGTACGCGAACGCCGCAAACAAAACGCCGCGGCCAAGTTCCAGAACGATGGCTTCCGCCGGGATCTCGGTGGTCTGGGTCAGAACGCCGCCGGTCTCATAGAGGGAGGCATTTAAAAACGCAGTAAAGTCAATGACCGTATGATACACGATAATGCCAAGCATGGAGCCGGTCCTTAAATACACGGCGGCAAACAGGGCACCCGCGCCAAAGGCAAAGACCACCTGCAGGATCGTTAGCAGAGGGCTTGCCCCCACCAGGAGATTGGTCAGATGGATAAGACCGAAAACGGCACCTGTGACGGTGATCACCGCAGGGATCTTTTTCGGGTCCTTCCACACACGCATAAGGTTTGCCACGGGAAGGATGCGATTGGTCACTTCTTCCACAAACCCGGGAGTGAATCCCATGAGGAGCGCAAGAAGGATCATCCTGGGGGTGTTCACCAGCTCTCCGCCAAGGAGATTCATCACTGCCGTGGTAAGAAGCGGCAGGCCGAGCAGGAAACCTTCTCTGATCTTTCCCTTTTCCGCTTTATAGGTGAAATGATTTCTGTCTTTCCGGAACCAGAACCGGAACAGAAGCAGCATCAGCACGCCGGTGATGATCTGCGCCACGTAGATCATCGGGTTGGCATCCGGCGCCTGCTGTACCGCTGCGGCCAGATCCGTGTTTCCGCTGCTCTGCCGAGCGGACGGGTCAATGATGATCTGCACGATCGCCGTCAGAAAGATGTTCAGCAGGTCAAACATGAAGACGGAAAGGATCGGATGATCCAGGATCCGATGGCGGCGGTTCGCCGGGCGGGGCTCTTTATTTTTCTTTTTTCCGAACATATGGACACCTCGATAAAATGAGAAGCGATGTGACATTTCCCGTCTCACCCGCAGTCGTATGCTTGGCTGGTTGCTCCGGATTTTGTTTTCTCCGCAAGGCCGTCGCATCCGTCTGCCGGCGAGCCGGACATACGTCGCATCGCTTCTGTAGTTTTCTTTATGCGTTTACGATCTGACCAAAGTCAGCCTTTAAAGCTGCGCCGCCGATGAGGCCGCCGTCGATATCGGGCTGTGCCAGAAGCTCGGCTGCGTTTTTCGCGTTCATGGAGCCGCCGTACTGGATGCGGATCTTTTCGGCAGTATCGGTGCCGTAGATCTCTGCGATGCAGTCACGGATGGCCTTGCAGACTTCTTCCGCCTGCTCTGCGGTAGCGGTAAGACCGGTGCCGATGGCCCAGATGGGCTCATAAGCGATGACGCTCTTTGCTGCCTGCTCTGCGGTCACGCCCTGGAAGCCGACCTTTACCTGCTGACGGATCCAGTCGATGGTGATGCCCTGCTCTCTCTGTGCAAGAGATTCGCCGCAGCACATGATGGGGGTGATCCCGTTTTCCAGAGCCTTGAGGACTTTCTTGTTCACGTCCTCGTTGGTCTCGTGGTTATACTCTCTTCTCTCGGAATGACCCATGATGGCATATTTCACACCGGCATCCACCAGCATTTCCGCTGAGATCTGACCGGTGAAAGCGCCCTTGTCTTCAAAGGAGATGTCTTCGGCGCCTACCTGTACATTGGTTCCTTTTACGGCATTTACTACCGGAATGATGTCGATGGCGGGCACGCAGTATACTACGTCTACGGCGTCATTCTTCACAAGGTCCTTAAGAAGCTCGCAGAGTGCGACGGCTTCGGTGGGGGTCTTGTTCATCTTCCAGTTGCCGGCAATGATTCTTCGTCTCATAAAATACTCCTCATTTGCGCGGGCGGTACCATGCTTCGGTGCGTGTTCGAGAGCTCAAACAGCTCTCGCTTCGCTCGAAACTCGCCTCGAAGCACGCACAGTCTACGCTCCGCTCCGGTCGGCGCATAACAGGCGTCCCCCGGACGCCTTGCGCCGCAATCCACCCGCGCTCAAATTTTTTTATTTCTCCTGTATAGCTTCCACGCCGGGCATTTTCTTGCCTTCGAGGTATTCGAGGGATGCGCCGCCGCCGGTGGAGATGTGGGTCATCTTGTCTGCGAAGCCAAGTTTCTTGATAGCTGCTGCGGAGTCACCGCCGCCGATAACGGTCACGGCATCGGTCTCTGCCAGTGCTTCAGCAACTGCATAGGTGCCCTTTGCCAGGAGCGGATTCTCGAATACGCCCATGGGTCCGTTCCATACAACGGTCCTGGCGCTCTTTACTTCTGCCGCGAAGAGTTCTCTGGTCCTGGGTCCGATGTCCATACCCATTCTGTCTGCAGGCATCTTGTCGATGTCGTAAACTTCGGTCTCAATGGGAGCATCGATGGGATCCGGGAAGGAAGCGGTGGTAACGGCATCTACGGGAAGAAGGAGCTTCTTTCCAAGCTTCTTTGCCTTCTCCAGCATTTCCTTGCAGTAGTCCAGCTTTTCGTCATCGCAGAGAGAGGTACCGATCTCAAATCCCTGTGCCTTTACGAAGGTGTAAGCCATGCCGCCGCCGATGATGAGGGTGTCGCACTTTTCCAGAAGGTTGGAGATAACGTTCAGCTTGTCAGCTACCTTTGCGCCGCCAAGGATGGCTACGAAGGGTCTCTCGGGAGCTTCTACGGCGTTTCCGAGGAACTGGATCTCCTTCTGCATCAGATAACCTACTGCAGAGTTCTTTACGAAGTCAGCCACACCTGCGGTGGTCGCATGTCTTCTGTGTGCGGTTCCGAAAGCGTCCATTACGAAGAAGCCGTCGGTAAGAGCAGCCAGGTCCTTGCAGAATGCGTTGAAAGCTTCGGTCTCTTCGGGAGTCTTGCACTTAAGCTCCTCTTCTTTTCTGAAACGGGTGTTCTCAAGAAGGACCACATCGCCGTCTTTCATTTCAGCAGCTGCCTTCTTTGCGTTTTCGCCAACTACTTCGTTATCGGCTGCAAACTTTACTTCCTTGCCGAGAAGCTCGGAAAGTCTCTTTGCCACGGGTGCCAGAGTGAGCTCGGGCTTTACTTCTCCCTTGGGCTTTCCCATGTGGGAGCAGAGGATGACCTTTGCGCCGCTGTCGATGAGCTTCTGGATGGTGGGAAGAGCTGCGGTGATACGGTTGTCATCGGTGATCTTGCCTTCCTTCATGGGAACGTTGAAGTCGCATCTAACCAGAACTTTCTTTCCCTTTACGTCGATGTCGTCTACGGATTTCTTATTAAGTTTTGCCATTTGTTTTCTCCTTTTGTAAGAAAAAGGCCCGGCCCATAGGGCTGAGCCTTTTTTGTTTTGCTGCTTTTGGCTTCCATTCGCATTCCGCTTCGCTTCATGCTCATGGAGAGTCTCCTTCAAGCTCCTGTACAAGTGACAGCTGCTTGCTTCGCAATCAGCCATTTCCGTACTCCGTACGGAAATACGTCACCCAAAACCCCAGGTCATCGTGCAAGCACATGACCTGTGCTTTTGTCTGACTTTATCACTTAACGAACTTCTCGAAATACTTGATGGTTCTGACCATCTGTGAGGTGTAGGAGTTCTCGTTGTCATACCATGACACTACCTGTACTTCGTAGAGGTCGTCTGCGATCTGGCTTACCAGGGTCTGGCTGGGATCGAACAGTGAACCATAGGTCATGCCTACTACGTCAGAGGATACGATCTCGTCGGTGCAGTAACCGAAGGTCTCCGGGATCTTGTCTGAGAATGCCTTCATAGCTGCGTTTACGGACTCCTTGGTGATGTCCTTGCCCTTAACTACTGCGAACAGAAGAGTGGTGGAACCTGTGGGGGTCGGAACTCTCTGTGCAGCACCGATGAGCTTGCCCTTCAGCTCCGGAATTACAAGGCCGATAGCCTTTGCAGCGCCGGTGGAGTTGGGAACGATGGAAAGAGCTGCAGCACGTGCACGGCGAAGGTCGCCCTTTCTGTGGGGACCATCGAGGAGCATCTGATCGCCGGTGTAAGCGTGTACGGTGCACATGATACCGGTCTGGATGGGGAATGCATCATTCAGAGCCTTGGTCATGGGAGCCAGGCAGTTGGTGGTGCAGGATGCTGCAGAAATGATGTTATCCTCAGCGGTGAGGATCTCATGGTTAACATTGTAAACGATGGTGGGAAGATCATTTCCGGCAGGTGCGGAAATAACGACCTTCTTGGCGCCGGCAGTGATGTGTGCCTGTGCCTTTTCCTTTGATGTATAGAAACCGGTGCACTCAAGAACTACGTCTACGCCAAGCTCGCCCCAGGGAAGGTTTGCTGCCTGAGCTTCCTTGTAGATCTTGATGGTCTTGCCTGCTACGGTGATGCTGTCTTCGCCGGCAACAACGGTATCTGCAAGAGCGTAACGGCCCTGAGTGGAGTCATACTTCAGAAGGTGTGCGAGCATCTTGGGATCGGTAAGGTCGTTGATAGCAACGATCTCGGTACCCTCGTGCTGGAACATCTGACGGAATGCAAGACGTCCGATACGGCCAAATCCATTAATTGCAACTTTTACTGCCATGTCTATATCTCCTTTAAAATATATATTGCATACATTTAGTTTGCACCATCCGTAATCATAAACTCTGGAGCGTCTTTTTTCAATAGGAACTTTCTCCAAATCAAACAAATCCGGTGTTCTTTTTTTGTACGAAACAGCAATGTTTTCCGATACATTTGTTCACAAAACTCTGCAGGTCCCCGTGCCGAAACGAATGTCCAGTTCATGGAGAAAGATCGTAAGCGCCAGAAGGTCGGCGCTTCCGCCGGGGGATAAATGTTCGCGGATGAAATCGCAGTCAAGAAGGAGGAGCTCTTTTTCCGTGGGGATGCGGTCCGGCATGGAACGGATGCGGTCAGCGACCTGCTCCGCTTTTTCCATACCGCCCCGCTTTATCAGATTGGTATCGGCGGTATGGCACATGATGGCAAGGAGCGCCCCGCAGGCGGCATCATTTTTACCTGCGCCGCCGGAAAGTGCCTTTCGGTAATACGGCAGCCCGGCTTTGCGCACGGCGGGAAAGCCGCCTTCCGCCTGGCCTCTGGCACCGGTGATGCCGAAACGGGCGTACAGTTTTTTTCCGGCAGTTTCCGCGTTTTCCGGGGTCACGCTGTCAAAGTCACGGGCACAGAGCTCTTTTGTAAGAAGGGCACATTCGTCCATGATCTCGTCTGTCAATGAAACCGGCCGTCTGTCGTCAGTGCGCGGAAAGCGCATGCCGGGACCGCCTCCGGAAAGCACGCGGGCAGCGGCACAGACGGCAAGACCCATGGCAAAGATGGCTCCCTTATGAGTGTTCACTCCGCCGGTGGCCGTGAACATCTCCCGCTCTGCGATCTTTCCCAGCTTGCGAAGCTCCTCAAACACCTCTCTTTCGGGAATAAAGTCCCCTTCCCCGGCGGATCCCGCGCCCAGCCGGGCGGCGGAAAGAAAGTACGGCCGCAAAGCTTCGATGCTGCGGCAGAAAGTACTGTAGTTCATGTCCCCGTGGCTTCCGTTGTTATAGCGGTCCACCAGGCCGGGTTTCGGGGTGGCGTCAAGTTCTGCCCGGAGCGCGGCGCAGGCAAGGTCTGCCAGTTCTTCGGAAATGTTGTCTTCAAAAGCTTCCGCATCCGGGAGGGCATCCCTGAGGATCGCCTTCGCGGCGGCATTCAGTTCGTCCGTGGTATGGCGTCCCGCGAGCCGGCACATTTTGGCAGGTTCTCCGCACAGGAGGCATTTCCGCATGGGAAGCCCCAGTTCCGTACGGCTCACCGAAGTTCCGTCCGTACGTATCACATCCATATCGAAAAGGCGTCCCAGGGCATCCGCTTCTTCCAGCTTTACGGTGATCCTTTTAAGTTCCTGCGGATCCATATCCACGCACAGGAGCGCTTCCGGGCCGGTAACACCGTACCGCTCCTCCTCATATCTGACGGAAAGGACCGGATGAAGCCGGTGAAGTCCCTCGGCAAAGCCTGCACGGATCATCGGACTGTCTTTTTCGGCGCCGGGGATGTTCATGGTAAACGAAACGAGCGGCGTGCCGTACAGAGTGATCAGTTCCCTCTGTCTTTCGGCGCGCCGTTCGCGGTCATCCAGTATTTCGTTTAATGATGCTTTTCTGCTCACCTTGTCTGACCGTCGCCGGTGATGACGTATTTAAAGGTGCAGAGCTCCTCCAGGCCAAGCGGTCCGCGGGCGTGGAGCTTCTGGGTGGAAATACCCATCTCGCAGCCCAGACCGAATTCGCCGCCGTCGGTAAAACGGGTGGACACGTTGACGTAGACTGCCGCCGAATCCACCAGGGAGGTGAAGAGCCGGGCAGCCGTTTCGTCCTTTGTGACGATGGCCTCGGAATGGCCGGTGGAATGCGCGGCGATGTGTGTGATGGCTTCCTCCACGGAAGAGACCACTTTCACACCAAGGATATAGTCCAGGAACTCGGTGTCGAAATCCTTTTCTCCCGCCGGGGTGCCGTCAATGAACTGCCGTGCTTTTTCGCACAGGCGAAGTTCCACAAGCTTTGCGCCTTTTTCCAGGCGGTCGTCCACCAGCGTTTTCTTTAATTTCGGCAGGAATTCCGCAGCGATGGCCTCGTCGATCAGCACGTCCTCGCAGGCGTTGCATACGGAGGGGCGCTGACACTTTGCATTCTCAATGATGGCAAGTGCCTTTTCCTGATCACCGGTCTTTTCCACGAAAACGTGGCAGATGCCGGTGCCGGTCTCCAGCACGGGGACCGTGGCATTCTCCACGCAGCGGCGGATAAGTCCCGCGCCTCCGCGGGGAATGAGCAGATCCACGTATCCGCGGGCAGTCATCAGCTCGTTGGCGGAATCGTGGGAAGTATCTTCGATAAGCTGCACACAGTCGGCAGGAACGCCGGCGGCTGCCAGGCCTTTCTGCATGGCGTCAACGATGGCCTGTGCCGAGGCATGGGCCTCTTTTCCGCAGCGCAGGATGCAGGCGGAACCGGCTTTCAGCGCCAGAGACGCCGCGTCGGATGTGACATTGGGACGGCTCTCATAAATGATGGCAATAACGCCCATGGGGACGGAGACACGTTCGATCTTCATGCCGTTGGGACGCGTTGCGGTGCGCAGCACCTTTCCCACCGGGTCCGGAAGTTTTGCCACTTCCCGGATGCCTTCCGCCATGCCCTCGATACGGGCGGCGGTGAGGAGCAGCCTATCCAGCATCACGTCTGATATCTTGCCTTTGGCAACCTCCATGTCACCGGCGTTTGCCGCCAGGATGGCAGGCGTTTCGGCGATCAGCGCATCCGCCATGGCACAAAGCGCCGCGTTCTTCTTTGCGGTGTCCAGCGTGCCGATGCCGTGCTTTGCTTCTTTTGCTTTTACGAGGATATCGTGTGTCGTCATATCATTTACCTCTTTGTAGTGCCCGGATGCCGCTTATTTCCGGGACTGTAAAAACCGGGTGCCGACAGCCTTGCCGTCGATCACGTCGTATAAAAGCTGCGGGCGGTCGCCGTTGATGATCACCATGTCGCAGCCGGCTTCGGTCACCATTTTTGCCGCCTTGATCTTGGTAGCCATGCCGCCGGTGCCGATGGAAGATCCCGCGCCGCCGGCCAGGGCCTCGATCTCGGGGGTGATGGCATCCACCGTACTGATCATTTTTGCCTCCGGATCCTTTCTGGGATCAGCGGTGTAAAGACCGTCGATGTCGGAAAGAAGTACCAGAAGATCGGCCTCCGCCTGGACGGCCACCAGAGCGGAAAGCGTGTCGTTGTCGCCCACCTTGATCTCCGAAGTGACCACAGTGTCGTTTTCGTTGATGACCGGGAGCACGTTCAGTTCCAGAAGACGGGAAATGGTGTTGTGGAAATTTCCCACGCGCTCTTCGGAGCGGAAATCGTCGGCGGTAAGGAGGATCTGAGCCACGTCATGGTTGTACTCCTCGAAATGTTTGTCATACAGGTGCATCAGCTCGCACTGTCCCACTGCCGCGCAGGCCTGCTTGGTGGGCATGTCCTTGGGCTTTACGAAAAAATTCAGCTTGCCCATTCCCATGGCCACGGCGCCGGAGGAGACCAGCACTACTTCGTGACCGGCGTTTTTGATGTCGGAAAGTACTTTCACCAGGTTTTCGAAGTGGCGGATGTTCAGGTCACCGGTTGCGTATGTCAGCGTGGAGGAACCCACCTTAATAACAATTCTCATTACAAAAAATCCTTTCAAAACTTATCCGGGAGAGCGGCGTCTGCACGGGCAGGCAGCGCGCTTCCGGAATTATTTGTTTTTAAGTTCCAGCGTTTTTTCGTACGCCGCGATGACGGCTTCCATGCAGGCACCGCGGAAGCCCGCGTCTTCCAGCGCACGCACGCCCTGGATGGTGGTGCCGCCGGGGGAACATACTGCGTCCTTCAGTTCTCCGGGATGCATGCCGGTCTCCAGCACCATTTTTGCGGAGCCTTCCACCATGGCCGCCGCCAGTTCCATGGCCGCCTTCCGGGGAAGTCCGCAGGCCACGGCGCCGTCAGCCAGGGCTTCAATGAACATGTATACGAAGGCCGGACCGCAGCCGGCGACCGCAGAAGCGGCATCTATGAGGTTTTCGGGAAGGGGCACCACTCTGCCGGATCCTGCCAGCAGCGCCTGAAATTCGTCCAGTTCTTCTTCTGTCACGTTCTTTCCGCAGTACTCCACCACTCCCTTGCCGATGGATACCGGGGTGTTGGGCATGATGCGGATCACGGGATAGATCTCCGCCGTGAGTTCCATGATCTTATCGATGGGCGTGCCCGCCGCCATGGTGACCAGCACAAAACGGTCGGTCCTTTCGGCCAGTACGGGAGCGATCTCCTCCAATACCGCCGGAAGCACCTGCGGCTTTACTCCCAGAAAGATAAGATCACATTCCCTTGCGATCTGCCCGTTGTCGGAAACGAATGCGCCGGGGATCTTTTTCGCCAGGTTCTCGGCGGATGCCACGAATGCATCCGACAGATAGACCTTTTCTTTTACTGCCGAAACCTTTACTGCTCTTGCGATGGCGCCGCCCATGTTGCCGGTGCCGATAAAACCGATCTTTTCAAACATGATATCTGCCGTCCTTTCGGGGATAAGGCCCCAGTCCATGACATTTGCTTCCTCGTGTTATCCGCCTTATTATAACCTTAAACCCGCTGTCGGTCAAATACAGCCGAAAGCAAAAATGGTCGATTCTAAAAACGGCAGTAAAGACCATCCCGATTACATGCCGATTTTTGACAGTCCGGATCATGTACAACTTTTACCGGGAAGCACATTTTCGTTCACCTCAAAAACCGCATTATGGTATGAGTTGCTCTGTTTTGAGTAAAACTAATCTGCGGGCATTGCCGCACCGGCACACATTAGCATGTCCACGGAAGAAAAGTCCCAGTCATAGACATACACAGTCGGCGGCGAGTAGAACCTGTGAGACCGCAAGCCGGATTTGGCATACATTTTTCTGTTTTTGAGTAGACCCTATGGGCTGTCATTGCTTTCCTGGCATACATTGCCTCTGGAGTCGGCAGAAACTATATGCAGGTATCGCCGTATCGGCATACATTTCGTAGTTACAACTTCCGCTTTTCAAGACAGTTCCCACGTAAACACTGATTTTGGCTGCGATATGTGGGATGAAAAAAGGGGGTTTTTCGGTTTTCCCACCGATACCCCCTTTGGGAGCCTGCTCGGTGGGAATTGTCCGAAATCAGGGATCCGGGACGGCTCCATCGCGGTTTTGAAGGAGTTCACGGGCTTGCGGGGACAGGCGGCTCTTTGTGGGAGCGTCGCTCCGCCCCCCGCTGTGCGAGGTACGACAGGTACGATGAGCTTGCCTTTCCTTGCTGTGCCCCATTGCACCGTATAGCCGGAACGGTGTGCACTAAAGCTTGCCTTTATAGGTTACTGTTCAGAGGTAAGCCGGTAGACAGGCGAATAAAATAACTGAAACAGTGGTTTCCCGTCCATTCGGCCAACCTGGAATGAGGTCGAAAAAACCGGCATGTGAGCCGGTGAGCGGTTTGAACTGTGTCCGGCTCACATAAATGCGCGAGAAACTTTTGCCGATTTGGACCTCTGGCGCCCTGATACCCTTAGCGGCTCACATCGCTCCCGAAAATCCTGCAGAAATTGTCTCAAAACGGTTTACATAAATTTCTGTATGTGAGCCAAATGACATCAAACCACGCCAGCGGCTCACATCGCAGTTTTTTGACTTTTTAAGCGTGTGAGCCGGAACGGTCTAAATGCGCTCTCCGGCTCACATCGCAGTTTTTGCAACCATTAGACAGAAGGGCCGGACCCCAGCCGGGAGCGGCAGGAATCATGATTCTGGCTGATCTCTGAACAGTAACATACCACAGGATGCCACATTTGAAAGTCCGTATTATCGGACAGAGATTTGATATAATAGGTACTATGAAAAAGAACCTCGCCAACAAATATCTAATCTATCCGAATGCCGAACAGCAGGTGCTGTTTGCAAAGGCGTTCGGCTGTACGCGTTTTGTATATAATACGCTCCTGGATGAGAAAAAGAAACACTATGAGGAGACCGGAAAGACGCTGCGCAATACACCGGCTCATCTGAAGGCAGACTATGAATGGCTGAAGGAAGTGGACAGCCTGGCACTTTCCAATGCGCAGCTGCAGCTGGAAACGGCGTTCCGGAACTTCTTCAGAGATAAGTCCATTGGATATCCGAGGTTCAAGAGCAAAAAGGATCCGAAGCATAGTTCGCCACCAACATGGTGAACGGAAACATCCGTATCACAGAAAGTAATGAAAGCAGAAAGAACGGAACGCTCCGGCTGTTTGCCCTGTGAAAACAGCATAAACCGCGGGACACGCGGGGATAGCTCGTTTATGCTTGACGCGATGGCGTCATCGAGCGAGAAGCCCCCACTTCAAATGCGAAGCATTAAGTGGTGGGAGTATGTCACAGGGGCGCGAACAGCGCCCCCCTTTTCTTTGCGATTCCGGATGATATTCCTCCGGTCCTGTGATAAACTGTATAAAACGCGGCAAATAGGAATGGCCGTAGATTTTCTCAAAAAGGTGATTTATGAAATTCAACAACATTTGCATTATTGATGCCAAACGAAGCGCCATCGGCAGGTTCATGGGAACTCTGGCCGGGGCAGATCCGGCCGATATCTCCGCCCAGGTGATCCGGGGCGGCTTTGATCCGGCGCTGATCGCCAAAGTACAGGAAGTGATCCTGGGAAACGTTTATTCCACCAATCTTGGACAGGGCATAGCCAGAAAGATCGCCATGAATGCCGGCGTGCCCGTGGAGACTCCCGCATATGCCGTCAACATGGTCTGCGGTTCCGGCATGCAGGCAGTTATCAACGGCTGCATGGAACTGTGCATGGGGAAGGATCTGGTGCTGGCGGGCGGCATCGAATTCATGTCTAACGTGCCCTATGCGGCAAACAGCATCCGGGGCGGAAACAAACTTGGTGACCTTACGCTTACCGATCTGCTTCTGAAAGACGGCCTTACCGATACGTTCTCCGGTCTTCACATGGGCATCACTGCCGAAAACATTGCGAAGAAATACGGCATTACCCGGGAAGCGCAGGACGCATTCTCATGGGAGGCGACCCAAAAGACCATTGCTGCCGTGGACGGCGGAAAATTCAAAGACGAGATCGTTCCCGTGGTGATAAAAGATAGGAAGGGAAAGGAGACCGTTTTTGATACCGACGAACATCCCAACCGCACTTCCACGCCGGAAAAGATCGCCTCTCTTCGGCCGTCTTTCATAAAAGACGGCACCGGCACGGTGACGGCGGCAGGCTCCTCCGGCATTAACGACGGGGCAGCGTTTTTGCTTCTGGGTACGGAAAGGTTCTGCAGGGAAAACGGCATTGAGCCGCTTTGCACCATTACAGCCGGCACCACTGCAGGCTGCGATCCGCAGTTTATGGGGCTTGGACCCTATTATGCCATCAGTGCGCTGCTGGAAGAAACGGGCGCGGATCTTAAGAGCATCGGGTGCCTGGAAATGAACGAAGCCTTTGCGGCACAGGCTCTGGGCTGCGTGAAGCTTCTCTCTGAAAAATACGGCGTCAGCGAAGATGAGATCTTAAAGATGACCAACCTTTACGGCAGCGGTCTGGGACTGGGGCATCCTCTGGGAGCCACCGGAGCCCGCATCGTGGTGACGCTGGCGCATCTTCTGAAAAACAGATCGGAACGGCACGGCGTGGCGTCGCTGTGTATCGGCGGCGGGATGGGTGCGGCCGTGATGCTGGAGCGGCCAGGAAACCAGTGACGCCGAAAACGCCTTAAGCGCTTCGTATCCGGCGGTCCATCCCGCGATCTTTCCCCACATTCGGGAAAAGTGTGTTATAATGTCTGCAGAAAGAAAGGCGCAGACATGTCAAATGAAAAAAGCAACTTTATTGTACACACCTTAAATCCCCGTGATCTCATCGACTGGTGCAACGCCCGCTGTCGGGAAAAGCATATTTCCCGGGCAAAACTGGCAGATGTGACCGGCGTGCCGGAAAGTACGCTGGATCGGATCCTTACCGGAAAGAATCCGGAGTTCCGGTATTCCACCATTCAGCCCATCGTGGCTTACCTGATCGAGTATCATGAGGACACGCCCCAGCCGGACGTGAACGATGACACCCAGGGCGAGTACTATTTCAATACCATCGAAGGCTACAAGCTTATTGTGGAAAACAAGAACCACGTGATCGAGCAGTACGAAAAAGAGTTCCAGCGGCTGGAACGTGCGGTGGAGCATTTAAAGAACGAAAACGACAAGAAGAGCGAGGTCATCGCCAAACTGCAGGATACCATCAGCTGGCTTCGCGGAATGATCGATAAGAAAGCGTAATGCCGATGCGCACCGGCAATCGGTATGGGTAATCAGAGGATCGACACACAAAAGAACAGCATCGCCATTCTCGGCGCAGGCACCTGGGGCACGGCACTGGCCCGGCTCTTTGCAGTACGGGGCATGGACGTGACCGTGTGGTCCATTTCGGCGGAAGAGGTGGAAACATACACCTGCACCCGCCGGCATCCCAAGCTGCCGGGCATGCAGATTCCTTCAAATATTTCGTTTACAACAGAAATAAACTGCGTTTCCGGAAAAGATTACGTTATATTCGCAGTACCTTCCGTGTTTATCCGGTCTGCGGCCCAAAAAGCCGCTCCCTACGTCACGCCTTCTCAGACAGTGATGACCGTGGCCAAGGGCATCGAAAAGGAGACGCTCCTCACCATGACGGAGATCCTTCATGAAGTCCTGCCGGGAAACCGTATCGTGGCCCTTTCCGGTCCCACCCATGCGGAAGAAGTGGCGCTGGATATGCCCACCACCATCGTGTCAGCCTGTGAAGACATGGCAGCGGCGGAAGAAGTGCGCCGCCTGTTCGACGGATCCTGCATCCGGGCCTACGTGAATGCGGACGTAAAAGGCGTGGAACTTTCCGGCGCCTTAAAGAACGTGATCGCCCTGGCTTCCGGCATCGCCGTGGGCGCCGGGTTCGGCGACAACACCCGGGCGGCCATCATTACCAGAGGCCTTGCGGAGATCAAACGTCTGGGTGTGTCCATGGGCTGCAGGGAAGAGACGTTTTCCGGTCTTGCCGGCATCGGCGATCTGGTGGTCACTGCCACCAGCATGCACAGCCGGAACAACAAGTGCGGCATGCTCATCGGTCAGGGAGTTCCCGCGGCAGAAGCCGTGAAGCAGGTGGGCATGGTGGTAGAGGGACTCAACGCCCTGGATCCCGCGCTTTCTCTTGCCGAAAAACATGGCGTGGAAATGCCGGTAGCCCGGGCGGTGAAAGCCGTAGTGGACGGCCGCAGTGCAAAGGAAGTGGCGGCGGCCCTTCTGTCCAAACCTTCCTCCACCGGGGATTTTGCGGACAGGTAAGCCGGGCCGCGCAACTGTCCGCCTTGCGGCGTTCCTGTGCAGCGTCTTTCGCCGTTCCTGTGTAAATGACTTGAAATCGGCGGCAAAGTATAATAGAATAGCCGGGTATGCAGCAGTATCGAAGTGGTCATAACGGGGCTGACTCGAAATCAGTTTGCGGGCAACCGTACGGGGGTTCGAATCCCTCCTGCTGCGGATATCGGGAAATCGTTATTTATAGCGGTTTCCCTTTATTTTAGCCAAAATTTTAAGATGCCGTTTGAGAACCACATTCCCATTCTGTAAGGCTTTTTCCCACAATTTGTGTTAATTTGTGCTAATAGTGTGTTAATTGCAGTCCGATTTATTGGACAGCCAACGATATGTGTGCTATAAAGGTTACTGTTCAGAGATCAGCCAGAATCATGATCCCTGCCGCTCCCGGCTGGGGTCCGGCCCTTCTGTTTAATGGTTGCAAAAACTGCGATGTGAGCCGGAGAGCGCATTTAGACCGTTCCGGCTCACACGCTTAAAAAGTCAAAAAACTGCGATGTGAGCCGCTGGCGTGGTTTGATGTCATTTGGCTCACATACAGAAATTTATGTAAACCGTTTTGAGACAATTTCTGCAGGATTTTCGGGAGCGATGTGAGCCGCTAAGGGTATCAGGGCGCCAGAGGTCCAAATCGGCAAAAGTTTCTCGCGCATTTATGTGAGCCGGACACAGTTCAAACCGCTCACCGGCTCACATGCCGGTTTTTTCGACCTCATTCCAGGTTGGCCGAATGGATGGGAAACCACTGTTTCAGTTATTTTACTTACCTGTCGACCGGCTTACCTCTGAACAGTAACCGGTGGCATCCCGGTGGCATCCCGGCTTCCCGGGTATTCCGGAAGAAGTTCTGTTCGACAACCGC